>CAIQUZ010000082.1 GCA_903875135.1 uncultured beta proteobacterium | reverse complement strand
TCCCTGCTAGCTGGAAACTCCATAGAACTTATCGCAACCAATCTGTCCCGAAGCACCAACAGCGTCTTCAGTAGGCTACATCTTCTTGGTGTCATTTCGATCAACAGTTCTAAGGCGATTGATATCAAGTATCGCGATCTTAGCTTCAAGGAAGAACGTATAGAAATTGATTTCAACCGAAAGTGCATTGAATGCGCTGAACTGGTTGGCCCAAAGCGCCTGAAAAAGAATCCGAACTTTTACCGCTGTGAGTCGTGCCAATTGCAATTTGAGGCAAATCGGAAAAGTGTATATAGTTTTTAGATGCGTTTAATAAGAATCAATCATGCAAGAATCACCGCAATTTACGATGACAGAATCTTTGGCAAACGGCCTAAAGAATCGATTTTTTTCAGAAATGCTAATTGACAAAAGAGCACTTGGCCTACTGCAGATATCGGACAAAGATATTCCTAAAAGCAGAAAAAATATTCAATCATTTATTGATAAATCTGTTAGTTTTTATAAAGAATTTGATCTAATGCATTACGAGGGTGGTAGTACAAGAAAGCCTTATATTGCTTTTGAATTACTAACAATTGACCCTCAGTGCAACATTCGCAATGAAATTGCTGTAATCAAAGAATTAACTCCTACACTTCTTCTTGTACCCTCTACTAAAGGTAAAGGCGACACTGATTTTCTAATCAAAGATCTAATAAAAGCAGCAAACGCTGTAAAAGCCGATGTATTGAATTTCACGCATTTTGGATTCATCCAAAACAAACTTCCAATTTATGAAATTCAATCAATTTTGGATGTTTTATTTGATGAAAATTTTAAGTCTTCAATTCGTGTAATTATTTGGGATATTGATTTCAGATTTAAAAAAGAAATGAAGCAGATGTGGTCCCTTAAAAATTCCAAAATGTGAAACTACGATAACCTACTCATCTAAATGAAGCCACTGATCTTCAGGTAAATTGCGTAGAAATGTAGAAATTTCATCAAGTGCTTTTTGCTCTTCTGCCCACCTAATATGTTCTTCTAACCTAAGAATCTTGCTTAAAGCTGGTGTGTCGTGCCAAGCTGCGAGGATTAGAGGTAGCGCAGGTTCCCAACCACTTCCAACGCGCTTTCGATTTGGAAGTAAATTCCACAAGGCATCCCACTGCATTGGCATCGGACATACTCGGGATTTTTCACGGCTGTAACTTATTAATGAATCAGCTGTATCGGTCATAAAACACCTCACTGTGTAAATGCCATTTTGGCATGTCAAGATGATTAAGCTGAACTTTTAATATAGTCACGCAGTGCAAGCTGCACCTGCACCCTTGCCATCTCAGCGATGCCCAAATTCGGCAATACGTTTGCTACTAAATGCCCGATAGCTTCGTTGAGAATCACTTGCCGCCTAATAGGTATGCGAGCAGTGCTGAAGTCTTTCAGGTATTCGTCGATTTCGTAAGCCGCTTTTTCCAGTTGAAAGCTGGCATGCCTCAAGCACTTCTTAGCCTCATCCCTAACCCGCCTAGCTTCTTGCGCCCTCAGCTCAGCCATTTCCTCATCTTCATCCATTGCCACCGCCCCATTAGTTGCTGTGACAACAGTTTTGCTTCAATCTCCAAAATGGACAACCGAAACATGGAAGCAATGGCTAGAAAAAATTCGAGCTCCTTTTACGGAGTCGAACTTTCCCAATAACTGGTTCGAGCCCCAAGCCTGGCGTCTAACTTTCACGCGTAAAATGACAGCGCTGAACGTAAATTTGGGTGTTTTGGCTGGAAAGTTACATTATGTAACTTTTAGGGTTATTACACGAAATATTACACGTTTAATAAAAACGCCTATAAGTCGTTGATTTATAATGGTTTTTGACGAGCCTGGCTTTCTGTTAACTGCTGAGGAAGCCTTGACTGTGATTTTAGTCGAGCAGTCTATGAAATTGGCACTGGGAGTGACGCATGAGGTGATGGTCCTCAATAGAGGAATGATCGCTCATCAAGGACTGAGTGAGGATCTATTGGCCAATAGTGAACTTTTGGCGCAATTGGTCATCGCGCATTGAAATTGTAGGGTTCATTCAACTGTTTCAATCAAAGAACTACTTTTGGACGACTCAACTCAGCTCAAGATATGGATATTGAGCTAGGTTATCCATTAGGGGTAACCGATGACATGTAAAGAGGCTGCTGCTTTAAAAAAAACTTTCCTGAGATGTATGATCAACTCATATGCTTTGATCCTCAGGCAAGTCAAGAATCAGGTTGGTGAGACTATGTTCTGTGATGGCTTGGATCATCAGCATTGACTGTTCCTGCAGTGGCTTGCAGCCACTCCTTTGCTAAGACTTATCCCGCGAGAGACTGTGGTGGCTAAAAATTTTGGATGGCATCACACTTGGATCGCAATCAAGGGTTGAAATCATAATGCGACTGATTGTCACAACGTTATTTTTATTACTCGTTCATACGCAAGCCATGAGTACTGACAAGATCAAAATTCTCACAGCAGGTACATTCAAACAAGTTTTGGTTGAATTGGCGCCTGAATTCAGCGCTCACTTCAAGGTTCAAGTACAAATCGAAAATGAAACCACTGGAGTGCTTGTCAAGAGAATTGCAACAGGAGAATCATTTGATGCAGTGGTCTTGACACCTGGTGCACTAAGAGATCCCTCCGTTGTTCAAAATATTGATCTGGCAAGCATCCAGCCATTGGGCCGAGTTGGAATCGCTGTGGCTGTCAAAAAGGGTCAAGTACAACCCAATATTGTCAGCGTTGATGATTTTTTTAGACTGCTGGTTGAAACAAAAAATGTAGCCTACATCGATCCTGCCAGTGGCGGATCCAGTGGAATTTATTTGGAAAATCTATTCAGAAAAAAAAATCTATTGGAGCTAGTTCGCGGTAAAGCTGTATTGGTGCAAGGCGGATTGGTTGCGGAAAAATTAATCACTGGCGAAGCAGTGCTTGCGATTCATCAAAAAAGTGAGTTGTTGCAAGTTCCTGGAGTAACCATTGTGGGCCCACTTCCTGCAGAAGTTCAAAACTACACCGATTACAGTGTGGCTTTGAGTCGAGGTGCCCGTGAAAATAAAAATGCTCAAGAATTTTTGAACATGTTACTTTCCAATAAAAGCATTGAATTGATCAAAGCACATGGAATTGATCAAAGCACATGGAATTGATATTGCAAAATGAAAATTGTTAAATGTCTACTCATCATGGTGATAGTTTTCTTGCAGGGATGTGCATCAACGGCTACAAAGTACAACACCGATTTGAAGTTGCCACAGTTGATGGAGTGGGTGGTTGATCCGGCTGCCGATGCCATCTTCGACTCAGTGAGTTGGGTGAGCAATGAAAGCGGGGTGATTGAAAAGTCACCTAAAACAGATGAAGAATGGGATCAATTGAAAAGCCATGCTGCTATTTTGATTGAAAGTGGCAATTTATTGATGCTTGATGGAAGAGCTCTCGATAAGGGTGACTGGTTTAAATTTGCTCGTGCTTTGAGTGTGGCGGGTCAAAAAACCCTAGACTCGATCATTGCGCATGATAAAGAAGAGTTATTCAATAATGGCTCGATGATGGATACGGTATGTGAAAACTGCCATCTTAAATACGCATATCCACAGTGACTTGTGTTGTGCTAAAAATATATTTATGGGGTAATGCTCAATGTTTTGCGCAGATGCTTTGATTGATCGTCAGTGATTTATTTATGAACAATGCTCAGCTTTTGAATTTTTGTACTTGGCTTGAAGATACCGACCTCAGTCAGGCAATTCAAGTCAATGATTGGCTTGTGCCTCTTGTGCAGATCATCCATATATTTGCTGTTTGTGCAGTTGGAACATCTTTACTGTTGGTTGGCCTGAAAATTTTTGATCGTTTCATGGTGGGGAAAAGTTTAAGTCAAACGATTGTTCGCTTCCAAGCTGTGATCACGCCTGCCTTGACTGTGTTATTGCTGACGGGTTCAGTGTTGATCATTGGGGAGCCTTCACGCTCTTTGGCCAACTGGGTTTTTCAAGTGAAAATGATATTGCTTTTGACAGCCATCGTCATATTTTTTTGGATCAAAAAAATATCCAGTGTTGAAAATCGAAAAGATCCATCCATTTCATCACCCATTACTTTCAATCATAAACTATTGGCTGCTCTGCTTTTGATCAATTTGGTATTGATCATTTTCGCTGGTCGCTGGATTGCTTACACGTAAAATGCAATATCTTGATACTTTTTTAAGAGCGTTACACGACTCGAACTTGGCCAATAATGTTCGTGAAAACGAGTTGTTATTTCCTTGGATTGAGAGTTTTCATATTTTGACTGTCTCCTGGGTGATGGGTTCTATCGCTTATGTTGACTTAAGGATATTGGGATTGTTCGGTCTTGATGAAGATGTTGACTCTTTCAATAAAAACGTCTTGCCAGTCACTTGGATTGCATTTTTCTTGTCTTGTGTGACTGGGGCCATCTTGTTCACGTCCAATGCATTGAATTACTACAATAATATTTATTTCCAAGTAAAAATGATCATGCTGATTTTGATTGGAATCAACATGACGTTGTATCAATTTGTATTCAAGAAAAAAAACAATCCCTTGGAGAGCCATCCATTTGAAATTGCACATATCAAAAGTACCAAGGTATTTTGTCTCGTGTCGCTGATTTGTTGGTTTGTTGTGGTGGTCATGGGGCGTTTGATCGGTTTCACCTTGGAGTTGACGCTTTCATAGTTAAAGAGGAAATTAAGCATGTTTGAAATTCAAATCAGATGGCTTCGAGCCAACTTTGGCTTTTGTGTAGCCTTGGTGTTTCTTGTTATTGGTCAATGCGCCTATGCTGCTAGCGTGGATCGGTACGACCCACCCACCCCAAAGGATTGGACTGATATTTCTTCATTGCCCGATTGGTCTGGATCTTGGAATCCAAAAATTACAGACCAAGATATGCAACAAAAAACGAATCCGCCGCCATGGAATGCCAGGGCCGCTGCTACTATCAAGTTCCAATATGCTGAAGAAGCTGCAGGTCGACCAACTCCATTGTTTGTGAATTGTTTGCCAGAGGGCATGCCCTCTTGGATGTTGATCACTCACAATGCGATGGAGATATTATTCACTCCTGGCCGGGTCACTTTATTGGGTGAGTCCGATGGCAATCGAATCAGGCGCATTTATACTGATGGACGTAAACACCCCGATGATCCGGATCCAACACTTCATGGTCATTCTATAGGTCACTGGGAAGGGGACACGCTTGTTGTCGATACGGTTGGTATTATTCCTCAGTCTTTGTTGGCCGTTTCTGAGGCCGCAGGAGTCCCTAGCAACGGGGATATGCACGTCGTTGAGCGCATCCATTTGCAGGGGAAGGATATTTTGGCTGATGATTTGGAGATATTTGCTCCCAAAGTGCTCACCAAGCCTTGGAAAACTACCCGATTATTTTTTAGACAACGCGCCAAAAAGTACGATATTGTGGAAGGCATCTGTTTGGAGGGAACATATATTCCTAAAATTGATAAAAATGGAGATGCCGTTTACGAACAAATTCAATATGATGTTGGTGGCAACAGAACCGTTACCAATAAATAATTCAATTACACCTAAGGAAACTTCATCATGAATGCGATAAAAGCTTATAAGCGCTCCCTATTAAAAGTATTTGTATTGGCCAGTTTCATGGCAACGCTACCCTCTTTTGCTCATCATTCGACCACGATGTTTGATCACGCCAAAAGTGTGGTTTTGAATGGGGTTGTCAAAGAAGTGCAGTGGACCAATCCGCACGTGGGTATTTTTGTCACCGGCACCACGCAAGCCAATGAGGAGTCTGCTTTGTGGCTCATGGAGATGACGAGTCCTGGTAATTTGGTCAGAGACGGATGGAAGAGAACATCCATCAAAGCTGGGGATAAAGTTGAAGTGTCCTTCAGTCCGCTTCGAAATGGAAGCAAGGGTGGGGCTTTGAAAAAAATCACCTTGATCGATACCGGAGAATCATTCACCACGAATATTCGTTCAGCTGAAAGGGCCAATCTCGATTAAGTTTTACCTCAAATACCCAATGAGTGCACTGCTGCTCATTGGACTACTCGACATTGATCACGTTCTGCACTTGGATCGCAAGGCCAACCCTTGGACCGAGGAGTCGAGTCACCATGAGCAATCAGTTCGCAAGGTGGTTGCCAGCTTTTGGTATTTCTTTGTCTGTCTTTTATTGTTTTTCAATCATTTCAGATACAGTCAATAACGGTCACAGCTGCAATGTGTCCAAGCGCACTCATCATCACTACAATGAGTTTGATCCATCATCGCTTTACTGAAGACTCCGATGGCATTTGAGTTAAAGCAAGAGTGGTTTAACTGAACTTAAAACTTTCAATGGGTCTTGAGTTAAAAAGCTACAATTCAACTGGTAGTTTTTAACCAAGTCAATAGCGGTTTGTTGTGATCAGTGAGCAATAACAGATCATTGTTGCACGATTAAAATGATGCCCACTGAGGACATAACCTGTTCACCTTGATTGATCAAGTCCCGCGCAAAACTAATAAAGAATCGTTGCGAAAGCGGTGAGGTTTTCGCATTTTGGAGAAGCCATGAAACCATTGTTGAATATAAAAGCAACCATCGCCTTGTTGACGTTAACGGGCTTGACTTTTTCAGGGTTTGCTGCTGAGCCCATTTACCCAAGCAAGCCCCTTAAAATGATTGTGCCTTATGAGCCTGGTGGAGGCGTTGACATCATGGGTCGATTGTTGGCCAGGCATCTGTCCACGACTCTTGGGCAATCGATTTTTATTGACAACAAGCCTGGTGGCGGTGGAGTGGTTGGAACACAGGCTTTGGTGAATGCTGCACCCGATGGTTACACCATCATCTTGGCCTCCACTTCGCCCATTGTGGTGGCACCTTTTTTAGTCAAAAAGTTGTCCTATAACCCGCAAAAAGATTTGCTCCCTGTCAGCCTTGTTGCGAACAATCCTGCAATTCTTTTGGTCGAACCCAATTCACCGTTCAATAACTTGGCTCAAATCATCGCCAAAGCCAAGGCAGAGCCTGGTCAATTGACTTTTTCTTCATCTGGAATTGGTGGTACGGGCCATTTGGCAGCTCAACTGTTGAAGCTTTTGGCCGATGTTGATTTGCGCCATATTGCCTACAAAGGCACTGGCCCTGCCACGATGGCTTTGATGAGTACGCAGGTGGATTTGTCCTTCACTGATTTATTGGCGGGCATGAAGTTCGCAAAAAATGGACAACTCAAGGCCATCGCTGTCACCTCTGCTGAGCGTCTTCCCATGTTGCCGCAAGTGCCCTCGATGGCAGAGACCGTCCCTGGCTATGTGGCTGGTGTCTGGTATGGGGTATTTGTTCCCAGTAAAACTTCGCCTGAAATCATCAATGCATTGAATCAGGCCATAGTCAAGACACTCAAGGGTGCAGAAATGCTCAACACATTGGGGCAAGATGGAGTGACGCCGATAGGCACTTCACCGTTTGGTATTGAAGAAACTTGAGAAACAAGATTTGTTAAGGCCGTGCCCAAGGAATTGAGTGTGGCGGCAGGGACGATGTGATTAATCACCGTATTAAGATTTGATAGTGCAGTATTGATAATGCCAGAAGACGCCGATAAAGATCCATTGTTTGCAGCAACTCCAGCGGCCATTGCGGAAGCATTTGACACCACAGAACCTGTTTCAGCGTTAGCGATGGAGGTCAATAATGCAGTCATCAGAATGGTTGCTGGATCGGTGGCTGTGATAGTTGTCGGGGAGCTTAGAGACAAAGGTGTTGGAGCCGTCAGTAAACTTACATTGGCTGGTAATCCAACAGCGGCGGCGATTGTATTATTCGCGTTTGTAATTGCCAGCTGAACCGCTTGCGCTGACCCTGAAATCGTAGGTGCGGTTGGGTTCGGAATTAAAATAGCAGCAGCAGCGTTGGTCAACTCAGTGACCCCAACTGAGCCGTTCGCAGGAAGATTGGTTGAAGATGGTACGATCGACAAAAGGGTATTGTTTGCCGCAAACGGCTCGTTTTGACCCGTGCGTTCGTTGTATACGGTAACGCCAGGCCCACCTGTTACTTGGACAATAAAGGGCCCCGTATAGGCCCCCAACCCAATTGCACGAACTACCCCTGTGGCATCAGTCTGAGAAACCGATATTACGGTCCCGTTGGGTTGCAGTAAGGTAATGGTCGCTCCAGCGCTGAAAGCACCAAGTGCTGGAACTACAGACACATTGCTCGCAGTCACAGAAATTGTTGCTGTTCCTACCAAATTGGTTCCCCAGTCCGTCGTCGTTAGAGTTAAAGTATCAACACTTGGAGTGGAATTTTTGTATGTTAGGGTTGCAAGAGTTTGATTCATAGCAGCTAGGCAAGTTGAACTTCCAAAGGCAGCAATAGTTTTTCCAGATAAAGTTAGATTGGAAGTATTGGCTCCAGAAATAGATATGCCTGTTGCTGCTGTTGCGTTCAGTAATCCTTGAGCATCAGAGATCACTACTGTCATCAGTGAATTGCCTGCTCCAGCATCCACAATAGATAAGCCATTGATGGCAGAAGCTGAACCTATGTTTACTGTATAAGAAGTGTTTGGAGAAATCGATGGCGCACTTGCTACCTGTAGCCCTATAGTTCCAGTACCAGTATATCCAT
The DNA here is from genome assembly GCA_903875135.1 of uncultured beta proteobacterium. Lineage (GTDB taxonomy): Bacteria > Pseudomonadota > Gammaproteobacteria > Burkholderiales > Burkholderiaceae > Polynucleobacter. The sequence goes on along the minus strand of CAIQUZ010000082.1, from coordinate 7,322 downwards.
TGGGATCAGTTACCCCTATGTTTATCATATCGGTAGAGTTTAAAGGGTTGCCAGGATTTGTATCTGTCAAAGAAGATAAAGCTAAATTCACAGCAGAAAGGGAGCCCGTTATGCTTAGATTATTGGTATTTTGTCCAGAAAAGCTAGTTAAGCCTGTCGTTGGAACGTTGAATAATCCTGCACGGTCAGAAATAACTACTGTAATTGTTGGGTTGTAGTTCGAACTTAAAGGATGGGTAACATTTGAATAATAAATTGATATTCCATGAATTACTGAGGGAAAATTAGGGGAAATAACTTGATCTACAGTATTGACGATTGGATCTATCGAAATTAAATTATCAATTAGGATATCTGCTTTCAATAATTGAGTAATCGATGCTTCAAAAGTTGTTTGATAAAATTGTGAATTGATGTTCTGGCCATTCCCCCAGGAATTGCGCAGCTGGAAATTTCCAGTTGCGTTATCGTATCCATAAATGGAACATGCGTGTGCTTCTTCTGCGTCTGAACACTGCCTACCTGAATTGTCATACCAACCCAAAAATCCGGCTGAAATATCACTTCCTTGCAAAAGAGTGTTGATTAAAAAAATTTGAAATGCAGATATTGAAAGTGATGTATCTGCAATGCTTGAACCAGAGAAATTAACACTATTCTTAACTGTTCCTATCCAGGTGTTGCCTATAAAAGAATATTTGGTAATTACGGTGGCTCCTGTCATATCAGCGACAGTAGGCACTCCGACAGCACCTATATAAGTAAATGAATTTCCTTGATTGGCAAATAAATCTTGGGGGAATCCTAGTTGTATAAAACTGTTATCCCATGGGTTTAAAACAGGAATGGAGTTGAGCGTGTTGGTAAGACCTTCGGATTGAAGTTGAGCCATTGCTTTTTCAATTAAGCCTGCCCAAGAATACTGTCCAGTGCTACTTATATTGCTCAATATACTGTTAACTGTGATGTAAAGAGGAATTCCTAATTGATAAAGCTTGATTCCGTAGGTCCCATTGCCATTGTCAGAAATCATATTGTGAATGACAGATGAATTGGTATGGGCCAAATCGGCAAGCCATGAGAGTAATACACAATCTCCTATACCACCTTGATTCACGTCATTCATGCTTGGAGCAAAATGAACTGCTCCATTAATGGTGTTTTCTACAAAACCACTTGTTCCATAAGAACCAAAAATAGTAGAAACACCCCAGGGATTTAACGCGGAGTAGGCTGTTGGATCGTAATAGGAAATTTTTAATGGTGAGAGCGAGCTGCCATAAACAAATAAATCACTCGGTAAATCCGAACCTAAAAACCATTTATTATTGAGCTGAGTAATTTGATTGGATGTGGTCGTTGTACTCACTCCTGGTGCGCCAAGAGTTGTTATTTGATCAGATCCGTAAACGGTGACATTATTCCCGTTGGTGGCTTGTATATTGATTAAATCCAATCCTAAAACGTTATTCAGAACTGTTATATTATTTAAGGCTAGATTGACTTGGGAAAGCGTTCCTGAAATTGATAATGATGTATTTGATAATCGTACAATATTTGCACCAGACAGTGAAGTGCTAACATTTAAGAATCCATAGGTATCACTAACAATGGCAGTAATTGAATTTGAGCCTGAAGAACTGTCCTTAAGTCCCAATCCTAATATTGGTGTCGTTTGATTTTGAATAATTGTTTGGTCTGTTATTGGGTATTGCCTAGGTCCTTGATTCAACCACGGACCAATTATTGTTTGGTCCATGCATACTTGAAATAAAATCTGATCGGTTACATAAACATTATTATCAGCATTAACCACTTGATTCGTGGTCAGATCTGTTATGGAAATAGAGAGTGGGTCAATTCCAACTGTGGATGAAACTAAGTTTAATGTCCCTAGTGCTGAATTGATATTTTTTAATGTTCCAGAAAATATCAAATCACTTGAGTAGTAAGGAGACTGGAAAGAAACGTTAGATGAAGGATTGATGGATATCTTTCCACCATGAGTGTCTTTAATTTCAACTCGATAATTGTGCGAACTGTTTGCTGTTGAATCAGAGAAATAAATGCCTACAACTGAATCTATTTTTAATAAGCAAGATTGAGGTGCGATATTTATAACGAGGGATGTTGAAGGTGGGGGCAATAATTGAATTTGATAGTCCTGACCACCAGTGAAATATAAATTTGAAATATTTCCGTTGATCAATGCTTGGGTAATATAGGTAACATACGCATTATTGCCATCAACTGCATTGATATTGTTTGCGATTGTTTTTTAAATCTTCAACTTGACTTGCGCTTAACGTACCGTTACCCACTTCAGTGGCTAGCTTTGGGAACAACACCGCCAAATTAGCTTGTGTGATAACACCATTTGCTGAATATGCATTTGTCAGATCCACCTTCAGTATGGGATCCGACAAATTAGCGATAAATGTAGGAGTAGTAAAAGACATGTTATTGCTTATGCAATCAACATTTTTTTATTTTCCAATAATTAAATGCGGAGAACACTTTAAAGAGTTATAGATAATGTAATTTAATAAAGTGCTAAGGGGATAATAATTAAAAGTAATCTGAAGTAATGAAGTAATGAAGTAATCAACGATTTATCCAAAGGGGGGCCGTGTACTAATGAAGAAACGTATTGAATAATGAATTTCTTATCTCCCGGTGCGACAAGCGACTTGGACTATGAGTCCTTAAATTACCCAATTAATGAAGACAGCCAACGATGCAGAGATTTAGTTGAATTTTTATGGCGATATTATTAAGAATTTGTTGATCAAAATTTTCTATCCGATGGAAAAATCATTTCAATCAAAGGTTTGGGGAAATGTATCTTTCAGTCACATTCATTTGACAAGTACTGAATCACAATTTTTCGCAGCCCAATTTACGGGCACAGGACCCATTCAAGCAAAGCATGCGGGCATTAAAAAAGCCCTACAGCGCGTTAATGCACATGAGGGCTGGGCTGACTAGCTGGGCAGCAGATTTTTAGCTTGTAGGGCTTAAAAATTTATACGTTTTTTTGAAAATCTGGTGGGTCGTAGTGGGATCGAACCACTGGCTTCCACCGTGTGAAGACTCCAGCAATTTGCCATATTTCCATTAAAAATCAACAACCTAACAGCGTTGAAAAGTCACAAAGTAGTATACTTGTAGTATATTAATGAATATTAAAGTATTATTTAATATGCAATTATTAGAACTTATAGGACATCAAGCGTAAATAGTTTTTACGCTTGTGATTTTTGAAGCCTCGAAAATAATAGTTATCACAAAAAAACATATACATTTTTGACCAGGTGAAATAAAAATATAGTAATCTGCGTCAAGTCTGAAGAGATTTGTAAGAACAATTCCGAATCCAAAAAACGACTCTTGGCACTTAAGAAGTCTAATTTTTTTTTCGCCAGAAACTCAAGATGCATTGCGCTTTGCAATCGAGAATCTTACTGACGCTGAGTACCACTACGCTCTGAAACCGCAGCCGGTCATGGCCAACAAGCGATGGGGTCAAGCTGAATAAAAACAGCTGGTCGAATCCCTGCTAGCTGGAAACTCCATAGAACTTATCGCAACCAATCTGTCCCGAAGCACCAACAGCGTCTTCAGTAGGCTACATCTTCTTGGTGTCATTTCGATCAACAGTTCTAAGGCGATTGATATCAAGTATCGCGATGTAGGCTTTAAGGAAGAAAGCATACAAATTGATCTCAACCGAAAGTGCATTGAATGCGCTGAACTGGTTGGCCCAAAGCGCCTGAAAAAGAATCCAAACTTCTATCGTTGTGAGTCGTGCCAATTGCAATTTGAGGCAAGTCTGATTCTTTATATGCAAGTGTTTTGGTGTCAAAGTCTTAGCCTATGGCAATTGAGCCATGGGAACTTTTTGGATTTGAGTGTCTAAACCGGCCTGTTAATCTTGGCTGCAATCCCTATGATTAATGCAATTCTTTGCAACCTCACGGTCAATGCTTGAGCATTGACTTGTGAATAGTCGTGGGATTTATCGAATGAACTTGATTACGTTGTTAAGGGTGAGTGTTTAACGACTGGAATGGTGGCTTGATTTACTCACAGCTTAAATCAATACACGCTACAACTAATCTAAAAAATTATGTGAATTTTTCTAATAAATGTATCAAGACTGAAGGGCTAATCCAATCAACATGATTTTTTGATCCATCATCATTTGTATCAAACCCATGATCAAAATGTAATCCACTTCTTAAACCGAGTAAATATCTTGCGTGCTGTTTTGTATTTGTATCCTTTTTAATAGGTTTGGCTGCAACCTGTAAGTAATTAAAGTCAAGTTCATTTACAAGCTCCTTCAAATCCGCATCTAAGTACTCTGACCCAGGTACGTCTTTACTTTCTGGAACATAAAAGATTTCAAAGCACTCCAAATACTTTCCTTGCTTTGCTACTTTTAACATGGATTTAACAACATTACGTCGCCTATCTGTAAACCATTGACTAGAATTAGTTGCTCTATACCGGAAAGTAATATATGGATCAATGAGCACTACCTTTCGGGATCGAAGTAGTAGAGGTCTTGCGACTTCAGCGTATGCATTAGCTGTTCGAGGAATTAGCTCTGATCTTGAGTCTCGAAATGCCAATGGATCATTAAGAACCTGATCAATTGGTTCTATCGGACTTTTCGACTTTTCTGATGGTCCAATTAGCTTAATAACATCGCCTCTAATATAAGACGCGTTTTCTGCCCAACTTAAACTTGATTTATACTGTTGCTTTGTCGGAAGAACTGCATGAGCACCAAGATTTAACCAGGCTTCAATAGTTGCCATGCGGCAAAGATCAGAAAGCGAACGCATATGATCTCGCATTTCACTTGTCCAGCCAATAGGAAAGTCAGCGATAAACCTTCCCTCTGAAGGGGAAAATAGTCGAATTAATGCACTAAGTTCGCCAATGCTTGATGGAGCTTTTGGATCTATACCGTAAAGATCATTCATCAAAAATATCCTTTCCACGCTCCTCGAAGAAACCACGGGGCCATCTATCAATAAAGTCGCCCTGAGTACTAACACGAATAGATTTTATTATTGTGGCCCCGTCAGCCTGAGGATCAAAGTACAGCACCGAGACATCATCTGGGGAAAGTCTTAAATTTGAGTCTTTTGATAAACGCCCGTTAGAGGTTTCTCGGATGCGGCGTAAACATCTCAAAAGCAGATAATCACTATGCGTTTCAATCATATGCCTACTAGAATCTTTGCGATTAACTGATTCAACAAGAATGTCAGCAAGTGAAGATTGGAGTGCTGGATGTAAGTGTAATTCCGGTTGTTGAATAAAACTTTGCGACTCATACATAGCCACGATTACAGGTACAGCACAACTGATTCCTGTTCCTACGTCCTCAAATGTCATACGACGACCAGAGCTATCCAACAAATGGGTAATCATTAAGGCTACATAAGTTTTCTCATCTATTTCTGCCCCAATGGGTTCAGTCAATTCACAAATATCAAAAGCAATTTGGTAGCCTTGATCCAAAAAAAGATGGTGTGATAAAGAACGATTGACAAAATCAAACAAAGACTCATCTTTATCTATTTTCGTAGTAATTCCTTTTTCAATTAACAATTCTTCAAATTTTGATATTGATATTAAATTTATAGCCCCCAATCGATCTCTATTAAACTTTGCAACTGATCCAACAGGTGCATTCAAGAATCTCTGAGGAATTCCGCTTCTAGAAGACGGAGAATGGAAAAAATTAGATAGTTCCGAATTATCAATTGTTGTACGATCTGAAGAAACCACAGTAGGTAAAAAATTAGATTCTGAAAAGCATCGAATAATGTGATTTGCGATTCTAATTAAGTCTCGATCGAAGCTATCATTACTTGAATCATCTTGTAATTCTAACCCTCGTCCAAAATTATAAGGCCAACAATGAACTTGTTGAATTCCATCATCTCTTAGCTCTACTCCATGCCGGTTAGCTAATTCCTCAATTATTTTCCCAAAAGCGGAAGGATTAAATTCAACAATATAAACGTCATTATCTGGATCGTATAAACGTATAAGTTTTAGTCCATGCACTGATATCGTTAAGTCATACGATGCTAGTAATGATGGACTTACTTTACCATCGTCCTTAGATTGAAACTGTGTTGGAATCAAATCTAGTTTTAGATCGTACGGGCCTCTCGACTCACTTATCAACTCTTTAAATTTAGTGCTATTCCAAAATTCCTCAGGAATACTTGCGGGATCACCTAAAGAATGGAATCCACCATACAACAATTCCCAACTTGAAAATTGAATTTCAATACTCATTTTTTCAATACGAGCTACTTTCCCATCTGCACCTTTTGCACTTACATGCGCCCATCTTCGAAATAAACTTTGAATGGTCGAAGGGTCACTTTTAAAAAATGAGTTTAAAAAACTTAGAGAGTCATAAATGCTACTCTTCCCAGCTGAATTAGGGCCATAAAGAAATGTTAAAGGTTTCAGATGGATTTCTACTCGATCTCGAAGTGATTGAAAATTTTCAAGTATGATTTTTTCAACAAGTACAGGATTAAGTTTTCTCATGTTCATATTTTAGTACATATCTATTTTTACTATACCATTCGTGACCGTGATTACGGTTCAAAAAAGCACTATGTTTTCTGCCTAAAAACCACGCTTTTGAACCGATAACGCACTTTTTGTCTGACTTATGGTCTTGAAAGGGTGCTGGGCACGTGAGTGAAATACCAGCTCGTCCTTGTCTCTTTCGTCATAGCCATTGGTCATTGGCTCGATGGGGGTCACTGGTTTTTGGCTGGGGGTTGGCTGCTGGGGGTAGATTCTTTGCTGTGGGTTGGGTTTCATTAGCTCCTTGTGCAGGTGCTTGGCCAGTTGTTGATGTTGCTGGGTTTGCTGTTTTGTAGCTTGGGTTGGAGTTAACTGTTGTGGTTTGGGCTTAGGTAGAGGCTTAGGCGCTGGGGCCATCGGCGTTTTTTTTGGCTTGGGCACCTTGACCGACTTTGCTGGCTTAGCTACTGGCTTACTTATTGAAGCAATTCGCCCCATACCTTTTGCCAAGGGTTTCACCATAGGTCTGGGCGGAGCGACTGTTTTCACAGCTGGATTCTGGTTGGGTTGAGTTTGTTGAGCATTTGGCATAAGGGCCCCTGAATTGGGCTCATCAAAAGCCTTCCACATTGAATTGGACACCATTCTCCAAAGTGCCAATTGATCTTCTGGGTTGGCTATTTCAGTAAATCGCATAGTTGATCTCCTTTTTATACATTTATTTAGCAAAAAGGATGGACTATGACCAC
>CAIQUZ010000081.1 GCA_903875135.1 uncultured beta proteobacterium | reverse complement strand
CCATAATGAACAAAAATGCGTGAAACTTTTTTTACGCGTTAACGCCTTGACCTAAGTCACTAAATTCAGCGATTTGATCAAAATTCATGTAACGATAAATTTCTGCTGACTTATTCACGAGGACTTCATAGCGCTCGAGGTATTCAGCGACCGTGGGGATTTTACCCATCAGCGCGCAAACTGCAGCGAGTTCTGCTGACGATAAATAGACCCGCGTATCGATACCTAGGCGGTTCGGGAAGTTGCGCGTTGATGTAGAGACGGCAGTTGAGCCTTTTCTGATTTGTGCTTGGTTACCCATACACAAAGAGCAGCCCGGCATTTCCATCCGCGCACCCGTTTTACCGAAGCTACTGTAGTAACCTTCCTCGGTCAAAATCATCGCGTCCATCTTCGTGGGTGGGGCGATCCACAAACGCGTTGGCAGATCATCACGTCCCTCTAAGATAGTACTTGCAGCGCGGAAGTGACCGATATTGGTCATACAAGAACCGATAAAGACTTCATCAATTTTATCGCCAGCGACTTCTGATAAGTACTTCACATCATCAGGGTCGTTCGGGCAGGCCAAGATAGGTTCTTTAATATCCGCGAGGTCAATTTCAATGACTGCGGCGTATTCTGCGTTCGGATCAGCTTTGAGGAGTTCTGGATTAGCGATCCAATTTTCCATGGATTTAATCCGACGACCTAGTGTGCGCGCATCTTCATAATCATTTGCGATCATCCACTTCATGAGTGCGATGTTGGAGCGCATGTATTCGATGATAGGTTCTTTACTCAGATGGACAGTACAACCACCAGCCGAACGTTCAGCGGAGGCATCGGATAACTCAAATGCTTGCTCAACTTTTAGATCTGGTAAGCCTTCAATTTCTAGAATACGACCGGAGAAAATATTTTTCTTACCTTTTTTCTCAACGGTGAGTAAACCTTGCTTGATAGCGTATAACGGAATCGCATTAACGAGATCACGCAGTGTAACGCCACGTTGCATCTGGCCTTTAAACCGCACGAGGACAGATTCAGGCATATCGAGAGGCATCACACCCGTTGCTGCAGCAAAGGCGACGAGCCCAGAACCTGCCGGGAAAGAGATGCCGATGGGGAAACGAGTATGACTATCACCACCAGTACCGACGGTATCGGGCATTAATAAGCGATTGAGCCAGCTATGAATAATGCCGTCTCCTGGGCGCAGAGATACACCACCACGGCTGGTCATAAAGGCAGGTAAATCGCGGTGGGTTTTAATATCCACGAGTTTAGGATAGGCTGCTGTGTGGCAGAAGGACTGCATCACGAGATCTGCTGAGAATCCAAGGCAAGCTAAATCTTTGAGTTCATCACGGGTCATAGGACCAGTCGTATCTTGGGAGCCGACAGTAGTCATATGTGGTTCACAATAAGTTCCAGGACGAACGCCTTGACCTTCTTGTAAGCCAACGGCGCGCCCCACAATTTTTTGTGCCAGGGTAAAGCCAGCTGTGTTATCGGCAGTCGGTTGTGGGAGACGGAACACTGTTGAGGCAGGTAAGCCGAGGGCTTGACGTGCTTTCATAGTCAGGCCACGACCAATAATCAACGGGATACGGCCACCAGCACGTACTTCATCAAAAATAACATCCGAACGCATGGCGAACGTAGCAATTTCTTTACCATCTTTCAGAGCGCGACCTTCATAAGGGCGTAGTTCAATCACATCGCCCATTTCCATTTGGCTCACATCGAGCTCAATTGGAAGAGCGCCCGCATCTTCCATTGTATTGAAGAAGATCGGCGCAATTTTGCTACCTAAGCAGACGCCACCAAAGCGTTTGTTAGGGACAAAAGGAATATCTTGACCGGTGTACCAGAGCACCGAATTGGTGGCAGATTTACGTGAAGAGCCCGTACCAACAACATCGCCAACGTAGGCAATTAAGTGACCTTTTTTCTGTAGTTCAGCGATGAGCTTAAGAGGTCCGCGTTGTCCGAGTTCATCTGGAGTAATGTCAGGCCGACCATTTTTTAACATGGCCAGAGCATGCAATGGAATATCTGGACGACTCCAGGCATCAGGAGCGGGTGAAAGATCATCGGTATTTGTTTCGCCGGAGACTTTAAAGACGGTAACATTTAAATGATCTGGAAGATTGGGGCGACTGGTAAACCATTCGGCATCTGCCCAGCTTTGGATGACTTCTTTGGCAAAGGGATTGCCTTTTTCAGCAAGTTCTTGCACATCATGAAAAAAGTCAAACATGAGTAAAGTCTTTTTGAGTGCATTTGCCGCAATTGGCGCGCATTGTGCATCACTGAGTAAATCAATCAGTGGTTTGATGTTGTAACCACCAAGCATCGTACCTAGTAATTCAGTGGCATGGGTATTCGTTAGCAATGGCGATTTTTCTTGTCCTGTGGAGATTTTGGCAAGAAATTCTGCTTTTACCTTGGCTGCGTCATCTACGCCGGCAGGAACTCGGTGAATCATGAGTTCAGTGAGTAGGGCTTCTTCGCCGGCTGGAGGATTTTTAAATAGCTCAACTAACTGAATTGTTTGGGCTTTTGAGAGGGGGAGTGCTGGGATTCCCATTGCGGCGCGCTCTGCGACGTGGGCACGATATGCTTCTAACATCATTTTCTCCTGAAATAAAAAAATACCTTTGTATGAGTAAGTTCTATTGTAAGCCTTCTTTTATTGATAATTTCAAGTTTTGCCTCAATTTAAAAAGTCCTCAATACCCACAACAACTCGTCACATTGATTTGTGATAATAAATTTCAACTTTTTATGGAGGTCTTCAAATGAGTATTCTTGATTTAGTCGCTGGTTTTTTGACACAAAATAGTGGTGCGGGTGCTCAACAGTCCCCAATGACACAAGTATTGTCTTCTTTATTGGCTGATCCAACAGGCCAACATGCAAATTCAACTGGTGGTGTTGCCAATGCATCAGCACAAGGTGGTGGTCTGAATATGGCGAATTTAGCTGCGGGAGCTACAAGCGTGATCGCTTTAGTGAATATGTTTAAGTCTTCTGGTCTTGGCGATCAAGTGCAGTCGTGGATGTCTACTGGAACGAATCAATCGATTCAAGGCGCGGATATTGCTAAAGTATTTGGCCAAGATCGGATTGCACAAATTGCCCAGACACTCGGCGTTCAACCACATGAAGCTTCTGAGCAGTTAGCACAGCACATTCCAAATTTAATCGACAAGATCACACCCAATGGAGAGTTGCCACAAAATATTGAGCAGATCGCTCAATTAGCTCAACAGTTTTTAGGTGGTTCTGCAAAAGCATAGGTGGGTCGTATTGATTAAAAAAGCACTTGGGATAAACAAGTGCTTTTTTTAATGGGGTTTTTTTATGACGTCAGCATCTGCTGGCAAATCACCGTAAGCATTCGCGGTCGGCATTGATTTTTGTAGAGCAAAATAAAGTACTACCAGATGTGCGATGGGGATAAACCACATAATGGCCCAAATACCTGGCTTGCCAATATCATGGAGACGTCGAATTAAGGCGCTGATCAGAGGTACTAGCATGGCAAGGGCAACGATAATTCTTACGCTTTGCGGAAGGATAGCGTTTGAGACAAAGTTCATCCCAACAAAAAAGCTAAAAAACCACCAGAACTCTGAACGAGATGATCTACCTTTAAAGTCCGAAAAACGATTAAAACAGGTTTTAACTGATTCTTGAAATTGCATGATTGATCCTCTCGTGTACTTGATGTATACCAGCAGTTATTTCTTTGTTATTTCATTTTAAGTGAACTAATTTACAATAACACTGTGTAAGCTTGATGGCAATGACGGGGAGATCTGAATGGCAATCGCATTATGGTGTGTTTTGGGTGCTGGCTTGCTCCCGTATCTCGGAACGGCCTTTGCCAAATGGGGTTTTAAAAACTTCGATAACAACAATCCTCGTCAGTGGTTAGCGAATCAGACTGGCTTTAGGGCTCGTGGTAACGCTGCGCAAGCGAATAGCTTTGAAGCGTTTCCATTATTTGCCGCAGGGGTTTTTACGGCCATCATTACCGAAGCGCCTCAAGGTGCAGTGAACTGCTTGGCGTGTATTTTTGTTCTTGTAAGAATATTGTTTATTGTCTGCTACGTCACTGATAAGTCGGCATTACGAAGCGTATTTTGGACGGTCGGGATTGCTTGTGCCGTTGGCCTATTTGTGGTTTCGGGACTATATATACATTAATCAGAAAGGTAAATGATGTTTTGTCCTCATTGTGGAAAAAGCAATCTAAGCAATGCTCATTTTTGTACGCAGTGTGGTAACGCACTGGCTTTAGAAGATTCACTACCAATGCTTGATAAGGTCATAGAAGGTATTGATTCAGCTCCAATTAGTCTGGGACGTAATCACTTGATGATTCCGCCTGGCGTTGCAGGTTGGTCTTGGGGGGCTTTTATCTTTGGCTGGTTTTGGGCGGTGTGCAATAAGACCTGGATTGGTCTACTTGCTTTAGTTCCTGGTGTAGGATTCATTATGCATTTTGTACTGGGATTTAAAGGACGAGAGTGGGCTTGGCAAAATGATCAATGGGAAAGTGTCGAGCATTTTCAGCGAGTTCAGCGTCGTTGGTCTCAAGTGGCGCTAGGTTTAATACTTTTCCTCATCCTGATGACTTATGGAATGATCTATTTTTTAGGCTCGACGATGGATCATCCGATGCCCTCGAATTCGGTATTAAAGGTATAAAAAAAGTCCTGACGAATCAGGACTTTTTGTCAGAACGTCTTGATTAAAAGTTGACTTGAGTTGGACCTTTTAAGCCGAGCATTGCTCTTGCTTCATCGGGTGTGGCCGGTTCTAGATTCAAAGCTTTTAATAAAGCAACCGCACGATGAACTTGATCCGCATTAGTTTTGGCAAGAGTTCCTGGACCATCCCATAATGAATCTTCAAGGCCTACTCGAATATTCGAGTTCATCGCAGCTGACATTGCAGCAATCGGCATTTGGTTCTTGCCAGCGCCGAGTACGGACCAATAATAATCATCGCCAAAGAGACGATCAGCGGTGCGTTTCATCATCAACACATCTTCTGGGTGAGGGCCGATACCGCCGAGTAAACCAAAGACTGATTGGATCAATAATGGACCTTTTAATAAGCCACGATCGACAAAGTGAGCTGCAACGTACAGGTGGGCGATGTCATAGCATTCGATTTCGAAACGCGTATTATTTTCTGAGCACGATTCTAAAATATAACGAATATCTTTAAAGGTATTTTTGAAGATTCGATCTTCCGAACCGGCTAAATACGGCTCTTCCCAATCGTACTTAAATTCTTTATAGCGATTTAACATGGGGTAAAGACCAAAATTCATCGACCCCATATTCAGTGATGCCACTTCCGGCTTTAAACGCAGTGCTGGTTGCAGTCGATCTTCAATCGCCATGGTTGGTGAGCCACCTGTAGTCAGGTTAATTACCACATTGGATCGTGCCTTGATTTGTGGCAAAAACTTCATAAATGCTTCAGGTGTTTGATCTGGAAGACCATTTTCTGGATTGCGGGCATGCAAGTGAACAATTGATGCTCCTGCTTCTGCAGCGCCTACAGCAGCATCTTCAATTTCTTTTGGTGTGATGGGTAGGTAGGGCGACATTGTTGGTGTATGGATTGATCCTGTAACCGCACAGGTGATGATGACTTTTTTTTGCTTTGCTGACATGTTGCAACCTTTCAGTTAATGGAATACTTTTTAGAAAGAACAAGCTTCAATCCAAGGATGTTAATTGGATAAAATAGGTGTCTCCCCCACAATTTTTAAATCGTTGATTCGTTGAGTAGGGATATTAGTAAAAAGAATGATGAAGACTAGAACGATTGACCAATATCAAAAAACAACGGAACCTCACGATTTTTCATTATCGTCATAAAAATTAAATCAGGATAAACCCTAGGTCTAAAGTATGCTGAGGCATTAATTTTTATTTCACCGATGTGTTGAGGATGCCTCCTTTAAGATAAATGGAAATTGGATGGGTAAAACACGAATGACTTTTTGTTGTAGCATCATATAATTGGTAAATAAAAAATTAGTAAATAAAATTATTTTTAAAGGAGATGGAAATGACGACAAAGCAAACAGCGCCGGGAATGACGGGAGTTCAAAACAATAAGATTGATCGTACTTTAACGATGGCTGCGATTGAGCAGATGGCTAAAGATACTTGTAATTGGGGTAAGTGGGGTCCGGACGATGAAGTTGGTACTCTAAATTATGTTGGGCCAGAACAATTGAAAGAGGCAGCTAAGTTAGTGAAGAAGGGTAAAGCGATCTCACTAGGTCTTAACTTTGACTCACATGGCCCACAAACAACAGGTTGGGGAGGACGTTTTAATCCGATCCATACCATGCTAGCTACTGGGACAGATGCACTGTCTGGTAATCAAGATGCTGGCGGCATTCGATATGCGGATGACATGGTTTCGATGCCTCTACAGTGCGGCACACAGTGGGATGCATTAGGTCATATTTTTTATAAAGATAAGATGTGGAACGGTTATGACGCTTCCTTAGTTGACTCGACTGGCGCCAAGAAAAATGGCATTGAAAAAACCCGTGACAAAATGATTGGCCGTGGTGTTCTATTGGATATGGCCCGGTTTAAAGGCGGCGATTTTTTACCGGATGGATATGGTATTTCAAATCAAGACTTGGATGATTGCGCAAAAGCACAGGGTGTCGAAATTAAACAAGGTGATTTTGTGATTGTCCGTACCGGCATGATGGAAGAGCGTTTAGCAAGGGGTGATTGGGATTCTTATGCTGCAGGTGATGCACCTGGCTTACGCTTTGAAACGTGTAAATGGATTTTCGATAAGAAAATTGCTGCGATTTGTACGGATACTTGGGGTTGTGAAGTTCGTCCTAATGAAGTTGTTGGCGTCAATCAACCTTGGCACTGGATTGTGATTCCGATGATTGGTATTACGATGGGTGAGATTTTTAATCTCAAGGAACTTGCTGATGATTGCGCTGCGGATAAGGTCTATGAATTCTTATTTACTGCGCCACCATTACCGATCACTGGTGGCGTAGGTTCACCGATTAATCCGGTTATATTGAAGTAACGACTTTTTAGTCAAGTCCTTGAAAAAGATATCAGGCCGAACCATGATTGGTTTGGCCTGATTGTTTTTAAAACTCCTTAGCAACCTGGATTCTTCCTGTTTTAGCCGCTACTTGCATTGCTTTGTAATCTTTTTCAGTTTGATCTGCATAGAGGAAGGCGAATTTTGCAAACGCGGTATCTAGTTCATCACTTTCCCCACAGTATCCAGAAATCATGGCGGCGTCACCTGACTTTGCATGTGCTAGTGCAAGAGCCCATCCGCAAGTGCCACAATACTCAATAAAATTCGATAATTTTGTTTTTCCCGGAATAAATGTTGCACCACCTTTCATATCACTGAGTTGGCGAACGTAAAAATTGGTCTCTTGATAATCCCCCCAGCCGAGAAAAATATCCGGCGATCCTTGCACGGTTCGTTGTCCAGAGACGACACGATGTCCTTGATTGGTGTAGGGTAGGGTGATATGTGAGTAGGGAGCTAATACTGATGTATCGGCTTCCTTTACTTGAAGAAATAATGGGTCAGCATCATTTGCGCCACGCATCAGGATGACCCAACAACGTGTACCGACACTACCAACACCGACGACTTTACGACCAATATCTAAGATTTGGTAACGATTGACTAAATTACTACGATCCGAAGTCAACGACTCCACATAACTTTGTAAAATACCGTCCAGCAGTTGTAAGGTATCCTTTTTCGATTCGAGTTGCGATTCACGAGACAGTAGTGGTCCTGTTGTTTTAATTTCAAGGCGACGGTTGACGGTGTGCGTCATTTTTTCAAACATCGTCAGTTGGGTTTTTTTCTCTGCTGCACTAATGACACCTTTCATCTCTTTCTTAGCAGATAGTGAAAGTGTTTTTAGGACATCTTCGACTTTTATCGTGTGGTACCAAAGATCAATGAATGAAGTATGGGCATATTCTTTCATTTTGTGGCGGTAAGATTTCACTACAGCTCGTGCGGCTTGCTCACATTGTGCTTTGTTGCCGCCCAAAAATCGCCCACACACCACCGCGCTCGCCGTTAAGCGCTTCATATCCCACTCCCATGCTCCAGGATGGGTTTCATCAAAATCGTTAATACTAAATACTAGATTTCTTTCGGCAGTGGCATAGATGCCAAAATTAGAAACATGCATATCACCATTTGCCAAGACAGGGATTTTGCTAGTAGGTGCAGAGCCAACATCTTCAATCATGATTTTTGCTCCGCCGCGGAGAAAGGCGAATGGTGAGGTCAGCATTCTGGCATGGCGAATTGGAACAAGGTCTTGGATACGGCGACTATCTTGTTCAATGATGATATCGATAGGATCTCTTCGCGTACCTTGAGTTTGCAATTTACTGTGGGTGCGAATAGGAATTTCTTTACGCAGTTTTTTACCCTGAGCTAATCTCTCTTGAATACTTGGGCGTTCTTGAAGGGCACTCTTTAGAGTTGCTGAACTGGATTTTTTGGCAATCACCACGTATAGAATCCTCTATAAAGTATTTGATTAATAAGCGATTAAATAGTTTATATTACCTTTTCAATATAACAATAATTATCATAAGGTGTTACATATGTCTAAAGTTACTTTTAGAGGACTTTCAAGATACATACTGGTTGTCGCCATATTGTTCGTGAGTTATGATCTTCCTGCTATCGACTTAAAAGTACTGAGTGGTAATGGTTCAAAGCCAGCGGTGATGGAAATTTGTCAAGAGTTTGAGAAGTTAACTGGCCACCATATTCAACTCGATTTTGCGGTGAATCCGCACGTTCGCCAAAGGGTAGATGGTGGCGAATACGTTGATGTGGTGATCCTCAATCCTCCCGTATTAGATCAATTAATCAAGTTACAACGTATTCAATCGGAAAGCAAGGTGATGATTGGTCGAATTGGACTTGGAGCAGCCATCAGGTCTGGCGCACCAAAACCCAAGATGGCTACCGCTCAGGAATTTAAAGAGGCTTTGTTAAATATTAATTCTGTCGCATATCCCAGTGATGGAGCAAGCGGTAAATACTTTGTCAGTCTTTTGAGTCGGATGGGCATTGAACAGCCAATGCAATCCAAATTACGTCCCATGACTGGTGAATATAATGTTGAGGGAGTTGCCAATGGAGAAGTTGACATGATTGTGGTCGTTGCTTCTCGCATTTATGGGGTACCTGGGGTAGATTTCTTGGGCCTTATTCCAAATGAGTTACAGACTTGGATCGAATTTTCTGCTGGTGTGAGTCAAGGTTCGACTCATCCGGTGGAGTCCGCGCAATTAACAGAATTTTTCAGGGGGCCTCAGGCCTTGGAGATTTTAAAAAAGATTGGTATTGAGACGTCCTTGCCATGATTTGAGATAATATTCTATTCATCATTTTCATTGTTGGTCCCGTGAATTTAAGCTCTAAAAGGTATACAGCTTGAAACTTATCAAATCTCTGTTCAGTTACCTATTGATTCTTTGTGTAGGGGGTTGTGCCTTTCCAAAATATGAAACTGTCTATCGTCAAAAAGATAAAGAGTTCATTAAAACATTCGACCCGAATTTACCCTTAATTTCTTATAAGGCCATTAATTTTATTAGTGTCGAGGACAATGGATTAATGACAGTCAGTCCCAAAGTCATCTCAATATACGACGAGTTAGAAGTTCCAAGGGTAGAAAAAAGTGCTAGTGAAAAAAAAGCACCAGATCCTATTGGCGCGGTTACTTTGACCGTTTTGACCTTAGGGTTAAACCTATTTTTTGCCACTGGTGAAACGTGGAAGGTTTTGACGGGTGATTCTAAAAATGAACGGGTTATTTCCACTGATGTAGATATGAAGCGAGCTAAAAAAACTGGTCAAAAAATACAAGACACCAGTTTTGGTAAGTTAACCGGCCCTATTCGCATTGAAGGGCTGATTGACGGCCCGTTGACCCTGTTTGGGGATAAGAACAATAAATATGATTTATCGACTTATATCAGGCCTTATACCGGCTATGAGGTGATTAAACCAATTTTTATTACCTGTATTGAGTGTCAAGAAACGATTCCCAATGAGCCCGGGATCACAAATACCCTCCGCTTTGACATTAACATACAAGCAATTCATCAGAAACTGAATCCAGTCAAGCGGCCAAATCGCCCAAATGGGCAGCCGGGTTAAGTAATTTGGCCCCCAAATTATGTTGAGGATTGATTATCGAGCCATCAGGGATTATGATAAAGATGTGATTGTCTGAATTAATATAAAAACTTAAAAAAATCATCAACTTGAATCATGGAGACTTTATGAAATTTACATCGATAAAACTGTCACGAGCCATCGTTTTAGGCTTGTTTTTAGGCTTTTTAAGCCAGATTGTTGTTGCGGCTGAACCTATCTTAATTGGTTTGTCGATTACAAGATCGCCACCTGGGTCAGTTATTCAAGGCACGCAAATTAAAGATGCGATGGAAATCTATACCGACATCATTAATGCCCAAGGTGGTTTGTTGGGAAGGCCTGTCAAGTTAGTGATAGAAGACAATCAAGGATTGCCAGAAAAGGGGCGTTCAGCAGTTGAGAAGCTCATCACCAAAGATAAAGTAGTTGCCATTACTGGCGGACATCAAAGTTCGGTTTGCTTGAGTGAAATTGAAGTTGCTCATCGTTATCAAGTGCCTTACGTCAACACCAACTGCTGGGCAGACTCCGTTCGAACGAAAGGTTATGCTGAGGTGATTAATACATCACCCTATAACTATATCGTGGCAGATTCTATGGCTGAGACATTAAAAGCGATGAAGGTCAAGCGAGTCGTCGCGTTGGCGGAAAATACCGATTACGGTATCGGGTTGGCGAAGGGGGTTGGAGAGGCTTTAAAAAGAAAAGGTGCTACGGTAGATTATAAATTTGAAACTCTTGACCGAACAAGTAAGGACTTTACACCAGCGATACTCGCGCTAAAAGCGAATCCGCCTGATGTGATTGTTATGACAATGCTGCCCCCTGCGGCCTACATTGCGCTTAATCAACTTTATGAGCAAGGGGTAGCCCCATCGCCTAAAACCCTCATCTATGATGGTGCTGGAATGGCTGACTATCCTGATTTTTGGCAAAACGTCAAAGATGCCGGTAAATATATGATGACGATTGGTATGTACCATCCGGAAATGAAGATGAATGATTTGTCAAAACAGATCGCTGTGGAATACAAAAAGCGGACTAAAAATGATCCAAATCGTTTAATTTATCAAGCGGTAGATTCTTTACTGGTCATTACAGAATCAATTCGACAAGCAGGCACAACGGACTCAGCGCGAATTTTAGATGTGATGCGAAAAAGTAAGTTTGAAGGTGCGCGTGGCTTAATGGTTTTTGATACCTTTCCCGGTGTTTCTTATCAGCAATGGGCGGCGATTCCTTATGTCAATTATCAATTAACCGAGGTGAATCAACCTGTAGGTAAAACAACCTTACTGCAAAGTCCTGGAACGACATTTAATGTAAAAAAGATTACGATGCCGAAGTAATTGATCCATGTTGTGATGAAACGTCCTTCTTGAAGGACGTTTCTATTTTTATGTGAAAGAACGCCTTGCTATTTTTAGACCTGACCGTTAATGGCCTGATCATGGGTTTGTTTTATGCATTGATGGCAGTTGGTCTATCCATGATTTTTGGTGTCTTACGCGTCATTAATTTTGCCCATGGTGAATTTTTTATGATTGGTGCATATACCTATGCGTTGATCGCGAGTTATTTTGGTATTAATCCTTGGTTTGCATTACCATTTGCGGCCATTTCTGGTGGGATTTTGGGCCTTGTTGTGGAGCGATTACTGATTCGTCCTTTATATGCAGGATATAACAGTTGGTCTTTCGTAAAAGACGAGTATGCCGTGGTGGTTACGTTTGCGCTATCTTTATTGCTAATCCATCTCGTAGATAAAGTGATTGGACCCTCACCATTTATGGGGCCAAGCCTTGCTTCATCTCAAAGAATTGCCATTGGCCCGATTATGCTCAATGGGCAAAAGATCATTGCGGCTGGTGTTTCTATTTTTCTGTTGGTGAGTTTAGCTATTTTTATCAAAAAATCATTATGGGGTAAACAGATTCAGGCCGTCGCACAAAATCGTTTTGGATCCTCATTGGCAGGGATTGATCCGATTAAAACCACGGCGATCATTTTTGGGATTGCTGGTGGGCTAGCCGCATTATCTGGCGCTTTGTTATCTCCTTTAATTAATCCATCACCTGACATTGGATCCTTTCCGGCGATTAAGTCCTACATTATTGTGGTTCTTGGAGGCTTAGGTTCGATTTGGGGCAGTATGTTTGCGGCATTACTATTAGGGGTTTTCGAGTCTTATTTTGCGGTGTATATTTCTTATGATTACAGAGACGCTTTTGGACTTCTTATTTTAATTCTGGTCTTGATTTTTCGACCACAAGGTCTTGCTGGTCAAAAAGGAAGAGATGTCTAGATGTTAAGGTCTTCTTCCTTATCGAATCCCAACTTATGGCATAACCGTTTACGCCAAGATCTCTGGTGTATGTTGCTCGTTGGAATGCTGCTGTGCTTTGTTCCATTACTTCAGCTCAGCGATTACACCTTAGGGGTGCTGATTGTGGCTTTGTATTTTGCCATGGTTTCGATGGCGTGGAACTTACTGGCAGGCTATACGGGACAGTTCTCTATGGCACCGGCAGCATTTGCGATGTTGGGCGGGTATGTAGTGGGCTTACTTAATTTTCATTGGCAAGTCTCCTTATGGGTAGCGGTTCCAATCGCGGTCATTGGTAGTGGTCTCATGGGACTTTTCTTAGGGGGTCTTGTGACCCGTTTGAAAGGACCTTATTTATCCCTCACGACCTTGTCGTTTGCCGAAATTGCACGTGTCATCATTTCTAACTCTCATGAATATACGCGTGGTGATCAAGGGCTTAGCTTACCGACGATGATCGATGACCGGATGATGTACTATTACTTTTTCATTATTTTAGTGATGACTGTAGGACTTTTCATCTATGCCATCATGCGCTCTCGTTTTGGTGGCTATTTACTCGCGATTCGTGATGATGAAGATGGTGCTGAAAGTAGAGGGATTCCAGTTGTTCAGTTGAAGTTATGGTCTTTTACTATTTCATGTGCCTTGTGTGGTTTTGCCGGGGCTATGTATGGATCATTTAGTCAATTAGTGAGCCCAGAAATGGGTCTGTTACAGCAGACAGGACTTGTTATTTCAATGGTGGTGATTGGTGGGATAGGATCCTTAACGGGTCCACTATTGGGGGCTTTAATTGTGTATTTAGGTTCTGAGTGGTTAAGGGATGTGGGTAATATTCAGATGATTATTTTTGCCTTAATCGTCATTATTTGCGCACGTTTTTTTCGGACGGGAATCTGGGGCTTGTTATTGCTAAAACTTCAGAGAAATCGAACAGGGGGCCCCAGATGAGCACAAGCCCTTTGTTAAAAGTAGAAAGCTTATCAAAACGATTTGGTGGTAATCAAGCGGTTGATCACGTCAATTTTGAAATGCCAGAGGGAATTATTTTGGGATTAATTGGCCCAAACGGATCTGGTAAAACGACTGTATTAAATATGCTTTCTGGAATTTTGAAATCTGATGAAGGGGCTATTTATTTACAGAGCCAAGAAATCTCTAAACTTAAACCATCTGCTTTAGCGAGGTTAGGAGTCATGAGGATGTTTCAGATGACTCGAGTATTTTCTCGCATCAGTTCCTTTGATAATTTGTTAATTGCAGGCCAAGCTGTCGGAGTTTCTTTTAAAGAGGCGGTAGAAATTGCCGATCAACTGATTGCTGAGTTGGAGCTAGAAGCTGTGAAGTTTCTAGATGCAGGACAGCTCTCAGGGGGGCAGAAAAAATTATTGGAATTTGGTATGTGTTTTATGCGCAGTCCTAAACTCGCTTTGTTAGATGAGCCCTTTGCCGCAGTTCATCCTCAGATGCGTGAAACGATGGTGAATTTTATTCATGAGCGTCATCGTCAGGGGCATTCTTTTTTACTGGTGAGTCATGATATGCCGATCGTTCAGCAGTTATGTAGTGAGTGTATTTGTATGAATACGGGCCAAGTAATTGCGCAAGGAACGACCAAAGAAGTGCTTTCTAATCCATTGGTCATTGAAGCCTATTTAGGTGGTGAGCATGTCTGATGTTTTACTCAAGCTGAACAATGTCACCTCGGGTTATGCCAAGGATATTGATGTGCTTGTTGATATTGATTTAGAAATTCGTCGAGGTCATGTCGCAGGTCTGATTGGTCTGAATGGGGCAGGTAAGTCGACGCTCATTAAAACAATTTGTGGTTTTATTACCCCCAAAAAAGGTGAAGTCATTTTTGAGGGCCGTAACATGTTGGACGTAAAACCTCATCAATTGATTGATCATGGTATTTGTTGTATTCCCCAAGAGTCGAGTTTGTTTCCATTTTTAAGTGTGGAAGATAATTTATTACTTCCGGTCCAGTCTAGAAAAGGATTCTTTATTGGCTGGGAAGAGCGATATGAAGAGGTATTGGATTTATTTCCGATACTCAAGCAAAAACGGCGTCAGGCTGCTGGTGAATTATCTGGTGGTCAACAAAAACAATTAGAGTTTGCAAAGGCTTGGATTATTCAACCCAAGCTCTGTTTGGTAGATGAGCCGAGTATTGGTCTGTCGCCGAAGATTGCTGAGGAAGTTTTTGTTTGGTTAGAAAAATTTACTCAAAGTGGGATGGGTGTTTTATTGATTGACCATAATGTCCGGCGTGTTGTGCAGATGTCTCAGTATTTATATGTCTTGAGTTTAGGGAAAATTACGGCCTCAGGAACAAAAGATATGTTTACTGGTGATTTACATGGTCAAGTAAAAGAGTGGTTAGGGCTGAACTTTTAATGATGGGACTTTGAATACCGTCATCTACGAGTTGAGAAATGAAGTGTTTATTAAGTCAGAAAATAAAGGAGACTGTATGGCAGCTTATTGGTTAGCACGTTCTAAAATTATCGATCCTATCGAGTATAAAAAATACACAGATTTAGTTCCTGGAATTATTGCCCAATATGGCGGAAAAGTTCTTGCTCGAGGTGGTAAATATCAAATCATGGAAGGTCCTGAGGATTTTCATCGTTTTGTGGTGATTGAGTTCCCAAATCTTGAAGCTGGTGTGAAGTGTTTTGAGTCACCTGAATATGTTGCTGCTGCGGCGTTTCGTCGATCAGGAGCCGGATTTGTTGAAAACGTCATTATCGAGGGCGGCGAAGCGACAAAATAACGTCACATGGGTGGTTTGAAACCGTCTTTACCAACGACGATCCGGGTAACTACAGGTTGCCCGTCTTTTTGGATAACCGTTAATATCGCATTCGCTTGAGTGACTAACAGGCTGGGAGCTCCAGGTCGAAACGTCACGATTGGCGTATTTTCCGGAACGAATACCACTTGGCTACCACCTTTGTATGCCAGCGTTAATTCGCGGGTATTACCAATACTTTTTAATTGGCTGACGGTTGCATTCGTCATCATACTGCCCGGCATCAGATCCCAAGCGTAATGTCCCTCACCAGTACCACGCATGGCTTCTGGAAATACTAAGACTTCTAAGGCTTCTAATTTTCCCGCGGCATTGGTTAATGTTGCTGTACCAATAAAGGTATTTTCTTGAATCTCTGACATTTTGATGGGAAAGACTTCAGTGATATTCAGATTGGGTGCTAGGGCGATCTTTAATATTTCTCCGCGACGTTCTTTAAAAATAATCGAATCCACATCCATTTTTTCGATGCTACCGCGAACCCTGGTTGGCGCTGAGGTACTTTGTGCAAAAGAGGGGATATTGAGAAACAGACAAAGTGCTAACGCAGTTGTAATCAATCGCTTGAGCATGACATGATTCCTTAGAAGGGTTTGAGTTGATTCAATCGAATACTTCATTCGTTGGTAATACGCTTATCTTTAATGATTTTGCTCCAAATTTGTGATTCTTTGGCAATATATTTTTTGAGGTCTTCTCGAGAGCTTGGTAATGGATAGAGACCATGTTCATTGAGAGCTTGGACAGTTTCTTTATCTTTGAGTACTTTCGTGATTTCTAGATTCCAACGGTCTAACAGCGTTTCGGACATTTTGCTAGAGGCCACAAAGGCATACCAATTACTCGAATCAAAGCTTGGGTAGCCTGACTCAGCAATCGTTGGTACGTCGGGTAAAGCCTCCACGCGTTTAGCGCTAGTTACTCCAATAGCTTTCAATTTGCCACTTTTAATATGTGGTAGTGCTGAAGAAATCGTCGAATAATACCCGTCGACACGTCCACCTAGTAAGTCAATCATGGCAGGGCTTCCCCCTTTGTAGGGGACGTGGGTCGTATCGATATTGGCAAGAACGTTCAGCAATTCGCCTTGCAAGTGCGACGCAGAGCCATTACCGGTTGACGCAAACGTGATCTTTCCAGGGTTTTTTCTGGCTTGGTCGATAAAGTCTTTCATACTTTTAATAGAAGAGTCACTGGATACGACTAAGATATTGGGGAATGCAACGCCCATCGTGAGTGGTGCTAAGTCCTTTGCTGGGTCATAGTTGAGTTTCATGAGGTGAGGGGCAATGGATAAGGGGCCAATGGAACCCAATAAGATCACCGATCCATCGGTTGGTCCTGTGGCGACCGTGCCATGAACAATATTGCCTCCGGCACCAGGACGATTCTCAACAATAATCGTTTGACCAATGTTATCGGATAATTTCCTAGCAATAATCCGGGCAGCGGTATCTGATCCGCCCCCAGCGGCAAAGCCGACATACATCGTAATTGTCTTTTTCGGAGGAAATTCTTGAGCGTGAGCACACGTTGATATACCAATAGATAGTGAACAAAAAAGTAGCAACAGGCAGTTCATTTTTTTAATCAGGCTCAACATGGGATGGATTCTCAATAGGTAAGGGTTATTACTGGTTTTCAAAGACTTTAGGATACTCTAACTCAATGCATTCAATCATTTAATGAAATGCTTTAAATTCAAGTATTTTTAAAATACTATATAGAATTATTACAACAAATTATCAAGGGAGATCATATGAGAAAGTTACTTATTGCTAGTGTGGTTATAGCTATTACTGGATTAGCCTTTGCTCAGCAAGCGGGGTTTAAAAGAACGCTATTACAAACGAATGATTTAAGCGTGCCTGACAAAGTTGTTGTCCAAGCAATTGCTGAGTTTGGGCCTGGCGTTGCTGCTGGTCGTCATACTCATCCAGGGGAAGAAATTGGTTATGTCATGGAAGGCCAAATAGAAATAAAGATTGATGGACAAGCTCCTCAACTGATTCCAGCTGGCCAAACATTTTTTATTCCAAAAGGACTGGTTCATGATGGGATCAATATTACTTCTGGAACTTCTAAGGTATTGGCAACATACGTTGTTGAAAAGGGTAAGCCTGTTGCAACGCCTGCTCCATAAATTCTTCATTACCATTACGTCTCTTTTAGCAAAGCCAAGGCATTGAAAAATACGTATTTTAGATGGTGCTTGTGGGTATGTTTTCTTATGCTCTTCTATCCTTTCGTGGGAGGATTGCACGCGCAGGATAATAGAGCTATCAAGCTCGTAGTACCATTTGCTCCGGGTGGAAGTAATGATATTGTTGGGCGAGCAATTGCCCAACAATTATCTGTCAAGATGAAGCGCTCAGTCATTGTTGAGAATAAACCTGGGGCAGGTGGATCGGTAGGCGCTGAATTTGTAGCCAGGTCTGAACCTGATGGGAACACATTACTACTTATTTCTTCGAGTTTTGCGATGAACTTATCGATCATGAAATTGGGTTACGATCCTGAAAAAGCATTTGTACCAGTTGCTATGTTAGGTATCGGTCCTAGTATTCTCGTAGTGAATAATCAATTACCCGTCAACAATATGAAAGAGCTGATTGAGTATTCAAAAAGAAATCCTAAAACAACGAATTTTGGTACTGCTGGTGTAGGTAGTTTTCAGCATTTTGCGATTGAGTTATTCATGATGAAAACAAATGCTGATATTTCTTTAGTGCACTATAAAGGTGGTGGACCTGCACTTCTTGATACAGTTGCGGGGCATGTGCAGATGTCTTTGGGGAGTTTAATTCAAATGCAAAATTTTATAAAGTCTGGGCAAGTACGTCCGATTGCAATAGCAGGTCAGCAACGAGCAGCATTATTTCCCAATGTGCCAACCCTAAAAGAATCCGGGATTGATGCAGAAGCGATGAATTGGTGGGGTATATTGGCGCCAACTGGGATTTCTGCGGATCTACTCGATAAACTTCATTCTTCACTTAATCAAATATTGTCTGAAACAGAGATTAAAAATCGATTTATAGCTGAAGGAGCAGAAGTCCTACCAATGACTAGAAAAGAGTTTGATCATTTTTTAGCCGATGAAACTCTTAAATGGTCAAAGGTAGCGAAAAGTGCAAAAATTAAAGCTGAATAAAAACTATTGTGAAAGCGTATTTTTACGATGTTTGCATGTGATTCATTTGTGCGTGATAGGTTAATATGAGTTTAAGCATTGAGATTAACAATTAGAAAGGTGAGAAGTATGAATCGTCGACAATTTCATCATTTAGCGATTGGTGCAGGCTTGTATGGTACTAGCTTATTAGCGCAGACAGAATTATTTGCAAAGGCATTTGATACAGGAAATCCTGCTGATGTCTTAAATTTACCGAGTGATTTACGTTCTATTTTTGCCCAAGCTTACCCGCGATTTTCTGAGGCTGAATATCAACGACGTAAGCAGGGCTTGGTGGATGTAATGAACACTGCCGATATTGATGTCATTTTATTAGTTACTGCAGGCGGTGTCGGTAATGCGACACGATGGATTACGAATTGGCCTGGAACCCAACAAGCATTAACCATATTTAAAAAAGATCAAACCTCCACGATGTTTGTTGAGTATCACAATCATGTCCCCTTGGCAAAGATTTTAGCAAAGGATGTCGAAGTGATTTGGGGGGGAGATAAAGGGATGGGACCGTTAATGGAGCATTTAGCTCAACTCAATCCTAAAAAAATTGGCATCATGGGTCCACTCGTGGGGCCGCGTTGGAAGATTTTAGAATCAAAATATCAAGTGGTTAGCCTGGATAACGAGTACATCAAACTTCGGATGAATAAATCAGAAGAAGAAATCTCTTGGCTTCGCGTCGGAGCGGCAATGAGTGATTTAGGAATGGCTGGACTTGTCAAAGGGACGCGTCCAGGCATGACCGAGCACCAGTTGGGGGACTTAATCGAGCGGACTTATATTGGTCTTGGTGGAAATAATTGGATACATTACATTGGTTCAACCTCAATGAAAAATCCAGATGTTTGTGTACCAAGGCAATTTACCTCTAGAAGAAAAATTCAAAAGGGGGATTTTGTTTTTTGTGAGTTATCCGCCTCTTTTTGGGATTACTCAGGACAAGTACTGCGTGGTTTTACGGTAGATGCTGAGCCAACTAGTTTGTATAAGGACATGCATAATACCGCTTTTGAAGCTTATCAGGCAATTACACAAACGATTCGCCCTGGTGTAAATACCAAGGAGTTAATTGAAGCCTCAAGTGTGATTGAGAAAAATGGATTTACGACGAATGATGATTTGGTCCATGGTTATGGGGGAGGATATTTCGCTCCTATCTTAGGCTCAAAAAGTAGACCTTCAGGGCATTCTTCTGATTTAATCCTCAAGGAAAATATGTGTATGGTGGTACAGCCTAATGTGATTACGAAAGATGAGAAAGCAGGCGTACAATTTGGAGAGTTAATCCGAGTGACGAAAACCGGCTTTGAATCATTGCACCGAACTCCTAAAGGTTTATTTCGAGCTGGCCAAGATTTGAAAATGATTAAAACCTAATGATTGAATAACAATTGCCCTATAACCCTTGGAGTTGAGATGACAGTATTAGGAACGCAACCGTATGTTTTAAGGAACGACATGGACGGTATTGCTTATCTGACCTTAAACCGTGGTCAACAATACAATCCTTTATCTCTCAAAATGATGCAGACCCTCAATGAGAAGGTTGTGGAAGTTTCTTTGGATAAAACGATTAAAGTCGTTGTCATTAAAGGAGATGGCAAAGGCTTCTGTGCGGGTCATGATCTGAAGGAAATGCATGCTCACCGAGAGCATGGTTGGCTAACGGGTTTATTTAATGAGTGTAATTTACTCATGAAAAACATCATGGATAGTCCAAAGCCCTTTATTGCTCAAGTCCACGGTATCGCCACTGCAGCAGGCTGTCAATTAGTTTCTGTTTGCGATCTGGCTATAGCCTCTGACAACACAAGATTTGCTTTACCAGGCGTCAACATTGGTTTGTTTTGTTCAACCCCGGCCGTCGCTGTTGCCAGAAATATTAGTCGTAAACACGCGCTTGAAATGTTGCTGACTGGCAATATGATTAATGCTGTAACTGCTTTATCATGGGGTCTGGTCAATGCCGTGGTTCCAGAAGAGGATCTTCCCCAAAGTGTTTTCGATCTTGCAAGTAACATCAAAGAAAAAAGTGCACAAGTAATCGCTCTTGGTAAAAAAACCTTTTATCAACAAATTAATACGGACTTACCGAACGCTTATGGCCTAGCCGCTGACGCCATGGTTTGTAATATGTTTTTAGATGATAATCAAGAAGGTATCGACGCATTTTTAAATAAACGTCCGCCCGTTTGGAAAAATCATTAACTCATAGGTACTCATATGACACGTCACATTGGATTTATTGGTTTAGGCATTATGGGCGGAGCGATTACAAAAAACATTTTAGAGGCTGGTTATCAAATTCATGGGTACGATGTTGATGAAGTGGCGAAACAGCGGTTTGTGAGTCATGGAGGGTCTTTAGCACTATCGCCAATGCATGTTGCACAAGAGGTTGAAATTATTTTTACTTCTCTGCCTACAGAAAATGCTCTAGCCGAGGTGATTGATGGTCCATCAGGGATAACGAAAAGTGGTAAAAAAAACATCATTGTTGAAATTAGCACAATGCCCATTGATTTGAAACTTGAACTTGAAAAAAAGCTGAGTGCAGTAGGGCAATTTTTTATGGATTGCCCGGTTAGCGGAACAGGAGCTCAAGCCGCGTCAAAAGATTTAATTGTTTTTGCTAGTGGTCATCCCGATGCTTATGAAAAGATTAAGGACATTTTTCATGCGATGTCCAAAGCCCAATATTTTTTAGGGGAATTTGGTAACGGTTCCAAAATGAAGTTTTTAGCGAATATATTAGTCGCTATTCATAATGTTGCCGCTGCTGAAGTATTTGCTTTGGCTGGTAAAGCGGGCATTAATTTACAAGATGCTTATGAAGTTTTAAAGGATAGTGCTGGCGCTTCAAAAATGTTTCAAATTCGTGGCCCAATGATGGTTGCAAATGATTATGCACAGCCTACGGCGAAGATTGAGAACTATATGAAAGATCTTTCTATTATTTCTAAATTTGCTGCAAGTTTGAAGTGCCCAACGCCGTTATATGATGTAACTAATCAGCTTTACTACTCAGCTTTAAATCAGGGTATGGGACAAGAAGATCTTGCTGCAGTATGCAAGGTAATGGAACAAATGGCGGGAGTAACCCGCTAATTGCTTGGACGTCAATAGTTATCGTTTTATCGAATGAGTCCAGTGGCTAGCCAAGGAAATGCAATAATCAGTAGAACGACTACAAATGCTGCGAAGGCAAACGGTAGTGCTCCAGCATAGATATCATTTAGGGTGATACTTTTATCATCGAGAGTCATTTTAATTACAAAGGGAGCGATACCTAGTGGTGGAGTTAGTAGTCCGATTTCAACGGTAATCATCGTAATAATACCTATCCAGATTAAATCTGCGCCAAGAGCTTTAAAAATTACTGTAAAAATAGGTACTGCAATTAATGTTGTAGATGCAGAGTCCATAGCCGTTCCTAAGAAAAGTACAACTAGGAGATAGAGTCCTAAAATTGGATATAAACTATATTGACCAACACTCACCCATTGTTCTAATTGATCAGGTAGTCCTGACAGGGCTAAAAAACGAGAGAACATATTTGCTGAAATAATGATGAGGATGAGTGAAGCGGTAACGTGTCCCGTATCTACCATCAATTTCCATAAAATTTTCCAAGTTAAAGTTCTACGCCATAGGGATATAGCAAACGCTGCCGTTGTTCCGGTAGCACCGGCTTCCGTTGCAGTAAAAAAGCCGATGTACATACCACCCAAGACGAGGAAAATTAAAATGATGATGGGTAACGCTTTTTTGATTAATTCGAGTTGGGTGAGTTTTGCCTCAGGGCTTTGGTAGTTTGCTCCAAATAGGTGGGGATTCCTTTTCGCCATCCAATAAATCGTTCCCGAAAAAGCAATGGACATCAAGATTCCCGGAACGATACCTGCGATGAATAGATCGCCAATGGATACATCGGTAAGGATGGCATAGAGGATCATCAGAACACTTGGTGGGATTAACATTCCTAGCATGGCTGATCCTGCGACAACACCAACCGCAAATTTTTTATCGTAACCACGTTCGATCATTTCCGGTACGGCAAGTTTTGTAAACAACACAACCGCTGCAACACTGACGCCGGTGATTGCTGAAAAGATAGCGTTTCCAACAACTGTGGCATGACCAAGACTGCCAGGCACTTTGCGAAAACTTTGATATGCGACTTGGTAGCTATCGCTGCCAACGCCAGAGTTCATGACCAAAAATCCCATCATGACAAATAGCGGGATCACTCCATATTCATAATCGGCAATGGCGTCTGTTGCGGCGACTCCAAGGAGTGTCGCTGAAATGGTGTAATCACCTCTTAATATCCATACTCCAATGAATGAAGTAATAAATAGCGCCGTAGAAATATGTAAACCAAGGTAAATCAGTATGGTCAAAATGCCAAATGCTATAAAAGCAATCTCAAAACCACTCATGACAAAATCCGATCGGCTGGATCACCTAAGGGTTCTAATACTTCCCCATGCAGCGCAGCCTTAGTGAAGTCGATAAACATAATAAAGTATTGCACCATCATTACAAAGCAACCAAACAAGACAAAGGCTTGAATTGGCCATTTTTTGATGGTAAAAACTTGAGCAACTCCATAGTAATCACCTGAGTTAAGTGTGCTGAGGAAAAGGGGATAAATCGCCTTGAATAAAATGAGAAACATGATGGTTCCCGCAAGGTGATAAAAAGCTTGTAAGCACATTAAACACCTTGGACACCTTGGAGATAGCCACTCTAAAAAGCCGTCTACCATAATAACGCGTCCTGCCCGCAGCGTAGCCGGAAATTGCAGGAAGACAATGATCGCGAGAGAGACTGTCACAATTTCTGGAACGCCACGCATGGGTTGATTAAAAAAGAAGCGACCAACGATATCGACATCCATCAGAATCATGATCATCATAACCATGAGAGTGCCTAGGGCACTCATTGATGAAGTCAGCCCATCAAATATTTTTCTAATCAAAGCAATTCCAAGACGAAAATTGTGGCATTATTTTTTGTCCCAATCACGCGCAGGTTTAATACCTGCGGTGCGCAGGGTATTCATATAGCTGCTAAGAATTTCTCGACCAGGGTGACCGTTCTTTTCTGCCTCTGTAGCCCAGTCGATTCCAAGTGGGGGGAGGCTATTAGCCCATTTTTGTCGTTCATCAGCACTCATTTCAATAATCGTTCCACCATCTTTAGTGATCGTCGCTAATGCTTCTGAAGATAATTTATCAATGGTCTTCATGTAATTCGCCTGCCAGTTTGCTCCACCTGCGCGGATGGCATGCTGAACTTCCTTTGGTAACGTATTCCATTTTGGTTTATTAACAGTAAGGTAAACAGTACTGACTGAACCCATTTTTGCTTTCAGTAAATGGGGGGCAACAGTATGTAGTTTTGCATTGACAGCAAGAATAATCGGCATAAAAGCGGCGTCAATAACGCCAGATTTCATATCGTTAAAGACCGCGGCTCCAGAAGTTGTTACAGGTACACTTCCTGTGCCTTCAATCCAGCGCAGTTGAGGACCTGCAGCTCCTACCTTCATGCCTTTTAAGTCAGCCAAAGATTTAATGGGCTTTGTAGAGAAGAGTCCGTATTCATCCAAAGAGACACAGTCGATATACACCAAATTGAGGGCATCCCATTTAGCAATAACTTTTGGATTTTCTAAATGGAGTTTATGGGAAAACTGGGTGCCAATATTATGATCAGCGCCAGAAAAGGGGGTGTGATATCCCACATTTGCTGGTCCTAAGCGAACTTCTTCAAATACTGGATGAAGGTGACCCACATCTGCAATACCATTGGACATTGCATCTAATGTGGCAGGAATTTTTGCGAGCGTGCCAGCTGTAGCGATATTCCATTCAATTTTGTATTTATTACCTGAAGCCTCTAAATCTTTGTTGACTGCAGGATAAAAACTATCTTGCATTTCTTTGAGCCAAGAGAAGATCGGAGCATACGGTGACGTAAAGGTCAGTTTAACTACCTGCTGTGCCATGACGGGGGAAATTTGTAAGCTGAAAATAGACACAAAGACAATCATCCATTTTGTGAAAAATGTTTTTTTCATTACTTAGTCTCCTAATTATTGATTTATTTTTATCTTATTACACAAATGTTTAAAAAAATCTTCAATTTAGGGTATTCCTTAATTATCAAGGGCAACTATAAGGAATAAAAATAAGGCATGGTATTTTTCATATTGAATGTTAATTAAAGAATTGGGGACTAAAGTGGGAGAATATTACAATGAAACGCGCAATGCGCTGTCCAATGTCAAAGACTTGCCAGTCGGCAATTTAGGAAAGCGTCAAGTTCTTTTAGATAATGATAAGACTCGAATTAGTTACTTTGAGTTTGCCCCAGGTGAGCATACTGGTTGGCATAAGCATGAATATCACTATAGTGCTCTTTACTTAACGGATGCGAAGTTATTTCATACGCGGATTGATGGAACACAATTCTTAAGTGAACATAAGGCACAAGAATTTAAGATTCATCCTATCGGCACTGAGCATAATGTTCGCAGTGAGGCTGACTATGTTATCAAGTTACTTGAAATAGAATTTAAGTCGTAATTACGCCGATGCTATATGAATTAAGACTTTATCATTCAGCTCAAGGGCGGATGAATGATATCGTCGCTCGCATGCGTGATTTATTACCGCCAATGTTGGAAAAACATCAATTTCCAACACCTTTAGGTCAGTGGGTCTGTATAGCGGGTAAACAATTGCCACTATACGTCTGGATGTTAGGGTGGGAAAGTTTAGAGCATCGTGCACAGTGCTTTGGATCTTTGTATGCCGATAGTGAGTGGGATAAGATTCGCATCGCCACTAATGGCTCAAGAGATACTGTCCAAGAGCAAGACATTATTTTCATGAAGTCGATGCCTTGTATGAAATCGCTTCAGGCTCTGCCTAAAGTAGAGTCAGTAAAGAGTACTTTATTCGAATTAAGGATTCAAAGATACCAATATGGGAAGTTACCTAGGGTCAATAAGATTCTTGAAGAAACAGACTTTCCAATACTCACAGAACTTGGTGCCAAAATTGAGGGATGCTTTGAAACAATTTCAGGTGCACCGATTCCATCGATCCTGTATTTTGTAAGATGGAAAGATTATCAGCATCGGGAAGTAGCTCTCAATGAGTTTGATCAGCACCCGCAACTGATTGCTGCAAGAAATCAAGAAATTAGTGAACTCAATAATCACTATCTACAAGAGTACGATAATTATCTTCTCAGAGCGACAGACTATGGAGATCCTCAGCCATTTTTTGGGATTATATAAGTTGAAGAACCTGATCGGCATAACGGTTTAAGAATGCTTTGATCGTTTAATGATGGTGTCAGTGATAAGATAGTTTTTGTGATCGATTGAAATCGCTCAATCATGAATTCATGATGATAACTGCCCTTCAATAAAGTGAGAAAAATGCAATTTGATTTTAAAAAGCAGCACGTGATAGTTTCTGGAGGCAGTAAAGGAATTGGGCTTGCATGTGCAAAGGCATTTTTTAACGAAAGTGCATTTGTCACCATAATTTCGCGTAATCAGGACAATCTCAATCAAGCAATCATCGAAATTTCTGGCGAGTTAAAACATCCTCATGTAAATGCTATCTCAGCGAATTTATCCGATGCGAATCAGGCTCTAGAAGCTCTAGATTTGGCTGAGAGACACTTTGGTCTAGTTAATGTATTAATTAATTCTTCTGGGGCGGCCAAACGGGTGGGACCTGATGATTTAACCCCACATGCTTGGCAAGCTTCGATGGATGCCAAGTTTTATCCTTATATTCATTTAATCGATCCAGTGATTAAACGAATGGCTAAGCAAGGCTCAGGTAGTATTATCAATATTATTGGACATGGGGGTAAGATCGCCAAGCCAGTGCATATCTCTGGTGGGTCTGCGAATGCAGCTTTAATGCTAGCATCCAACGGATTGGCGGCGGCATATGCTGCACGTGGTGTTCGAGTGAATGCCATTAATCCTGGAATTACATTAACTGGTCGTCTCGATGGATTAATTGAAGCGCAATCAAAACAATCAGGTAAATCAAAGTCCGAAGTTATGGCTGAGTTTACGAATGATATCCCGATGGGAAGATTAGCCCATCCCGATGAAATTGCTCAGGTTGCGATGTTCTTAGCATCTCCATTAGCTAGCTACGTTACAGCGAATATTATTACGATGGATGGGGCAATGTATCCCATTATTTAACAGGAGACTTATATGTTGATTTATCGTCTTTACACAACCGCGACCGGTGAATCTGCCATGGAAAAACGGCAGATCCCACTATCTAAAGAGAGCCGACCCATTTCAGAAATATTTCCTGTAAAAGAAATGTTTTTTCGAGAGACACCACAAGGTCATGTGCAGATGTACCATAACGCCCCACGCCATCAACTCATCATGATTACTTCAGGCATTATTGAAATTGAGGTAAGTACTGGGCAGAGATATATTTTAAAACCAGGAGATTTACTTTTGCCGGATGACTTTACCGGAAAAGGGCACATCACTCGATCTTTAAGGGATGTACGAGGATTTACGCACATCATTCTGAAAGAAGATTTTGATGTTAGCCAATGGCCAATTATGGAAGGCTCTATATGATAAAAATTAGTCGAGGATTATTTGAATTTATTACATTATTAGGATTAACATTTGCACCACTGAGCTATTCACAAAATATGAAGCCGCTAAAAATTATTGTGCCTTTTGCTGTCGGTGGCGCTTCTGATACTTATACGCGACTCGTATCACAAAAGATGAGTGAGCAGTCAGGAAGAACAAATATTGTTGAAAATAAAACGGGTGCAGGTGGGCGTATTGCTTTTGATTATGTCGCGCATCAACCACCTGATGGAACGATGATTGCCTTAATTGATGCAACTTATGCGATGTTGCCTGGCTTATTTAATAATCTCACGTGGGATATCAATACTGACTTAGTGCCGAGTGCATTAATTACTCAAACACCATTTGTGATTCTGGTTCGCTCAGAATCTCCATACATGAGTCTAAAAGATTTGGTTGGTGCTGCGAAGAGTAATCCTAATCAACTCAATTATGGATCTGCTGGAGTGGGAAGTACAAATCATATTGTGACAGAGAGGTTTAGTGCTTCGGCAGCTATTGCCTTAACCCATGTTCCATTTAAAGGAATGAGCGAGGCTAATTTTTCTCTTCAGTCAGGGAGTATTGATCTGATTGTCGCGGCTCTACCTACCGCGCTGAGCGGAATACAGTCAGGTAAATTAAGGCCTCTTGCCGTCAGTTCCGCAAAACGTTCTACCTTATTACCTAAAGTACCTACGGCTGAAGAGCAGGGAATTTCGAATTTTATTACTTCGAATTGGTTTGGTTTTGCATTTCCAAAAGGTACCCCAAAAGATCAAATTCAGTTATTAAATGATCAGGTTAATAAGGCATTAGCTGATAATGATGTTCGGGAAAAACTAGCTACGCAGGGTGCTGAAATTGTGAATTTATCAGTTGAGGAGTTTGCTAAATTTGTGCAAGAAGATACGAAGCGCTGGACGGAGATAACACGATCAAAGCAAATTAAAATTAATTAATGCCATCGGAGTAGCGTGATTGTGAAGAAACGTCTAGCGCAGATTTTCATTGTAGTAGATTTTAAAATCTAAGGTTGATACCTACAGAAGCAGAGGTAGTGGTTTGATTGTTTTGTGCAAGTTGTGTATTGATCAGTCCATAACCTGTGAATCTTGGTGTGAATTGATCATTCACACCAATCACATTTGTAGCCTAATCAGTGCCAAATTGGGCTGCCGGCATATAGTAACTTTGAGTAGTTACTGATGTAAGAGATGTAGTGATGTTTCGATCTAAGGTTTCTAAAATAGACCATACTATGGGAGGGTGAATTCCGATTGACGTAAAAAATGGTTTTTTAAAAAATTCAAAAGTCTATAATTAGTTAACTTCATGATTTTTAAAATGTCTTTTTACTAATGACATATTTTTATATATGTTTAGTTTTAAGCAGAGTGATGAAGTTCAACAGTATCAATACAATGGAGAAAAAAATGAAATTATTATTGGCGGTATGTATTGGATTATTGAGCATTACTTCAAATGCGACTTTTGCTGCAGAGTATATGGATAAGACGCCATTTCAGTTATCAAGAGCTTTTTCGCCCGGAGTGATTACGCAAGGTGGTAAAACAGTTTGGGTTGCTGGACAAACAGCGACGAAAGATTTTGATGGAAAAGATATTGCAAACAACTTTGAAGCTCAGGTAAAGCAAGTGTTTGGTCAAATTGATCAAGTGCTAAAGGATGCGGGCGGATCTCTCGATAATGTTGTCCAGATGACTGTCTTCATTAAAGAATCGCGTTATGGCGACCGCTTTGTTGAAATGCGTAAAGACTTCTTTAAAAATGGCAACTACCCAGGTAGTGCATTAATCACCGTCACCAACTTTGCAAGACCTGGTATTGAAATTGAAATTCAGGCGGTTGGAGTGATTGGAGACAACTGCTCACAAGAAAAGCGTTGTTCTGTCAGAAAGTAATTTGCAATGATAATACTATTTGATGAATTGGTTTGCGATGATGGGCTTTATGCCCATCTTTTTTATTGTATTTGAGCGCCGGAAGCTTTTACGACCTTTTGCATACGAGCTGCCTCTTTTGCAATAAATCGTCGGAATGCGTCTGGTTGATCAGCAATGATCTTGAGTCCGATAGTATCTAATCTTTGAGTAAGCTCTGGATCCTGTAAGGCCTTTGCAAACTCAACATTCAGCCGCATGATGATTTCCTTTGGTGTTCCGACGGGCACAACAAAACCATACCAAATGCCAGCCTCTAAATCGGGCATACCGACATCGCCAGAAGTTGGTATTTCTGCAACTTTAGAACTTTTTTCGCGACTAGTGATGACAATCGCTTTGAGTCGACCTGCCCGAACATGTTGGATGACGTTTGAGTAGTTATCGCACATCATGCCTACACGACCACTCAGAACATCTTGCATTGCTGGGGCTGGGCCTTGATAGGGAATATGGATTATATCAATACCCGCTGTAACTTTTAATGTTTCACCGCATAAATGGCTAGTGCTGCCATTACCCGCTGAGGCAAAGCTCAATTCACCAGGCTTTGCCTTAGCAAGTGCAATGAGTTCATTGAGATTATCTGCTTTGACGCTGGGGTGAACGACAATCATATTGGGTGTTGCTGCAGCATTAATGACTGGCTCAAAATCTTTTTCTGGGGCGTAGGATAATTTAGGATAAACCCATTGATTTATGGCTAGGACACCCGTCGTTGCAAGAAGGATGGTGTAGCCATCGGCCGGGGATGTTGCAACTTTGACGGCCCCAATTGAGCCATTCGCACCAGGTCGATTTTCAACTAA
This sequence comes from uncultured beta proteobacterium, assembly GCA_903875135.1. Lineage (GTDB taxonomy): Bacteria > Pseudomonadota > Gammaproteobacteria > Burkholderiales > Burkholderiaceae > Polynucleobacter. The sequence goes on along the minus strand of CAIQUZ010000081.1, from coordinate 1,298 downwards.
GACACTCACTCCCATCGATTTCGACATAACTTGAGATACCAAACGAGGGATAAGGTCACTGGTGCTTCCTGGGGGGAAAGGTGTGATGATGGTAATGGATTTATTGGGGTAATCGGAAGCGATTGCTAAATGACTCAGACTCACAAGTATCGCAATCAAACAAAGCTTCATCATGGATAGGGTATCTCTAAACGGCATACATTCCTTGTTCTTGTTTTCGCAGGCTAGCGATCATGGATACTTTGAGAAGATAGTCGCGAGCGAGTATCTGATCGGACGCAATCTTTGTCATTTGTTCACGCCAGATTTTTTGTTCTTGTGGATCTTTGGTTTCGAGATTTCGTTTATTGGCGATGGTAATGGTGTTTACATACTCGAGTGCGATAGGACGTCTTTTTTGTTCATAAAGATCAAGTTGAGAAACAGGTATTTGACCTTGCTGAACTTGGACTAATAAGTCTGCGAGAGTAAAAGCATCGTGAATACCACCATTCATACCCATGCCACCTAGTGGATTATTCAGATGGGCAGCGTCCCCAGCAATGAAGGCTCTACCATCCCTGTATCGATCGGCAACTCGTTGATGAACGTTATAAATAGTACGGTGACGTATTTCATAGTCCCCAGTCTTTTGAAAAACTCGTTGAAGTCTTTTTTGAATACTGGCATCAGAAAGTGCGTCGCTATCGTTTTCATTGACATCAATCGGTATCATGACTCTCCACAGTCCCGAGACATAGAGCAAGAAAAACCATTCTTGAGGATCAGCAAAATAACTCACTTCACAAAGATTGGGGATAACGGATGGAAAATCAAAGGGTGTACTAGCGACTAAAAAGCGTTCAGGCCAAGTAAATCCACCTAATTTAATCCCTAAAGCTTCGCGCACTTGGCTACGTCCACCATCTGCTCCAATTAACCAATCACCGTTGATAACGGTATCACCTTGAGGGCTCTTTAGAGTAACTGAAACTCCATCAGATGATTGGTTGACTGCGTTGACCTGAGTGGAGAAATGGATGTTCGCATGAGCGAATTGTTGTAAGCGATCAGCTAATAATTTTGTGAGTTTGTATTGTTCGCACTGAACACGATAGGGGTGATGAGTATCTTGACTTATAGACCCAAAATCGAGTTCAACCATCCATCCATGACGGTCACGATACTGCATACGGGGCGCAACGAGTCCTTGATCAATTAGTTTTTCACTAATTCCAAATCGATCAAGATAATCTAAGGTAGAGGGTTGAAAAGTAGAAGCACGAAGAGTGGTTGGTAGCTCAGCCTCCGCTTCAAAT
>CAIQUZ010000080.1 GCA_903875135.1 uncultured beta proteobacterium | reverse complement strand
GTTACGTAACGCTTGATACCCGTGAGATGACTTGTCCTTTAAAAGGACGAGTTAAGTGAGCTTCATTTGTTTCAAAACCAACTTACCTAGGATGCCGTATGGATTAGCAATTGTTTCAGGCATTTCAAAATGGTTATAGTTTTGACCGACTATATAGTCAACAGGTTTACCCATATCTTTGACTGCTTTGGCGAAGTCTCTACTCTGTCTTTGGAAATCAGGTGTTTCAAGATTGCCATGAGCAACAATGATCGGAGCATTTAAAAATTCAAGGTGGTCATTTACGTAATGACTTTCCAAAAATACTGGAAGAGTGCCGCGCTCAGTTTCCTGATGTTTCTTTAAGCACGTCTTCTGCAGATGGTGAGAGCGACGGGATCTTGCACGCGATTATTGATTTCACTATGGATCAATTCGTCTAATTTGTCTTGCTGCTCTTGTGCAACCCTGCTAAATACTTCGCCTATCATGATGATAGTCGGTGAATCTGCATGACTCCATTGATCTAAGATTAGGTTTTGCAGTTCACCTAAATACGTAAATAGCTTTCTTTCTTTTGCTGTACTAATAGCTTCAATCACAACAACAGGGGTGAGCTTTGATCGACCCTGTTCAATTAACTGACTAGCAATTTTCTCGCCATCTTTACGCCCCATGTAATAGATTAATGTGTCGGCTTGTGGTGTCTGCTGGATATCTGATGTCTCATACGCTTTTGCCATTGTGATAAAAGCAACGCTACGAGCAACCCCTCTCAGGGTGAGTGAGCTTTGAATACTTGCTGCTGCTGCAAGCGCACTGGTAATCCCTGGAACAACTTCTAGCTCTATCCCATGCTGTAGCAAAGCAGTCATTTCTTCATCAGCACGACCAAATATCATCGGGTCGCCACCTTTTAATCGAACTATATGTTGATATTTCTGAGCTGCATCGACCAATTGTTTATCTATAAATTTTTGCGCAGTTGAAAGTTTTCCGCAACGTTTGCCAACTGCAACTAACTTTGCCTGTGGGCATAACTCCAACATACTTGGATCTACTAAAGCATCATAAAATACAATTTGTGCTTGAGCTAATAATTTAGCTCCGCGCAGTGTCATTAGGTCACAGGCACCGGGTCCTGCGCCAATCAAATACACTTTACCTAGTTGTATGCTCATGATGTTTGACTCGATTGTCTTATCATGCCTGCTGCAACGGTATGATTACTCACTTCATCAATTAAGATGAATGCCCCCGTGGACACCGAGGTATCAAATGCATCTGCCACGATGTTCTTTTGCAAATGGATTTGCACTCTACCAATATCATTCATATGAATGTTCTCTTGATGCTGCTTATTGGTCACAGTACTAACGTCAAAAACGTGATCTATCGATTTAATTTTTGCAAAGACTTGATTAGTTGTTTGTCTTAATATGTATTTGCGTTGCATGGATAGTGGATCACGATTTAACCAACATATATCGGCTAATACCTGTTTTGTAATTAGTGATTTACTTTCTTTTCGATCCAGCAACATATCGCCTCGTGATATATCTAAGTCTCTATCTAATTCAACAGCTACAACTTGTCCTGCATGAGCCTGCATAACTGAATTATCATGCGATGGGTTTAGGGGATGATGTGCTGTATGAATATGTTTGATAACCGCTTCATAACCAGCTGGCTCAATTCGGACTTCTTGTCCAACTTTTAATACGCCTGCTTCTACCCTTCCTAAATAACCTCGATAATCTTCACTGCTACATCCATCTTGGCGCGCAACTAATTGCACTGGAAAACGTAAATCACTGGTTTGATCACTTAACTGTGCATCTAATTCAATTTGTTCTAAATAAGCGAGTAAGGTTGGGCCTTTGTACCAAGGCGTTCTTGAACTGGGCTCTACAACATTATCCCCAAGTAAGGCTGCCATCGGAATCATCGTCACTGGCGGTAACTTTAATACCTGTTCTAGTTCTTGAATAGCTTTACATACTTTTTGATAATGCGTTTGCTCAAAATTACATATATCCATCTTATTGATTGCAAATACTAGATGCTTAATCCCCAACAATTGAAGGATGGCACTATGTCTAATTGTTTGTGGCAATAATTGAATTTTTGCGCTGTTTAAATCAAGTCGACTGATATCAATCAGTATCACAGCCGCATCTGCCTGTGAGGCTCCTGTAACTAGATTGCGGGTGTACTGTTCATGTCCAGGCGCATCAGCAACAATGAACTTACGTTGCGCTGTTGTAAAATATCGATATGCAACATCAATCGTAATCCCCTGCTCTCGCTCTGCTTCTAAACCATCAGTCAATAATGCCAAATCAATTGCAGCGTCACTAGATGTTACGCGCGCATACTTTGTTCTACCTAAAGCAGCTAATTGATCTGTTAGTATCGCCTTCGTATCAAATAAGAGTCGTCCAATGAGTGTGCTTTTCCCATCATCCACACTTCCCGCTGTAATAAATCGTAATAGTCCTATGTGCATTAAAAGTACCCCTCTTTTTTACGTCTTTCCATAGATGCTTCGCTGGTTTGATCATCCATACGCGTCGCACCTCGCTCAGTAACTTCAGCAATAATGGTTTCGGCAATGATGTCCTGCGGATCATTTGCAATACTCTCGACTGGACAGGTACAGCTAATATCGCCTACCGTTCTAAAACGTACTGCAATGGTTTCGCTTACATCATTGTCTTGCTTAGGAGTCAAAGGAGTTACTGGTAATAATAATTTACCGCGCCGTACTACTTCACGTTGGTGACTGTAATAAATCGATGGCAAGGCAAGGTTCTCTCTTGCAATATATTGCCAAATATCTAACTCTGTCCAATTCGAGATAGGGAAGACGCGCATATTTTCTCCCTTAGATGTTCGTGCATTATATAAATTCCATAACTCAGGTCGCTGTGCCTTTGGATCCCATTGCCCGAACTCATCTCTAAATGAAAATATTCTTTCTTTAGCTCGCGCTTTTTCTTCATCTCGGCGTGCGCCACCCATTAATGCATCAAACTCATATTCCTCGATTGCCTCTAACAATGTCACGGCTTGCGCTGCATTTCTGGAAGCTAAGGGATGACTCAATTTCACGCTTCCTCGACGTATCGATTCTTCAACATGCGCCACAATTAATTGTGCTTGTGTTTTTTTGACAATTTCATCACGAAATTGAATCACTTCTGGGTAGTTATGTCCAGTATCTACATGCAATAAGGGGAATGGTAACTGTATTTGACGAGCACCAAACCAAAAGGCTTTTCTTGCCAAGTGATACAGCACAATAGAGTCTTTACCGCCAGAAAATAATAGCGCAGGATGGCTACACTGCGCCACTACCTCGCGAATAATATAAATAGATTCTGCTTCTAAATAATCTAAATGTTGGTTTTGTATGTTTGTTGTCATTTTTGCAAACTCTCTGTTACATGTAGTCCACACTCTTTACTGTCTTTTTGTAACCACCACCAACGACCGGCGCGAACGTCTTCACCTTCTCGAATAGCCCGTGTACATGGCTCACATCCAATGCTTGGATAACCTTGTTGATGCAATGGATGGATCGGCACTTGTCTTGTTTGAATATATGCCCACATTTCTTGTTCTGAGAAATCAAAAATTGGGTTAAATTTTGCAATACCTCTTGCAATATCTTTTTCTTCAAACAATAATTCTGTACGTGTAACGGACTGCTCTTTCCGTTGTCCAGTTAACCATGCTTGTGCACCGTCTAATGCTTTTTGTAATGGCTTTACTTTACGGATATCACAGCAGGATTTTTTAGCATCTTCTGATTCATAAAAAGCATTCAATCCAACTTGTTCGATAAATTGTTTGACTTGCTCTTGTTCGGGCTCAATACTGCGTATCTGAATCTTGTAATGACTCTGAACAGCTCCATGCATTTTGATACTTGCTTCATGCAGTCTTCCAGTATTGAGGGTAAAAATTTCAATCTTGATATTTTCGCGAGCAATCGCATCGGTAATAACCATATCCTCTGCCGCTAAACTAGTGGCAAATCGCACGCGTTGATAGCGACTCGATATTTCAATCAGGCGCTGATGGAGTTTTTCGTAGAGTTGGTCTACTTGCTCGCCGCTTATCTGTACTGGGGGGATTTTCCATAACTGCGGCTTCATCAAACCGCCCCTTGAAGTAAAGTTCTAACGCCGCGCCAGTCGTTTTGCATTTTTACCGGAAAACGTTGTAACTGTGCAATGGCTACATCAAGTTGTTGATCTTCGCGCAATACAAATGCATCAAAGCCAACGCGGGCCATTTGGATAAGTTGATCAATTAAGACATCACCTATCGCTCTGAGTTCTTTTTCCCAGTGGTATTGCTCACGTAAGATGGTTGCCGTGCTAAATCCTCGTCCATCCCGAAATATTGGGAAATCAACAGCAATTAAGCTCCAATGTGACATACCATGTTGAATAATTGCTTGGTCTTGCACCACATCATCAGTCACGCTAAAAAATATACCCAATGCCATATTAGTACTTTTTTCTTGCAGTTCTTCTTGATGATTTTTCCAGTATGCATACGATACGATCACAGGTCCTAGCAAGGAAAAATCTTCAGGTAACGCATCATCTCTTAATAAAGTCCATTCGTTATCACAAATCTTCGGTGCCACATTTTTTGGGTATGCAATGTATTTAGACATACTCAGTTTCCTTCTGGTCTTTTTGATAAACAGACTCCTTAAAGGGCTCAACACCGAGCCTTTGATAGGTCTGAAAAAAGCTTTCTTGATTGATACGATGTTGCTCAAACACAGAAATAATCTGTTCAATCACACCGGGTACTTGCTGTGCACTGAACGATGGCCCTATCACCTTACCTATCGCCGTCTCATTACCTTGTTCTCCACCTAGAGTAATTTGATACCACTCAGATCCATCTTTATCAACGCCGAGTATGCCAATATTAGCGACATGATGATGGCCGCAGGAATTGATGCAACCGGAAATATTAATACTTAAATCACCTAAATCAAATAAGTAATCAAGGTCTTCATACTGCTGGGCAATGGCTGCTGCAATTGGTAATGACTTCGCATTGGCAAGGGAACAAAAATCACCACCCGGACATACGATCATATCGGTCAGTAAGCCAATGTTTGCTTGCGCTAAACGGTGTTCTTTGAATGCTGTAAATAGCGCATATAAATGCTCTTGTTCAACATGCGCTAATACTAAATTTTGTTCGTGTGTGACTCTGATTTCTGAAAAACTGTATTGTTTCGCTAACTGCGCAACTGCCAACATTTGCTGTGAGCTAATATCACCCGGTGCAGTTCCTTGATGATTTTTTAAACTAATGACAACACTCATGTAGCCAGTAACTTGATGTTTTTGGGTGTTTCTTTCTAACCATTTTGAAAACGCTTTTTGATCTTGACTAGGCGCGGTGGCAATGATTTCGAATAAGGATAGATTGGTAAGCTTTTGATAGGCTGGCCTTACAAAACTTTTAGAAACTCTCTCCCATTCTTGCGCTATAAACTCTGCACTTTTATCATTACTTGCCAACCATTGTTGTTCAACCTCTTTAGCAAATTGCTCTGCACCAATGGCTTTGATCAAAATTTTAATGCGTGCTTTATACAAATTATCACGTCGACCATACAGGTTATAGACCCGTAAAAGTGCATTTAAATAACTAGGCAACTGTTGCCATGGTAAGTCGCTCTTGACTAGGCTGGCGATTAATGGAGTTCGCCCCATACCACCCCCCGCATAGACATCGACAATGACGTTTTCTTGTGCATCTTTTTTCAGAACAAGTCCAACATCATGCGCCAAGATCACCGCACGATCATTTTTTGCGCCATTGATTGCGATTTTGAACTTGCGTGGTAAAAATGCAAACTCAGGATGCAATGTTGACCATTGTCTGAGTAACTCACAATATGGCCTTGGATCGACTAACTCATCTTGCGCTACTCCAGCAAATGGATCACTAGTAATGTTTCGTACAACATTTCCTGATGTTTGAATCGCATGCATCTGAACTTGAGCTAAGTCCGCTAGGATTGCCGGACTATCTTCTAATGTAAGCCAATTAAATTGAATGTTTTGACGTGTCGTAAAGTGTCCGTAACCACGGTCATATTTACTTGCAATCATTGCGAGTTGCTCTAATTGCATTGCGCTTAGAACGCCATATGGAATTGCGACACGCAACATATAAGCATGCCTTTGTAAATACAATCCATTTTGTAATCTTAATGGACGAAACTCTTCTTCAGGCAAGGTGCCTTGAAGTCTGCGTTCTACCTGATTTTTAAACTCTTCAACCCGCGCATCTACTAATGCTTGGTCGATCTCATCATATTGATACATGTATAAATTTCCTTATGAAACTAGCTTTAGGCCTACAAGCGTTAATACGCCAGCCAGAATACTGCGTGTGATTTTTTCCGGGAAAGCTTTTGATAAGCGTGCTCCAACCCAAATGGCTGGCACAGACCCCAAGAGAAGCGCAAACAATAAATCAAAATTTACATTGCCTAGCCAAAAATGCCCAAACGCTGCAAGCGCTGTCAATGGCACTGCATAGGCGATATCTGTGCCCGCTACTTCTGAGGGTTTAAGCGCTGGATAAAGAAACACAATTAAGGTCGCACCAATTGCACCTGCACCAATGGAGGAAATCGTGACTAATACACCAATCACTATCCCAGAGATAATGGTTGCTATGCGCAACTCATTCCCTTTTAACTCATATTGAGGATGCGCACTTATCCACGCTCTCATGCGTGATCTAAATATTAAAGAGATTGCCGTTAAAAGTACGGAGATTCCGATCGCTAACTGAATATAGTATTGCCACTCTGAAGAGACACTGCCGACATGCTTAAGAAAAAAGATACTAGCTACAGCCGCCGGTAAACTGCCGATGCAAAGTAAACGCACAATTTCCCAACGCACATTGCCGTGAAGTCGGTGTGCTGCGGTGCCAACACCCTTGGTTAATGCAGCAAATGCCAAGTCAGTTCCGACGGCAATACTTGGTGAAATCCCAAATAAAAGAGTCAACAAAGGCGTCATAAGTGAGCCTCCACCAACCCCGGTAAGCCCTACAAGAAGGCCGACTAAAGCTCCCGCCACAATATAGAGGTAATTTATTTCCAACATTTATTTTGAATTCAATACGTTATTTTTAACAAGAAGCAATTATCAATTGAAATAATAAGATCCACAAATAATATAAAATCACACTGTTATACTATTTTTGATATATAGATAGGCTCTTAACCGATATGAATATCCATCAATTTCGCTTTATTCGTGAAGCTGTCCGCCAAAATTTCAATTTAACGGATGCTGCCAAAGCCCTTTTTACATCCCAACCTGGTGTTTCTAAAGCCATTCTCGAGTTAGAGGATGAGCTGGGCGTTGATATTTTCCGACGTCATGGCAAACGGATTCGGGAATTAACCGAGCCAGGTAAAAAAGCCTTAGTCAGTATCGAGAGTCTTAAAAAAATAGGTGCTGAGTACGCTGCTAGCGATCAAGGTAATTTTGTTATCGCCACAACCCATACCCAAGCCAGGTACCCTTTACCGCAGGTCATTGCTGAATTTAAAAAACGCTTTCCGAAGGTACGGGTCAGTATTCAACAAGGCAGTCCTGAGCATTTAGCCCATTTAGTTCTTAATGATCAAGCAGATATTGCAATTGCAACCGAGGGTCTGTCTAATATTCCTCAATTGGTTTCCTTACCGGGTTATCAATGGCAACACGCCGTGGTCGTACCTCATGGTCACCCCCTTCTTGCTAAACGCCCGCTATCTTTAGAGGATTTAGTGGAATATCCGATCATTACTTATGATGTCGCCTTTGCTGGGCGCACTAAGATCAATGAAGCTTTTGCAAAAAAGAATCTTCGCCCTGATGTTGTTCTGGAAGCCATTGATGCCGATGTTATTAAAACGTTTGTGGAAACCGGCCTAGGTGTAGGTATCGTCGCTGGGGTGGCATTCGATCCGCAACGTGATACTAATTTAGAAATGCTCCCCGCAGGACACCTTTTCGGGAATAACACAACTCGCATTGCCATTAAGCAAGATGCTTACCTGCGGTCTTATACCTATACTCCACTCGGTTTTTCGCTGTGAAATCCTCAATCTTTTATTGGTAGTGAACAATACTTTCATTAAATGGCTTGAAATTTAGAATCAGCGTCTAGTTGATAGACGCTTGATCAATGTGCGATGAAGTGTCCTTTAAGGAGGTATTTGAATTCAAGATAACTTGAAGCAGGGTAATCCACAATATTAATAATTTTGAATGCGAGAAGAATAAAAGCTGTTGAATAATTATTATTCAAATAGCCTAAGAGACTTTAACAGACGATGGAGGATTTAAATGACTTCAGTTGAACAATTCCTAGATTTTAATAGACGCAAAGTATGGGCTTTAAAACCTGAAAGCCGAGTAATAGACTCATTGTTTCTAATGGCAGAAAAAAATATTAGTTGAATCGCTACTAATAAACTAGACATTTCCCAACCTCGCTTGGTACTGCTTTTCAAATAATACTGGAGAAAGCCCATTGTTGTAACCATGGCGCCTCACCGGGTTGTAAAACATTTCGATGTAATCAAAGATATCTTCCC
>CAIQUZ010000079.1 GCA_903875135.1 uncultured beta proteobacterium | reverse complement strand
CCGTTGCAGCTTATGCCGCTAAGACATACAGCTTAAGTGAAAAGGCAACTCGTGATCAATGGGAATATAACACTAGACCCATTTCGTTAGATAAGATCTATTACCAAGATTTTTGTAGTATTTCAAAATGGTCGCGTGGAGCTGGGCTTACGACTCAATTACTGGACTTTTCTAAACTTATTTGGCCAGACGGACTCCGCAGCATTGATACCAAATTGGTTGATGTTGCTCCCGGCCCTTGCTAACATCATTTAAACTAAATTTCGTACTCTATTTATTTCACAGGTGTTAAGACCTTCGCACTGTTTAGTCTAGTGAACTACTGTCAATTTAACATCATGATGAAAGTGATTGGCAAATTTAATCGGAATCCTTAGGTCCGGGGTTCAAACACCTGACGGCCCACCAGAAATAAACCCTCACTAGTGATAGTGGGGCTTATTCTTTTAAGCCTTACAAGTTGTAACGCTTGTTGTGTGAAGATGGGCTTTGTACTCGCTATTTGAGTAATTAGAAAATTTGTTAGTAGTTTAAATTGATTGAAGAAATAGTTTTATAGCTTAAGGATAATTTTTGCCTTTGAATAGACTTTGGTGTTTTTCGTAACTCTTGCTCCAAGTTGGCTAAATGATTCAAGTTATGCATTGGTAAAAAATAATTTACATACTGAAGTAATAATTTAATTCCAGGAGCCTCAGGCTCAAACTTTGAGTATCGAAGTAGTGGATTTAGCCAAACAATATGATTAGCTGAAAGACTTAATTTTTTAATTGCTGGCTCAAGTGAGCTGGTAACCTCGCCATCAAGACCATCAGTAATTAACCATAAACTGGCTCTTGAGCCGAGGAGTTGTTTAGCCCAACTACGATTGAATTCATCTAGGCAGGAAGCTAGTCGGGTTCCTCCACCCCAATCTACTACAAGTTCTTCAACTAGTTTCAATGCTATATCAGGATCATTATTTTTTAAGCATCTTGTAATTGAAGTTAATTTAGTTCCAAACGTAAATGTAGATACTTTTACATGATGTCTTGTTAATCCATGGAGATAATGAAGCATTAAACGAGCATAACGGTCCATTGATCCCGAAATATCAAGAAGAACCACAATTGGCGGGATTTTATCTTTTAAATTTGTGTGAATTGGTGTTATTAAAAATGGTTGGCGAGACATATTTTTAAGAGTTAAGCGTAAATTTATAAGACCCTCTTGATTTTTTTTTACTCGATAAGTTCGTAATTTAGGAATCGGAATTGGAAGAGTTTCTGCTATTTTTTTCGCAAGAATAAATTCAGTAGAGCTCATTGTTTCAAAATCCGCAGCTCGTAAAAGCTCTTTCTCAGAAAAGCTGTTACTGTAATCAAACGATTCAATAGATTCTCTTAGCGTGGAGATTTTTGGTTTGTCAGAAAAGTCTTCAAGCAGCCTTCTAAGATTAGTTTGTTTTGTTTTAGTATGAGTAGGTTTGATACTCGATAGTGTGACATTCATTAATAATTCAGCAAGCTTTATATCGCTCCAAAATGAATCGAAGGCAATGTCAAATAATACTTTCTGTTCTCTTTGGTTAAGCATTACAGAGGCTAGTGCACAACGTATATCCTCACGTGAGTTAAACCCAATTATTTTGAATGTTTGAAGAGATAAAAGAACTTGCTCTGGAGAGACTAAGATTCCAGCCTTTCGTAATATTCGCGAAAAATGAAGTAAGTTTTCAGCAATCACTAAAGTTGATCTTTTTTTGATTGGAGGGACTGAACCTTTTGATCAAGAGAAATAATTTCTTTTTCAGGGTCAGGGAGGTACCCTTTAATTACAAGCTCTGTAAGTAATTTAATGGTGTCTCCTGCTTGTAGTCGATTAATATCTTCTTGATTTTTTAACAATACACCAAGAGTACTATTGACTGTGTCAGGTGAAAGTCGAATAGTATTTAAAATGGCTAGAGCTTGAGTCCAGTCGATAGTCTCTGCGATTCCTGGGGGTTTGTACAGATTGAGTTTTCTGGCTTCTTGAACAAAGGCAACTACTTGATGATACAGCTCTAGAGGAATCCCAGGCGCCCGTAAGTGAATAATTTCTAGTTCACGCTCGAGTGTTGGAAAGTCTAACCAGTGATACAGGCAGCGGCGTTTTAATGCGTCATGAATTTCTCGAGTACGGTTACTCGTTATGATGGTAATAGGTCGAGACGTTGCACGAATTAAACCAAACTCTGGAATTGTCATTTGATTTTCAGCAAGTATTTCTAGTAAAAAGGCATCAAAAGGTTCGTCAGCACGATCAAGCTCATCGATCAGTAAAACAGGAGAGTGAGACTGAGTCAAGGACTGTAAAAGAGGTCTTTCAATTAACATTTCACGTGAATAAAGATTATCCCCGACGTTTTTTCGAGTTTGTGGATCTTTAAGATCACTTGAAGATTCAGCGAGTCGAATTTCAACCATTTGTTTAGCAACATTCCATTCATAAGCTGATTGGGCTACATCTAGTCCCTCATAGCATTGAATACGGAATAATTCGGTACCAAGTGCTTTAGCTAAGGATTTAGCAAGTTCTGTTTTCCCAACTCCTGGCTCACCTTCTAAAAATATGGGGCGGGCTAAACGAAGGCTTAAGAATAATGTTGTGGCAAGTTGTCGATCACATAGATAATCTTCCTTTGCCAATAATTGAATAGTTTCTTCAATACTTTCAGGAAGAGATCTAGATTTTGGCGAAATAATATTCATCAGGTAGACCTTTTAAAATGATTAATTCATTCTATTCTAAGCAATTTATGCACTATAAAAAAACATGCTTCATCTGCTCTTTAGTAGAAACCCTAGCCATATAAATTATTTTGTGGGTTTACCCTTAATGCAGATTGTTTTTATCAATTTTTTTTTTAGATGATTGACTATTAAAAATATGTGGGTTTAAATGAACCTCTGCATAAAAGTATTTTGAAAAAAATTTAGACAGATTTTAAATTAAAGCTGTACTGAAGGAGACAAAATGAAACCTGCATCTTTTGATTATGCTCGCCCACAATCGTTAAGTGATGCCCTTAAGTTATTAGCAATTCATAGAGATAATGCCAAAATTATTGCGGGTGGTCAAAGCTTGGTACCGATGATGAATTTTCGGATTTCACGTCCAGAGCTATTAATTGATATCAATAAAATACCTGATCTTGATTATCATGAATGTAGCAGTGATGGTCATTATTTAAAAATTGGAGCGCTTACAAGACATGAGACGCTGCGTAATTCTGCGTTGATTGCTCAGTATTGCCCTTTGATGCATAAGGCTTATCAACACGTTGCTCATGTTGTGGTCAGAAATAGAGGTACATTGTGTGGCAACCTCGCCCATGCGGATCCAGCTTCTGAGATGCCTGCGGTCATGTTAGCTTTAGATGCAACCATGGTGATTCGGAGTAATCAAGGCGAAAGAAAAGTTCAAGCAGAAGACTTTTTTAAGGGCTTGTACAGCACTGACATTAAAAGCGATGAAATTTTGGTAGAGGTGCAAATTCCAATATTAGACGCGTCTTTTCGGTTTGGTTTTGCAGAGTTATCACCACGAAAGGGTGATTACGCCTCTACATTAGTTGCCGTGATGCTTAAGCTTATTAATGGCAAGATTGAAAGTGCGGCATTATCTTATGCCGGCATTTCCGATCGTCCTGTCCGTGCTCCTGCTGCTGAAAAAGCATTATTAGGACAAGAGCCATCATCTGATCTTTTCCAAAAAGTGAGTGCTATTGTGGTTCAGGAAATCTATCTAAAAAAGGAAGATTTAGAAAGTCATGTTTTCCAAGCTGATTTAATTCAAACGCTAACACCAAGAGCTCTTCTTAATGCAATTGCATCACACGATCAATAATTCAATGTAGAGGTATTTATGAGCAATCAATTCATCGAAATAAACTTGATAGTTAATGGTAAGAGTGTTCAAAAAAACGTTTCACCACGATTATTACTGGTTGACTTTTTACGTCATGACTTACATCTTACTGGTACCCATGTAGGATGTGAGCATGGGGTTTGCGGTGCTTGTAACATCGATCTTGACGGAAAAACAGCGCGTTCTTGCCTACTATTTGCTGTTCAGGTAGATGGAGCTGTGATTAATACGGTTGAAAGTTTGGGAACAATGTCACACATGCATCCTCTTCAGGAGTCTTTTTGGGAAAAGCATGGTTTACAGTGTGGATTTTGTACACCGGGAATGTTGATGTCAGCTAATGAGTTATTAAAAAATAATCCTAACCCAACGCGAGACGAGGTGATTGAGGCTATATCCTCTAATTTATGTCGCTGTACGGGTTATCAAACGATCGTAGATGCAGTTTTATCTGCCGCACAAGAGATGAAAAAAAATGAGGTCACCACATCATGAATAAACGCTACATTCCTGATTTAGATATACCTGCCTCACGTCGTCGCGAGGGGCCAAGAGAGAACTATAGCTGGATTGGTAAAAGTATGAAGCGCGTGGAGGATCCGCGACTCCTTACAGGTAAAGGTAAATATATTGATGATATTGAAGTACCAAATATGGCGCATGCAGCCATATTGCGAAGTCCTTATGCACATGCATTGATTAAATCAATAAACATTAGTGAGGCCTTAAAGTTACCCGGAGTAATTTCAGTCATTACAGGTGCAGAATTTGCCAAATTAACTGGGCCAACTGTTACATTCTCTAGTCCTGCTGTTGTTCAACATGCAATTGCTACAGATAGAGTGCGCTATGTTGGTGAGGCTGTTGCTGCTGTTGTTGCTGAGGATCGATACATTGCAGAGGATGCGCTTGAACTGATTGAAGTCGTTTACGAGGAATTACCCACAGTAACAGATATTCATAAAATGTCTTCAGCTTCTGGTAAGGAGGTTTTGCATCCAGAGCGTGGCGAAACGAATACCGCAAGTGATAGTGTTTTTACATTTGGTCCTGTGGATGAGGATTTTGCACGTGCTGATTTAATTGTTAGACGTAAAATTCGTTGGAATCGTTCAGGTCCACAGCCAATGGAAACAGCAGGTGCTGTTGCTGATTATGACGAAGGTACTGGCAAATTTACTGTCTATTGCAATACATCCATGTATACCTATGTAGGATGGTTATGTGCCGTATCTCTTGGCGTGAGCCCTACTCAGTTAAACATCATTCCTACTTTGGCTGGTGGTAGCTTTGGTTCGAAATTATTTCTTCACAGAATCATTGTTTTAACCGCAGGCTTATCGAGAATTGCTGGTCGTCCAGTGAAATATATTGAGGACCGTTTGGATAACATGCTTAATGCAGATGCTCATGGATCTGACCGAGCTTACGATTTTGAATTAGCTGTTAAAAAAGATGGTACAGTTTTATCGATGCGTTATGAGGTCATTGATGACTACGGAGCGTATCTTCAATACGGCCTTGGGACCCATGGAAACGCGTTCTCTCAGGTCATTGGGCCTTATAGAATTAATAGTGTTCAAGCGCACATAATTGCAGTACTTAGTAATAAATGTCAACAAGGAGCTTACCGAGGCTTTGGGTCAGAGGTGACAAATTTTGTGCTTGAAAGAATGATGGATGCCACAGCTAAGGAGTTAGGTATGGATCCAGTTGAGATTAGACGTCGTAATTTAATTCGGCCGGAAGAGTTTCCATATATTATCCCGAGTGGCAATGTCTATGACATCGGAAATTATCAAGAAGTATTAAATAAAGCGTTAGAGATGTTTGACATGTCAAGTTGGCGTTCTAAACAATCTGAAGCACTAAAGGAAGGTCGCTATATTGGTATAGGTATCGTTTCATGTCAGGAAAGAAGTGTGTTCAGCTCTACAGAATTTTGGTCGCTTAACTCTCCAGATCAACCCGGATTTCAATTAACAAGTTCTCCTGAATCTGTTTCTTTAAAAATTGATGCTGCTGGAAAGGCATTTGTAAAATTGAATGCTCCTTTTTGGGGAAATAGCCCTGAGACGGTCGTTACTCAGATTGTGGCTGAGGCTTTAACGCTTGATCCGAGTGATATTACTGTTGGTTACGTTGATACTGATTCTGGATTTAATGGTACTGGACCAGGCGGTAGCCGTTATACAGTGATGGTTGCTGGTGCAGTAGTGTCGGGTGTTAAGACACTTCGCGAGAAACTGTTTAAATTTGCTGCTCACATGATGGAATGTGGCACTGGTGACTTAGAGCTGAGGGCTGGGAAGATTGGTATTAAAGGTGTGCCAGATAAAGAAAAATCAATTGCCGATGTAGCGATGATGTCACATTATTTTAGGCTTAGCTTTCCTGATGAAGATGGTTTTGAGAGTGGCCTTGAAACTACGGCTGTGTATGATCACCCTCTGACTACGATGCCTCCGGATGATCGAAATCATTTAGGAATTTTTTATCCCATCATGGGACATATGGCACATCTTGCAGCTGTAGAAGTTGATCCGAAGACAGGGCATGTCAAAATTCTAGACTATGTTGCAGTTCATGATTGTGGAACAATGGTGAACCCTATGACTCTGGCGGGACATGTTCGAGGTGGAACTGCGCAAGGGATTGGTAGTGCGCTATTTGAGCAATTTAAATACGATGATCAAAGCCAATTATTAACTGCCAACTTTACTGATTATCACATTCCAACAGCTCATGAAATGCCAATTAATATTCGTGTTGGACATGTTGAAACTCCTTCACCTTACACGGAGTTTGGTATTAAAGGAGGAGGCGAGGGTGGTCGCATGGCTGCCCCACCGGTATTGGTTCAAGCAATTGAGGATGCTCTTAAGTCGTTTGGTGTTGAATTCATGGAAATACCTTTAACACCTCAAAGGATAAGAGAAATTTTACGTGAAGTGGGCCACTAAGACTGTTCCGGGGTCGAAGTCCCTGACGGCCCATCAGTAAATAAACCCTCACTAGAAATGGTGAGTTTTGGTTTTGAGCGTGACAAGTTGTAACGCTTACGATCGAGCTCTCTAGCGACCAACGGATTAAAAGTAATCATGCCTCTTGAAAATTAAATATAAATCAATGGCTTGTAAGGTTATTTAAGTTGTGTGCGATTGGTTTGTATCAAGCGAATACTAGCTTAAGAAGTTAACTGCCGCTGTTTGATCAGTTCGGCAGCAGTAATGCGGACAATCTTGCCGTCAACTGTGGTCACAATTGCAGTATTAGTTTGGATTGCCAAGTCTATGGCTGCTTGTCCAGCACGTTGCATAGCATAATAAGATCCAGCAATGTCAGGATCAGAAGAGTTACGAATGTCATTGATAGGTATAGTCATCATTAACCTTGATTAATTTGCTCTGGCGGCGTTTTATCGCCATTCAACAATACCCATGATTTTACAGCTTTTTGATAATTAGATAAATTTGCAAGTCCGGCGATATAGCGTCTGCGAATGACATCTTCTGGGATGTTGTGTCCACCCTGTGCTACTCGCTCAGCTACTCGAGAAATTGCTAACTCAGGGGAGCTTAGTGCAATAAACCAGAGCTTAACGATGTAACCTAAATCATTCCACTCTAGAATGCGTTGTAGGTAATGATTTCCAGAAAGTGTTGTTTCAAAGGCAAAGCTCTCTCCAGCTTTAGTGCATTCATCTAATTCATTCAGCATTAATCGCGCGGCTTTAAAAGAAATAGATTCAGGATTAAAAGGTGCTAAGCCAGCAGCGATTAGGTCGGCATTGATGAAGCGGAATGTATGTGCCTCTTTGGGTAAGAAGTTTTTAGCGAAGGTTGTTTTTCCGGCACCATTGGGTCCGGCAATAATGATAATTTTTTTACTCATAGCAGTCATCTTTTTAGCCGCTGTAAAACACAACGCTGCATGGTTTGTTCTAGTAATTGACTAATGCTTTTTTGCATAAAGTATAGTTAACAGATTTTGTTCGAGTTTTTTACTAAGTTTGAGTCCCTGAATCCGCGCAGATGCGGCAGCATTAGAAACGGGAAATGGTTGAGATTGATATCGAACTTTATTAGTAGACATACTGTAAGTCTAAAGGAAATAAAATCAATTTTCTATTCCGAAAAACTGTAAGGTCTTATTTGGTAGGACGGGCGAGATTCGAACTCGCGACCAACGGATTAAAAGT
>CAIQUZ010000078.1 GCA_903875135.1 uncultured beta proteobacterium | reverse complement strand
TAACCATAATGACGGGGCTGTTGAATACGCCTTCACTGGCATTAACCAATCATCAGAGCCGGCATCTAGCCGCATCATTTGCAAACCTGACTTGGTAGCCTTGCGTAAACGCGTTGCAATTAATGGGTGATCTTTACGTAAAAAACTACCAATCACTAATGCTCTTTGTAGTTTTTCAAGTTCAACAATCGGCATACCTAACCAAGGTACCGAAACATCACGAAGCGGTGCAGATTGTCTAAGGCGCGTCTCAATTCCCTTGACGCCCAACTGCTTCATCATCTTCTGCAATAAAAATAATTCTTCAACACTGGTCATCGGATGAGCTAGCGTTGCAACACTAGTTGGTCCATGATCGGCGATGACGCCAGATAATCCGCAAGCAACATACTCTAGGGCCGACTGCCAATCGCAATCAATCCACTCCCCATTTTGCTTAATGATAGGGTGCTGAAGACGATCTTCACTATTTAAGCCTTCATAAGCAAAACGGTCTTTATCCGAAATCCAACATTCGTTAATATCTTCATTTTCTCTTGGGACTACACGCATTACACGCTCAGCCTTTGTTTGAATGACGGTATTACTTCCAAGAGAATCATGTGGACTTAAAGACCTTTTTCTACTAAGCTCCCAAGTTCTAGCGGCATATCGGAACGGCTTACTCGTCAAGGCCCCCACTGGACAAATATCGATCATGTTGCCCGACATTTCTGAATCTACCGTCTGTCCAACAAAAGAAGTAATCTCAGAGTGTTCACCACGACCCAACATCCCTAGCTCCATAACACCTGCGATTTCTTGGCCAAAACGAACACATCTCGTGCAATGAATACAACGGCTCATCTCTTCCATGGAAATTAATGGGCCCACATTTTTATGAAAGACCACTCTTTTTTCTTCTTGATAACGAGAGCTAGACTTGCCATAGCCAACCGTTAAATCTTGTAATTGACACTCACCGCCCTGATCGCAAATTGGACAATCCAATGGATGATTAATTAATAAAAACTCCATGACAGATTTCTGAGCATTAATCGCTTTCTCAGAGCGTGTAAAAATCTTCATTCCGTTATTAACCGGCGTAGCACACGCAGGAACCGGCTTCGGTGCTTTCTCCACCTCTACTAAACACATTCTGCAATTTGCCGCGATCGATAATTTCTTGTGATAACAAAAGTGAGGAATATACGTGCCAATACTATGGGCAGCTTGAATCACGGTCGAGCCTTCTTTGACTTCTACCGGTTTTCCGTCTATCTCAATTTGAATCATTCTTTAACTCACCCTAATCGTTAACTTTAAACGTACTGCGGAACTAAGCAACGCTTATTCTCAACGTGATAAATAAATTCACTCATGTAATGCTTTAACATGCCACGGACTGGCATTGCAGCTGCATCACCAAGTGCGCAAATTGTACGACCCATAATATTGCCGGCAACATCATTTAAGAGATCCAAGTCTTCTGGACGACCCTCGCCGTGTTCAATCCTGTTTACCATGCGCCATAACCAACCCGTTCCCTCACGGCAAGGCGTACATTGACCACAAGACTCCTCATGATAAAAATACGAAAGTCTGAGTAGCGACTTCACCATGCAACGGGTTTCATCCATCACAATAACCGCCCCAGAACCCAGCATGGAGCCAGCTTTAGCAATGCTGTCATAGTCCATATCCGTTGCTAACATCATCTCACCAGGGATGACGGGGGCTGAAGATCCACCTGGGATCACTGCTTTAATCTTTTTACCATCACGCATCCCACCAGCTAATTCCAATAGTTTGTGAAATGGTGTTCCCAAGGGAATTTCATAATTACCAGGACGAACGACATCACCAGAAATAGAGAATATTTTTGTACCTCCATTATTTGGCTTACCTAATTTGGCATACGTGTCAGCGCCAATCGAAAAAATAAATGGAACAGCAGCAAACGTCTCGGTATTATTAATTGTTGTCGGCTTACCATACAAACCAAAACTCGCTGGAAATGGTGGCTTAAAACGCGGTTGCCCCTTTTTGCCCTCTAATGACTCTAATAAAGCTGTCTCTTCTCCACAAATGTATGCACCGTAACCATGATGAGCATGTAACTGAAATGAAAAATTCGAGCCAAGAATATTACCCCCTAAATAACCAGCAGCTCTGGCTTCATCAAGCGCCTGCTCAAATATTTCATACTCACGCCAAATCTCTCCATGAATATAGTTATATCCCACAGGAATACCCATCGCATAAGCAGCAATTGTCATTCCCTCAATCAGTGCATGTGGGTTATATCGTAGAATGTCTCGGTCTTTAAATGTCCCCGGCTCACCCTCATCAGAATTACAAACCAAATACTTATCACCCGGTAATTGGCGGGGCATGAAACTCCACTTTAAGCCAGTCGGAAATCCTGCACCACCACGACCACGAAGGCCAGAGGCTTTAACTGTTGCAATCACCTGATCTTGGGGAATCTTCTCTTCCAGTATTTTCCTCAGAGATGCATAACCACCTCTAGCAACATAATCATTGAGATGCCAGTTAGTGCCATTTAAATTGGCCAAAATTAATGGGTTGATATGTAAGTCATGCAAAGAAGTCATCTTATCTACCCTGTCACTTTCACACTGGTTTGCAACTCTTCCAACAACGCATCTAATTTATCGTTACTCATCCAGCTACACATTCTTTTATTATTTACTAAAGCTACAGGAGCGTCGCCACAAGCTCCCATGCACTCACCTTCAACTAAAGTAAATGTTCCACATGGGGTTGTTTGACCAAAATCAATTCCCAGCTTTTGCTTAAGGTATTGTGCAGCACGTTTACCACCAGAAAGCTCACACGGTAAATTCGTACAGATGGCTAATTTAAATATTCCAGCAGGGGCAACGTTGTACATATTATAAAAAGTGGCTACTTCTTGCACCCATATCGGCGGCATTTCTAAAATCTGAGCTACTTCAGCAATCGCTTCTGAAGACAGCCAACCATACTCATCTTGTGCAACAGTTAATGCGGCCATCACAGCAGATTGCTTTTGATCGGCCGGATATTTCGCAACGTTACGTGCAATTTCTTTGAGAGAGTTTTCAGACAGCATCTACTTTTCCTAACGATCTATTTCACCAAACACAATGTCTTGAGTTCCAATAATAGTGACTGCGTCAGCAATCATATGGCCTTTAGCCATTTCATCTAACGCTGCTAAATGTGGAAAACCAGGTGCTCGAATTTTTAAACGATATGGCTTATTGGCGCCGTCTGAAATAGCATAAATACCAAACTCTCCTTTGGGATGCTCAACTGCTGCATAGGCTTGACCTGCAGGCACATGCAGTCCCTCAGTAAATAATTTGAAGTGATGTATCAATTCTTCCATATTGGACTTCATATCAACACGACTCGGCACTGCTACTTTATGGTTATCACTGATCACTGAACCAGGATTGGCTTTAAGCCATGAAATACATTGTTTAATTATGTTATTCGATTGACGCATCTCTTCAACCCGAACTAAATAACGATCATAACTATCGCCATTAACTCCAACAGGGATGTCAAAATTTAATTGGTCATAAACTTCGTAAGGTTGCTTTTTACGCAGGTCCCATTCAATTCCCGAACCACGCAACATTGCACCAGTGAAGCCTAATTGCAAAGCTCGCTCTGGGGTAACCACACCAATCCCAACCAAGCGCTGCTTCCAAATACGATTATCCGTTAACAAGGTTTCATATTCATCAACATAAGTAGGGAATCGATTCGTAAAATCTTCGATAAAATCAAGTAATGAACCGGTACGATTCTCATTCATTTTCTTCATCGCTTTTTCACCACGAATTTTGTTGGCGATGTACTGTGGCATTTGATCTGGCAAGTCTCTATAAACTCCACCAGGTCGATAATAGGCTGCGTGCATCCTAGCCCCTGAAACCGCTTCATACATATCAAATAAATCTTCACGCTCTCTAAATGCATACAAGAAAACCGCCATGGCACCAACGTCAAGCCCATGACAACCAATCCACAATAAATGATTGAGTAATCGAGTAATCTCGTCAAACATCACACGTATATATTGAGCACGAATCGGCACGTCAATTTCTAATAATTTCTCAATTGCCATTACATAGGCATGCTCATTCGCCATCATCGACACGTAATCCAAACGATCCATATAGGGAACGTTTTGTACCCAAGTTCGAGTTTCCGCTAGCTTTTCTGTTGCTCGGTGCAGTAGACCAATATGGGGATCTGCACGTTGAATCACTTCGCCATCCAACTCTAAAACAAGGCGTAATACTCCATGCGCTGCGGGATGCTGAGGTCCAAAATTAAGTGTGTAATTTTTAATTTCTGCCATTTCAAGCTCCGTAACTTGTTTCACGAATAATACGCGGCGTAACTTCACGTGGCTCAATAGTGACTGGCTGATAAATTACACGCTTTTGTTCGGCGTCATAACGCATCTCTACTTGACCCGAGACGGGGAAGTCTTTTCTGAATGGATGACCAATAAATCCATAATCTGTCAAGATACGGCGAAGGTCATCATGACCTTCAAAAATGATCCCAAATAAATCAAATGCTTCACGCTCATACCAATTTGCGGAACTCCAAACACCTAATAAACTCTGTATCACCGGAAAATCTTCATTGGGGACAAAAACTTTTAAACGTAAACGCCAATTTTTACTCACCGAAAGAAGATGAGAAACCACCGCAAATCTCAACCCAGTCCACTGCATATCCCCATAGCTTTGGAAATCCACACCACACAAATCAATTAATTGCTCAAAAGCAAATACCTGATCATCACGGAGCGTCTTAGCTGTTTCTAGATAATGCTCTGCTGGAATCGTTAAAGTAAGCTCATTCAATGCTGCCTCAATTTTGGCGAATTTACCAAAAGACTTTTCTAGGGCCTGTTGCAGTTGAATTAAATATTCGTCCATATGCAATGTCTATTCTTTTCTAGCGATGGTCGAAGTACGTCTAATCTTTGCTTGCAACTGAATAATTCCATACATCAGCGCTTCTGCAGTGGGGGGGCATCCAGGAACATACACATCGACTGGAACAATCCGATCACACCCCCTAACAACAGAGTAGGAATAATGATAGTAACCACCACCATTTGCACAGGAACCCATCGATAATACCCAACGGGGTTCTGGCATCTGATCATAGACTTTACGCAAAGCAGGAGCCATCTTATTACAAAGAGTACCTGCAACAATCATTAAATCGGATTGACGTGGAGATGGTCGAAATACTACTCCAAAACGGTCTAAATCATATCTTGCAGCACCTGCGTGCATCATTTCGACAGCACAACAGGCCAAGCCAAATGTCATTGGCCATAATGATCCAGTTCTTGTCCAATTAATCAGCTTATCTGCTGACATTGTGACAAAACCTTCCTTTAATAAACCTTCTAGCGCCATATACTTTTTTTATAGCCCTTAACTATTCCCAGTCGAGGGCACCCTTTTTCCAAATATAAACAAAACCGACTACAAATTCCAAAAGAAAAACAATCATCGACATGTAACCTGCGAATCCAATCTCTTTTAAAGCAACTCCCCAAGGGAATAAAAATGCTGTCTCAAGATCAAAGAGGATAAATAAAATCGCTACCAGGTAATAGCGCACGTCAAATTTCATTCGTGCATCTTCAAATGCATCAAAACCACATTCATAAGGAGAAATTTTTTCAAGATCGGGATTCGATGGGCCGAGAATCTTGCCAAGAGCCATTGGGACAAGTCCGACGCCAATGCCGACTAATATAAATAAAAAAACTGGGAGATAGTTACCAAGATTCAATTTAATTCCAGTAATAATTTATGTCATTAAAATTACATATTCACAAACATGATTGTAGAGCATATTTGATGACAGAATTAAAACTAGAAAACTTGATAAAACCACTTTACTACTAAGTACTCTATTCTTAATTAACTACCGGGAATAATGCCTGGAGGCAGGCTAAGGCAGTAATTAGCAACATCCATAGGTCTTGCCTTCCAAAGCAATTCCTCAGCCCCAGGGTGCTCCAAACAGTGGCGTAAGGCAAGCCGAAGATTCCTCAACCGAAAAGGTTGACCAAAGACATAGGGGTGAATCGAGACATTCATCACCAATGGATGACTTAGACACTGATCCATCATTTCGTCAAATTGATCCACAATCATGTCACAGAAATCTTTGCCATCTTGTTTGCGATGAATGACCACTTGCGAATCATTGAGCTCAATCGGGTATGGGATTGACAAAATGGGCCCACTTCGCGTATTCATCCAAATGGGCTGATCATCCATCGGCCAATCCATCAAGTATTTAAACCCAGCTTCCTTCAGCAGGTCAGGAGTATGGGGAGTCTCATACGCCCCAGCCCCCATCCAACCCATTGGCGCAACCCCTTCATATTTCACGAAAGTCTGAACAATATCATCAATAATTCTTTTTTCGTCAGCTTCCCACATGCCACGCAAATTTTCCGCATTGGTTCGACCATGCGCTACAAACTCATCTCCGCGCTGTCGAATAGCATCCATAATTTGAGGGGCGTAATCGTACAAAAGGCTGTTTACGTTATGCCCAAGAGGCATCTTCAACTGATCAAACAGCTCAAAAAATCGCCAAATACCAATCCGGTTTCCGTAATCTCTCCATGAGTAATTACGGTGGGTTTGAGGCTCGCCAGTCTTTGCTGGATCATGGCCAAGTCCTGCCCCAAAAGCAAAACACTCTACATTCGTTGTCACCACAAAAGCTAAGCGCTTCCCGTCTGGCCAAGAGTAATCTTTTCTCTCTGGAAGAGGAATGTAATCATATCGTGAATGTTTTGGTAGTAATTTAATCATTGATCTCAATCTATATGTGCGCCTGCAATTTTTACAGCTTTAACCATTTTAATAACCTCCTGATTCATGTGCGCCGTAAACTCCGTAGGAGTGTCAGTAATCGGGTCTGCGCCAATCGATGCATAAACTTGCTTCATTTCTGAACTATTCACAACATCAACAAACATCTGATGGATTTTTTTGACTAACTCCGGCGACATCCCCTTGGGGCCTAAGATTCCATTGTATAAAACAAATTCGTAACTAGGCAAACCAGCTTCAGAAATGGTTGGTACATCAGGTACGGCGCTCACTCGACTTTTAGTGGTAACTCCAAGCGCAATCAGTTTTTTACTTTGAACGAGACTTAAAGCTGGAGGCATACTAGAAAAAGTAAATCCAACATCTCCTGCCAAAACCGCTTGAGTAGCTGGGGAACTCCCTTTGAAAGGCACATGAACCGGATCAATGCCCAACATGTGATTAAAGGTTTCTGCAGCTAAATGCGGCACCGTGCCATTTCCAGAGGATGCGTATGCCAAGGTCTTCGATGTTGATTTTGCGAAAACCATAAACTCTTTTAAGTTATTGATCTTTAAATTAGGGTTGATCACCAACATTAGCGGCGTGGACGCCACTAATGTAATCGGGGAAAAATCCTTAATAGCATCATAAGGTAAGCTTTTGTATAGGCCTACATTGATCGCATGTGTTGTCATATCTTGAAGAAATAAGGTATAGCCATCCGGCGTAGATTTTGCAACGTAATCTGCTGCAATCGTAGTCCCCGCTCCAGGCTTGTTTTCAACAATCACTCCCTGCCCAATGTTGTTGGCTAACTTCGCCGCCAAGGCTCTCGCAAGAACATCAGAGATCCCACCCGCAGAAAATCCTACTATCAGTCGAATTGGCTTACTAGGAAAACTTCCAATATCTTCGGCATGAGCTGAGATAATGGATAGCGATGAGTACATCATCAAAAGTACTTGTACGAACTTGACAAAACGTTGGCGACTTGATTTCATTAAATACCCTTCTGATTGATCGATAAGCCATTCGGCTATCTCGTTAAGCCATTTGGCTATCCTTAGAATAGCCTAACACCTTTTTAAATCATGCAAATGATGTTGTCTTTTGGGGCACGAAAACGAAAGAAAACGAATTTTCGACACAATTCAATCAACTGTGCGAAATCCTCTGAGTCATTCATACTTTTTTGATGGTGCCGTCGGCGAGACTCGAACTCGCACAGCCTAAGCCACTACCCCCTCAAGATAGCGTGTCTACCAATTCCACCACGACGGCATCTTTAAAACAAGGTGTTATTTTAGCCCTTTTAAAGCTGAAGGGCAAAACAATTTCAACAAAATCTTATTTTGGAACTGTAGACCCTACTGGTGTCTCAGGTACTTTTGGTGCATCCTTAGGAACTGCAGTTGAACCTTGATCAGGAACTGTCACACTCGTCGGCTTGGATAAAACCCCAGCATCTTCAGTATGTTTAGTACCAACATAACTAATGGACAATGTTGATAAGAAAAAAACCGTC
Organism: uncultured beta proteobacterium; assembly: GCA_903875135.1. GTDB lineage: Bacteria > Pseudomonadota > Gammaproteobacteria > Burkholderiales > Burkholderiaceae > Polynucleobacter. The sequence goes on along the minus strand of CAIQUZ010000078.1, from coordinate 34,855 downwards.
GCAAAAATACCCGTGGTTCTTGATAAAAAATTAGAGGATCCAGTCGCTCCAAAAATACTTCCCGATGCCCCAGAACCAAAAGCTGCACCCATGTCGGCGCCCTTACCCTGCTGAACTAAAACAAGTCCAATGACTCCAATAGCCGAAATTATTTGAATAACCATCAATAATGTTTTTAACCATTCCATCTTTTTTTACCTTTCCAACGTTCACAAACCTGCTAAGCAGATTGATAAAAATTCATGAGGCACCAAGGATGCCCCGCCTACCAACAATCCATCTATATCAGCGACTTGTAATAGCTCCGCTGCATTTCCAGCCTTTACACTTCCACCATAAATAATAGGTAATTTTTGTGCAATCGCAGGATTGACTTTTTCAATCTCACTTCTTAACCACTGATGCGCTTCTTGAGCCTGTTCTAAAGTGGCAGTCTCTCCCGTGCCAATAGCCCAAACAGGCTCATAAGCTAATACCACCGCATCAATTTGATCACCCATTCCAGTGACTAATGACTGAATCTGCTCAGACAAAACTTCTTTCATCATTCCATTTTGTCGTTGTTCACTTGTTTCACCAACACAAACAACCGGTGTAATACCTGCCGAAATAGCATTCACAGCTTTTTTGACAATTACATCAAGGGTCTCAAAGTGCCGCTCACGCCGCTCTGAATGCCCAACAAGAACATATCGACAACCAAAATCTTTCAACATGGCACCAGATGTTTCACCAGTAAATGCTCCAGACAATTCATCTGAAAGATCTTGACCACCTAAAAAAATACTTTTCTCTAGCAGCAACCCATTCATTTGTTGCAAATAAACATTTGGTGGGCAGATAACAATTTGCCGATCTTTTAAATCAATCTCTTTTAAACCTTTAGATAATGCGCTCGCAAACTCTTCATTAAATGACCAATTGCCATTTAACTTCCAATTGGCAATAATAATTTTTGAGCGCATACCCAAATGAACGATTACTGCTCAGCAGAAGGCTGATCATCTACTGATGGAGCGGCTTGCTCGGCAACAACTGGAGCTTGCTGAACCACTGGAGGTAATGGACCACCCTCTTCAGGAGATATCGCTTTCATCGATAACTTCAAACGACCCCGCTCATCTGCAGCCAATAATTTAACTTTAACAATTTGGCCTTCCGATAAGAAATCCTTCACTTCTTTCACGCGCTCATGCGCGATTTCAGAAATATGTAAAAGACCATCTTTACCAGGAAGAATATTTACTAAGGCGCCAAACTCTAAAATCTTGACTACTGGGCCTTCATAAATCTTACCAACTTCGGCTTCAGCAGTAATACCTTCAATTTGACGCTTAGCTTCTTCCATGCCAACTGAGCTAGTAGAGGCAATCGTTACAGTTCCATCATCTTGAATATCAATACTGCAGCCAGTTTCTTTTGTCAATGCTTGGATAGTAGCACCACCCTTACCAATCACTTCACGAATCTTATCTGGATGAATCTTGATCGTCACCATCCGCGGCGCATGCTCAGACAATTCTGTACGAACTGTTGACATCGACTCTTGCATCTTAGAAAGAATATGCAAACGACCCTCTTTAGCCTGAGCTAATGCCACTTGCATAATTTCTTTGGTAATCCCCTGCACTTTAATATCCATTTGCAAAGCAGTAACACCATTAGCAGTTCCAGCGACCTTAAAGTCCATATCACCCAAGTGATCTTCATCGCCTAAGATGTCCGTCAAAACAGCAAAACGATTACCATCTAAAATCAAGCCCATTGCCACCCCAGCAACGTGCGCCTTAATTGGCACGCCCGCATCCATCAGTGCTAAACAACCGCCGCACACTGAAGCCATGGAAGAAGATCCATTGGACTCTGTTATTTCAGACACTAAACGAATGCTATAAGCAAAGTCTTCAGACTTTGGCAAAACCGGAATTAATGCACGCTTAGCCAAACGTCCATGACCAATCTCACGACGCTTCGGACTTCCCACACGACCTGTTTCGCCAGTGGCAAATGGCGGCATGTTGTAATGGAACATAAAACGGTCGCGGTACTCACCCTCTAAGGCATCGATGATCTGCTCATCTCTAGCAGTTCCCAAAGTGGCAACTACTAAAGCTTGTGTTTCACCGCGGGTAAACAACGCGGAACCGTGTGTACGTGGTAAAACACCAGTACGAATCTCAATGGGACGAACTGTCCTTGTGTCGCGACCATCAATCCGTGGCTCACCACTCAATACTTGACTACGAACAATTTTTGACTCTAAACCAAATAAGATATTACCGACCGCTACATCATCAACATCACCTTCCGCTTTTAATTGCTCAAGGACTTTTTTAGTCACTTGCTTTAACTCTGTTGAACGAGCTTGCTTTTGACGCATTTGATAAGCTGCACGTAAGCCTTCTTCAGCCAAAGCAGTCACTTTAGAAATCAATTCTTCATTCTTTGGAGCTGGCTGCCAATCCCATTCAGGTTTGCCAGCATCTTTGACCAAATCTTGAATCGCAGCAATCGCAATTCTTGCTTGCTCATGTCCATAAACAACACCACCCAACATGATCTCTTCTGATAATTCATGAGCCTCTGACTCAACCATTAAAACTGCGTTTTGCGTACCAGCAACAATTAAGTCGAGTTGACTTTCTAACTGCTCTGATCGCGTTGGGTTTAAAAGATACTCGCCATCTTTATAGCCAACACGAGCCGCGCCTAATGGGCCATGAAATGGAATCCCTGAAATTGCTAAAGCTGCTGATGCGCCGATTAAGGCTGGAATATCTGCAGGCACTTCGGGATTAATCGACATGACATGGATAACGATTTGAACTTCATTGTAAAAATCTTCTGGGAATAAAGGTCGAATCGGACGATCAATCAATCGTGAAGTTAATGTTTCACCTTCAGATGGGCGACCTTCACGACGGAAAAAACCGCCGGGAATCTTACCTGCCGCATACGTTTTTTCTACGTAATCGACAGTTAATGGGAAAAAATCTTGGCCAGGCTTGGCGTTTTTTGCAGCAACCACCGTTGCCAAAATGACCGTGTCATCAACATCCACCATCACTGCGCCGCCGGATTGTCTAGCAATCTCACCAGTCTCCATGCGAACCGTGTGCTTACCCCATTGAAACGTTTTTGTCACTTTATTAAACATACTCATATTTTCTCTCCAATTCATGAACGATAGACGCAAAAAACCATTGCGCCTCTAACCGACGGTAATTTAATCCGAAGGAAAACCTAGAGATAAGATTGATGGAGAAAATTGACAAGAAAAGGCATGCCATTCCAGAGGTATTTTGCAAAAATTCCCTACCTAAAACACCGTTGGAATGACACATACCCATTTATTTCTTCAACAACCAAAGCTCTATCACTACAGGTAAAACAATAATGCCCGCATATGAAAGCGGGCATCTGTGTTTACTTACGTAAACCTAATTTTTCAATCAACATCTTGTAACGATCAACATCTTTACCTTTTAGATAATCTAACAAACGGCGACGACGAGATACCATTTTCAACAAGCCACGACGGCTATGGTGATCTTTAAGATTAGCTTTAAAGTGAGGTGTTAAATCATTAATACGCGCTGTTAATAGCGCGACTTGAACCTCAGGACTACCCGTGTCATTTTCTGCACGGGCGTGCTCTTTCACAATTCCTGCTTTTGCTTCTGTATTAACTGCCATTTTTATTACTCCTTACATGCGAACACCGAAGTGAAAACCACCTCGTTGGTGTCGTGATTCATCAAATTTCTATCAATTTTTCAACTAGATAGCCTTCTATTGTATCAAATTTATACAAAAAACAGAAGATTTCCTCTTTCAAACCCTTTATTGAGCCATTTGAGCGTTTAATTTCTCTTGAGAAGGGTCGTGTAGTCGATTTAAAGCGGCTAAATAGGCTTTTGCAGAGGCCGCAATAATATCTGGATCAGTCCCAACGCCATTAACAACTCGACCACCTTTAGCCAACCGAACAGTAACCTCTCCCTGCGATTGTGTTCCAGTCGTTATTGCGTTCACTGAATATAACAATAACTCTGCACCACTTTTTGCCTGCATTTCAATGGCATTTAAAGTCGCATCAACGGGGCCGTTACCATGTGCCGAAGTCTCTTTTTCTTGGCCCCCAACATGTAAAACAATCTTTGACTGTGGTTTTTCACCCGTTTCTGAATGTTGCGCTAAAGAAATAAAACGGTAATGATCAGCCTGATCCTTCACTTCTGCATTGGAGACAATCGATAAAATATCCTCGTCAAAAATGTCACTTTTTTGATCAGCTAAAGCTTTAAATCGGCCAAATGCTTCATTCACTTCAGCCTCTGAATCTAAGGTGACGCCTAGCTCCTGTAGACGTTGTTTAAAGGCATTCCTTCCAGACAGCTTGCCTAAGACAATCTTATTTGCACTCCAACCTACGTCTTCTGCACGCATGATTTCATAGGTATTTCTTGCTTTTAAAACCCCATCTTGATGAATGCCGGATGCATGCGCAAAAGCATTTGCTCCTACAACTGCTTTATTGGGTTGTACTAAAAATCCAGTGATTTGAGAAACCATCTTGGAACTAGAAACAATCTGAGTAGTATCGATGCCAACGGATAAATTAAAATAATCCTTCCGTGTTTTAATCGCCATGACGATTTCTTCTAGTGATGTGTTTCCTGCTCGCTCACCAAGACCGTTAATAGTGCATTCAATTTGTCTTGCCCCACCAATACGCACGCCCGCAAGAGAATTAGCCACCGCTAAACCTAAATCATTATGGCAATGAACCGACCAGATCGCTTTGTCAGAGTTCGGAATCTTATTTCTTAAATCAAGAATAAATTCACCATACAATTCTGGAATCGCATAACCCACCGTGTCAGGTACATTAATCGTTGTGGCGCCCTCTTTAATCACCGCCTCTAAAATTCTATACAAAAACTGTGGGTCTGAGCGGTAACCATCCTCTGGTGAAAATTCAATATCGTCAGTAAAGTTTCTGGCATAACGAATCGATTGCACCGCCTGCTCAAAAACTTGATCAGGAGTCATTCGTAATTTCATTTCCATGTGTAAAGCACTCGTGGCGAGAAAGATATGAATCCTCTTTGAATTCGCACCCTTGACCGCCTCTGCTGCCTTAGCGATATCCTTATCATTAGCTCTGGCCAAGGAACAAACAGTTGAGTCTTTAATCGCTGCTGCAACTGCCTTAATGGCCTCGAAGTCTCCTGGAGAACTTGCTGCAAAACCAGCTTCAATCACATCGACTTTCAACCGTTCTAATTGACGAGCAATTCTAACCTTCTCTTCTTTCGTCATTGAGGCGCCAGGTGATTGCTCACCATCTCTCAACGTAGTATCAAAAATGATTACTTTGTCTTCACTTACTTGATTCATCATCATTCTCCTAAAAGCTGACTCTATAAAGCAAAAACCCCAGCAAATTTGCTGGGGCTGATTTTGTGAGTTTCAATCTTTATTATTGATGTGCTCGCAAACCGGCCCCGATCTCTAGATCAAGTCCAAGAAGGTTTAGCAATAATAAAGTTTGAAATTTGAAATTCATGAAATAACTATACACCGAAATGAAGTTTGTGTCACTTTTCTGGTGTGGGCGCCGTTTTCAGCTTTAAGTAGCCTTGAATATACTCCCACACCCCAAGTGCATAACCGGATAAAGCGTAAACCAGGAAAAAAGCAAAAATGGTTAAGGGTGGGTAGGTTGATACCAAAACGAAAATTAAGATCAATAAGACCATCACGCCAAACGGAACATGGTAACGAATACCAAGCGCCTTTCCGCTATAAAACTTAGCATTTGACACCATCGTAATACCCGCGTAAGTCGTCAGAAAAAACATCGTCCAAGGAATCGCGGCATCATTGACTGGTAAATGATTATCTTCCGCCAACCAAACAAACCCAGCGACAATCGATGCCGCCGCTGGACTTGGGAGTCCCTGAAAAAAGCGCTTATCCACAGTCCCCGTAGAAATGTTAAATCTTGCTAAACGTAAAGCGGCTCCAGCGCAATATATAAAAGCGGCAACCCACCCCCACTTTCCTAAACCTTTTAAAGCCCACTCATAAGCAACTAGTGCTGGAGCGACACCAAAAGAAACCATGTCAGCAAGTGAATCATATTGCTCGCCAAAGGCACTTTGTGTATTGGTCATCCTGGCAATACGCCCATCCATCCCATCTAATATAAGCGAACAAAATATCGCTATAGAGGCAATTTCCCAACGCTGATTCATCGCCTGAACAATCGCAAAGAAGCCAAAAAACAAAGCCCCCGTTGTGAATGCATTAGGCAATAGATAAATGGCTTTATTACGAGGGCGAATATAAAAATCATCACTACCTGCATCGTATTCATTCATATCTTGGATTCGTATGCGTCTTTTTAGCTTGTTACGGCTAAATATTTTTGGTCGTGGTGACCGCAATTTGTATTTCATGAATCTAAATGACTGATGACAGCTAGCAGCGTGCTAGTGGCTCGAACCTTATCGCCTACGCTGACTAGGGGCTCGGCGTGAAGAGGTAAATACACGTCGACTCGCGATCCAAAACGAATAAATCCATAACGCTCACCTTTTTTGACCAGATCACCAACGCGAACATAGCAAAGTATTCTTCGTGCAATTAAACCTGCGACTTGTACTAAAGTAATATCATTCCCGCTAGCATCAATAACCATAGCGTTCCTCTCGTTTTCTAGAGAGGCTTTATCAAAATCTGCGTTGAAAAACTTACCTGGAAAGTACTCGATTGATTTTATACGGCCATTTACTGCGATGCGATTAGAATGAACGTTAAACACGTTCATAAAGATGCTGATCTTTAACGCATCACGCTGAGCATAAGGATCGTACATCTTTTCAACAACAATGACCCTTCCATCGGCTGGAGCTAAAACTGCATTCGGCGCTACTGGGACTAACCTAGGTGGATCCCGAAAAAATTGCAAGACGAAAACGAAAATGATCCACAACGGTAGCGTGTAAATCACCCCAAACAACTTTGTGAAAATGATCGCCAACAATCCAACTGCCAACAGATAAGGCCATCCTTCACGAGCAATAATGGGGTGGTTATATACGGACATTCAGCTTTTAATCAACTTAGTTCTTGCTTTGATCTACTAATTTGTTCTTAGCAATCCATGGCATCATCGAGCGAAGTTTACCACCAACAATCTCAATCTGATGCTCAGCATTTAAGCGACGACGTGAAATCAAAGTGGGCGCGCCAGCACGATTCTCAAGAATAAAACTCTTTGCGTACTCACCTGTCTGAATATCTTTTAAAACATCACGCATCACTTGCTTGGTTTGCTCAGTAACGATTCGTTGACCAGTAACATACTCCCCGTATTCAGCATTGTTGGAAATTGAATAATTCATATTCGCAATACCACCTTCATAAATCAAATCCACAATCAATTTGAGTTCATGTAAGCACTCGAAGTAAGCCATTTCAGGAGCATATCCAGCTTCCACTAAAGTCTCAAAGCCCGCTTTAATTAATTCCACAGCACCACCACATAAAACAGCCTGTTCACCAAATAAGTCTGTTTCAGTTTCTTCACGGAAATTGGTTTCAATAATCCCGGCACGACCTCCACCATTGGCTGTAGCATACGACAATGCGATATCTCTCGCCGCACCAGAATTATCTTGATACACTGCAACTAGATGAGGTACTCCACCACCTTGTGCATATGTGCTTCTAACGGTATGACCAGGAGCTTTAGGGGCAATCATAATGACGTCCACATCATTACGTGGAATCACTTGACCATAATGCACATTGAACCCGTGTGCAAAAGCAAGTGCGGCACCGGCCTTAATATTCGGCGCAACTTCATTTTTATACACTTCTGCAATCTGCTCGTCGGGTAACAGCATCATGACAATATCAGCGCCCTTTACAGCTTCTGCGACTTCCTTTACCTGCAAGCCAGCGTTCACAGCTTTTGCCCATGAGGCGCCATTCTTACGCAAACCAACGGTCACCTTCACACCGGAGTCATGCAAGTTTAAAGAATGGGCATGACCCTGTGAGCCATAACCAATAATTGTTACTTGTTTTCCTTTAACTAAGGATAAGTCAGCGTCTTTATCGTAAAAAACTTTCATTTGTATTCCTATAAGATATCGTTTTAATCATGAACAACAACTGCTCTTTACCAGTTTTATACTCGTAAAATTCTTTCACCACGACCAATGCCAGAAGCTCCTGTTCGGACCGTCTCTAAAATAGAGGTCTTATCAATGGCTTCAATAAAAGCATCAAGCTTAGCCGTATCACCTGTTAACTCGATGGTGTAACTCTTGTCAGTGACATCAATGACACGACCTCGGAAAATGTCCGTAGTCCGTTTCATTTCTTCACGCTCTTTACCAACAGCTCGGACTTTGATCAACATGAGCTCACGCTCTGTGTGAGCGCCGTCACTCAGGTCGTACACTTTGACGACTTCAACTAAGCGATTTAAATGTTTCGTAATTTGCTCAATCACTTCATCTGAACCAGCCGTCACGATAGTCATTCGGGAGAGTGACGCATCCTCAGTAGGTGCCACAGTCAAGCTTTCAATGTTATAGCCTCTTGCAGAAAACAGCCCCACAACCCTTGATAAAGCCCCAGGCTCATTCTCTAGGAGCACAGAAATAATGTGCCTCATTCCGCATTCTCCGAACCTAAAATCATTTCGGTAATCCCTTTGCCCGCTTGAACCATCGGCCAGACATTTTCAGACGGGTCAGTTTGGAAGTCCATAAAAACAGTACGGTTTTTTAATGCTAAAGCTTCACGAAGCGCCCCCTCAACATCTGACTTTTTCTCAATCTTCATACCAACGTGCCCATAGGCTTCCGCTAATTTAACAAAGTCAGGTAAAGAGTCCATATAGGAATGCGAATAACGCTTACTGTAGCTCAGCTCTTGCCATTGGCGAACCATTCCTAAGTAACGATTATTTAATGAAATGATTTTAATTGGCGTGTCATATTGCAAACAAGTTGATAACTCTTGAATACACATCTGAATCGATCCTTCACCGGTCACTGTGCAGACTGTTTCATTAGGAAATGCTTTCTTAATCCCCATGGCATAAGGTAAACCAACACCCATCGTGCCAAGCCCACCAGAATTAATCCAGCGACGTGGCTTATTGAACTTATAGAACTGGGCTGCCCACATTTGATGCTGTCCAACATCAGAACAAATAAACGCATCACCATGAGTTAACTCAGAAAGCTTCTCAATTACATATTGAGGTTTAACAATTTGCGACTCACGATCATACTTAAGGCAATCTGTTTTACGCCATTCATTGATTTGATTCCACCAAGCATCAATCGATAATTTATTTTTCAACGGTCCCGCAGCTCTTAATTGCGCAATCATATCCGTCAAAACTTCTTTAAGATTGCCGACAATAGGAACATCCGCACGAACTCTTTTTGAAATGACAGAAGGGTCAATATCAATATGAATCACTTTACGCGGTAAGCTCATAAAGTGTTCAGGATTACCAATCACGCGATCATCAAACCGAGCACCAATTGCAATCACAACATCAGAGTGTTGCATTGTCATATTGGCTTCATAGGTACCATGCATTCCGGGCATTCCTAAGAAATTAGGGTGAGTTCCTGGAAATCCCCCTAAACCCATCAGCGTATTGGTGACTGGGTAACCCAATAACTCTGCAAATTCCTTAAGTTCGGCTGCAGCATTGGCGAGTATGACGCCACCACCAGTGTAAATATATGGACGTTCAGCCTCGCGTAACAAACTAACCGCTTTACGAATTTGCCCTGAATGCCCCTTTAGAACAGGGTTATAAGAACGCATATCGACGTCTTTACTGTAATCGTAAAATGTCTTATGAAAAGAAATGTCCTTGGGAATATCAATCACCACCGGACCTGGTCTACCAGTTCTAGCGATATGAAAGGCTTTCTTAATCGTCATTGCTAAATCATTCACATCCTTCACCAAGAAGTTGTGTTTAACAATAGGGCGAGTAATACCAACCGTATCGCACTCCTGAAAAGCATCTTCACCAATCATATAGGACGGCACATTCCCAGTAATCACCACCATTGGAATCGAATCCATGTAAGCAGTGGCTATACCAGTTACCGCATTGGTGACGCCAGGACCCGAGGTCACTAAGGCTACACCAACCTGACCAGTTGCACGAGCGTATCCGTCTGCCGCATGGACAGCACCCTGTTCATGCCGAACTAAAATATGTTCAAATTTATTTTGTTTGTGGATCTCGTCGTAAATATATAAAACTGATCCACCTGGATAACCCCAAACAAACTCAACGCCTTCTTCAGCTAACGCGCGAACTAAAACTTCGGCACCAATGATTTCAGGGAGATTGTTGTGGTGTGCTTGATTCGAAGAATCTAAAGCCATTGCATCTTTAACAGTATTCATTTTCTCTATAGTCCTTTGCAATTTTCGGCAAAAAATTGGTTGGTCTGTTCTTGGTTTTGCTTGTGGCCAAACGTTGAACCGCTTTGCTTGTATTGTTCTCAATCCATCTTTTGAAAGGTTTAGTACAAGCGAACTAACGATTATATTACATTTCTGTAGTATATTTCTACAAATCCAGCGAATTGAAGTCTAAAATTCAACCTATGGCATCTCAAAAAGAACTATCCGACTTCCTTAAATCCAGCGAAAAACGTGCCTTCAAGCAAGTGGTTTACGCCGTTAGGGATGAAGATGCCGCACTGGATATCGTGCAAGACTCCATGATTAAACTTTCACAAAGTTATGGAGACAAAAATATTGAAGAATTACCATTACTTTTCACAAGAATTGTGCAAAACTGTACAAAAGACTGGTTTAGACGTCAAAAGGTAAGAAACACTTGGGTTACTCTCTTCTCTAAATTTGGTAAAAATGATGAAGGGGAAGATATTGATCCACAGGACTTTTTTGAGAATCCAGACAGTTCAAGCTATGGAAAAGAATCTTCGCTACAGTTAGAAAGAATGGAATTATCGACAATTTTAGAAAAAGAGATAGAAAAGTTACCTAAGCGTCAACGAGAAGCCTTTCTCATGCGTTATTGGGAAGAACTGGATATTTCTGAAACTGCGCAAGCAATGGGATGTAGTGAAGGAAGTGTTAAAACACACTGCTCAAGAGCCAGCCAAACTCTTGCAGCAGCTTTAAGAAAACTTGGAATTAGCTTTTAAAATCAAAACCTTATGAATTCTTCGCCAACAAGCAACTCTATTTTAGAAACCTCTCTAGCAAATCATCTGGAAAGTGACGCCCTTTTTGTCGATCAAATTGGCAAAACAGTAGCCCGCTCACTCGATAGAGAACTGGCCCATCTTTCACCAAAAGTATTACAGCGTCTTGAACAGTCTCGTGAGTTGGCGTTAACTCAGAAAAAAATGGGGCATTCTATTGCACCCTCAACAAAATCAATTAAAACGAGCTTTCTTCCCAAAATGGGCCCAATTGGTCCTATCTTTGTCGTATTAATGTTGGTCTTTGCCATCGCACAATGGCAACAAAACGCGCGAATCAACGATATCGTTGATGTTGATACTGCGATTCTTACTGACTCCGTTCCGCCTGATGCTTATGCTGATGATGGGTTTAGGTTGTTCATGAAAAAAATGCTGGCGCAAGCAAAAGAAGAAGAGAAAGCGATTGCGTCTCAGATTGAATCAACGAACTCCAACAACACGAGCGTTGATCAAGAATCCACTAATCTAAAAAACTCGGGATCGACTGCCTCAGACCTTAGTAATAATCAATAAGATCTTTGAATAAAGTTAATCAAACCATGCGTAGAAATTTCGTAATGACGATCTTCCTCGCTATGAGCATTTTCTTTGGAAGCTCTAATTTCTCGTTTGCTCAGTCTGTTTTATCCAACGGGCCAAGCTGGAGTAGTCTATCCACTTCGCAAAAAGAAACTTTGTCGACTCTAGAAGAGGACTGGAGTACCCTCTCTCCAGAACAAAAAGTTAAATGGATTCAACTGTCAAACAAATATGACACCCTTCCGGATGTAGAGCGTGAAAGACTGAAATCAAGAATGGCTGATTGGGCAAAACTATCGACAAAAGATCGGCGAATTGCAAGATCCAACTTCATCAAAAGTCTTGATATTCCAAATGAGAAAAAATCTGAGGCGTGGGAGGCCTATCAGCAACTTTCACTAGAAGAAAAAAAACAATTAGCGGATGAAGCCGCGGAAAAAAATAAAATAAGAAAACCCTCCTTAGTTAACTCTCCATCTCTTAAAACTAATTAATTTCGTTTTGCAAAATACTTTTCAAGCACCAAGCATTCGACGTCGGATTTCAATCACATTGTATGAAATGTTGATTCTGCTGGGTGTGTGGGCCATTGGTTATCTAGTACCATCCCTACTTCTTGGTATTCTATTGAATATCCAACTACCTAACTGGCTCGCCTTTGGTCATGTATATGTACTTTTTGGAGTCTACTTCACCTGGTATTGGACTAGAACTGGACAAACTTTAGCAATGCAAACGTGGAAAGTAAAAATGGTCGATGAAAATGATCTCTTGCTAAAAAGAAGCCAAGCATTGATTCGTTATGCAATTTCATCTCTATGGCTAATCCCAACGATTCTTATCTATATTGTTTTTAAATATGTGTTTCAGTATCCCTTAGGTCACTGGCCAACCATTGAGCTACTTTTTTTCATGATTCTCTTATTTTGGCCTTTGACTTGCTTATTTGATCGCCACAACCCATCTGGTGCCCAATCGCTGGCGGATCGTCTAGCAAAGACAAAGTTGATTCTTGTTCATCAACAATAAGTCGTGTTAGGTTTGCAGTATCATCAGCGGCGAAGCTTCAAATGTCTTTCTTCGAAGCCACAAACTAGCCAAACTATTTAATATAATTCCCATCAAGAAGCCCAAACCAAAAATCCACCAAGTAAAGTCCATTTCAATTTCGAGTAAGTAGTTGGCTAAATACCAACCCGTAAAACTAGCAAATCCACCACTTAAGAATCCGGCAATACTCCCGGAAAGAATTAATTCAAATAACCAGACTTTCATTAAAAATACCCGATCAGCACCCAAGGTCTTTAACACCGCGACCTCTTTCATGCGTTGTTCTTGAACAGTTACTAATGCGATCATTAAAACAATAAGCCCCGCTAGCAAAGTAAAAATGAAGAGAATTTGAATCGCAAAGATTAATTTCCCTAGAATGTCCTGTACCTGAGTTAATGAATCCTGAATATTGATGGCGGTAATATTCGGAAAACGATCAACAATATCCATATCTAAGCGCTGTGTTTCGTCCTGTCGAAAGGCCATGATCCAACTTTGTGGCGCATCTTTTAAAAGATCAATTGGCATCATCGCAAAGAAATTGACGCGCATCGAATTCCAATCCAATTTTCTGACAGAAGTAATCTGTACTTCATACAGATGACCTGCAACGTCAAACGTTAAAACATCCCCTAACTGAGTATGGAGAGATTTCATGATCCCAGCTTCCATGGAGACTTGATTTGGATTACCAGGTGTCATCCAACTACCGGCAATAATCCGATTTTTTGAAGGCAATGATGATGAGTACGATAAATTAAATTCTCGTTCTACCAATCTCTTGGTGTTTTCATCTTCAAAGTCCTGACTTTGAAGATCATGATGATTAATTGCAATTAAGCGTCCTCGAATCATTGGATAAGAATCGAAGTCTGGGTAATGTAATTGATATCGAAGTTGTTCCTCAACCGCATCTTTCTGATCGGGCAACACATTTAATATAAAGCGATTGTTGGCACTCCTTGGAACACTTCCTTGCCAAGCATTTAAAACATCAACACGGATAACCACGAGCAACAATATCGCTAACATCGCAATACCTAAAGAAGTAATCTGAAAACTCATCCACGATGGATTGCCAACAATTCTTTGAGCGCTAAATCGAATTCCAGGTAATGTGTATCCGGGTCTCGCTACTTTTTTACCAATATATTTCACTATCAAGTAAGCACATGCGACAAAGATGAAACACGCTCCCACAAACGAAGCTAAAACAATCAGACTCAAACGAATATTATGGGCGATCCACACCAGTAAAACAAAATAACTGCCAATACCCAATAAGGCAGCAATCCACTCATTAAATTGCAAAGTAATATTTTCTTTACGAAGAACTACCATGGGTGACACTTTTAATAGGGCTAGCAAAGAAGGAATCGAAAATCCAAAAAGTAGGATGAATGCAACTAAAAACCCCCACAATATTGGCAAAAAACTCGGACTAGGTAATTGCTGATCTAGAAGACCTTGCATGACACGAATCAAAACCTCTTGCAGCCCATATCCCAATGCAACGCCCACCGCACTTGCTCCTAACATGATCTGCAAAAAATAACGTACATGCTTTTGGAGAATTTGCGCACCACTCGCTCCAAAACATCGCCAGACCGCTGTAGTAATCACCTGTTTTTTTACATAACGTCGGCTTGCCAAACCAATTCCAACCGCAGAAATCATTCCCGTCAATATGGCAACGAGCGACAAAAAACGACTCGCCTGATCAATCGTTTTTCGTAGTAATGGTTGGCCGTTGTCCAAACCCTCCAAACGAACTCCTCGGAGATTTTTTGATGCAATATAAGCTTTTGCCAAAGTACTAAATTCATCCACATTTTTCAAATCGCGAGCAACATTTTTTTGATCTTGTCCTGCAACTAGCAATCGATAAGTTACCCTACTTCCAATGCCAATCAATCCAGTTGCCTCAAGGTCTTCTTCGCTAATCATGGCTCTTGGCGCAAAATTCATAAAAGTAGCCCCTCGATCAGGCTCTTTAATAATCAGATTCGATACCAGAAAAGATTTTTCCCCTAGCAGCACCTGATCCCCAATTTGAATCTTTAAATTTCTAGCCAATTGAGGCTCTAACCAAATCTCACCGGGCAATAGTCCTCGACCTTCTTGGGCTAATGTCATCTTTCCACGCAAAGGATATTGATGAGAAACAGCTTTGAGGGAAACCAACTTGCTTTGCACACCGGTTCGCATCATCGTTGAAAAAATGACAGTATGTGCTACAGCCAAATCCAAGTTTTTGGCGGTGCTCTCAAAATAGCGATCGAGTTCTTGATCGCCTCGAACAATCACATCAGCTCCTATGAGATCATGGGCGTTCTGCTGAAAAGATTGATTAAGTCGATCTGCCAAAAACGTGACGCTAGTAATAGCTGTCACAGACACAACCAAAGCAACAAACAACCAAATTAATTCATTGCTTTGTAAAATCCGTTGTTTAAAGCCCCGCAAAACTTCCACCATCGACACGTAATGATGTACCAGTAATGTAAGAAGCTTGTTGACTTGCTAAAAATGTTGCCGCATCGGCATATTCTGAGGGTGTGCCGTAGCGTTTCATTGGGATTGTACTCACACTCTTTTGCGTAATCTCCTCCAATGGTTTGCCCTCTTTAACTGCGCGCTGTCCGTCTAAATGCATAATACGGTCGGTCAAGATTCGACCAGGGAGAATGATATTAACAGTGACTCCCTCAGCAGCAACCTCATTCGATAATGTTTTTGACCAACCATTTAAGGCCATACGTAAGGTATTAGAGATAGCTAAATTCGCGATGGGTGAAACGGTCCCAGAACTAGTCGTCGTAATCACTCGTCCCCACTTGCGCTCTCTCATGCCGGGCAAAACCCGGTCAGTCACCTTCATGATCATCAGAATCATCTGATTAAAACTCGTTTGCCATAATTCAATCGATTGATTAAACGCCTGACTCATTGGCGGTCCCCCAGAATTATTAATCAAGATATCAATCGGACCAACATCCTTCTCAATTTGACTTACTTTGGCATCAATTTGGTCTAATTGATGCAAGTCCCAAGGCAGTACATAAGCATAGCCGCCAACAGCCGTAATTTCTTTGGCAGTGGCATTCATCTCATCAACGCTTCTTCCTGTAAGAATGACCTTGACACCCTCTTTAGCTAACGAAATCGCAATAGCACGACCTAGCCCCTTACTTGAAGCTAGTACCAATGCAACTTTATCTTTTATTCCAAAATCCATGCTTATCTCCTTCGTTGTACTTCAACCCTGCGCCATCAACTCTTCCCATTTTGACATGAGTGTCTCGAGCTTAGCATCAATCTCACCGGCCTTCACCTGAAGGTCCTTTGCTACCTGTGGTTTTTCTGCATATAAGCCTGGCTCACTTAACTTTGTGGAAATCTTCACTTGCTCTTGCTCTAAAGTTTCAATTTGAACAGTTATTTTATCTAATTCAATTTGCTGATATTTGTTGATCGTTAGCTTTTTATTCGGCTTTGAATCTTCTTTTACTTTTGGTAACTTGCTCGACTTTTCTTCTGTGACTGTTCTCGTTTTTTGTAAATCTAAACGGCGCTGATTTTGAATCTTCCAATCCTCATAACCACCCTCGTACTCCCGCCACTGTCCGTCCCCCTCAAAGGCAATCATACTAGTGACCACGTTATCAAGAAACTGCCGATCATGACTGACCAAAAAGACAGTTCCTTTGTAGTCTTGCAAAAACTCTTCTAACAAATCCAAAGTATCAATATCTAAATCATTAGTCGGCTCATCCAAAACCAATACATTGGCCGGTTTAGCAAACAGACGAGCTAGTAAAAGGCGATTTCTTTCACCACCAGAAAGCGTCTTAATCGGAGAACGTGCACGCTCTGGGGAAAACAAGAAATCGTTTAAATAACTCTTCACGTGTTTGCGCTGCCCACCAATTTCAACCCACTCACTCCCTGGACTAATAAAATCCTCCAGTGTGGCATCTAAATCTAACGCTTCTCGAAGTTGATCAAAATAAGCAATTTCAATCATACTGCCTTGCTTAACCTCTCCTTTATTCGGCGCTAACTGCCCTAAGATGATTTTTAATAAAGTAGATTTTCCAGCGCCATTGGGTCCCAATAATCCAACCTTATCGCCCCTTAAAATAGTGGCCGTAAAATCTTTTACGATAATTTTTTTCCCAAAGGAGAGTGAAATATTATCCAAGGCTGCCACAATTTTGCCGGTTCTATCACCCGTCTTAATGTCTAACTTTACCTGCCCGACTAACTCTCTTCGCTGTGAACGTTGTTCTCGCAAGTGCTCTAATCTCGCAATCCGACTGACACTTCGCGTCCTTCTCGCTTCAACCCCTTGCCTTATCCAAACCTCTTCTTGGGCAAGTAATTTGTCCGCTCTTGCATTCGCTAAAGATTCATCCATTAATTGACGTTCTTTAAGACTCAAATAGGATTGAAAATTTCCTGGATAACTTCGAATAATCCCACGATCTAGTTCAATAATACGGGTGGCCACCTTGTCTAAAAAAGCGCGATCATGCGTAATAAAGACAAGAGAGCGGTTCATATCAATCAAAAGCTGCTCCAACCATTCAATGGAGTCCATATCCAAATGGTTAGTCGGCTCATCGAGTAATAAGACATCTGGTTTGGTCACCAAGGCTTGAGCTAAGGCAACTCTCTTTTTATTCCCCCCTGACAGTTCAGACATTAAACGTGTTCCGTCGAGGTGCAATTGATGAAGAACTTCTTCAATTTTTTGCTCCCAAGCCCATCCCTCACTAGCGTCAATCTTGCCGTACAACACATCAAGCTGATGACCGACCTCATCGTTCCACTCTTGCATGCTTAAGGTTTCATACTCAGTTCTTAAGTGCCGAATTTCCTCTAACCCTTTAGCAACAGTGTCAAACACAGAATCAGTTGACAAAAAGATAGGCTCTTGAGCAACATAGGCAATCCGAATGCCTTGTTGTTTCTGGATTAACCCAGCATCAGGCTTTTCTAACTCAGCGACGATTTTTAAAAAAGAGGATTTACCGGCGCCATTTCTACCAATTAACCCGACTCTTTCACCCTCCTCTAAAGAAAATGAGGTGTTTGCTAACAAATCTACGTGCCCGTATGCGAGTTGGGCATCACTAAGTACAAATAAAGCCATGAAATATTTACAATCTAATTGGGTGAAGAAAAATCGCAATGGATTTTGTCTGAAGTTGATATTTTAAGCCGAACATGTGTCGCTTGCTTGATAATAGAGCTGTGGAAAAAATACGGATATCAAAATTACTCTCAGAACAAGGCCTTTGCTCACGCCGAGAGGCCGATCAATATATTGAGCAAGGTCTTGTCACCGTTGATGGTGTTGTAGTGAATGAACTAGGCTCAAGGGCCTTCCCTCATCAAAAAATTGAACTAAAAAAAGAAGCTAAACTGGCGCAAAACGCTCGAGTAACTGTCCTTTTGCACAAACCTGTTGGGTTTATCTCGCATTTGGATGAGGATAAAGAGTATCAACCTGCCGCCTCTCTCATTACGCCTGATCGATTTTTTAGGACCCATTTGGACGCAGATCGAAATGCTCGTATCAATACAAAAGGTCTTGCCCCGGCAGGTCGACTGGATATTGACTCAACAGGTCTTTTAATTCTGACCCAAGATGGTCGTATTGCTAAGCAAATCATTGGCGAAAAAAGCTCTATTGAAAAAGAATACTTAGTGCGCGTTGAGGGTAAGTTAGCACCTTCCGATCTCAGCCTTCTCTGTCACGGCCTTTCTTTGGATGGTGTGGCATTACAGCCGGCGAAGGTGAGTTGGCAAAATGAAGATCAATTACGCTTTGTCCTCAGGGAAGGTCGCAACCGACAAATTCGTCGGATGTGCGAACTTGTCGGACTTCAGGTGATTGGTCTCAAACGCATCCGCATTGGCCAGATTCCACTGGGCAACCTGCCAGTGGGGCAATGGCGCTTCCTAAGAGCAAACGAGAAATTTTAAAATACGAGCACCTGAATGTTTCTCAATATTTCTACGTATCGATTTTGTGAATTAAGTGGCCTAGATACACTTCGGGAGCAACTTTTGCAAAAATGCCTCGCTCAAGAATTGAAGGGCACCATCATTTTGGCAAATGAAGGCATTAATATGTTTTTAGCTGGCAACGAGGCTTCCATCAGAGATTTTTTTCAGTGGCTCAATCAGTTTTCTGGTCTAGAAGATATTGTGACGAAAGATAGTTGGTCAGACTATCAACCCTTCAAAAAGATGCTCGTTAAAGTAAAGAATGAAATTATTCGCATGAATCACCCTACCATCCAAGCTTTTAAAAAAAGAGCTCCCAGCGTTTCAGC
Source organism: uncultured beta proteobacterium (assembly GCA_903875135.1). Lineage (GTDB taxonomy): Bacteria > Pseudomonadota > Gammaproteobacteria > Burkholderiales > Burkholderiaceae > Polynucleobacter. The sequence continues at coordinate 15,633 of CAIQUZ010000078.1, read as the reverse complement.
ACAACAACTCAAACAGTGGTTGTTGCAAGGCCATGATGATCAAGGTCAACAGGTTGTGCTTCTGGATACAAGAAATACCTTTGAAGTGGAGTTTGGTACATTCAAAAATGCGATCCACTTTCATCTTGAAAAATTTAGTCAATTTCCGCAAGAATTATCAAAGCATGTAGAAGAACTTAAAGATAAAACTGTCGTCAGTTTTTGTACAGGGGGCATCCGCTGTGAAAAGGCTAATCTTCTCATGCAAGAAATTGGCTTGACCAACACCCTTCAACTCAATGGTGGAATACTTAAATATTTCGAAGAGGTGGGGCAAGATTTTTATGAAGGCGGGTGCTTTGTTTTTGATGACCGCATCGCCCTCGATCCAGAATTGTCAGAGCACCCCTTAGAGAATGCTCCTCGAAGACCTCACTCCGTCAATAACTGAAAGTGTTCCACGACTGGTGGGCCCGCAAAAAAGGGTGAGACGATTTCACGCCATTTTAAAAAGTTCGGTGAATTTCTAAAGTCGACAATGTGATTATCTAAAGTAGCCCACTGAATCATTAATAAATAACGATTGGGGTTCTCTATCCCTTTTTGAATCTTAAAGCTCATAAAGCCTTTAGCAAGCGAGATGGCTTCTCTAACGCCACGTTCAATTGCCACATCAAATTCAGCATTTTTACCAGCGACGATGGTGATATCTGCAATTTCTAAAATCATGTCAATTCCTTTATCGATTAACCTATTTTCTTCAACTCATTTTTATAAACTGGAACTTTATCAACATAATGACTGACACTCATTTTCAAACGAGCAATATTTTCTGGGGATAACTCCCTAGCAACTTTCGCCGGTGAGCCAATAATCATTGATCCCGCAGGAAATTCTTTACCTTCCGTAACTAAAGCTCCGGCACCTACTAAGCAATTTTCGCCAATGACGGCATGATTCAAAATGACCGCCTGAATACCAATCAAAGCCCCATTATGAATGGTGCAACCATGCAACATCACCTGATGCCCAATCGTTACGTTGTCACCAATGGTTAGAGGAACACCTTCATCGGCATGCAGTACAGTACCATCTTGAACGCTCGTTCCTGATCCGATCGTAATCGCGTCATTATCTCCGCGAATCACAACCCCAGGCCATACCGATGAATTTGCCCCGATCGTGACATTACCAATAATGGTTGACTCAGGAGAAATATACGCATCAGGATGAATTTTTGGAATTAAAGCACCAAGTTGATAAATTGCCATACAAATCCTTTTATTTAAATAATTGGTAGGTGTAGATACCTAAAAATGTCATCACTAAAGAACCGATTAAATGGATCGATACCGTGGATAATGCCGCACTTAATTGACCATATTGAATCATCTTCGTCACTTCTGCAGAAAAAGATGAGAACGTGGTAAGGCCACCTAAAAATCCAGTGATGATGAACAAACGCCACTGCGGAGGTAGATCCGCATGCATACTAAAAAACCCTACGGCAATACCAATAAGATACCCACCAACTAAATTAGAGGCAAGAATACCCATCGACATTACACTTGGCATTGCATCTAACCACAAGCCAAAGAACCACCGTAAAAGGGCCCCTAACGAGGCCCCAATACTAATTGCGAAAACCGAGCTCCACATAGGGTTCGGAATAACTTTTAGAGAATTTGTGCTGCGTCGTTAAACGGTAAACGAGGTCCTCTAGGCCAAATACCTTTGGGATCAGCACGGCCAATATTGAGCAAGAAGTTAGATTTGAAACGTCCATCAGGAAAAAACTCAGCGTTCACTTTGGCATTATCAAAACCAGACATTGCACCGCAATCAAGGCCTAAAGCACGCACGGCCAAAATCAAATACCCACCTTGAATGCTGCTGTTACGGAATGCCGTAGCATCTGCAAATTCAGGTTTGGTGTCATAAAAAGGCTTAGGGTCAATTGCCGTAAACTGCGTCGCAAAGTTATCGAAGAACTTGGTGTCATACGCAACGATTACCGTTGCAGCAGCAGCAGCTACCTGCGGAACATTACCCGGAGTTAATGCTGGATTCAATCTTGCCTTAGCTTCTGCAGTTTTTAAGAAAATAAAACGTGCATGCTGACCATTAAATGAGGTTGGTCCCCATTTCATCAAATCATAAATCTGATGGATCTGTTCATCAGATACAGCCTCTGGAACAAAACCATGAACTGTTCTTGCATCTAAAAATAACTGCTTTAGGCTGGCTTCATTTAATTGACTTGTCATATCTCACTTCTCTTTAGGGTTATATTAAAAACGGTTATTAAAATAGTTATATTCATATTGTAATCAACTCGTTTGAAATATTCATTTTCTGAATATAAATTGTATTTTTCAATTTTATTGATATGCTAGGCAAATGAAGAAAAATATTTGTGTTTTTTGTGGGTCTAGGCCAGGCAATAACCCGGAATGGTCAGAGTGGGCTTTTCAACTTGGGTCTCAAATCGCAAAAAATCAGCAGGGTTTGGTTTTTGGTGGCGGAAGTGGCGGCTTAATGGGCCAAGTTGCGAAAGGCGCCCTTGAGGAACATGGCACTGTCATTGGGATCATTCCTCACCAACTGCAAGTAAAAGAAGGTCTCGTTGAGCATCTCTCAGAAGTCCATTATGTCAAAACGATGAGTGAGCGCAAACAGCGCATGGATGACTTTTCTGATGCTTACATCATTATTCCGGGTGGAGTGGGAACTCTTGATGAATTCTTTGATGTGTGGGCGACCTCACAAACCGGATTTCATCAAAAATTGATCATCCTTGCAAACTGGTCTGGTTACTATGATGGTTTGATCAGCTTCTTAAAACATTCAGTAACTCAAGGACTGATGGCCGAGTCACACTTTGAAAAAATCAAGGTTGTGAATCAACTGCAAGAAGTATGCGAGCTGATCGCAGTATTAAAGAATTAAATTATTGGCGCAAACGTAGGCACTTGACCAAGCCCATTGAAAATTATGCCCTCCAAGGTGTCCTGTCACGTCCACACATTCCCCAATAAAAAACAACCCAGGATAGCGGCGGGACATCAGGGTCTTACTATCAAGTTCTTTCGTATCTATACCACCAAGCATGACCTCTGCCTTGTTCCAACCAAGCGTTCCGGCAGGTTTAACGTTCCACTCACACAGAAGATCAACTAAAGCTTGTCGTGTTTTTTTGGCAACCTCTGCCCATTTCTTGCCATGGATCCCTAGCTGTTTAGCAAATTCTTTGGCGAGCCTAGCGGGTAAAAATTCAATCAGTAAGTTATCGACAGTCTTGAGCCTTGAATCCTCTTGCGCTAACAAATTTTCTAATTTTTCTTTAGCTACCCATGCAACATGAATCGCCTCACCTTCTGACCAATATGAGCTTGCCTGTAAAACAGCTGGTCCTGATAAGCCTTTGTGAGTGATTAAAAGGTCTTCGTCAAATTGACCAAAACCATATCGCTCTTTAGCTTTTCCAGCCGAAATATGGACCTTGGTACTTAAGCCAGCAAAATCTTCAATCGCTGAAAATATTTGCGAAGTGAATGCTAAAGGAACCAACGCTGCCTTTGGCTCAACCACGGCAATATCCAGCTGCTTTGCTATCTGCAAAGCAAAGTCTGAGGCCCCAATCGCTGGCACTGGCAAACCACCTGTGGCTATGACGAGATTTTTTGCCACATAGTCAGTATCTTTTGTGCTGATATTCCATAAACCATCCATTGGCTCTACTTTTTCAACGGCAACTGGATTCAAGATTTCTACGTGGCCCAGTTCACATTCTTTGAGCAGTAATTGAATAATATCTTTTGCGGATTCATCACAAAAGAGTTGCCCCTGATGCTTTTCATGAAATGGGATTTGATACTTTTTAACAAGCTCTATAAAGTCATGACTAGAAAATTGCGCTAAAGCACTCTTCACAAAATGCGGATTCATGGATAAAAAGTGCTGATGGGTTGTATTGAGATTCGTGAAGTTGCAACGCCCCCCACCACTAATCCGAATTTTTTCACCCAGTACTTTGGCATGATCAATTACCAACACCTTTTTACCTAATTGGCCAGCCACACCAGCACAAAATAACCCAGCAGCGCCAGCGCCAATGACAATCAGATCAAAGTTTTTCAATGCGTTAGACTTCCGTTATTCCACAAAATAGTACTTGTATTGTATTTGTAAGAGGAATTTTTATCAGTTTTTTTAAAATAACGGCAAAATAGAGGGATAAACATATTTTTATTATTTATTCGCCGGAGATCCTTTATGTCTAATGACCAAAATCCTATTAATCGCCGCTCACGTAATATTACAGAGGGTGTTGCTCGTGCCCCTAACCGCTCTATGTACTATGCAATGGGCTATGAAGAAGCTGACTTTAAAAAACCCATGATTGGCGTAGCCAATGGCCACTCTACTATTACCCCTTGTAATAGTGGCCTACAAACGCTGGCAGACGCCGCAGTCGATGCCCTAGAGGCTGGTGGAGCTAACTCACAAATTTTCGGCACCCCAACGATCTCCGATGGTATGGGGATGGGTACAGAAGGCATGAAATACTCCTTAATCTCAAGAGAAGTGATTGCGGATAGTATTGAGACTTGTGTGAATGGTTTGTGGCAAGACGGCGTCATCGTGATCGGTGGTTGCGATAAGAATATGCCTGGCGGAATGATGGCTATGGCTAGAACCAATGTCCCTAGCATTTACGTCTATGGTGGCACGATCAAACCAGGACACTATAAGGGCAAAGAGCTTAATATTGTTTCAGCTTTTGAAGCAGTTGGCGAATTTACATCCGGCAGACTGAGCGCCGAAGACTTAAAAGGTGTTGAACAAAATGCCTGCCCTAGCAGTGGCTCTTGTGGCGGCATGTATACGGCAAATACCATGAGTTCATCATTTGAAGCTTTAGGTATGAGCCTACCCTATTCGTCTACCATGTCAAACATTGATGAAGAAAAACGGGTCAGTGCTGCAGAATCTGCCAAAGTGCTAATAGAAGCAGTAAAAAATAATCTTCGTCCACGCGACATCATTATCAAAAAATCGATCGAAAACGCTGTCTCCGTCATCATGGCAGTTGGTGGCTCTACGAATGCAGTTCTCCATTTCTTGGCAATTGCCAGCGCGGCAGAAGTGGAATGGACAATCGATGACTTTGAAAGAATCCGTCGAAAGGTGCCCGTGATTGTCGATATGAAACCTTCTGGTAAATACTTGGCGACTGATTTACATTTGGCTGGTGGGATACCTCAGGTAATGAAGATTTTGCTGGATGGGGGCTTGCTACATGGCGATTGCATGACCATCACTGGTAAAACAATCGCACAAACATTACAAGATGTTCCTTCAACGCCTCGTGCTGATCAGTTTGTGATTCGCCCCTTATCAAACCCCATTTATGCTGAAGGTCATTTAGCCATCCTCAAGGGGAATATTTCTCCTGAGGGTTGTGTAGCCAAAATTAGTGGTTTGAAAAATCCCAGTATTACTGGCCCAGCTCGCGTTTTTAACTCAGAAGATGATGCCATGGCAGCCATTATGGCCAATAAAATTACTCACGGTGATGTTGTTATTATTCGGTACGAAGGGCCTAAGGGAGGACCGGGAATGCGCGAAATGTTAGCGCCCACTTCTGCCTTAATCGGTCAAGGTCTGGGTGAAACTGTTGGTTTAATTACCGATGGACGTTTCTCTGGCGGAACTTGGGGAATGGTGGTCGGCCACGTCGCTCCAGAAGCTTATATAGGGGGAACCATCGCTCTGATCGAAGAAGGTGACTCCATTACGATTGATGCCCATCAATTACTAATTCAGTTAAACCTGCCAGAAGATGAGATTGCAAAAAGAAGAGCGCTTTGGATCAAGCCAAAGGCGCGTTACACGAGAGGTATATTGGCAAAGTACGCGAAGCTTGCGAGTTCTGCAAGTCTTGGCGCGGTAACAGATTTAAACCTAAATTTAGACCAGGAATAAAGAAATCGCTCTAGGGCGATTTTTTTTAGTGCTTCATGCCGGCCATGCTTTTCGTTTGGAAAGAAATGTCTACTTTTCCTGCTTTTTCGAACTGTAAGGTCATTTTCACAGAATCCCCCTCTTTAATCGGCTCTTGTAAACCCAGCATCATGAGATGGTATCCACCCGACTTTAATTCTACAGAACCATTGGCGGGAATCTCTAAAGCAGTCATTTGACGCATCATCATTTTGTCTCCGTCCATTTTCATTTCATGAATTTGAACTTCTTTTGCACGAGAATAAGAAACTGAAACCAACCGGTCTGGGGTTGCACCTTTATTTTCAATTACCAAATAAGCGCTACTCATCATCTGTCCCGGAGATGTTGTTCTTACTGTTGGTTGAGATATCTGCAAATTACCCGCTTGTGTCTGAGCATAGGCGCTCAACGCAGAACAACTGGCAAAGACAAATAAAATACGAACGAGAAGTTGACGCACCATGAAAATCTCCTTATAAGAAAATGGTATTTTAGAGGATTGAAGACTTTTCCCCATCTTTCTCTTATGATATCGAGTATGAGTGTTCAACATATTGCCTTCTTTGCAGATATTCACAGTAATTTAGAAGCCCTCGAGGCTTGCCTAGAACACGCTAACCAGCAAGGTGCTTCTCGTTATGTATTCCTTGGCGATCTGGTCGGATATAACGCAAATCCTTGCGAGGTTATACAAAAAATCCAAAGTTTGATTGATCAAGGCAAAGCAACTGCTATTCAAGGCAATCATGACAAAGCTTGTTGTGATTCAGATGCTTTCCGAATGAATCCCATCGCACAAATGGCGATCGAATGGACAAAATCACAATTAGGTACTGAACAATCAAATTTTTTACAGAATTTACCACTCATCATTCATGAGGAAGATCGATGCTATGTTCATGCCTCAGCATACCAACCTGAATCCTGGCATTACGTCGATGATGGCTTATCAGCCTGGCGAAGTGCTGAAGCATCTGGAAAAATTTATACCTTTTCAGGACATGTGCATGATCAAGCACTTTATTACCAAAGCTCCGTGGGAAAGTTGATTCGTTTTAGCCCCCACCCTGGAGATGAAATACCCACAGGTCGCCACCGTCGATGGGTCGCGATAGTTGGCTCTCTTGGGCAACCACGAGATGGAAATCCAAAGGCGAACTATCTTATTTACGATTCAGAAAAAGAAACGATGTATTTTCAAAGAGTGTCATATAACCATCTACTGGCAGCAGACAAAGTAAGAGCAGCTGGATTACCTGATGATCTTGCAGAACGACTTCTAAAGGGGGGGTAATTAACGAACCATGTTCTCCTTTTTTCAATCTGACTCACCATACTCTATTGATATCGAATCAGTTGAAGAAATTTTCCAAATTGGCAAAACTGTCGATGGTTTTCTGATTGGTAAAGAAGTCTATCAAGGTGGTATGGCTATTCTCAAAGAAGCGATTGAAGAAAGTACGCAACACACCGTCCTTTTAAAAATTCCTAAAGTGGGTAGAGATCATCCGATCGAAAACCTCATCTGCTTTGAAACTGAACTGACGGTAATGAGAGGACTTGATAGCCCTTATTCCCCACGGTTTATCAAAGGCGGTCATATGGCAATAAATCCATATATCGCGATGGAAAAGGTCGCCGGTATTTCTTTAGAGTCCATGATTCAAAAGAACAAGCAATTACCAATCGACCAAGTTCTGACCATTGCGATTAACTTGGCACGTGCTATCCAAAGTCTCCATAGCCAAGAAGTGATTCACCTCGATTTAAAACCCGATAACGTTTTGATTGACGACAAGCTTGAAACACGCATTATTGATTTTGGTCTCGCACATCACGCTCGTTTTCCTGATCTATTAGCCGAAGAAATGCGTAAAGGTATTGGCTCAGCCCCTTATATATCGCCAGAACAAATCGTTGGAGTAAGAGATGATTTACGCAGTGATCTATTTTCATTTGGCGTTATTCTTTATGAGATGTTGACGGGAACTCTTCCTTTTGATAATCCTCAAACACTCAATGGATTAAAAAAAAGGTTCTGGTCCCAACCCACGCCGCCTAGAGCACTCCGAACAGATACCCCTCCATGGTTACAAGAAATCATCTTACGTTGCTTAGAGCCCTTTGCCAAAGACCGCTTCCAAAGCGCTACCCACCTTCGGCAATTATTGAGAGAGCCTGATGGAGTCAAACTGACTGAACGAGCACATCGTCAAACCGCACTCTCCTTCTGGGAAAGCTTTTGTCGCTGGGTGAAGGTTGCTGGCTACGAACCTTCTTCAATTTTAAGAAGTACGATCATCTATGAACAAGCGCCGCTTATGGTCATTGCTATTGATACTGCTACTGAAAACCTTGCCATGTTTGAACGTATGCAACGAGCAGCCTTAAACATTATGCGTGTCTTCCCAGAGGGGAGAATCTCGTGTATTCACATTCTTGGCAACACCCCAACTTTTGAAGGTTCGCGTGAAATAGACTCGACTAGTGGCCTTTACCGTGGGCACCTCGTGCGCTTAAAGGATTGGGCAAAACCTCTTCAAATGCCCGCAGAACGTATTTCTTGTCACGTTTTAGAGTCTATGGATCCTGCTAGTAAAATTATCGAATTTGCGGCGGATAATGAAGCATCAGTGATACTCATTGGGGCCAGTCAAGAAATTCCTAATCGAGTCATTCCTTGGCGTTCCGTCATGACAAAAGTGGTTGAAGAAGCACCTTGTAGCGTTCATGTTGTTAGAATATGAATACCCAACGAAAAAGGTTGATCAGTCCATGAAGTTATTTCGATATGTAATCCAAAGTATTTTGATTACGTTTGCGTTGACCCAAGTTTGTATAGCTCAAAAAAGCATCATTGTTTCTTCAACAACTTCAACAGAACAATCTGGACTATTTAATTATTTATTACCTATCTATGAAAAAACTTCTGGCACACAAGTCAAAGTCATTGCCGTAGGAACCGGGCAGGCCTTGGATATTGGACGACGCGGAGATGCTGATGTCGTTTTTGTCCATGACCGAGTCGCTGAAGAAAAATTCTTCAGCGAAGGATTTAGTAAAAAGAGATATGACGTAATGTACAACGACTTTGTTTTGATTGGGCCAGAAAATGATCCGGCAAAAATCGGTCCAACAAATTCTGTTCAAAAAGCTCTTGAGCAAATCGCAATCACGCAATCTAACTTTATCTCGCGTGGAGATAAAAGCGGCACGCATGCCGCAGAACTTCGCTACTGGAAAGATGCCAATCTTGAGCCAAATGCACAAAAGAATACTTGGTACAAAGAAACAGGATCTGGCATGGGACCATCTCTGAACACTGCTTCTGCAATGAGTGCGTACATCCTAACCGACCGAGGCACCTGGATTTCCTTTAAAAATCGTGGCAATCTTAAAATACTCGTTCAAGGTGACCCTAAACTATTCAATCAATACGGCGTTATGTTGGTGAACCCTGAAAAATATACGCACGTCAAAAAAGAAGAGGGGCAATCATTTATTAATTGGCTCATCTCACCGATAGGGCAAAAAACAATTGCGAGTTATCAAATCAATGGTGAGCAACTCTTCTTCCCCAACGCCAAACCCTAACAATGTGGGAAACAATTCTTCAAGCATGCCTAGCAGTACTTCATTTAAATGGTGATGTCTGGCAAACTGTTTTTACTTCACTCAAGGTTAGCGTTAGCGCACTGATCGTTGGAACGATTCTCGGACTTCCTTTAGGCGCCATTCTTGCCATTGCTCGCTTTCCAGGTAGGGATGGATGCATTACCCTAATCAACACCCTCATGAATGTCCCTACGGTCATTATTGGTGTTTTAGTGTATCTCTTACTTTCACGGACCGGACCATTCGGCTCTTTAGGTATTCTCTTTACCGTTCCCGGAATGATCATTGCTCAATCTTTACTGACAACACCTTTAATCGCTGCCATATCACGACAAACTATTAGTGACGCCTGGCAAACCCATCGGGAAACATTTTTATCTTTACACCTAAAACTCTTTCAGCAAATGAAATGGATCTTATGGGACTGTCGTTTTTCCTTAATTATTGCCCTTCTTGCAGGGTTTGGACGAGCCATCTCTGAGGTTGGTGCTGTCATGATTGTCGGTGGAAATATTGCACACCATACTCGCACCATGACTACAGCAATCACATTAGAGACAAGTAAAGGTGACCTGTCTCTCGCCCTTTCTCTAGGAATTGTTCTTATTCTAGTAGTTTTGATGGTCAATCTATTCGCTTTTTTAACAAAAAAAATGTCAGAGAAAAAATATGGCTGACATCACGCTCCGCAATATCCGAGTTGTTCACAATCAGCGAGCTATTCTCAATATCTCAAATCAGAAGATCCATTGTCACTCCATTACTGGAGTTATTGGTGCAAACGGCTCAGGAAAAACAACACTTTTAAAAGTGATAGCAGGACTCATTCATCAACCAAATTTTGATTTAGTGAATCCGTACAAAGAAATATTCATGGTGCTTCATCAAACACCGATGATCAAAATGTCTGTCTATCACAATCTACGACTCTTAAAAGATGTTTACCCCTCATTAACCAATGATCGTATTGAACAAGTGATGCAGGAATTTCAACTAGACCATTTAAATCAGCAGCCCGCGACCAAATTATCCGCGGGAGAAAAACAACGACTCGCTCTGGCTCGGGCTTGTCTGATGGATGCCAAATTAGTACTTTTAGATGAACCTACCGCTAGCCTAGACCCAGCATCAACTCTATTGATTGAATCGAAAATTGTAGAACTTTCCAATACAGGAATTAATTTCCTCATGGCCTCACATGACTTTGCTCAGGTGAAACGAGTTTGCCATGATGTTGTTTTTATTGCAGATGGTCAAATTCAAGAGCAGTCGCCAACCAAGCTATTTTTCACTTCACCACAAACCCCAGCAGCTCAACATTTTATTGCTCGACACATTTAAAAGAGATCAACTTTTTTTCTTTTAAACGGTATTAATCCAACAGCTAATGCGGTGCCTAAGATAATAATTAATCCACCAAAAAATGTTTGTAATGTTAATTTTTCATCCAAAAAGATATCACCCCATAAGATACTAAATACCGGGACCAAGAAGGTTACTGTAATGGCCACTGTTGGACCAGTTTCATCAATGAGCCGATAAAATAATATGTAAGCAATCGATGTAGATCCAATACCAAGTCCAAGTATGCCGATCCAAGCTGAAAGTGGAACTTCCTCAGTCGGTAGATTCATGAGGGCCGGTATGGCGAGCATGATTGAACCAATCACCATGCTCGAAAAAGCCAACCCAAAGGGTTGAATCCCTTGACCATACACCTTAATATAATTCGTCGCAATGCCATAAGAAAAAGTCACCCCAATGCTGGCTAAAATCGGCAATCCCAAACCACCGGTAGAAAAATGTGCCTTACCCCACATCATGAACACAATTCCCGAAAATCCCAAAATTAAGCCAATGATTCGACTAGGGCTGAGTCGGTCTTTTAACCAAATCGCACCGATGATTGCTGTCCAAATTGGTGACGTTGAATTAAGAATTGCCCCCATACCCGCATTCAAATATTGCATCGCATAAGTAAAAAGGGCGAAGGGAATCACTGAATTGAGGCTAGCAATAATGGTAATTCGGGGAAGATCTTTTTTATACGGAATTAAATTTTCTCGCCAACTCTTTTTAAAAATAGCAAAAATAGCAATTCCTAATGCGGCAATAACAAGCCTTGACTCTGCCATAACGATGGGCGCAACATGACCTACCGTTAAACGAATAAATACATAAGACATTCCCCAGAGGGCGCTGAGTAAAACAAAATCAATAATATTTTTTAAATTCACTCATCAATTATCCAATAAAAAACGCGGCATGCGCCGCGTTTTTTATTCAAAGCAGTAATTACGACAAATCCGTTAAGAGCGACGCTAAAGTTTCAGCTGCTAATGTTTCAACATGCATTGGATATTCAGGATGCTCACAACCAATCATCATTTGCGCACCAGCCTGCAACGCTTTTTTCATATCCATCGTTAACTCATAGCGTAAAAAATGAACCGCAGAGGTCTTATGCTCGGTTGATCTCTGCAAATCTTCATCAGCAATCGCATAAACTCGTGCTTGACCCTCAACTTGGAGAAACATCTTATGCTCAATATTGACGAGCTTGCCGAGTGCAATCCGACGATCCGCTTCATTAGGGTACTCCAACATCATTGTCGCTTTAAAATTTGACCCATCTGGGACCAAAGGATTATAGGCATCCAGCTCATCTTGCATACCCTCCTCTGTAAATACTTTTTCAACGCGCAGCATTTCTTGAATCTGATATTTCATGAGAAATTCATTTTCGAAAATCAAATTCAAATGCTCGCCAAGTGCAACCGTTCTTAACTTACGAAGCACTATTGCTTGATCTCTAATTTGAGGACGCGCTTTATGGTACGCCTCGAGTGTCAAAATTTGGTCACGGGTAATTTTGGGCATATCGACTTCTTTCATATTTTCTTTCACTATTAATTTTTTATACCATACGCAATGGCGACCAAGGACAAAGGATGCTCCATTTGCGCGGACTTCAGACCAGCTTCTGCCATACCTTGCTCAATGTGATGACCAGCTAATTGACAATCAGAACTAATGTAATCAGGTTCATTTTCAGCCATATTTTTAAATACTGGCTTACCAATCTTCATGGCCATTGCATGAAACTCCTTCTTTACACCCCATGTTCCAGAGTGTCCAGAGCATCGCTCTACAACATGTACCTCTGTATTCGGGATCATCTGCAAGGTTTCTGCCGTCTTTTTTCCGACGTTCTGCACGCGAGAATGACACGGCACGTGATAACTCACTTTTCCTAAGGACTTCGGGAATTCCGTTTTTAGCAAGCCATCTTTTTTCCGCGCAATCATGAACTCAAATGGATCCCACATGGCATCTTTGACCAGTTGTACGTCAGCATCGTTTGGGAACATCAATGGCAACTCTTGTTTGAACATGAGCGTACAGGAGGGTATCGGGGTAACAATGGCATAACCATCTCTTGCTAATTTTACGAGTTGTGGAATATTAATATTTTTTAATTTTTCAACTTCATCTAGATCACCTAGTTCAAGTTTAGGCATTCCACAACAAGCCTCCTTATCCACCACTTGATAGGGAATTTCGTTATGGTTCAAAATATTTAATAAGTCCTGACCAATGCCAGGTTCGTTGTAATTCACAAAGCAAGTAGCATAGACGGCGACCTTACCTGGGGTCTTTGCGCCATTCTTTACTTCCCATTGACTAGACTCTTTAGCTAATTGCTTGAACTTTTTGGGTGCAAAATCCGGTATCCAAGCCTTCTTGTCTACCCCAAGAGTCGATTCCATCACCGATCTGGCTAGGGAATTATGGTTTACCGCATTCACGACTTGAGTCACTACGGGTATCCCAGCAAATCGACCTAATTTATCCGTCGATGAAAGTAAATTATCTCGGAAATTATCCTCACCTTTTTTGTGCTTAACCGCTTTAGCACGCAGCATTAAATGGGGAAAATCAAGATTCCATGGATGTGGCGGTGTGTATGGGCATTTTGTCATGTAGCACAAATCACATAAATAGCACTGATCTACCACACTGCCATAATCTGCTTTATTTACACCATGGACTTCACCATCTTCTGTAGCGTCGATAAGGTCAAATAGTGATGGAAATGATCCGCACAAACTAACACATCGACGGCAACCATGACATACATCAAAAACGCGTTCGAGTTCAACATTTAAACTTTCTTCACTGTAGAAGTCTGGATTCTTCCAATCCAAAGCATGCCTGGTTGGGGCTTCTAGGTTTCCTTCACGACTCATTATGATTCCTTGTGGTTAAAACACTGTGCAAAAAGATTCTTTAAAAGATTCCCGTTGTTTCACAGGAATCTAAAAAAAACCCTACAGCAATTAATCTACATATGCCTCTAAAGCTTTTTGATAACGATTTGCGTGTGAACGCTCTGCTTTGGCTAAAGTTTCAAACCAGTCCGCAATCTCATCAAAACCTTCGTCACGTGCAGTCTTCGCCATTCCTGGATACATATCGGTGTATTCATGTGTTTCACCGGCTACTGCTGATGCTAAGCAATCTTTAGAAGATTTAATTGGCATACCAGTTGCTGGATCACCTGACATTTCTAAAAATTCTAAATGTCCATGTGCATGACCAGTTTCGCCTTCTGCTGTTGAACGGAATAATGAAGCAACATCATTCTGTCCTTCTACGTCTGCTTTGTTCGCGAAATATAAATAACGACGATTAGCTTGTGATTCGCCAGCGAAGGCGTCTTTCAAGCACTGTTCTGTTTTAGTACCTTTTAAAGTGGGCATAACAAACTCCTTGTTAGTTGAAAAAACCTCTTATCGTTCAATTAAAGACATTATTGAATCGACAATAGTAGTGTAGGGGTAAAACATTAAATAGGAAAATTGTATTTATTAAATAAATCGATAGTATTTAACTATCAATTAACCAATATGTCATATAAAATCAGATTGTTCCATTAAAAATTATCTTGTATAAGCAATACAATAACTTGATGACAAAAACAGAAAATTCAGTGACTTTTTACCGCGACCAATATCGCGCTCCTAACTTCTCATTTTCCTGTGTCGAGCTTAATTTTGCTTTAAATCCGATCAAAACGATCGTTAGCTCTAAAATTCAGCTAAAACGGCTTTCTGAAGGCTCTTTAGCACTTCATGGAGAGGATTTAGAACTGATCTCCATCACTTTTAACGGTCTAGCGTATAAAGAGTTTGAGGTTTCTTCATCTGCGTTGGTCATTCATCACTTACCTGATGAAGGTCTATTAGAAATCGTCTGTGCCAACCATCCCGAGCAAAATACGAGTTTGATGGGCCTTTATGTTTCTGGTGGAAATTTTTTTACACAATGTGAGGCTGAGGGTTTTAGAAAAATTACCTACTTTTTGGACCAACCTGATGTTCTTACCAAATATAAGGTTCGACTAACAGCAAATAAACAACTTTATCCAGTTCTGTTATCGAACGGGAATTTAATCGAACAAGTAGATCTTGACCGTGGCATGCATACGGCACTTTGGGAAGACCCCTTCTATAAACCCAGCTATTTATTTGCCATTGTCGCTGGCAAACTCCATTCGATTGAACGAGAAATTACAACGCAATCGGGTGTTAAGAAACTTTTACAAGTTTGGGTGCGAGAACAAGATATCTCTAAGACTGATCATGCCATGCAATCGCTCATTAAAGCCATCGAGTGGGATGAGAAGCGCTTCGGACTTGAGCTGGATCTTGAGCGATTTATGATCGTCGCGGTTGGAGACTTCAATATGGGCGCAATGGAGAATAAAGGTCTCAATATCTTTAATACAAAATATGTTCTCGCCGATGCACAAAGCGCTACGGATACCGACTTTGCCAATATTGAAAGTGTTGTTGGACATGAATATTTTCATAACTGGACAGGAAACCGCGTTACTTGTCGTGACTGGTTTCAATTATCTCTAAAAGAAGGTCTAACCGTATTTCGCGATCAAGAGTTTTCAGCTGATCTCATGGGATCTGAGTCAGGTCGCGCAGTTAAAAGAATCGAAGATGTGCGCTTGCTCAG
>CAIQUZ010000077.1 GCA_903875135.1 uncultured beta proteobacterium | reverse complement strand
GATCCAGGTTTTGACGCCCTCGACCTTGTAGTGGGCTTGCCAGTAGCAGCTGTCGTCCCTGCGGACCAGGCGCAGTTGCTTGGGCTTAACAACGATTGAAGTAGAACTGGGATATCTCATAGTCAGTGCAGTTTATGGTCAAGAATTAAAGTTGCCAACCGAAAACCCGATACATTGGAAGCTCAATAAAATACCTAAAAACCTGGAGTAAATGGGTCCAAAATCCCACAAAATCGAACCTTAAAAAGTGGACAAAAAGCCATAAAAATAAGCTAAAACTCAAAGAAATTTCAGTTTGATTAAAGGACTCCATAAAACCTCCAATTTTTTGTTATAATGTTTGTATTCCCTGATAGCTCAGCGGTAGAGCAGCAGACTGTTAATCTGTTGGTCCGTGGTTCGATCCCACGTCGGGGAGCCAGAATAAACACCACAGAATTACTTCTGTGGTTTTTTTTCGTCTGCATTTTTTTTGATGATTCACCCGACTAAATTGCTTAATTTTTAAGCAATAAAAGACTTTTAAATTTCAGACATCAGATCGATCATTCATCAAACAATCCCCTCATTTTTTGATACTGATACTGGTCCCGCAAAGTCTCAATAAATTTGTAGTGGAAATCTGATTCACCTAGTGTGTCTAGTGCTGAATAGACGCTAATATCATCCTCTGGATCTAAATTAGAAAATGCTCTACTTTCGTAAAGTTTTTCTTTCATATCAGTCAATGCATCATTCAAATTTTGTTCAGCTCGATTTTTTGCAGTTATAAATTGATCAAAACTTTCTTGAACATCAAATACTTCCGAATTCCAAAAATTCTGACTTTTTTTATCAATAGTTATTGAGCAAATAGCAGATTCCTTCAGCGTTGCAAACGTTGCAGCAGGGCCATCTACAGGAATAGCTCTCAGTCTCTCAGCAGACAGAGGTAATTGAGTTAAAACTTCTGCAATAGCACAAGCAGTTTCTTCTAGAGATCCAGGCTTACTAGTTGCGGGATCATCTTTTGATCTTCGAAGAATTAGATATTTAGGCATGATTTAATCCATTAAGCGTTTTGAGTATGGAAAAATTCAACTTCATATATTTCTTCAATTGAATCAATGAAATGTGAAAGACCCGAACTATTAATATATTCAAAAGTTCGATCTACTTCTTTGATGTTCAAATATTCAAGGTCTTGAAAGTGTTCACTGCTAGATACAAACTTATCAACTTCTAATGCTGCCCCATACATACTTGAACAAGCTTCCTCAATTTGATCATCAAGGTTTACAAGACTAGAAAATAAATCTCTTCCTTCGTTAACCCAAAGCTTTTCAAGATCATCATTTATTTCAATTGTGCATTTGGCTAACTCTCTCATTGTTTCCATGCATTCATGTTTTGTTTCGTGTGCATAAGCAATAAAAAAATCCTTTGGTAAATTATCTTGCCCAACCACAGTTGCGATCTCACAAGCTATTTCTTCGCGACTCCCTGGTACATTTTTTTGTACACCATCCGTTTGATTTCTAAACACATAATATTTTGTCATTTGAATTATCCTCAAATTAAAAATACCAGTTAAAGAACTCATCTTTAACTGGCTGAAAATTTATTATTCTTCAACGTCATCAATTGGTGTACCCATCTCGATGACTTCTAAGGGCTTATGTTTCATTGGATTTGAAAGTTGGCGCTCCAGATCTTTACGCAAACTATCAGGCTGATTTTTGTCCATTGATAGTTGACGCTTGAAATTCCTCAGGCCTCTTTCGAGTTTGTATAGATCCTCTGGAAATTCTTTCCCCATATATTTAATCAAGTTGTCCTCATAGGCATAGCCCAAATCATTTGCAGTAATGATCTTGTAGTTTTCTCCACTGACATGCTGAGCTATAAAAACACAAAAACTTGAGGTTTCTGCATCCTCAGCTTTTTCCTCCTTATGCTCAATGACAGCGCCCGAGTACTGGAAATCTTCATTTGAGGCATGACCCAACAACTGAAAATATTCGCGAATCAGGTTTGTTCTGGCCTTGGTATTTTTGTCTCCCTTTTTCTTTGACATGAATGCAGCTTCAGTTTCCTGTATCTGTGTAACGCCACCGCGACGCGTGATATATGCGGGTAAATCCTGAGCCGACAGATTTTCTTCCCTTGCAACAGTTAAAACTTTTGTGTACCGACTTGCAGTTAATTTATCTTTTCGCACTACAAATCTCACGATGGCAGCCATGGCAGTGCAATTGGTTTGAAGGTTTATTCCGTGTTTATCTTTCAATTCTTTTCTAATTGCTATAACTATTTTGCTTGCCTGTTCGTTAGCCTCGATTTTCAATGCCAAGCTATAGATTGACGCTAAAAGATCGTACAAATGCTGATGTCCACGGGCCACGACTTCCGTTTCGTACTTAACCCCCATGGCATAGAGGTCTTCACTTTCTGATAAAAATTGAGCTATTTCAGATTTCTTCTTATCCTTATCAGATGGACGCAGAGTCAAATCACTTTTACTGGCGCTGGGGATAACGAAGGCACTTAAATCGAAAGTATCCAATCCATCGTTTTCATCTTCATCATGATCAATGATTTGAGGCGGGGGCATCTTGGACGTGACGGTCTTTTTTATTGCACCATTGGTAAGTTGCATGGTTTTTTCCTTGTTAATTTAATGAAAGCAGGCGAAATGCACTGCTGAGTAAAGGCTAAACCCATACCGTATAAAGTGGAGTGACATGTCACTCCACTTTATATTTTTTTCAAATTAGGAGTTTTTTTCATAACCACAACCAAAGGAGACAACCATGGATATGCCGACTGCGAATAATCTTGCATCTACTGCCATCAAATCAAGCCTTTACTTTTGGTGGTTGGCATTTTTACGATGTAGCAAAGATTATTGGTGGTGTTGCCATGAAAATGGAAACTGCTTGGATCCTAGGTTAGTCAGAGTTTGGAATGATTTTGGTGACATTTTCAAATACGAATGCTTTATGCATTGGTGGCAAGATCGAGGACCAAAGCTGTTTGACTCACCTCAAATAGAGATGAAATTTAAAAAAGATCTTGGGCACGGTTTGCAGTTACTAGTCTCTAAAGATTTAGAGAATGAGCATCCTGAAATGATTTGTTTAGTAATTCCAAAATATTTGGATTCTTCACTTGCTCAAAGCATCATTTATGAAGCTTGGTTATTAGCCAGAGTTCGCGGCAAGCACTATACGGTTAATGCAAAATATCAACTGTTTGACTTAATATTAAGAAGCAAGAAAACCATCATCCCTGCTTATAAATCATTGATGCTCAATGTCAGTGTTGAAAATAGTGCTCTAGAAGACCAACTGAACCATTGGGGTGACTTTGAAATGGGACGTCACTTGAACTTATCCCCCAAAGATCTACTGCGCGCATCTGACACTTTGGATCGGCGTCGTAAAAAACAGAATTCAGTCAGAAATATTTTCAGACAAAAAAAACTCTGTGCAGCTGATTTAATTGCCAATGTTGAGATTGGCATCTTCCCCTGCAAAGACCCAGTTGAGCACTGCGCCAGATGGAGCACAGATCAGCAAATAGCCCTTGATCAATGCGTGGCTCAGGGTCTATGGCATTCAGAGGGTTGGGCCACTAAAGAAATGGCCTATATGCTGCCCGACAAGGAAGTATTCTATGGGTTGGGTAACCCCCACCAGACGTTTCAAGTATTGGATCATTTTGCCAGTCTTGCTACCCCTTTTTTAAAACCGAAAAAGGAAAAATCTGTACACCATTAGTCAATCCTGGGGAAACCATCGTAGCTATGCCTGTCAAGACCGCGATTGTGGCTCACAATCTCAATATGAATTTAGTTGTATGAACCGCGCTTATGAATCAAAATCGCACTTTTTTTGACATCACATTGGCTTCGATGGCAGTCCCCCCCCCTCAATCGCTCTCGTTCTTTTGCATTCCTAGGCACATCAATTGGACTGATGATGTTGCCAGATAATGGCTTAAGTGCGCCTGGCTGAGGCTCTAAAGACCTCTTGGTCAGTTCTTTTCTAACCTGGGAGGCGTACTCCTGTTGAGCCTTTTGCTGCTGATTTTTGATCTGTTGTGGCGTGGTTGTAAAAGGTTTGACCTCGAGGTCAGTCACAGTCTATAGCGGTGCCCAAATTAGCGGCGGCGGCAAAAATTGATTTGCGACTGTAGGACTATTTAAATGTTCGTAAATTTTTACATAATTCAGTAATTGGGGCCAGATCTACAATAAACAAATGAGTTATCAGAAAGACCTAGTGTAACCCCGCGTATATTTATGCTGAGCTTTGAGGCCAAATGAATTCTTTTTTAACCATTATCGTGAGTTTCAGTGCTCGAGAAGCGGCTGCATTCACCCCACCATATGAGGAGAATCAGATGTTTAGATTAATTTTTTCAGCCAGGTTTAACCGCCTGCTAACGCTTTCTTTGTTTGTTTGTTTACACCTATTTTTAAACGGGTGTGCCAGCAAAATGGTCATGAGTGATTCGACTATTTCACCTCAAAAAAATGCTCAAATCCTCATCGAAGATTTCATGGTTCCCAGCGATGAGCCTGGAATCAATCTTTATGTGCGAAATAAACGGTTAGCATCCACTGCACAATTTCACAAAGACAATGTGTTGCTGTTTGTTCATGGAGCAACCTATCCTTCTGAAACTGGTTTTGACTTGAGACTGGATGGACTTTCCTGGATGGATGTACTGGCTCAACAGGGCTTTGACGTTTACATGCTTGACATCCGCGGCTATGGAAAATCTTCGCGCACAGCTGCAATGGATCAACCCGCTTTACAAAATCCTCCAATTGCTGACACAGACACAGCAGCACGCGATTTTGCTTCTGCGGCCAATTGGATTAGACAACGCCGTGGGGTGGATAAGATCAATGTGCTGGGGCATTCATGGGGCACTTCAACCGCGGCCCTGTACACATCACGCCATGCTGACAAGGTCAATCGCTTGGTCTTGTATGCCCCAGTGTGGTTGCGAAAATCAGTATCGCTCACAGATTCCGGTGGTGCATTGGGTGCTTATAGAACGGTCACAATAGAGGACGCTTTTAAACGCAAGAACACTGGGCTTGTTCCTGGTCGAGAGCCGCAACCTAAAGAATGGTTTGACGCATGGGCTGAGGTGACTTTTGCTTCCGACCCAGTGGGTTCAATGGCAAACCCTAAATATGTACGTGCTCCAAATGGAAGTGTAAAAGATGGTCGTTTATTCTGGAGTGCAGGTAAACCTGTCTATAACCCTGAATTGATAACGGTACCTACGTTGCTCATAGTGGCGGAATGGGACGCAGATACACCTCTTTATATGGCAGAAACATTGTTTCCACTTTTAACACGATCACCAGAGAAAAAGTTAGTCATTTTGAGCGAAGGTACTCACGGCATCATGAATGAGGTTAAGCGATTCAACCTCTTCAATGAAGTAACTCGCTTTTATCAAGATAGTTCATTGCCCCAAACCAGATAGATAAATTTTGAGTAAATCAAAAGGCTGATCATGTAGCCACACGCTCAATTATCGAGAGCCAAATCAAACCATTTGCGCTATGGCTGTCGTAACCGCGATTACGGTTCAAAAAAGCACTGCGCTTTCTGCCTAAAAGCCATGCTTTTGACCTGATAACGCACCTTTTCTCTGACTTATGGTCTTGAATGGGTGCTGGGCTCGTGAGTGAAATACAAGCTCGTCCTTGTCTCTTTCGTCATAGCTATTCGTCATGGGTACCGTGGGGCTGGCCAACTTTTGGCTGGGGGTTGGCGGCTGGGGGTAGATTCTTTGCTGTGGGTTGGGTTTCATTAGCTCCTTGTGCAGGTGCTTGGCCAGTTGTTGATGCTGCTGGGTCTGCTGTTTTGTAGCTTGATTTGGAGTTAGCTGTTGTGGTTTGGGCTTAGGTAGAGGCTTAGGAGCTGCGGCCATGGGTGCTTTTTTTGGCTTGGGCGCCTTGACCGACTTTGCTGGCTTAGCTACTGGCTTACTTATTGAAGCAATTCGCCCCATACCCTTTGCCAAGGGTTTCACCATAGGTGCGGGCGGAGCGACTGTTTTCACAACTGGGTTCTGGTTGGGTTGAGTTTGTTGAGCGTTTGGCATTAGGGCCCCTGAATTGGGCTCATCAAAAGCCTTCCACATTGAATTGGACACCATTCTCCAAAGTGCCAATTGATCTTCAGGGTTGGCTATTTCAGTAAATCGCATAGTTGATCTCCTTTTTATACATTTATTTAGCAAAAAGGATGGACTATGAACGCACTCTATTCACCGCAATCATAAATAACTTTATGCTTATATTAGAAATTGAACAGCCCAAGACTCCTGAGAAGCAACGCCTTGCACAACTTCAAGCCAGCAGTAAACGAGCCAGCAACGCGGTCAAACTTGAGCGAAATCGTCAAAAGATGCAAAAAGCTCAAAACGCCATGCAAAAAATAAAGTCACCCAATCTCCCTCCCCCAACTATTCCGACCTAAATAAAAGTCCAAAAAAACCGGTACTAAGACCGGTCTAATTGGGTTTACATATAATTTAGCTTGATCTAAATGGAAGTTTTAAGGTCTTCTTTTTTTCAGTATCTGGAGGTTTTGATATTTCTGACCTTGGCTTTTCACTCAAAGATTCGATACGCGAGTCTAGCTCCCCAGTATCAACAGCACTCAGAATCACTTGCAGCGAACTGATCACCTCAGCAATGTTTTCAGCTTCAATTGCATTTTTACCCTCAATAATTTCTAAAACTCTGGCGCCATATCGGACGGTAATACAAAGTTTGCCAGCATCATTTTTCCACCACCAAGGTTTGAGCTTAATGGGCACTTCTATTAGCTGAGATTCGCCTGTAGCAGAATCTTTGATTGTTCGAGTTTTTTTGAGCTCTAAAGCTGTACCTGATTGCTCAGATTTTGCCAATTGAATTTGCTCAGCCAATTTGCTGCTGAGTTTTTGCCTCCTAGAAAATTGCTGGCTATTTTTCTGAGGCTTTTTAGCTTGAACCAATTTAAGTGCTTTTAATCCTGTCATTTGCAACTCCTTTTGAATGTATTGCAGGAGTTATTAATTTAGTTTCAGACCTGGGATATGAGCAACCTCTATTTGGTAACCGATCAGATTGGCGGGTTAATATAAAATATTGACTTAAAACACAAAAAGATATCAACCAAAATTCAACATAAATTCTGCAACTTGACGATTAAATTCGAGAAGCTCAGGATCTTCTTCTTTTTTGTTTTTGAATTTAACTTCTTCAGTGTATTTTTTCTCATAACGTTTAAGCTCTTTAGGTGTCAATCGCCAATAGGGATTATTTGAATACTCTTGCATTTGGAATTCAATCTCCGTTCGAATATCAAGATTCAACTTCCGTTTAAAAAATATCGCATCGTGAACTTTGGCGATGGGTTCGAAACCAAAAGTTCCAGCAACCGCGCTGACCACATCCATAATCTCTTTTTCATCGTGTTGGTACAAATAGGCCAGTATTTTTGGCTTACTGATGCGACCTGAGGCAGTTTGAAGAATTGGATTGCAAAAGAGATCTTTTCTTTGATCCTTGACCAGTTCAATAATATGAGCATCAAGAATCACTTGTTCTTTGATAAACGCCTGAACAGAGAAATTGGCCAAGAATCGATCACGGTCACCTGAGTTTCTTAGAATATCGACCAAGGCTGGATTAGTCCATTCTCCGCTATCATTGAGCCACCCTTTGGTACCCTGTTTGGCACCAAAACTAATGGCCGTAAAAGCTAGCTTTAATAATTTCAATTGAAACTCTTTTTTGTCAGGCGTTTTTTCAAGAAATGTGTAGTGCCTAACTGTGGCCATTAGATCCGGCTTGTCTTCAAGGTACAGCGTGGTTGTTTTAAAAAACTCATTGGCTGGCTTTTTTATTCCATGTGTTTCTAGAAAGCTGTTGGCATAGCCCATTTTCCAAGTCACCACACTACTGCGAATATCGTATTCCCAGGAGTTACCCAGTACAGCTCGCCTGAGTTCTCGATTGACGCTTTGAATACTGACACCTTCATAATATAAACGGCCAAAGTCACTGGGTTTCTTTCTTTGAATATAAGATCCACCCATAACTGAAGCCACTCCAGAAATAACCCTGGCTTGCCTTAAAGCTTGGTCTTTTTGTTCACGGTTCAAAAACTTAGATTCTGTTGTCAACCAAATGCTGTAGTTTTTGACAGAATCAATATC
>CAIQUZ010000076.1 GCA_903875135.1 uncultured beta proteobacterium | reverse complement strand
TCAGGTAAATCCACGTTCATGAATATGTTAGGTTGTTTAGATCAGCCGTCAAGTGGACTCTATGAGCTTGCCGGAGAAAATGTCAGTGATTTAGAGGTTGATGAATTAGCCACCGTGCGTAATCTGCGCATTGGTTTTGTGTTTCAGCAATTTAATCTATTAGCTAGAACTTCAGCTCTTGAGAATGTGGCAATGCCGCTTTTATATGCAAGAGAAGGCCCATTAGCTTCCTTGAGTCAGGTAGAGCAGTTAGAGCATGCAAAACACCGTTTGATGCAGGTAGGCTTAGGAGAGCGACTAACGCATACACCTTCTGAATTATCTGGTGGTCAGCAGCAGAGAGTCGCCATTGCCAGAGCGCTTGTTAATGATCCTGCGTTGATTTTGGCAGATGAGCCTACTGGCGCGCTGGACTCTAAAATGACCGTCGAGATTATGGATCTTTTACGTAAACTTAATCATGGTGGGATGACAGTCATTGTGGTCACTCATGAACCAGATGTCGCTAAATATGCAAATCGAGTAGTTACGTTTATGGATGGCAAGATTATTGATGTATCTTTGAATTCGTCAATCCATGATGATCGTGTAAAAGTGGATACCCTATGAAGGTTTCTTCTCTGATGAACTTATCTATTGCCATGCAAGCTTTGCGTGTCAACAAGTTACGCTCCATATTAACGATGCTGGGGATTGTCATTGGAGTAGCGGCTGTCATTGCCATGATTGCGATTGGTGGCGGCGCGCAAAAAAGAGTACAAGAGCAGATTTCAAGTTTGGGTTCTAATTTACTGATTGTGGTGCCTGGATCGGTGATTCAATCGGGAGCTCGCTTAGGGGCTGGGAATGCGCAAACCCTCACTGAGCAAGACGCTAATGCCATCATCAATGAAATACCCGAGGTCGCTTTCGCGGCACCATTATCGCGAGGGAATGCCCAAGTTGTTTTTGGTAATACCAATTGGGCGACATCAATCAATGGGGTTTATAACAATTATTTTGATGTGCGTGAATGGAATTTAGCCGATGGAAGATTATTTGATCAAGGTGAAATTTCCAGATTTGGAAAAGTCGCTATTTTAGGTAAAACAGTCGCTAGCCAATTATTCGGTGATGATAATCCGATCGGTCAGGTCGTGCGAATTCGTGGTATTCCATTTGAAATTATTGGCCTATTAGAGAGTAAAGGCCAAAGTAGTCAAGGTCAAGATCAAGATGATGTTATCTTAGTGCCACTAACGACCGGTCGTAATCGATTATTTGGAGAGCCTCGAGGGAGGATTGCTCGAGTGGGAACTATTTTGATTAAAGCGCAAGATGCCTCTGTCACGGGGATTGTCGAAGAGCGTATCAATGAGTTACTTCGACAACGCCACCGGATTCAGCCGGGGATGGAAAACGATTTTCAGGTACGCAATCTGACGGAAATTCTGAAAATGCAGGAAGCTGCGAGTAAAGTTATGTCCATGTTGTTAGCAGCAGTAGCCTCGGTGAGTTTGTTGGTGGGTGGGATTGGGATTATGAATATCATGTTGGTATCAGTGACTGAGCGGACCCGAGAAATTGGATTACGTTTAGCGGTTGGGGCAAGAGGCAGAGATATCATGACGCAGTTTTTAGTGGAGGCGATGACCCTTGCCACACTCGGAGGGGCGTTAGGAGTTCTGTTAGGTATAGCTATATCGGCTCTTGTAGCATATTTGGCGAATTGGGATATTAGCCTGAGTATTTTCTCGATTGTGATTGCAGTAGGTTTTTCTGCTGCGATTGGCATTTTCTTTGGCTACTACCCTGCGAAGAAGGCGGCACAAATGCAACCGATTGTTGCCTTGCGACACGAATAAAATAACTGTCATACTTTTTAAAATTGGAATAGCAATGGATCTTGTTGTTTTAGCAAAAGCACTCATCATGGGG
>CAIQUZ010000075.1 GCA_903875135.1 uncultured beta proteobacterium | reverse complement strand
TTGATAAGCCCCACCTACTGGAGTTCTACTCGCTCGGGTAGACAAAATATCATGTCCGCGTCGGTTAAAAGCAAAAAACGCAAAACCAGCATCCACCAATGATGGCGCCAAAAACTTCGCAGCGCCCGTATAAAAATTCATAGTGTTACCATGAAAAAATAAAGCGGCACCTTTAATTGTCCCGGTTGGTTCATAAAACAATCCCTCGATGGGGATTGTATCTGTTTCGATGGTAATGAGTTCAGTTCGCATAAATCCCTTAGAAGCCGGCGGCGAGACCATCTCGTCGACTATCACTAGCGGCGATATAGCCGTCATTTAAATCGTCTGATTGGCGCCAAATAAATTGTCCAGAACCGAAGTCCATATACGGGTCTTCGATACTTTTTAGTTCGTGACCGAGTGCTTTTAGACCAATCACTGTATCGAGATTGAGATTGGATTCCACGTCCAAAGTGAAGTCGCGGTTCACTTTCCAACGTGGGGCATCACAAGCGCTTTGAGGTTGCTGTTGATAATCCAACATTCGAATGACGGTTTGCAGGTGACCTTGCGGTTGCATATCGCCGCCCATCACTCCGAAGCTCATTTGTGGGAACGTTTTACCATCAACTTCTTTTGTCATGAAGGCTGGAATAATTGTGTGGAAAGGACGTTTACCACCGGCGACTACATTTTCTGAGCGACGGTCCATGGAAAATCCGTAGCCTCGGTTTTGTAAGCTGACACCAAACTCGGGGACGACAACACCTGAACCAAATCCCATGTAATTACTTTGGATAAACGACACCATCATCCCGCTTTGATCAGCTGTTGTTAGATAAACCGTGCCGCCAGTATTAGGTAAACCAAATCCAAAGTGAGTTGCCTTTTTTAAATCAATTAATTTGGCGCGCTCTTTCAGATAGGCAGGATCAAGCATATCGCTTGGTTTGATTTTCATACTTTTAGGATCGGCAACGTATTCATAAACATCCGCAAAAGCGAGTTTCATGGCTTCGATTTGGATATGTTGACTGAGTACGCTATCAACGGGGTAATCTTTTAAATTAAATTGTTCGCAAATGCCCAGAGCAATTAAGGCGCCGATTCCTTGCCCATTGGGAGGTATTTCATGTATATCATAGCCACGATATTGCGTGGAGATGAGGTCTACCCAATCCGGTTGATAGTTCTTTAAATCATTGATCTGCAAGGCTCCACCATTCGCCGCAGAGTGTTTGACAATCGCTGCAGCAATTTCGCCTTGGTAGTAGTCTTCCCAACCTTTTTTACAAAGTTGTTCAAATGTTTTAGCGATCCCAGGCGCAGTAAAGTTCTCACCAATATGAGGAGCTCTTCCTTTGGGCATAAACATTTCTTTAAAGCCTGGTTGGTTGATGAGATCAGGAATGCCGGCAGCCCATTTATGAGCAACAATGGGAGTGACGCCATATCCTTGATGAGCAATTTGTATGGCGGGAGCGAGAATCTCAGAAAAGCTTAATTTTCCCAATTTTTTGTGTAAGGCTGCCCAACCTGCAATCGCACCTGGGACGGAAACGGTATCCCATCCTCGCATGGGGCGATTGGCTAATCCATTAGCGCCAACACCATATTTTTTTTCGTAATATTCCGGACTCCAAGCTGCAGGAGCAACGCCTGAAGCATTTAAACCATGGAGTTTTTCCCCATCCCAAACAATGGCGAACATATCACTGCCTAATCCATTCGAGACGGGTTCTACAATCATTAATACAGCTGCAGTAGCAATTGCAGCATCAACGGCATTACCGCCTTGCTGAATGATTTTTAAGCCAGCTTGAGAGGCTAAGGGTTGTGAGGTAGAGACAATATTCCTAGCAAAAACAGGAATACGAATTGTTGAATATGGGTTAGCCCATTGAAATGTCATATAGGATCTTTCGGATTTTGAATTAGTCGGCAATGATGTTTTGTTCTTTGATGATTTTAGCCCACTGAGCACGATCATTCAGAATCAAATTTTCAAAGAACTTAGGGGT
>CAIQUZ010000074.1 GCA_903875135.1 uncultured beta proteobacterium | reverse complement strand
GGAACTATTTTGATTAAAGCGCAAGATGCCTCTGTCACGGGGATTGTCGAAGAGCGTATCAATGAGTTACTTCGACAACGCCACCGGATTCAGCCGGGGATGGAAAACGATTTTCAGGTTCGTAATCTGACGGAAATTCTGAAAATGCAGGAAGCTGCGAGTAAAGTCATGTCCATGTTGTTAGCTGCGGTAGCCTCGGTGAGTTTGTTGGTAGGTGGGATTGGGATTATGAATATCATGTTGGTATCAGTGACTGAGCGGACCCGAGAAATTGGATTACGTTTAGCAGTTGGGGCAAGAGGCAGAGATATCATGACGCAGTTTTTAGTGGAGGCGATGACCCTTGCCACACTCGGTGGAGCGTTGGGTGTTCTGTTAGGTATAGCAATATCGGCTCTTGTAGCATATTTGGCAAATTGGGATATTAGTCTGAGTATTTTCTCGATTGTGATTGCAGTAGGTTTTTCTGCTGCGATTGGCATTTTCTTTGGCTACTACCCTGCGAAGAAGGCGGCACAAATGCAACCCATTGTTGCCTTGCGATACGAATAAAATAACCGTCATACTTTTTAAAATTGGAATAGCAATGGATCTTGTTGTTTTAGCAAAAGCACTCATCATGGGAATCGTGGAGGGTTTGACGGAGTTTTTACCCATCTCTAGCACGGGTCATTTAATCTTAGCTGGCCATCTTTTACAATTTAATGATGAACGAGGCAAAGCCTTTGAAGTCATTATTCAGTTGGGGGCAATTTTGGCGGTGTGTTGGGAGTTTCGTCAAAAAATTGTTAATGTGATTTCTGGCTTGGGGAGAAGACCCTTATCGAATCGCTTTGCGATGAATGTGATCGTTGCATCAATACCCGCCATTACTTTGGCATTGATTTTTGGTAAGTTCATCAAAGCACATTTGTTTGCACCGATCCCTGTGGCAATGGCTTTTATTATTGGTGGTTTTATTATTCTGTGGGCGGAACATTTAGAGAAAGCCAAACAAAGTAGCCGTAAGGTGGTTCTTCAAAGTATTGAGCATGTTGAAGACCTCAGTATGAAAGATGCTATCAAGGTTGGCTTTGCACAATGCGCTGCCTTGATACCAGGTACTTCACGGTCAGGTGCAACGATTATTGGTGGAATGCTGTTGGGTTTGCCACGTCAGGTGGCGACGGAGTTTTCTTTCTTTTTAGCCATACCGGTGATTGCAGGCGCCACAGTTTATGAGCTGTATAAATTGCGCCATGATACAGGTTTGCTGGATATGGCAGGATTTGGCCCTGTTCTTGCAGTTGGCTTTATTTCCGCATTTATTTCCGCATTCTTTTGTGTTAAATGGCTGATTGGGTATGTCAGTCATCATAATTTCAAGCCCTTTGCCTGGTACCGTATTGCCTTTGGTTTATTAGTTATTTTGACATCCAGCTTTGGTTGGATCAATTGGGGTGCTTAAGCCGAATCATTTATGTCGATAGATCATACCCAACCCTTAGAAGAACAAAATAGAGACCCGCGACGCATCAAATCTTTTGTGATGCGTGCGGGAAGAACCACACTCGGTCAACAACGCGCCATCGATGAACAAGGACCTAAATATTTAATTCCCTTTGATCAAAAGCCTTTGGATTGGGGGCAGTCTTTTGATCAGAGTGATTTGAAGAAATTAAAGATTTTAGAAATCGGCTTTGGTATGGGAGAAACAACTGCCCATATTGCTAAAGTTCGCCCTCAGGATGACTTTTTAGGGATTGAGGTTCATGAACCTGGCGTTGGGGCCTTGCTCAAGAAAATTGGTGAAGAGCAGATTGCTAATATTCGGATTATTCGTCATGACGCGGTAGAAGTCATTGAGCAGATGATTCCAGATGGCATATTAGACGGGATACATATTTTTTTCCCAGACCCGTGGCACAAAAAAAAGCATAACAAAAGAAGGCTTGTACAAGAAGCGTTTATTCATCAGTTGTGTCAAAAAATGAAGCTAGGTGCTTATATGCATCTTGCAACAGATTGGGAAGAGTATGCCCATCAGATGTTGAGGGTTTTGAGTGCACAGACGCAATTAAAAAACACATCTAGTTCACAAGTAACTCTAGATGATGCTCAAATGATTGCTGGCTATGCACAAAGACCGAGTTATCGACCAATTACCAAGTTTGAAAATAGAGGATTAAAACTCGGGCATGGGGTTTGGGATCTGGTATTTTTGAAAGTTTAGCGTCTAAAATTCGTTGAGTTTTAACCCTTAGATGAAGTTAATTGAACACAATATTTTTTGGCCCACTAAACTACTTTGATATTTGAGCCATCTACATTCATTAATTTATATCGAATGGGAGATTCTTCTAAAGCATTCGTTTTTATTAAATTTAAAATGAGTTTTGGTAAATCTGAGTAATCAAACTGTGACGACCATTGAGCCATCAATGCTATCGCTTTTACATAACCCGCTGGATCATTGTTATGGGTTAATTGTTTCACACAATCAACATACTGAAGATGAAATAGCGTGGGAATTATGACGCGGCAGAGCCCTATGCGTGATAGCTCTGCATTCATCAATAATCTTGATATGCGGCCATTGCCGTCATCAAATGGATGAATATCCGACACTAGAAATCCATAAAACATTGCCCGAGCTAGCCCTTCTGGTATCGATAAGGCTAATTCTGAACAAGCTTCAAAAGTTCCCCGCACCATTCCAGGATCTACAAATTTTGTAGTACCTGCATAGTTCACCTCGCTTTTTAATTGACCTGGATTAACCTCAGGTCTTTGGCGCATTAATTGTTCGTGCCATTGTTGTAGCGTATTTAAAAACGCATCCCCTGGCGGAGGCGGAGCATTACGTGTCGGTGAATCAAGAGCCAAATGAAACACACCCAATACATCATGAGAATCTTTTGGTCTAGAGTGAACAATCTTATCCATAAGCGCTATTTCCTGCGCCTCATGGATATCAAATTTAGTGCCCTCCACATAATTTGAGAAGTAAGACTCTATAAAGGCGGAGTGACTCTTTGCCAAACCACCTGAGGCAACATCTTTGATTGCAGGTAACGGTATCGTACGTAGGTAGGCCGCCAATATTTGCATTCGCTCTTGTCGAATTTTATCGATAGGCTTACCCATGGCAACAAGTTGCCCCTGTTTGGTTTTTAATTTTCCTCGGGCATGAGTTCCTAATAGAGCACCAATCATGGTCTGCAGGATCGCTAGCTCCTTTTCCATACTTAATAATGGCGCAAGTAATTTTGCCGAATCACGAATTTCATTCAACTTCACCTCACCTGATGCGTTGAGGATATCAATCAGTAAGTTTTCGATTTCGTCACGACCCATGCGACTCCTCGATTTTTTTCCTAGATTTTCCAGTATGGCTCTTGGACGTGATGCCCAAAATAATGTATGTTCCGGGAGGCTCATATCGCCTTGCAACGAGCTCGGCCCCTTAACCATGACAAAATTGAGTCCAGGTAATCTAATTTTTTTGTTATATATAGTGGGATGACTAAGGGTGATGATGTCGTCTTTGTGAATACCGCTTTTTATCGCACTCTTATGCGAGACCACTGCTTCTGGCGCCAATTTGGCAGCAATTTTCTGCCAATTTCGCTTCACTAGCGCAGCAACTTCCTCTGAGGGAATCCCTGCTTGAACATAGATACCAGGTGCTAGACGTTGCAGCTCTCCATTACTCGCTCCTCGTTGTAATTGACGTGCTGTTGTATTATCGGAAGCTGAGGCAAAAAGCAGGTCAGCAATCTCTTGTCGTTTTTTAGCTATGATTCTCATTTGAAATCTTATATTGTCGTTTAATAGCTATTATTATAGGCTTATTGTCGTTTAATAGCTATTATTTATTGGTGGGGTGTTTTAAAAATTGTCGTAAATCAGCTATGATTACGGCATATAGCTGATTAAATGTCGTTTTTTAGCTATTAAAACCGTATTTTTGTCGTTTAATAGCTATTATTTTTCCTAGCTCTTTGAGTGTTAATAACCTTCAGAGGCGCTTAGGTAATCTATTCAATTAAAGTGTTGTGAACATATTCTGTTGTTGCGAGCAACATATTTTAAGATTTGTTAAACAAGTACATACTTTTTGATGCTTTATTTGATGTATAATGATGATTTAATTGATGTGGTTAGGAATTCAAATGCGAACAACTGTAACGATTGAAGATTCTTTATATGAAAAAGCTTTGGATCTTGCAGATCCAGCTATGGATAAGGCCGACTTGTTTAGAGAGGCCATTAAGACTTATATACGTGTGCGGGCTTCAAAGCGTTTAATTGCATTAGGGGCTACCATGCCTGAAATGAGTGATATTCCGCGCCGAGATGGTTCTATTTGATGGATTGTGTATTAATAGATACTTCTGTGTGGGTAAATCATTTCCGTGTTCATAATCCGGCATTAATTAACTTGCTTGAAACAGATGCGGCCCTAATTCACCCAATGGTAATGGCAGAAATTGCGTGTGGAACTCCCCCATTACGATTAACTACATTATCTGATTTGAACGAATTACAAAAGCCACAATTAGCAACATTGATAGAGGTTATGGAATTTGTAGAACGAGAGCGTCTCTATGGTCTTGGTTGTGGCATCGTAGATATGATCTTATTAGTATCAACCATCATCACTCCAAATTCAAAACTATGGACTCTCGACAAAAGGCTTTTATCGATGTCAGAAAAATTTGGTGTTTTATTTTCTCCAAATTTACATTGAGCTTGTAGACAGCGGCAGAATGGGAATGCCTAAATAATGTAATGATATTCACTAGTGTATTGTGTTCACAAAATTATTTTTAAAGAGGCATACTCTGTTACTGGAGGACGAAGTTGGTAGTTGAATTTACAAATAGAGCATTAATCCTTGATGTTGCTTTACTTGTTGGTAAGAGAGATATGATTAAACAGATTTTTAGGTCGGAGAACCTTTATGAAGCCTTCCCAGGCCCTTCAAGCACATCGAGCAGCCATCCGTAACGTTGTCGAGAGTCATTGAGCGAGTAATGCGCGTTTCTTTGGTTCAGTTCTTCATGGGGATGACCATGAGGGTAGTGATTTGGATATATTAATTGATCCGACATCAAATACGACCCTTTTTGACTTGGCGGCGATTCAAGTCGAACTAGAGAAGCTTTTAGGCGTTTCAGTGGATGTGCTTACCCCAAAATCTTTACCGGATAAATTTCGTGGCCTAGTTCTCGCCGAGGCATTACCTGTATGAACAAAGCTTTGCGAGTTCCGGATTATCTTGCCCAGAAATCCGATTTAAATTACTCTCCAAGCCTTCTTGATTTTTTGGATTAAATCAGAGTTCATTCTGCTAGCATGAAGATGTAGAACTGTCCTCTTGGCATCTTCTATTTTCTCTAAAATTTGTTGAGCATTGCTCACCATACAAAAACTTTCACCAAATTTAATTAAATCTGTATCTGTCGGGTAGCTCTTACTCTTATTAAGATTCAGAGCTAAGGTGTTATCTACTTTGGTATATCCTGTTTTTGGGTTGGTAGTCGTATAGATTGAAGTAGTGACAACATCATAGAGCGGTGAAAGTTCAATATTGCCACCCGGCACGTCGTACATCAATGAAAAGTTTTTTAAATGAGCGTCACCGTTTTGCAATAAGACAGAGAGTGCAAAATATTCAAAAAATCTTTTTTTACTTTCTACGGCATTATCTTTGCAAAACAGCTCTATGATTTTGGCAATATTTTCATAGCTTCCTTGGTATTTCTCATTGGGGCCTTTACCCATTAAAACCATGCAATCTTCAAGACCTAATTTCTCACCACTCTCTTTACGATCAAAGCGACTCATGATAAATAGCCCCCCATCATCTGAAAGCCAAAATTCGGGGACTCTTATTCCAGAGATACGAGCAACTTCCATGCATAAAAATTCATTTTGTGCCAAATATGGGTAGTCCTCTCCAGAAGATTTGACGATATATTCAGTTGTTGGAATTGTTCGTTTATCGGTCACTGGCACAATGACCTTAGGCTGAAAGCCAGAAATGCCGGAACTAAAGTAAGTGTCGACTAAAAACTCAAAAAGTTCTTCAGATGTTGTTGATTTGATTATTTCGTCAACACTTACTTGTGATTTTGGGGAGCCAGATGGTTCTTCATTTGCGTCAGAATAGGTTAATCGACCAATCTGATTATTGCCTGTTAATTTCAAGAGCATCATATCGTCTAAATAAAGTGATTTAGAAAACCGATTTTGAATGTACTCGAGAAGATAGCCTTCAGGTCTATTCATCTGAAATACGGAAAACAAGTTACCGCTTGAGTAACTTTCTGCTCTCGTTGGTAAAGCAAGGGAAACTTCTTGATCACGTATTTTTGAGATGTAATTGAAAGCGTACCTAGCTTCTTTATGTAAGGAGCCGGAAAGTCCTTGTGGTGTATGAACTTGAAGTTCTTTGATTCGATTATTGGTCATTAAACAACTCCTGGAGCTGGTCATAATCGATTCTACGATCGACAATCTTGATACCCTTTCCTAATGCTGAAATGGCTTGTATGAAGGTAGAGACCTGAACGTTTTCACCCGCTTCCATTTGAATAATAGTTTCGCGTCGAAGTCCGGATTTTTCAGCCACTTGGGCTTGTGTCAGGCCCAAAGCTTTACGTTCGGATTTAAAGCTTTGTCCCAAATCAGCGAGATTGAGTATAAAGTTATTCATAAGCAACATTATACCTTATAAAATCAGTAAAAGTTAATTTTAGTTAACTTTTACTGAGGAGTAATGTATCTATTTTGCAAACGGTATAAGTGCAAATACGTTTTAAAAGACCAGTTGGTTCAAGAGGCGCTAATTTAATAAAGCGATTTGGAATAAATGAAAAGTTATTTGTAGCCAACATTTCAATATAAAAAAGCCGTAAGAGTTATCTTTGAGTAACTTTTACGGCAATACAAACTTCAATTTTTAAAGCAATAGAGGTACAACTTTGGGTTAAAGACCTATACAGAGATATTTCATTTCCATATATTCGTCCATACCCCACACGCTTCCTTCACGCCCAAGTCCGGATTGCTTAACGCCACCGAAAGGAGCTACCTCGTTGGAGAATAGGCCTGTATTAATACCAACCATTCCGTATTCCAACTGTTCAGCAACGCGCCAAATACGTCCAATATCTCTACTGTAAAAATACGAGGCTAAACCAAATTCTGTATTGTTAGCTGCCGCAATCACATCAGCCTCATCTTTAAATGGAACGACTGCGGAAACAGGACCAAATGTTTCTTCAGTCATGATTTGCATCTCGTTGGTCACATTAGACAAAACAGTTGGCTCAAAAAAGAGGCCGCCTAAAGCATGCTTTTTACCACCAGTTTTTACTTTGGCACCTTTTGCAACAGCGTCCGCAATATGACGTTCAACTTTTAAAATGGCTTGCTCATCAATCAGTGGCCCTTGGTTAATGCCAGCATCTAATCCGTTACCAACAGGCAACTCTGCAGAAGCCTTTGCTAACTTTTCAACAAAGGCGTCATGTAAACTCTCATGCACATAAAAACGGTTGGTACAAACGCAGGTTTGACCAGCGTTACGATATTTTGATGCAACCGCCCCGGCTACTGCCGCGTCTAAATCAGCATCCTCAAAAACGATAAATGGAGCGTGGCCTCCGAGTTCTAAGGCGACTTTTTTTACGGTAGGAGCGCATTG
>CAIQUZ010000073.1 GCA_903875135.1 uncultured beta proteobacterium | reverse complement strand
ATGGCAACGTGGATCAAATGAAAATACGAATGGTCTTCTACGTCAGTACTTTCCTAAAGGCAAAGGGATGGGAATATATTCTCAAAGTCAGCTAGATGAAATTGCTAATAAACTTAATACTCGACCAAGAAAAAAATTGGGATTTAAAACTCCAGCAGAAGTATTTGAACAAGCGTTGCACTGACCGGTTGAATTCGCCTCAGTTAACCTGAGGGGGGATTACCGGGTCGAAGTATTCCAAAACAACAAGTGAACTAGTGTTAATTTGGTACCACGATTAAAAATGGCATTGAACTGATGACGGTTTAGTGCCACGATTATAAAGAGTATTCATTTCTTATCATTGGATCATGAGGGGGGCGATCGAGGATGAGTTTCGTTACTCGAGTCTATCGCAGGCATTTCTCATCAACAAACTATGTGGAAAAACTATTGGGTTATCATTGCTTTGCGCGACAAAAACCGTTCTTTTTTTCCGATTTCCCGTAAATAAACCCAACAGTGATAATCGCTTGTTACCGTAATTCCTCTCATTGGGAGTGTTACTAAAAATTAGGTAAAATCATAAAAGTTGTTTAAATCAAATTTAATATTGATAGTCAACTTGGAAAAAAACTTATGAAAAATATCAGAATTGATTCATTAAAGTTAGTATTTATTTGTGTTACTTTTTTAAATTTTGTTTTTTCATCAGTAGGACATGCATGGACGCCAAGTGATCACGGCATGAATGCTCCATCTTATAAACAGGCTTGCTATAAAACCAATGTTGATGACCTTCAAAGATTTACTTACTCTGACGGTCAAAGCGCGTCTACATCCTGGGAGCCAGGGGAATGGCCGATAAACTGCACATGCAGTATTAGACTTGTGCCTGAAGGAGAGTTGGCGCTTGATGTAAAGAAAATGACCTCACCTGGAATGTTCGAAAATTTCAAATGGGATAAAGACATCGTTTACAGTATTTATTCTCAACAAAAGTATCCTTTTGGTGGTTGCCCTTCAGAAATCGACTATGCAAGTCTAATGGAATACTTTCGACCATTGAGGGAGGCTCGGAAGAACAAACTTAGGCAAGAGCAATTCCAAAATGAACAAAAAGAGGCTGCTCGAGTTGCCTCAGTCAATAAATACTGTACAGGAACTCCTAAGGTATACCAAAATTTGCTTGAACGTGTAAGTTCTTACTTTCAAGTTGATTTGAATTCAGTTCGTTTGTTAAGAGTTCAGAAAGATATCTTTGGGGGTTGTGCTGGGGTTTTCAACACAGCTAGAGGGGTAAAAAATTGCAGTGTCAGCTTTGATTCAAATGGAGTAGTAGCCCAGGTTCTCTGCATTTGAAATTCATTCCATAATTGCTTAGTCATTATTTGAGTATCTCTTGTACGTTTTTATCTTCTATCTTAATTCTTGCAATTTCCTTTCTTTGATTGGGCTGTCATTTATGATTAATAAAATTGACTTTTCAAAAAAGGTCACTTTTTCCATTCCCTAAAAATAATTACTATGCGCTCGTTCGTTAAGTTTTTTTCTGTTATTGCATTGTTAGCGATACAGATTTTCCTGAATCCCATATGTTTGGCACAAGCGCCAGATGCTGGTGCACTTCAACAACAATTAGAGCGACAATTACCTAGCTTTGCTCCATTACCAACACCTGGTCCAATAGATCCTGTACCAGTTAAGAAAAAAACAGATAGTAAACAAAAGGTTTTTGTTAAGGGCTTTTCATTCGAAGGTAATACCCTTTTTAATGACTCTGACTTACAAAAATTAGTAAAGCCATGGGTTGGAAAGGAATTATCAATATCAGAACTTGATGAAGTGAGTAATAAAATCTCTGATTTTTATCGAGCTGAGGATTATGTCGGCAGAGTAGTTGTTCCTGAGCAAGATGCCACGGATGGTCAAATCCTATTACAAATTATT
Organism: uncultured beta proteobacterium; assembly: GCA_903875135.1. Classification (GTDB taxonomy): domain Bacteria; phylum Pseudomonadota; class Gammaproteobacteria; order Burkholderiales; family Burkholderiaceae; genus Polynucleobacter. The sequence goes on along the minus strand of CAIQUZ010000073.1, from coordinate 1,158 downwards.
GAAGTCAAAATTGATAAAATTTATGTATTGCGTAAGCCAACTCAAAATGAAGAACGATTCCCCCTAGACCGAGTTAAAAAATTTATTGAGTATTACCAGCCAGATGATGAATTTTTAAGAATTGATCACTTGCAGCACGGTATTATGGTGGTCAATGAAATCGCTGGACTTAATTTTGAAGGAGTACTAGAACCAAGTGATGTTACGGATCATGTCAATTTTGTTGGGGGCTTATTAGATACACCTATCTATACAGCTAAAGCAGAGATATCTAATTATGGGAGTCGCAGTACGGGCATACCTCAGCTAATTGGTAATCTCAATATTAATGACTATTGGGGGGATGGAAGTTTAATTAGCCTTAATGGTATTGCCAGTGAGGGATCTACTTATGGTCGTATTGGTGCGACTCGCCCTCTAGGGTATTCAGGATTTGGCATGGGTGTTAGTGCGAGTTATTTAGACTATCGTACCGTGGGTATTTTTAATAGCAACGGTGCAAGGGGAAATGCCTCCACCTATGGGGTCAATGCCTACTATCCACTCGTTAGAGGAGTACAAGCTAATACAAGTCTTGTTATGGGTTATGACTTCAAGAATTACCTCAATTTGACGAGTATCCCTTATTCAGTGACAAGTAATTATGATTTACAAAACGTCTATATTGGCGCTAACGGAAATTTCTTTGACTCCCTCAATGCTCTTTCTTATTGGTCCCTTATATTAACGAACGGTCAGATGTATATTAATGATCTCAACCAAAGAAGCTCGGATCAAGCCACAACCCTAACAGAAGGTAATTTTAAAAAATTAACCTATGCGTATAGTCGCTATCAAAAAATTGATGGTGATCAAACAGTTTTGTTAATGAGTTTGATGGGGCAGTTTGCAAATAGTAACTTAAATTCAGCGGAGCAATTTTATTTAGGTGGACCCTACGGCGTCAGAGCCTATCCCGTATCTCAGGGTGGTGGAACACAAGGGTTCATTGCCACCTTAGAATTACAACAACAAGTCCCCGAGATTGATTCAACCCTGATTGCATTTTTTGATATGGGTCAAGTGCAGCAATATAAATCAACCTGGGATGGTTGGCAGGGGTTGACTGGAGCAGATAATACCTATCGTTTATATGGTGCTGGATTTGGGGTACGGTAT
>CAIQUZ010000072.1 GCA_903875135.1 uncultured beta proteobacterium | reverse complement strand
CTAATTAAGAGTATCTTATCACTGCATCAGGGTGGGTTGAGTTTGCTTGAATTTGGCTGCGTTTGAGCATAAAACTAGGAACTACCACTTCCCTAACATTCCATGAATATAGCTTTGTCTTTGAAGACTACATCCCCAAATCTATGGCTGAAGTTTTTTAAATATACTTACGAAAAACACTTTTTATGAAAGACTATTTCTTGGCGGTTAAATAGTAAGTTTGAATCTCACCAAGACCCTTACACTCAACAAGCCCCCTCTCCTCTAGCAAGAAGTTAGGTGCCAATAAATCGTAGGTAGCGGTACTTACCTGGATCTTGCCATGTTCTGCTGTTGACTCCATGCGGCTCGCGGTATTGACTGTATTACCCCACAAGTCATAAGAAAACTTCGTAAAGCCAATCACTCCTGCCACAACCGGTCCAGAGTTCAGACCTACCCGCATATTGACACTGACATTCTGACTCTCATTAAATTCCTTTAAATCATCAAACATGCCTAAAGCCATCTCAGCAACAATATCAGCATGATCAGATCTTGGAATGGGCAATCCTCCAACGGCCATGTATGCATCACCAATTGTTTTGATTTTTTCTATCCCTAACATCTCAGCCCGACGATCAAATCTTGAAAATAAGTTATTGAGTAATTTGACTAAATCTTGCGCAGACTTGCCGGCAGACATATTCGTAAAACCAACTAAGTCACTAAATATAATGGTGACTTCTGGATAACTTCCTGCGATATTAGATTCGCCTTTTTTGAGACGATCCGCAATGGGACGAGGCAAAATGTTCAACATGAGCTTTTCAGTTTTCATCTGCTCAATATTTAAACGTTCCTTTTCGTCCTGCAATTGCACAATACGTTCTTTATCAATATCACGCAGGCGTTTTTTCTCAACTGTTGAATAAATCCTCGCTCGTAACAAAACCGGATTAAATGGCTTCGGTAAATAATCCTCCGCACCAATCTGTATACATTCGACCGTTTTTTCTATTTGCTCAGCACCTGACACTACAATCACTGGTAAATAATTGAGTTCCGGAGTTGCTTTAATCACTCTCAAAACCCCAAGGCCATCTAGCTCAGGCATTTCCATATCTAACATCATCAGATCAAACTGCTTAGCTCGGGCTTTTTCTATGGCATCTACGCCATTTTCCGCTTCGGTAATATTCGTTATACCAATAGCATTCAGTTCCCGTATCAATAATTTACGTAAAGTTCGACTATCATCGACAACTAAAACTTCAATAGTTTTTGTTAGCTCTACTATCTCTGGGGCTATTTGGTGTTGTATTAATGATTTATCTTCTGCAGCTGCACTCATAATGTTCTCAATTAACCTAATATTTTTTTGTAATAAGAGACCTTGGGTAACTGAACAACCTGAAAGGTGGTATCGAATAAAATCGATTCAGAAGATCCCAACATTAAAGCAGAATGTTTATCTGCCAATTGACGATGTACTTTTTTAATTAAATCAATCTTAGTGGCTTGATTAAAGTAAATCATCACGTTACGCATCAAAATCAAATCAAACTTCGGCATTACAGGCCATGATTGGACAAGATTGATAGTATCAAATTTGATCATTTTTTTTAGATCATCAATGATGACGTAATTACCATTAGGTAGCCTTGTAAAGTAACGCCGAATTTGATCCGCAGATAATCCTCTTTGTAACTCGGTTTGGTTATACACCCCGCTTTTAGCTTTGTCGAGAACACTTTGCGATATATCTGTCGCAGTTATATTTAACTTCCATGAGTTGAGTTCAGGGAAATTTTCTTTCATCAACATCGCTAAACTATAGGGCTCTTGTCCTGTGGAAGCTGCGGCACTCCAAATATGTAATTCCTTTAAAGTTCTTTTAGCCTGAATTAAATCTGGAAGAACATGAGTTCTTAATGCTTCAAAGGGATGAACATCTCGGAAAAAAAAGGTTTCATTAGTTGTCAGTGCTTCAAAACATGTCCAGTGAAGATCCCCTACTGGATTTTGTTCCAAAAATTTTAATAACTCTATGTAATCTTCAAATTGATTCACTTTGGCAATCGGTGTTAACCGAGCAACTACCAAGTACTCTTTACTAGAATCTAGGGCAATGCCAACATGCCGTTCAAGTAATTTATAGAATGGTTGAAGATTATAGGACTCAATTTGAGATAAAGGTTCACTCATTAAATTTGTGTCCTATATAAAATCTCATTGGGAATCTCATCCAAAGGTAATACTTTTTCTGCCAGATCTGCTTTGGCTACCGCTCCGGGCATACCCCAAATGACGCTAGTCTCCTGATCTTGAACAATCACAGTACCATTCTCACGAAGAATATCTTGAGCACCTAATAAACCATCCTGCCCCATACCAGTGAGAACGACACCTAATAAAGAACGTTTATAGACTTGTGCAGCACTTCTAAATAAAACATCGACAGCGGGTCGGCAAGAGTTTTCAGGGGGATCATCATTCAATCCCATAAAAACTTTGGTACCTTGTCTTTTTAAATACATATGCCAACCACCCGGAGCAATATATGCTTTACCAGGCTGCGCCTCCTGACCATCATAGGGCTCCATCACTGGTATTACACCAATTTCAGTTAAACGATTCGCTAGTAATTGGGTAAATACTGGGGGCATATGCTGCACGATAAAAATAGGTACCTTCAAGGGCGACTTCCACAACTCAAAAACTCGCATCAAAGCCGCGGGGCCTCCCGTCGATACACCAATAACAATGCCATCAATCGGTGATAAAGGTCGATTTTCTTGACGTAAAACAGGTGCTAATGAAGATTTTTGAACAACAAAACTCGGCTTTACCAATCCAGCAGCTGGATTTGAAAGACCTTGAGATTCACGTCGCTCATTGCCGCGTTCTCTTAATGATGGCGCTAGATTTGAATTTTTACTTTTGGCACACAAACTTCTAATTTTTGGAATTAAATTTTCATCCAAGAACTTAAATGCCTCTTCTGGATTTTGAATATTGGAAGGCTTGCCCACATAATCACTAGCGCCATTCGTCAAAGCATCCATCGTTGCCCTAGCACCTCGTTGTGTAAAGGCACTAAACATAACAATTGGAATTTTTGGATTGAATTTACGAATCTCTTTGAGAGCGGCAATCCCGTCCATCACGGGCATTTCAACGTCTAAGGTAATGATATCCGGTGGCGAGGCTCGTACCTTATCGACAGCAACCTGGCCATTTTCTGCATGTCCTATAACTTGAATATCTGCATGTTTTGATAGTGCCGTCATTAAAATCCTTCTCATAATGGCAGAATCATCTACTATCAAAACACTAATTTTATCGCTAGACAAGGCTAATCCGTTTCTTCATGTATAGAGGCATACCCATTGATGTTACTAAAGGAGTGTGGCGTTAATTCTTTAATGATTGCTTTTTGACCATATCATCAATATTCACTAATGAGGCAGGATCTAAGATAATAATTAAACGGTCTTTTAATTTATGAACCCCAAGCACTAACTCTTTCGCCTGAAAAGTAATGTTACTTCCAGGTGGTTCAAATGTAGATTCATCTAGTGCAACAATCTCACCTACATCATCGACGAGTAAGGCGAGAAGATACTCTTCACTTTGTAAAATAATACTAATTGATTCGGTATGGTTAGAGGTGCCAAAGATACTTAAACGCTCATACATGTCAATCGCAGGAACTAACTGCCCACGCAAATTCATAATTCCCCGTACTGTTTTTGGGCCTTTTGGAACCGGGGTAATTTCTAAATTCTTATTGAGCTCTAAAACATCGGTTGCCATAATGCCAAAATGTAATCCGCCAAGAGTAAAGGTCGCGTAGTCAATTGAGTTCATTAAACGTTCTCACTCATTTCAATGATCTGTGGATAGCGATTTGTTTGGTCCATTTTGCTCATCATCAAAATCTCACTAACATCAATCACATTAATAATCTTTTCACCCATAGAGACGCAACCTAACAATCCTTGTTGTGGTGGATTGGCTTCATGCAACCTTTTTGGCACAAGAATAATATCGTGAACTTGGGCAACAACTAATCCAACGGGTAGATTGTTATAGTAATGAACAATGACGGATAAGTTTTCTTGAGGGTCATCGATGGATGATTGTGCCCCAGCAATATAATTATCAAGATACAACAGCTCCATGATTTCATTGCCATACTTCACGACATGGCGGCTACCATTTTTTTGAATCATTTGTGGCTTAATCACTTCTAAGCGCTCCACATATTCAAGGGGTATAGCAATCTTATCTAAACCATGTAATTCAAAGAGCAACATAGATGCTTCTTCTTCCCTAGCAACTTCTTCTTGATCGTGTTTATTTAAGGTCCTAGACTGAGTCTTTGCAACCACTCCAGAATGGATCGCAATACCGTCCACATCCAAAATCAACGCAACACGACCATCTCCTAAAATTGTGGCCCCACCAAAGTCGTGAACCTCACTTAACAGCGGTCCCAAAGGTTTCACCACTACTTCTTGCATATTTAATACTTCATCCACCACTAATCCAAACCGCGTACCTGAGGATTGCAAGATGGCAATATTAATCGCTTGGTCATTACTTGGCATGCGATCATTAAATTTCAAATGACGATTTAAAAATAAGAGCGGGACAAGCTTTTCTCGCAAGCGAAACACAGGAGTTCCATAAAAATCCTCTAAACCTCTTTTGTCTAATGCCAAATCTAAACGCACCATCTCTAAAATATTATTTTGTGGAATCGCAAACATCTCAGTCTCACACCGAATAAATAACGCCGGCATAATAGCTAAGGTGAGAGGCAACTTCAATCGAATACTTGTTCCAAAACCTGGTTTACTATCGATATCAATCGTGCCACCAAGCGCTGCAATATTTGTTCTTACAACATCTAGGCCAACACCACGCCCAGAAATATTAGAAACTTCTTTTTTGGTAGAAAATCCAGGGATAAAAATGAGCTCAAGCAAGTCATCATTCGACATACGACTAATTTGCTCTTGGGTTTTAAAACCTTTATTGACCGCTACCGACTTAATGGACTCATAATTCATTCCAGCACCGTCATCAGAAATTTCAACGACGACCATGCCACCTTCATGAACAGCTCTTAACAGGACTTCCCCGGTTTCAGATTTTCCTGCAGCAATACGATCTTCAGGTGACTCTAGGCCATGATCAATACTATTTCTAATCATTGAAACAAAAGGGTCTCGAATTGCATCGAGCAAACTCCGATCGAGCTCGGTATCCGCACCCTCTTGAACTAATACTACCTTTTTGCCACATGCTGTTGCGACATCTCGAACTAATCGTGGAAATTTTGACCATACTTGAGAAATTGGCTGCATCCGCGTTTTCATCATGCGCTCTTGCAACTCTAGTGTTAGCAAATCAATCGTTCTCACAGCATTAGAGAACTTGTGATCAGAGTATTCAGCAGTAAATGGCAATAAACGATTTCTAGCCAGAACCATTTCACTAACTAAATTCATGAGTCGATCTAAAAGTTCTAAACTTACCTTCACTGGCGCGGCAACTTCCTGACCTTTTGCATGATCGACAGAAGGAGAGTTACTACCAGGCTGAGCATGAGCTCCAGAAACCACAGCTAAAGATTCTTGAGTAACATCAGTAGATGAATTTCCTGACTTACGATATAAAAGAACTAACTCTTTCAAGTTCCGTATTAATGTATCTTTCAAAGCACCATAGGCAGCCGTAGGATCTTGAACGTTTGGCTTTAATACAACTGCATTTGCTCCTTGAGCTAAAGCCTCATTCGATGTTTTAGAGCCTGGTTGTCCTAATGAACTAAAAATAATGATCGGTAATTCTGTATCTATTTTTCGGATTTCTTTGAGTGCTGTAATGCCATCCATCACTGGCATCTCAACATCTAAAATAATCGCCTCAGGTTGAGAGATTTGAAATCTATCCACCGCTAATTGTCCATTACCAAGACGGTCAACAATTTCAAAACCACCGTCTTGAACGAGTGCCGTCTCAATAATCTTTCGCAGAACAGCAGAGTCATCAACAATCATCACTTTAATTTTGGATGATGCGTTAGTAGTTACCACAACGGCATGTGAGGGACTAACTGGATCGTCTACGTCCTCATCATCTTTATCTGGATGTTCCTCATCATCCGTGATCTCCATATCATCATGATTAGGTGAGACGGCAGTGCTAGTGTCGATGGATTCAGGAGGTGTTTCTGAATGATCAACCTCATTGTTTACAGAACTAGATGCGTGAACTGATGATGTGTTGGGTTGAATTACATCTTCTGTAAGAGCTTCACCATTGGATAATGCACTGAGCTTAGCAAGCAAAGCGGAATCATCACCTGGAGGCTCTTGACTATTTTTTTCAATCCCCTCAATAATATTTCTCAAGCAATCGAGGGTTTGTAAGAGTACTGTCGTTTTTTGTTGATCTAACTGAAATTGACCATCACGAATCTTACCGAGTAATGATTCGCCGGCATGAGATACTTTTTCTAGGCGCTTGAGGGCAAAAAAACCACTACTGCCTTTTAGGGTGTGCAATCCACGAAAGATATTACTGACTAAACCAATATTATCCGGGCCACTTTCGAGGGCAACAAAATCAATATCGAGCTGGTCTAAAATCTCCCTAGCCTCAATAATGAACTCATTGAGCATGTCATCCATCGTATCGTCCCCCTGCTAAAAACATGGCTGGGTTCTAAACTGTGAATTTCGAAACTAAAGCTTGCAGTTCACTTGAAATCTTCGCTAGCTCAGCTGCCGCTTGTTGCGTATTTGAAGCTCCTTCTGTTGTACTTTGTGCCGTATCAGAAACACTCTTAATATTGGATGCAATTTCCGCACTACTTGAAGCGGCAACTGATACGTTACGCCCCATCTCACCGGTAGTCGCCGCTTGCTCTTCCACTGCGCTGGCAATTAGGCTAGAAATATCGTTAATTTTATTAATGATGCTAGAGATCTCGAGAATCGAGCTCATTGCTCCTTTCGTGTCAAGCTGAATAGCTTCAATACTGCCGCTAATTTCTTCTGTAGCTTTAGCTGTTTGACGCGCCAATTCTTTCACTTCATTTGCAACCACCGCAAAGCCCTTACCTAACTCACCAGCTCGTGCTGCCTCAATGGTGGCATTCAAAGCCAGTAAATTGGTCTGCTCAGCAATACTGGAAATAACCTTCAAGACACCACCAATTTCAGTACTAGAGGCACTAAGTTTAGCCATTGTGGCATTGGTCTTTGTGGCAATTTCCACCGCTTGATTCGCGACCGTTGAAGCTTCTACAGCACTAATTGATATTTCACGAATACTCGAGCTCATCTCCTCCACTCCAGCAGCAACCTGCTGTGTATTCGAACTCACTTCACCTGCAGAAGTAGAAACAATCCGCGCTTGAGCAGCTGTTTCTTCAGCATTCGAACTCATCTGCATACTGACTGCAGCCAACTCTTCAGAAGATCTTGATAAGGAATCCGCATTTTTGGAGATGGCCTTAAACGCTGATTGCGAAGTCTGAATCAAACGATTGACCTGATTACTAATCTCTAGGAAAAAGCCTTCTTTACCTGCTAATGGTACTGAAGCTGTAAAGTCTCCAGCCGCAGCTGCTGAAATAATGTCGCCAATTTGCTTGGTTGTTTCTTCTGCTTTTGTGGCATTTTCTTTTTCGCGTTGCGCAACCACGTCTGCAGCTTGTAAGCTTTTTTGAAGTAAGGCAACTGACTTCGCCATTTTGCCAATTTCATTGTTATATTCTTGCCCCGATACCTCAGTATTTAACTGATTATTGGTGAGGTCTGTTAACGACTGCGCCAAACCATCAATGGGTTTAGAAATAGATTGATTGATGATAAAGATTACTACCAGACTGATTACGATCATACCGACTAGACAAGATATCAAAAGTTGGCGCAAATCATCAGCATTTTTTTCGGCCATCTTTAAGTTGGCTTCCGCTCCCTCAGCCTTCTTATTGGCAATATCTCGTAAGGTTTCCAATAAGTCCTTCGCTGCATTTTGATACTGGCCTGAGGCAATTTCTTTATAAGCGGCATAGCTAGGATCGTTGGTCTTTGCTAAGGAAATCACTTTATCCACCTCTGCATAATATGTTGCTGCCTTGGTCTTTACAGTTTCTAACTCTGCCTTTAATTCTGGTCTGATAATAGTTGGTAAAGCTTTTTCATAAAGATCCATTTGGGTTTTTTGAGCGTTTCTCAGACCCTCTAAAGCATTTTTAGCACCTGCTTCATCGCTAGCTTGAACGGCCAACACATAACGATTCAACGCCCGACCAATCCCATTGGTATCACGATTCATTTGACGAAGGTATGAAATACCCATTAAATCTTTTTCGTACATTTTCTTCTGTCCAGCAATGAGGTCATCAAATCCTCTTAAAGCTAAAACAGTAATCGCTACAGACAATAAGATGACAATCATAAAACCGATGATAAGTTTTGTTCTTAGTTGTAATTTGACGAATGAGTTCATATAAAGACCGTTTGAATGTGAGATAGATTAGAGTGATGGATTGAATTACATTAATTTAGTAACAAAATAATGAGTTTTCATTCAAATGTCTATTCCAATGAAAATAACGGTTATTTTTTTTATATCAACTTCACACTATGACTTATTTTTTACGGATTTATTCTTACAAATTTATTACCCATTAACTTACAGGCAATTAACAATTGATGTGCAAAGAAAAGTTCAGTTATAAAAACCAACATTTCCGTTGGTAAAATTCTATAAGTTGATTGCCTTAACCCTAAAGGGATAAGAATTCTTAGAGGATAAATTCGTTAATACGAATTTCTTGTTTGGCAAATTTCATTGTGTACACATTTTCCAAATCATCAATTCTCATTTCTTGATCCTCAATGTCACTCGCGTTAAATAGACTGATTGGAACAGAAAATGTAACATCTTTGTCGATAAGCCCTATCATTAAATTGAATCGCTACTAGTACTGTAGACACTTTTTAGCCTAATATTTAGTCTATTAGGAGGTGTTATGAGTAAAGGTAAACGTTTTACAGAAGAGTTCAAGTTGGAAGCAGTCAAGCAGGTGGTTGAGCGCGGTTTCGGAGTTG
>CAIQUZ010000071.1 GCA_903875135.1 uncultured beta proteobacterium | reverse complement strand
TGGATCTTTCATCCGTAATTGCTTTGAAGCAATCTCAACAATGCGTGACGATTTCGATAATTCTCTTTGCTCATATTCCAATCGACTAATCTCTTGATTTAATCTCTGCTCTTGAAGTTCTAATCGATTTTTTTCTGCAAACAACATCCGCGCACGTTGCTGGGAATACACCAGCATCAATGAGCAACCCATTAAAGCAATAATGAGAACGACGACCGAACGATTCATTACGTGCCCACCATTTCTGCTACTCTCATCACAGCAGATCTTGCTCGAGGATTTTGCGCTATTTCAGATGCCGAGGGTTTAATCCGACCTATGATTTTTAAAGGCGATTTTGGTAGTTCCGACTCTCTCAAAGGTAAGCCTCTTGGCACACTAAATTTACTGTGCTGTTGCATAAACTGTTTAACCATGCGGTCCTCCAGCGAATGAAAGCTAATCACCACTAATCGTCCGGCTGGTTTTAACAATTGAAGCGCCATATTTAAACCTTCTTCCAAATCGCTAAGCTCTTGGTTGATGTGAATCCGTATAGCTTGAAAGGTGCGCGTGGCCGGATCTTGATCGTACTCACGCGTGCGGACGACACTAGCCACGAGCGACGCGAGTTGCTTTGTGGTCGCGATAACAACCCCCTCATCTCGGCTAGCAACAATCGCCTTTGCAATCGAGCCAGCATACCGTTCTTCCCCATACTCTTTAATGACCTTTGCAATACTTTTTTCGTCGGCTATTGCCAACCACTCCCGTGCGCTTTGTCCCACCTCGGAATTCATTCGCATATCGAGTGGACCATCCATTCGAAAAGAAAATCCTCGCTGCGCTTGATCGATTTGTGGCGAACTGATCCCCAAATCGAGCAATATGCCATCCAAGCTTTTCGGTAAGACCACGTCGGACATTTTCGAAAATGATGTATGCGCAATCCTGAAGCGCGAATCGATAATGTTCTTTGCCTCCAAAATGGCTTGAGGATCTTTGTCGATTGCCCATAATTGACTGGTATTTGCTATTCGTTCCAGAATTAAACGCGAATGACCACCTCGACCAAATGTCCCATCGAGATAAATCGCATTTTCTAAAGTCGTCTCTCCAAGCAAGGCGGTGACTGCCTCGTCCAGTAATACCGGGCGATGACTGTAGGTCATAGTTCCAAAACATCAGAATGAAAATTGTCGTAAAGCTTCCGGCATACCTTGAGAGATCGCTATTTGCTCTTTCGTGGCATAGGTCGCGGCATCCCAAACTTCAAGATGACTACCCATGCCCAACAAAATAACGTCTTTCTCGATTCCAGAGGCGGCTCTTAATTCGGGACTAATCAGAATCCGACCTGATCCATCCATATCTACTTCTGAAGCGTTTCCAAGAAAAATTCGGCGCCACCAATTGGCTTCCATCGGCAACTTAGCGATACGCTCACGAAAACTTTCCCACTCAGTTTGTGGAAATAAAATTAAACAACCATCAGGGTGCTTGGTCAGCGTAACTCGACCAATGCCTTCTGTTTGCAGGGCGTCACGATGCCGAGACGGAATTGACATCCGTCCCTTCACATCCAAACTAATCGCTGATGCACCCTGAAACATTCCATTTTCCCCACTTTTTCACACTTTCTCCCACTTTAAAGCGTATAAAGGGAATGGTCAAGAGTTTTAGAGGAATTTTGATATGAATTTTCTTGTATTTACAAGAACTTAGAGTTATTCAAGTACATTTAATTATTAAAATAATAATATAAAACAATACCTTATAAAAATAACTTCACCTACTAGTTGAAATAACGTAGTAAGAACCCTCATTCATGTGACAATTTTATTAAAATTATCACAGGTAATAGGCGGTCTTGGTCATCACTCTGGAGACGCCTTGCATGATATTTTTGATCAGCTGAGGCAGTTCTTTGGCTCCCGCTTCTCGAGCCATTTGTCCATGAGCAAATTCCTCTTCCCGCATTTTTTCAACGATCGCTCTGGAGGCAAAATCTTCCTGTGGAAGACTTTCAAGATGACCCTCTAAGTGGTTTTCGACTTGTTTTTCGGTTTCTGCAACAAATCCTAAACTCCATGCATCACCGGCCAATCCCGCCGCTAGGCCCATGGCAAAAGCCCCTGTATACCATAAGGGATTCAGCAAGCTTGGTCTTGTTTGCAACTCTTGCAAACGGTGCGCACACCAATACAAATGATCTTCTTCTTCAATAGCCGCAGTGGCTAATTGCTGCTTGATGGTGTCTGAAGAACTGGTTAAACGTTGAGCTTGATAGAGGGCCTGCGCGCAAACTTCTCCAACATGATTTACTCTCATTAAACCAGCCGCATGCTTTTTTTGAGCATCAGTTAAATCTTCTGAAGCATGGACTAGTGGCTCAGGAGTAGCTCGTCGTTGAGAAACAATCCCCATTAAAGTTCGTAGCGCTTTATCACCTTCAATAATGAATTGGTCCATGTGTAAACTCATAACGCCCTCATCTATCCACAAAAATGTTAGTCATTGCATTTTATTTTTTAATATGATCATATAAACCTGCCATCTGACCAATTACCTCAGCCGTCGAGGCCGTGTCCGACATCGATAAACCTTGGGCCATGGCGGCAGTATAAATCGAGGCCGTGGCATTAAAAATGGGTAATGGACAGCCTACAGATTTAGCCAGATCACCAATGACCTGCATATCTTTTTGCCAGACCTCCACCTTCATCGTGGGCGGTGTGTATTGACGATCAATCATAAACGGCATGCGCAGTCTCATCACTCCCGTTCCAATGACCGGGCTTGGACCAAAAATATTCAACACATCCTGCGGATCTAAACCAATTTTTTTGGCAAAAATAGTCGACTCAGCACAGGCAACGTTATAAATTGCTACTAAATGATTGGCAATCAATTTCATTTTGAGCCCATTACCATAAGCTCCTACATAGGGATATTGGTCAGCTAGCGCTGCAAGAATGGGCTTCATCTTGCGACACGTTTTTTCTTGACCACTCACAAAGATAGTCCACGCACGATCTTTCATCCTTGCCGCAGTGCCGCTAATGGGGCAATCTAATAACTCAACGCCAGGAATATCTAACTGCTGAGCAATGAACTCTTTATCGCCCATTGGCAATGTACTCGTCTCCATCACAATGAGCTTCTTGGGACTTTGCACTAATGAATTTTTAATTTCATTAAAAACAGTCAAAAGGGCCAAGCTAGTCGCCAAAGAAGTAATCATCAGATCAGCCGCCATCACCACTTCATTGACAGATTGAAGTGCCACACCACCGGCCTTTTGCAGGCGCCGACAGGCACTGGATTCAATATCGTATCCTACTACATCAAAACCAGATTTTATAAGGGTTTCAGCCATAATACCCCCCATAATTCCTAAACCGATAATGCCAATTGTTTGCGCAGATTTTTTTGTTTTTTTCATCATTAACTTTTATCAATGTTGGTGCCGGTTGTGCAAAAGTACCTCTTGCTGATGAGTTAATTGTAATAGCCTTCCGTATTTAAAGACTTTATGAACCTAGGCCCTTTTTAATTTTGTTACCTTATCCCTCTTTGTGTTGAATATAACTTAGCTAAGGAGTTGGTATGTATCAAAAATATCTGTTCGGACTTATTCTTTGCTCCTATGCCCAATCAGGCATTGCCTCATCCAATGTGGAGTTATATGGCTTAATAGATCAAGGGCTGCGTTGGCAATTACATCCTTTATCAAGCTCAACTCCTCATTGGCAAATCAGTAATGGCAACAAAATGGCTTCACGATTTGGAATCAAAGGACGAGAGGAAATCACTTCTGGTCATTCTGTTTTTTTTGATCTTGAAGCAGAAACACAAGCACATCACACTCAACCAGGTAGTATTTTTAAACGAAAGAACTATATCGGATATGAAAACTCTCAACTAGGACAATTCACTTTGGGACTTCAATCGTCCGTCAGCTTCGATATGGCAAGACTCTTTGACCCCGCTGGACTGATCCGACAAAAAGATGTGATTGATGATTTAAGCGGAAGTTTAAATGGCCGCTATGGCAATAAATGGATGGAGGATTCACTAAAATACTCCCTCAGAACCAAGAGTTTTCAATTATTAAGTAGCTATCAACTCGCAAATCATCAGCTCAAGCAAACGACGAACTATGCCCTCGGTATGAGCTATAAATTCAGCGACACACTTTTAGCGACCTCCTTTTCTTTGTCTGACAATCCAAAAATCACGCATCGACAGGACCATGCTTATATCTTCAATGCGGGGTTGACTCACACAATGGGACCAACACAACTGAAAATGGGATTTTCACATTCCCAACTCGGCAAACTCCATCGATTGCATCCGATCACATCTCAAGAGCTTTACCAAATCCAAAATGTTGGACTTGGTTTTAAATATCACCTAAAACCTGCCATCGATCTCTTTACCGCTGTTTATGCGCAAAAAAATATTCGGCAACAACATGACGATCTGTTCGGGTACAAATATGTTGTTGGTGGAAACTACCACTTTTCGAAAAAAACACATGCCTACACTTTTATTCATCATGCAACAGGATCTGATTCTGGAAAACCATTGAACAATATCACCGGCGCTTCTTTAGGGATCGTTCATCGTTTTTAATGTTGCCATCCAAAAAGAACGCTCTGAAAATGTGTATCAATCATTTAATCTCGAAAAATCAATCTCTTAAATCGCTTTAATCCTCAAAAAATTTGCTAAATCCTACGTTTTTATGACTCTTTAAGCTGATTCATCGAACTGTCATCAATACGTACATTCTCATTTGATTGAATATGAGCTAAGATAAGAAATACTTAGCGAATAAATTATTTATGAAAATTTTTCCAGAATTTATTGATCAACTCGATCTCATTAAAGGCATCCGCCGAGATATTCACGCACATCCAGAATTAAAATTTACCGAGTTTAGAACCTCTGAATTGGTGGCTAATCAATTAAAAGCTTGGGGTATCGAAACACATATTGGCTTAGGTAAAACTGGCGTAGTAGGAACGATCAAAGGAACTTTAGGATTTGGTAAATCCATTGGCCTAAGAGCCGATATCGATGCCCTACCTTTGCAAGAACACAACACCTTTGCTCATGCATCTACTCATCAGGGAAAAATGCATGCCTGTGGGCATGATGGCCATACCGCCATGCTCTTAGGTGCGGCTCAATATTTTTCTACTCATAGAGACTTCAAGGGTACGATTCATTTTATTTTCCAACCCGCTGAAGAGGGCGGCGGCGGTGCTCGCGAAATGATGGCGGATGGCTTATTTACCTTATTTCCTTGTGATGCAGTGTTTGGAATGCATAACTGGCCAGGTATGCCTGAGGGTAGTTTTGGTGTGATTGCCGGCCCAATGATGGCGTCAAGTAATGAGTTTACGATTACTTTAAAAGGTAAAGGCGCTCACGCTGCATTACCTCATAATGGCGCAGACCCAGTTTATGCCATCGCTCAGTTAGTGGCCTCATTGCAAAGTATCATCACCAGAAATAAAAAGCCAGTGGATACTGCCGTATTATCCATTACGCAAATTCATGCGGGATTTGCTAGCAATGTGATCCCTGATGATGCTTGGCTAGGAGGCACAATCAGAACCTTTACGAATCCTGTCTTAGACCTTTTAGAAGACCGGCTGCGTGAGATTTCACATGGGACAGCTCAAGCCTTTAACTGCACTGCAGAAATCGAATTTATCAGAAATTATCCACCACTCATTAACCATGTCCAAGAAACGCAATTTGCTCAAAAGATGATTAAAGAGCAATTTGGAATTGATCAGTTTATTGAGAATATAGAGCCAACGATGGGCTCAGAAGATTTTGCCTTTATGTTAGAAAAAGTACCTGGGTGCTATGTTTTTATTGGCAACGGGGATGGGTCGCACCGCAGTGCCGGACATGGTATGGGTCCTTGCCATTTGCACAACCCATCTTATGACTTTAATGACCACCTATTGCCAATCGGAGCTAGTTACTGGACACACCTTGCGCAGTCCTTTTTAAAATAGTCTTTATTTGGGCTTAATTTCGATATCGCCATAAATGGCACTGACGAAGGTTTTGGTATTATCCGTATCCGTCAATATGCCAATGGCAACAAGTTTGCCAGGATTTTCATTAAACGCTTTCTTATAATCATCCTCGATGTCTCTGCGATGTGCCCGCCACTCCCCTAAAAATTCATCCCCATAATCTACCGCGATCATTTTGATGCGCGATGTATATTTATTATTGAGGATTTCTTTGTCATCATACTTTCGACCCGACCATACATACATCAATGTCGCATAAGGCATCTCCTGGCCACTAATGATCTGCGCCAATTCGAATGCCATCTGGTCTTTTAATGAAAGCTTCGACTTATCGCCTTCAAAAGCCAAAATCAATCTTAATGGAGCGTCATCGGTCTGACCGTGTTGATGATCGGCTTGTTGCACAATTCCCAAAGCTTTCCACTCCCATGACAATTCATAACCCGTAATCGATCTAGGAATTAATGGCGCAATTAAACCCGAGGCACTCGAGTTTGCCTCTGCATAAAGTGCCAGCTTGCTCTGGTCCACTTTTAAAACATAATTGGTTAGACTTTTAGAAGGCGTTAAGGACCATGGATACCAACCCTTGAATGTCTTATGCTTTTTTACCCCCAAAGCATCGTCTTGGGGGTTGCTTAAAGAAAACTTGGGGATGTCTTTTTGCGGCTGTTGCTGTCTATCAGGTTGAGTCGTCGTACAAGCGCAGACTAAAATAGTCAAAAATAGTATTTTCAGTCGCCGCATTATTCGCCCAAACCTTTAGGTAAGATGACCCACATACGACCGCTTTGTTTCATTTTCCCGGCTTTATCTCCCGCAGCATCCCCAGATCCCCAATAGTAATCAGCGCGTACGCCTCCCACAATCGCAGATCCTGTATCTTGAGCAAAAACTAAACGCTCCAGTGGTTTACCTGTTTCTGGATCAGTGGTGGATAAATAGACGGGAGCTCCTTTGGGCATTGCTTGCCAATCGACTGCAATACTTCTTCCCGCAGTAAGGGAGACACCCATACTGCCAATTGGGCCTTCAATGCTTGAAGTTGAACTCTCTAAAACTTTAAAAAAAACATAGCGGGGATTTGCATTGAGCATTGTCTGAACACGCTGGGGATTTTTTTTAGCCCAATCCGAAATGCCTTGCATGCTAGCTTGAGCATACGTAATCTCATTTTGATTGATTAGCCAAGTGCCAAATGAAGCAAAAGTTTGGTTATTTGTTCCGGCAAACCCTAATCGTAAAATTTTCTGATTTTCTAATTGAATCTTGCCTGAACCCTGTATCTGCATAAACGCTGCAGCAACGGGATCCTCTACCCAAGCAATTTCTAATCCATTTAAATCATGACCACTTAACAAAGCTGCACGAGTTGGTCGTAACTTGTCCTTGGAAGATTGCCAACTTGGCGGATATCGATGCAGTGGGGTTTGATAAACACCCTTTCGATGGAGTGAACCCTTTAAAAGCGGTTCATAATACGAGGTAATCAAACCCTCGTTACTACCCCTTGCAAATTGCTTTACATCCTTCGTCTGACGAATTTCCCAAACGTTAAAATACGTCTCAAAATAGTCTCGAATGGCTGGATTCGAGTGCGCATCAACCGTTCTGGCTTTTTCACACATTTGACGCCACTCGGCTTGGTTGGACTTGCTCAAGCTTTGACAACTTTTTTGCCAAGCACTCCAAGCCTGATCAAGGGGGTCTTCATCCCAATGAGGGAGATTACGCCAACTACTTAAAAAATATTGAGCAGCAGGGTATTGGTTGAATTGTTGGCTGGGCGTTGGGGCAACCAATTCAGGAGATTTTTGGGTCCTCACTAATGGTGTTGTGCACGCAAGCAGTAAAATAGAGAAGCACAATATTCCAATATGTTGTATGACAACTGACTTTTTCATATACAAAGAAGACCAAATGATTTCTGATCTATTAGATGAGTACCCCATGTTACTGCTGGTTGCTGAAGCTGGAGTAGCACTTTTTATCCTCGTTTTTATAATAGTTTGGACAATGATGGGGCGAAAAAAGGAGTAGTGTCGTTTTAGTGCAAAATTCTTGGCATGATTAAGGTGAACTCAGGAATCGGAACTTCAAACATCTCGGCCTCTTCCGAGATGCAATAATAGCTTCCCTTCATAGAGCCAGTAGGCGTAGGTATTGTTGCCCAACTGGTGTACTCAAAAGCTTGCCCGCCCTTTAACAACGGCTGTTGGCCAACAACACCTAAACCCTTGATTTGTTGAGTATTTCCATCTGAATCAATAATAATCCATTGTCTAGCGATGAGCTGAAAAGGAATTTCCCCATCGTTTTTAATCGAAATTGTATAAGCGAAGTGGTACTGACCTTGCTCAGGCTTGGACTCCTCTTCCAAGAACTTTACTTGAACGGAGATTTGTGTGGAAAATTGTGTCATGCTCTCATTTTCTTAGAAGTGTTGTGGAATTGCAATGAATCATTGAAGGACACACACGCTAAAATAGAATTATGACAAATAAATTACCTTCCATCATCGCACCTTCCATTCTTTCAGCCGATTTTGCCCGCTTAGGAGAGGAAGTCAACAACGTACTCGCGGCCGGGGCTGACTGGATTCACTTTGATGTGATGGACAATCATTTTGTACCGAACTTAACCATCGGGCCATTGGTGTGTGAAGCCATCAAACCTTACGCAAAGAAAAATGGCCTCGATGTTTGCATTGATGTTCACTTGATGATTGAACCAGTTGATAGAATCATCCCAGACTTTGCTAAAGCGGGCGCTACTCTCATTAGCTTTCATCCAGAAGCAAGTAAGCATATCGATCGCACACTCGGTTTAATTCGAGATCAAGGGTGTCAAACAGGTCTTGTTTTTAATCCAGCAACACCTTTGCATTTTCTTGACTTTGTCTTAGATAAAATTGATCTTGTGCTTTTAATGTCTGTCAACCCAGGCTTTGGAGGCCAACAATTTATTCCTTCCACTATTGAAAAAATTCAGCAAACGAAAGACGTCTTACTCGCCCACCAAGAAAAAACGGGGCGCCAAATTCGTTTGGAAGTTGACGGTGGAATTAATGTGAAGAATATTGCGCAAATTCACGCGGCAGGTGCTGATACCTTTGTTGCTGGTTCAGCTATATTTAATCAGCCTAATTATGCAGATGTCATCGCCCAAATGAGACAACAACTGGCTATCTCAAAATGAATCCCGCAGAATTTAAAGCCCTTGCAAAGCAAGGTTATAACAGGATCCCTTTTGTCTCTGAGGCTCTGGCAGACTTAGAAACACCACTATCTCTATATCTCAAATTAACTCAGGCAGTCGGCTCTAAAAACACCTTTCTGCTCGAGTCAGTCGTTGGGGGTGAGCGTTTTGGTCGATACTCAATCATCGGACTGCCAGCGAAAACATGTATCCGAAGCGTGGGCTCTCCAGAGCTTCCCATCAACGAAGTTGTCACTGGCGGTTTGGTTGTTGAGACAAACCATGATCACCCACTAGACTTTATCGAGTCTTATCAAAAAAGGTTTAAAGCTGCACTACTCCCTGGCTTACCCAGATTTTGTGGTGGCTTAGCTGGATACTTTGGCTATGACACGGTTCGCTATATCGAACCTAAGTTGGCAAAAAGTACGCCAAAGGATGAATTATTTTTACCGGATATTCAGCTTCTCCTCACAGAAGAATTAGCGGTGATTGACAACTTGGCGGGGAAACTTTATTTGATTGTCTATGCCAACCCAAATGAACCAAACGCATTTGAACAGGCTCATACTCGGTTGCAATATTTACTGACTTGTCTTGATCTTCCCATTAAAAATGAGAAGTCTTTACCTACCCAAAAAACAGTACCTTTGCGCTCTTTTGATAAAGAGCAATTTATTCAAAAAGTAATTAAAACAAAAGAATATATTTTGGCGGGTGACTGTATGCAAGTGGTCTTTGGTCAACGCATCAGTCAACCATTTACTGAATCACCTTTAACGCTTTACAGAGCTCTCAGATCACTTAATCCTTCTCCGTATTTATATTTTTATGATTTTGGTGATCATCAATTAGTTGGTTCCTCACCAGAGATTCTTGTTCGCCAAGAAACTCTCAGCGTACCAGATGGCCCGCAACAAAAAAGAACGGTTACAGTTCGACCTTTGGCGGGGACAAGACCAAGGGGTAAAACTCCGGAACACGATGCAGAACTCGCTAAAGAACTATTGGCAGATCCTAAGGAAATTGCGGAACATGTCATGTTGATCGATTTAGCAAGAAATGATATTGGTCGCATTGCGAAAATAGGGTCAGTCAAGGTCACTGAAAAAATGACGATTGAGAAATATTCTCACGTTCAACATATTGTCAGCTCAGTAGAGGGCGAACTGCGGGATGATATCTCCAATATGGATGTCTTACGGGCCACGTTCCCAGCCGGTACATTATCAGGTGCTCCCAAGATACGAGCGATGGAAATCATTGATGAAATGGAAATTACCAAACGTGGCCCCTATGGTGGTGCGGCTGGTTACTTATCATTCTCAGGAGAAATGGATGTAGCTATCATTATCCGTACTGGCGTCATCAAGGATGGCTGGGTTCACTCTCAAGCTGGAGCAGGCATTGTTGCAGACTCTAACCCAGAGTCGGAATATGCCGAAACCGAAGCGAAAGCGCGCGCAGTTCTGCGTGCAGCTGAAATCGTTCAAGGAGGTCTGCATGCTCCTCATGATTGATAACTACGATTCCTTTACCTATAACTTGGTCCAGTATTTTGGTGAGTTGGGTGCGGACGTAACTGTTTTTCGGAATGATGAAATTACTTTAGCAGAAATCGAAAAACTCAATCCATCACATCTATGTATCTCCCCTGGGCCATGTAGCCCCAGCCAAGCCGGGATCTCCATTGCTGCGATTCAGTATTTTGCAGGCAAGCTACCTATTTTGGGTGTTTGTCTAGGTCATCAAGCCATTGGCGAAGCTTTCGGGGGTGATATTATCCGAGCTCGTCATGTCATGCACGGTAAGGTCGATACCATTTACTCTAAAAGGCAAGGCATCTTTCAGGGATTGCCCGCTTCTTTTGAGGTGACAAGGTATCATTCTCTAGCCATCTCTAAAGCGACACTCCCAGCATGCCTAGAAATTACCGCAGTCACAGAAGATGAAGAAATTATGGGTGTGCGTCATAAAGAATATGCGATCGAAGGCGTGCAGTTTCATCCAGAATCAATTTTGTCGGAATATGGTCATGAATTATTAAACAATTTCCTTAAAATCAAAAATTAAAAACAGGCACCTATATGGCTATTACTCCTCAAGAAGCTCTTCTTCGCTGTATCGAACATCGTGAGATTTTTCATGATGAAATGCTGGAGCTCATGCGCTCTATCATGCGCGGTGAACTTTCTGCCAATTTAACGTCAGCACTTCTGGTCGGCCTACGGACCAAGAAAGAAACGATTGGTGAAATTACCGCTGCGGCAATGGTCATGCGCGAGTTTGCTAACCACGTTACCGTTCAAGATGACACGCACTTTGTCGATATTGTTGGCACAGGAGGTGATGGGTCTCATAGCTTTAACATTTCAACAACGGCCATGTTCGTCGTTGCAGCTGCCGGCGCAAGGGTAGCTAAACATGGTAATCGAGGCGTGAGCAGTAAGTCAGGAAGTGCTGATGTTCTCGAAGCTCTAGGTGCACGCATTAATTTGCAGGCCTACCAAGTCTCCGAGTGTCTGAGTAAAACAGGTATTGGGTTTATGTTTGCTCCAAACCATCATCCCGCGATGAAAAATGTTGCCAGTGTTCGCAAAGAACTCGGCATTAGAACGATTTTCAACATTCTTGGACCACTGACAAATCCCGCAAGCGCCCCCCATATGCTGATGGGCGTTTTCCATGCTGATTTGGTCGGTATCCAAGTTCGTGTTTTACAACGCTTGGGACTAAAGCATGCTCTGGTTGTTTACGGCAAGGATGGTCTTGATGAGATTTCTCTTGGCGCCTCAACGATTGTTGGGGAGCTTAAAGATAACCAAATTATTGAGTACGAAATCCATCCTGAAGACTTTGGCATGTCAATGTCAGGCACCCGAGCATTTAGGGTAGAAAGTCCCGCTCAGTCGCAAGAAATGCTTCTACAGGTCCTCCATAATCAGCCCGGTCCTGCTCATGACATTGTGTGTTTAAATGCTGGTGCAGCCTTATATGCAGCTGATAAGGCCCCTACCATACAAGCTGGTATCGCCCTTGCTCAAAAAGCTATTGCGGATGGTAGCGCCAAAAAGAAACTGGATCTTTTTATTCAAACAACGCAATCCTTCACGAGTTAATCATGTCTGATATATTGCACCAAATCTTAGAAACCAAAAAAGGCGAAGTGATAAAAGCTAAATCACAAGTACCTTTCTCTGAAATTGAACTTCTAGCTCTTGATAGTATCAATGACCCCATCCTCAAACCACGGGGCTTTTATGCTGCAATAGAACATAAAATTAGCAGTGGTTATCCAGGAGTAATTGCTGAAATTAAACAAGCGAGTCCTAGCCGAGGTATTTTAAGAACTCCTTTTGAGCCTGCTGTAATTGCTCAAGATTATGAAAAATATGGGGCAGCATGCCTTTCCGTTTTGACAGATGTGGAATACTTTAAAGGGTCAACGCAGTTTTTAAAAGAAGCACGCCTTGCCTGCACACTACCAGTGATTCGTAAGGATTTTATGATTGATCCTTATCAAATTTTTGAAGCTAGAGCCATGGGAGCTGATGCCATTCTGTTAATTGTTTCAGCCCTATCAGATGACCAATTAACAGAATTCGAAGATGTCGCCTTAAAACTGGGAATGGATGTTTTAGTCGAGGTCCATGGTGCCGAAGAACTGGATCGCGCTTTACAATTAAATTCGCCATTACTTGGCGTCAATAATCGCGACTTAAAAACTTTTGAAGTTTCCATTCAAAATACAATTGATCTTTTAGGCCGAATCCCAAAACATAAACGCATTGTGACTGAGAGTGGCATCTTGCAACAGTCGGATGTAGATACTTTACGACATCATCAAGTTCATGCGTTTCTCGTCGGCGAAGCCTTTATGCGGGCTCCATCGCCCGGGGAAGCATTATCGAAATTATTTTTTTAAGGTCTCACCAACTGACTTAGCTATGGCTAGAGAGGCCGTGAGGCCTGGTGATTCAATACCATAAAGATTGACTAATCCAGGAATGTGATGCTGTTCCTCAAAATCAATTTTAAAGTCTGGCCATACTTGACCTGAAATTTTTATTTTAGGACGAACTCCAGAGTAATCAGGGCTTAGCATGTCCTTAGGTAACTCTGGCCAGTATTGACGAATTTGTTGCTCAAATTTGTCTGATCGATTTGGATCAACTGAATAATTAATCTCATTTTCCATTGTGGCATCGATATGCTCAACATCTGGGCCAAATTTTGCGCGGCCATTTAAATCGAGGGTGAGATGCACGCCAAGACCCGCTTTTTCTGGAATGGGGTAAATAAGACGCTGAAATGGCGTCTTTCCTGCTAAAGAAAAATAGTTACCTTTTACAAAATAAGGCTCTGGGATGAATCTCTCGTCTAATCCTTCAATTTGACGCGCAACATCTACTGAAGATAAACCTGCACAATTAATCAATTCATCACAACTCATTTCGTATCTCGAACCTGCTGGTTCTTCCATAGCAATATTCACTTCAAATCTTCCTTGAGAAGATGTTCTTTCTACTCCATGAAGTTTTGTGCGGTAACTGATTATTCCGCCCGCATTCTCAAGATCACCAACATAGGAAAGCATTAAAGTATGGCTATCGATTACTCCGGTCGTT
Organism: uncultured beta proteobacterium; assembly: GCA_903875135.1. Lineage (GTDB taxonomy): Bacteria > Pseudomonadota > Gammaproteobacteria > Burkholderiales > Burkholderiaceae > Polynucleobacter. The sequence goes on along the minus strand of CAIQUZ010000071.1, from coordinate 8,677 downwards.
TCAGAATAAATGGCCTCTATCGCTTTTAATGCAGGCTCAATTTCTGCAAGTTGGCTTTGTGTTTTTTTATGGAGTCCAGGCACGCCATTATTCTGACCTTGTTGCCAAATTCTTTCCAACTCTTGAAGCTCTTGCTCCGAAGTGGCAACAATGAGTTTTCCACAAGGATTAAACGGGATTGCGCGTGCTTTTGCATAGTCATATAAAAGGCGATTACCCTCAACACAATATTTTGCTTTTAACGAGTGTTGTGGGTAATAAATTCCAGCATGAATCACCTCGCTATTACGCGAACTGGTGGACATGCCAAAACTTTTTTCTTTTTCGATGACGAGAACAGATTTACCAAGCTGCGCCATTTCACGCGCGATGGCTAATCCGACCACCCCGGCTCCCACGACAACCACATCCATGTGATCCATGGCGACTATTGCTTAGACGTTGAAGAGGAAATTCAAAACATCACCATCCTTGACAACGTACTCTTTACCTTCAGCCCGCATCTTGCCGGCTTCTTTCGCGCCCTGCTCACCCTTAAACTGAATAAAGTCTTCAAATGCAATCGTTTGTGCGCGAATAAACCCTTTTTCAAAATCGGTATGAATCACTCCAGCAGCTTGCGGCGCGGTATCTCCAATATGGATCGTCCACGCTCTCACCTCTTTGACGCCAGCCGTGAAGTAGGTTTGTAAACCCAACAGTCCAAATCCCGCTCGAATCACTCGGTCAAGACCTGGCTCAGTCATGCCCATATCATTGAGAAACTCCTCTTTATCCGCATCATCTAAATCTGCAATTTCAGCCTCGATGGCGGCACATACGGCAACAACTGGGGCACCTTCTTTGAGGGCATGTTCTTGAACTGCTTTTAAATGATGGTTGTTTTCAAAACCACCTTCAAGCACATTGGCAACATACATCGCAGGCTTTGCCGTAATCAAACAGAATGGTTTGAGTAAAGCCATCTCTTCTTCAGATAATCCCATGGAGCGAACGGGCTTTGCCTCATTTAAGTGAGCAGACACTTTCAACATAACCGCAAGTAATGCGGCAGCTTCTTTATCATTCCCAGATTTTGCGGCTTTAGTATATTTTGCAACAGCTTTGTCGACAGTGGCTAAATCTGACAATGCTAGCTCGGTATCAATCACGCCAATATCTGAAATCGGGTCTACGCGTCCAGCCACATGAATCACATTATCGTCTTCAAAACAGCGGACGACATGGGTGATGGCATCCGTTTCCCGAATGTTGGCTAAAAATTGATTTCCCAAACCCTCACCTTTTGACGCTCCCGCTACTAATCCAGCAATATCCACAAACTCGACAATTGCTGAGACAATACGCTCAGGGATAACAATTTGTGAAAGTTGAGCTAATCTGGGGTCTGGAACTTCAACCACGCCAACATTAGGCTCAATTGTGCAAAATGGATAATTTTCCGCTGCAATACCCGCTTTGGTAAGAGCGTTAAAAAGAGTTGATTTGCCGACGTTAGGCAGGCCGACGATGCCGCATTTTAATGACATAACCTGTATTGTAATAACATCACATGATGAATGAACAAGATTTGATCGTTTTAGGTGGCGGACTGATTGGTAAAACAGTCGCTTTAGCCCTTTCTCAAAAGGGGTTTAAGGTACTTCACCTAGCTCAATCACTACCCCCGAAAAATGTAGCGTCTACTCTATCGAGCACCAACTCAGATTGGAATAGTCGGGTTTATGCCATCTCTTCGAGCTCTCAACGACTCCTCGAACAACTGCATATTTGGGACGCCCTCCCTTCGGATCAAATTCAAGCCGTTCGTGAAATGCGCATTTTTGGCGATACCGCCAAAGATCAAAGCTCATTACAGTTTTCAGCATTTGAAGCAGGAATTCCGCAATTAGCGTGGATTATGCCTGCCGACCTGCTTGAAAATGCAATTGATCTCGCTTCGCGGTTTTCACAAAATTTAGAACGTGTGCAAGCAGAAGTTGTCGACATACAAATTCAAGAAAACCATACCTACGTGCAAACGACTCAAGGGAATTTTCACTCGCAAATTGTCATTGCGGCAGATGGGGCGAACTCCCCCACTCGAGAGCGTTTTGGTATCGAAGTCGATATACAGTCTTATGGGCATACCGCGGTCATTGCCAATCTTGCGTGTACCCAAAGTCATTTACAAACGGCGTATCAATGGTTCCTCCCCGGAGGGGATGTACTGGCTTTATTACCCTTACCGGGTAAAAGGGTATCTCTTGTATGGTCGACACATCAAGATCATGCCCAAACACTCCTTCAATTATCCAAAGATCAACCCACAGAGTTCTGTGAACGTATTTTTAACAACGCCAATGGACTGATCAAAAAAGAACTTGGTGAAGTAACACTCCTCAATGAGGTGCGTTCTTACCCACTGCAAAAATTACGGGCAAAACAGCTGATTGGTCCGGCTCATCAACCGCGTATTGTTTTAGTCGGTGACGCTGCCCATGTCATGCACCCTCTCGCTGGACAAGGTCTCAATTTAGGCCTGCGAGATATCACGGATCTTTGTGAGGTCTTATCTGATAAAGAAAGTTATCGATTACTCACTGATCCCATTCTTTTAAGACGTTATGAAAGAATGCGTGCTGGTGACATTGATGCCATTTTGAACGTTACCCATCATCTTCATCAACTTTTTTTAAATACAACCCCTACCATCAGTTGGTTACGCAATCTCGGTATGCAGGTTGTGAATCGGCGTCCCATGTTGAAGCGTCAATTAATTGCCAAAGCGCTCGGGTAAAATGAGGAGATTCGCTTTTGTTGAAAGGATTTGTATGAAATTTTATCTCCGCCTTGCGGTCCTGATGACCATTGTGATCAGCCAGCTCTGTCTTGCCCAATCCACCGACAAAATTAAAAGTGAATTACAAAAGCAATTTGGTTCTAAGATTCAAATCAAGAGTATTAGTCCAAGTCCACTTCCTGGCATCTACGAGGTTGTTGCTAATGGCTCTATTATTTATGTAGATGCTCAAGCAAAGTTCTTGATTCAAGGAAGTATTACCGATTTAAAATCGGGCATCAACTTGACCGACGAGCGTGAAGAAGAAATTAGTCGCATCCAGTTTAGTGATTTACCGTTGCAAGATGCAATGAAGTACGTCCGTGGAGATGGTAGTAGAAAAGTCGCCGTATTTGCCGATCCTAATTGTGGATACTGCAAAAAACTCGAAAAAACCTTTCAAAATATGGATAACGTGACAATCTATACCTTCCTGATCCCCATCCTTTCGGCAGATTCGAGTACAAAATCGAAAGCCATTTGGTGCTCGAATGATCCAAGCAAGTCATGGGTTAATTGGATGACGATCCAAACTCCTCTACCATCGAAAACTGATTGTGCTACGCCCATTGAAAGAAATTTGGCGCTAGCAAAAAAACTGAGTATTACTGGAACTCCCGCACTATTTTTTACCGATGGTAACCGCATCCCTGGAGCTGCTGAGAAAGAAGATATTGAGAAAAAATTTGCTTCCATCGGTAAATCTATTGTGAAGTAATCATGAGGGCGCAAATCGAATACATCATCCGACCCAATCATCCTTTGGCGCATTATTTTGAGGTTGATTTGATTATTTGGCAGCCGCAGGCCTTACAAAAACTCCAGATGCCCATCTGGATACCTGGCAGTTACATGGTCCGTGACTTCAGCAAACAGATCACGAGTATTCATGCATATGAAATCAACGCCAAGCGTCATCTAATTTCTCCACTCATCTTGGATCAGGTGAATAGCGATACCTGGGAAGTTCATACAACAAAACACCCGATTTTGATTCATACCAAAATATATGCCTTTGATCAGTCCGTTCGAACAGCTTATTTAGACTCGGAACGCGGTTTTTATAATCACAGTAGCTTATGTTTACAGGCGATTGGTAAAATAAATGAGCCTTGTGCCATCGTCATTGAAGAATGTAAAGAGACTGCCTCATTCGAGGTCGTTACGAGCTTAACCCCCAAGAAGATCAATAAAAAAGGTTTTGGTGTTTATGAAGCAAAAAATTACGATGAGCTCATTGATCACCCTGTCAGCCTAGGTAAATTTCAAAAGGTTTCTTGGAAGTCATTTGGCATTGCTCATCAGATGGTGATTCAAGGAGCTATTGGGGAAATTGATGCGCAACGTCTAGCAAAAGATCTGCAAGCAATCACTCAGGCACATATTGCTTTTTTTGAGCCAGTCTCACACCTAGCACCTTTTCAAGAATATATTTTTCATGTCAATGCCACTGCCTCAGGATATGGTGGTCTAGAACATCGTTCCTCGACAGCGCTTCTGTGTTCTAGGACTGATTTGCCCTATAAAAATATCACTCTTATCAAAAAATCATATGAGGATTTTTTAGGGCTTTGTAGTCATGAATATTTTCATGCCTGGAATGTTAAAAATATTCAACCCAAAGTTTTCCAACCCTATCAGTTACAACAAAGAAATCATACGAACTTACTGTGGTTATTTGAAGGCTTTACGAGTTATTACGATGACTTGCAACTACTGCGCTCAAAACGAATTTCCCTGGATACCTACTTAGAGCGTATCAGTCTGACGATAAATCAAGTATTGAAGCATTCAGGGCGGCTCAATCAATCTGTCTCTCAAAGTTCTTTTGATGCATGGACTAAATACTATCTCAGTGATGAAAACACACCTAATGCCGTTGTGAGTTATTACGCAAAAGGCTCACTGATTGCTTTGGCTTTAGATCTAAGCATTCGTGAATACAGTCATCAAGAAAAATCCTTGGATGATGTAATGCAAGTGCTCTGGAAAAGACATGGCAACTTCAATGAGATTGGGCAAGGTATTGCTGAAGATGGATTTAAAGATATTGTTCTGAGCGCCATTGGGGAAGACTTTACTTCTACTTGGACTCATTTTGCAAAACGCTTTATTGATGGTACTGAAGATCTTCCGTTAAAAACTCTTTTAGCTACGCAGTCATTTACCCTCGAAGAAGTTCCTCTGACATCATCCGACCTCGCCCTTGCTCGTCTAGGTATTCGGTCGGCTTCAGTTGATGGAGGAGTAAAAATAACCCATGTGCTTGATTTTGGTAGCGCTCAGAAGGCAGGACTCGCAGTGGGCGATTTGATGGTCAGTATCCAACAAGAAAAAGTAACACCTCAAAATTTTAATCAGCTTTTGGAGAGATTTACCGGTCAAGAATTAAAGGTGCATCTTTTCCGCCAGGACTTATTAATGTCACTCAAAGTGGCTTCAGATGAACGGCCGCTCACGAAATGGCGAATCAAACAACCAGCTACTCCTCGCTAAAATCGATGCAGACACCCCCTGCATCCTCTTTGATTGAACGCTTACCAACTGATTATCAAGAACTATTAAAAGATTTTTTGAGCCGCGCGTCTTTTCAAAAGACGCTAAAAGATATCTCAATAAAGGAAAAATTGGCGAGAGTTGAAAAGCCTCTTGAAATCTTTCCCGCCTTTGACCAAGTTTTTAACGCATTTCATCAAGTTCGCGTCCAAGACCTCAATGTGGTTTTAATCGGTCAAGACCCTTACCATACGCCTGGCCTTGCTCAAGGTCTGGCATTTTCAATTCCGGAAAATATTGATCCGGGCTCAAGAGCTTTCCCAAGTTCACTTCGCAATATCAGTAAAGCACTGATGCTTGATGGTTACGATCCTCTGTTAAATGGGGATCTTTCTCACTGGGCAGAGCAAGGTGTTTTACTACTGAACAACGCTTTAACCGTCGCGCAAGGCATACCCCAAAGTCATCATTCTTGGCAGTGGCAGGTGTTGACAGACGCGGTCATCTCTTGCCTCGCAAATCAACACAAACATCTTGTCTGGCTACTTTGGGGGAAAGTTGCTCAGAAGAAAATCTCACTCATTAACCCCACCAATCAACACTTGATCCTCACTGCCTCTCACCCATCGGGTTTAGGTGCTTATCAAACGAATGAACCCTTTTTGGTAAAAGGCGACCGGGCTTGCTGTGGTCATTTTAAAAAAACTAATGAATGGCTCACCATCCATCACAAAACGCCCATCGAATGGTCGAGGTCAATCTTTCCAACTGATGTTGGGGCTTTCGAAGAATAAACAAGTAGATTTTAAAACTAAATACAAGTAAATTTATGTATAATAAACAAGTAAATTTTATAATAAAATACATGTAAAATTTATTTTTTATTTATTTAAATTCAAATACTTATATAATTTAAATCCCTGATTATGGCCGATAATACTAACAATTCAAAGCGTTTATCTGATGCATTAAAAGCATTAAAGAAAATTCAAGATAAGCAACATGGTATTGCCCAGTCTAAAGATGTTACCCTTCTGCAAAGAACGGTTCTTTTAGAAACGGGGTTTTTACGTCCAGTGATAAAGGGTTGGTATATATGCTGCAATCCAAGCGACCAAATTGGAGACTCTACTGCTTGGTATGCTAATTACTGGCGCTTTATTTCTCGATATTTACAAAGCCGATTTGGCAATCAATACTTTCTAAATCCTGAGGCTTCACTGCTTTTACATACCGGAAATACAACGGTCCCAAAGCAAATTACTATAGTGACCAAAAACCGTAGTGCCAATATCGTGAAGCTTCCGTTCAATACTTCTTTAGTGATTTATTCAGATCAAAAAAGATTATCTCCACCGTATGAAACGATTCAAGGATTACAAGTACTTTCTCTACCAGAGTCACTATGCTATGTGGGGCCGCATTTTTTTACACAATACCCAACAGAGGCTGAGATTGCCTTAGCAATGGTTCGGGATCTTGGTAAGTTGCTTGTGCCCTTAGTCACGGGTAACTGCTTACCAACAGCGGCTGCCCGTCTAGCCGGAGCTCTTATTTTTACTCATCGTCCAGACGATGCTCATCGAGTGATCCATTCGATGGCTCAAGCAGGTCACAAAATTTATCCGCATAACCCATTTCAATTTCAAGAGCCTTCGATTGCGAGTTCGCGGGAAAAATCTCCTTATGTCCTTCGTATTCAGTCCATGTGGGCAAAGTGGCGTACTGTTGTGATTGATCATTTTCCTCCACCGCCGGTTATTCCTCCAGAGTCACAAACTTACTTGAATCAAATTGATGAAAGATACATCGTAGATGCTTATAACTCCTTATCCATCGAGGGCTATCAAGTCACGGATGAATTGATAGAACGCATTGCCAAGAATGGCTGGAGTCCAGATCAGAATCAACATGATGATGCGCATAAAGATGCTTTAGCTGCACATGGTTATTTTTTAGCATTTCAATCCGTTAAAAAAAGTATTCTTAAAATTCTCTCCAAATCAAATTCTGGCGAGGTCGTTAGAAAAGATCATCATGAATGGTATGCCACCCTTTTTAATCCAATTGTGTTGGCTGGAATATTAGAACGACACCAATTAGTTGGATATCGTAATGGCCCTGTTTTTATCAAAAACTCTTTACATACGCCACTTCCAAGAGAGGCATTAATTGACTGTATGGAGGCATTATTTGATCTCATTGCTCAGGAACCGGAAGCCAGAGTTAGAGCAGTCTTGGGGCATCATTTGTTCGTATTTATTCATCCATATTTTGACGGCAATGGTCGTATTGGTCGTTTTTTAATGAATGCACTGCTAGCATCAGAGGGCTATCCTTGGACAATTGTCAGAATGAGTCAGCGCAATCAATATATGAGTGCCCTCGAAAAAGCCAGTGTGGAAGGCGACATACTACCTCTAACACAATTTTTAGCGCAAGAACTGTCTCAGTAATAGAAATATTGATATTTTTCAATAAAATTTATACGAATCTTTATAATTAGCGCATGCAGCTACTCACCCTAGGCATTAATCACCATACAGCCCCAATTGAGGTAAGGGAGCGAGTTGCCTTTGGTCCAGAGGTTTTGAGTTCTGCTTTACACGACTTTAGAAACTATATTGGTACTAAAGCGGCGATGCATTTTACGGAAGCCACCATTTTATCAACGTGCAATAGAACAGAAATCTACTGTGCCTGTAATGAAAACCCTAGTCTAGATATTATCAAAGGTGCCTCCATCCAGTGGCTCTCTGGGACACAAGGCCTTTCAACCGAGGATCTACAGCCCCATATTTATACGCTACCTCAATCCCAAGCGGTTAGGCATGCCTTTCGGGTGGCGAGTGGCCTTGATTCTATGGTCCTTGGTGAGACTCAAATTCTCGGTCAAATGAAAGATGCGGTAAGACAGGCCGACGAGGTGGGGGCCCTTGGGACTTACCTCAACCAACTGTTTCAAAAATCCTTTGCCGTTGCCAAAGAAGTCAGAGGGACAACCGCCATTGGATCAAACTCTATTTCCATGGCAGCAGCAGCGGTGAGATTAGCCGAACGAGTATTTGGCGATATCGCTTCTCAAAAAATCCTTTTTATTGGTGCCGGTGAAATGATCGCTCTTTGTAGTGTTCACTTCGCAGCAAAGCACCCCAAGCAGATCGGCGTTGCCAACCGTACCGTGGAGCGTGGGCAAGAATTAGCCGATACTCTTTCAATACAGGGCCTTCATACCGAATCCATCCGGCTTTCTGATTTACCAGTCCGTATTGCAGACTTCGACATTGTTGTGTCCTGCACTGCAAGCTCTTTACCGATCATTGGTTTAGGCATGATTGAGAATGCTGTGAAAAAAAGACG
>CAIQUZ010000070.1 GCA_903875135.1 uncultured beta proteobacterium | reverse complement strand
GTAAGACGATAGTAGCATCCTCTTTACAGCGTGCATTCGATGATGGTATTGGCATGGTCAGCACGCTCTTATTAAAAGATACATCTGATCGAACTGCTTTCGAAGTTTTCTCACCCGGTGGTACTGATTCTTTGCCAGGCTTTGCACAAGGCAACAATGTACTTTTATTACCAGATCCCGAAAGTTACCTTGAGCTTCCTTGGGCTGAGTCAACCGGTTGGTTACGAGCCCAACCTTGGTTTGTAGATGGAAGTCCCGTAGAGCTCGACACACGTAGGGTCCTACAAGGTGCGATCGAGAATTTAACTCGTCAAGGCATGTCCATGCAATGTGGACTAGAAGTCGAGTTCCATATTTATAAAATCGAAGATACTACAGCACAAATGAATCCCGAATTAGCGCAATGGCCTGGAGATGCCCCACAGGTCAGCATGATTCATCCGGGTTATGGTTTACTCAATGAGTCTTGGTTTGATATGGCAGAGCCTGCTTTAAGGATTGTGCAGAATACCGCACAAGCTCTTGGTTTGCCTCTGACCTCCTTAGAAGTGGAGATGGGACCTAGCCAAGTTGAAGCGGTATTTGATGTCACAGATGCGTTGACTGCAGCGGATAATATGGTCTTGTTTCGTAACTCTGTAAAACAAGCTTTGCGTCGCGCTGGTTTTCATGCCACATTTATGTGTCGGCCACCATTCCCGAATATTATGTCGAGTGGTTGGCATCTTCATCAGTCCATGGTTGATCTCACTTCGGGGAGGAACTTATTTCAGAGAACATCGCCTGCGCCTGGTAGCACAGCCCTTGATGCGAGTCATAGTATCTCAGATTTGGGAGAGCATTATTTAGCGGGTCTTTTAGAACATGCAAGAGGTATGACAGTTTTTTGCACACCAACAACTAACGGATTTGGTAGGTTTAGTTCTAAAGCTTTAGCGCCACAGTCAGCACTTTGGGGGCGCGATAATCGTGGAGCAATGTTGCGTGTGATTGGCCAATGTGGGGATGCAAGCACTCGTATTGAAAATCGTCTAGGAGAATCTGGAGCCAATCCCTACCTGTATATGGCTTCACAAATTTATGCGGGACTTGATGGGATTGAGCGTAAATTACGCGCTCCCTCAGCAACTCAAGATCCTTACAACCGATCAGCACAACAACTACCCTCAAGTTTAGGTGAAGCACTGATTGCACTGGCTGAAGACACGGTTTTGGCCTCTCAATTTGGACATCACTTTATTGCGTATTACAACACAGTAAAAAGTGCAGAAGCCCATCGTTTTGAACAGGCGAAGGATAAAATCAATTTTCAGCGCCGAGAGTACTTTAGTAGAATTTAGATTTTGATCATCATTGTTAATTTTTCCCGTAAGCCAATCATGATGACGGTGTCAACAACAATCAGTGCCCCAGCGATTTGCGTGATGGATATTGTTTGACCTAGTAGCATCCATGCAAAAACAAGAGCAAATATAGGTTTGGTATTCATATTCGCAGAATTGCCTACAACTCCTAGGCGTGGCAATAGGCTAAACATCATCGTTAAACCAGTGCTATAAAAAACAGTAAGACCAATCAGTACTAACCAGCCGCTGCTCGCATGAGGAAGGAATAATGCACCTTGGAAAATTCCAAGCAGGGTCACTGGTGCGGTCACAATTGCCAGCGTATATGCTGAACTGATGTCTGTTAGTACCACGTATTCAAAGTCCCTTAAAGTGGCCTAGAAGTAATTCTCAAGCGTTACTTAAAGCTCATCATCGATCACTTGGGTGTGCCGCTAGACGCCACGGGAGCTCAGGCCTTCTCACAAATGGGCATACTCAAAGGCTTGGCCGCTTTTCCCAACATCGCCATCAAAGCAACGGCGGTACCGGCCTATGCCACCGACCCC
>CAIQUZ010000069.1 GCA_903875135.1 uncultured beta proteobacterium | reverse complement strand
TTGCAACAAGCTGGGACAGCAATGCTTGCTCAAGCAAATCAAATACCTTCTACAGTTTTATCCTTACTCAAGTAATTTTAGGGAGTTTTGGCCTGCCCAGCACGATTCGAACGTGCGAACTTGGGCTTCTTAGACCGTGGATATCATTACCTATTATCTAAAAGGTTGTCATTTGCTCAATTCAAAGTTTGGTAGCATAATGAGACTTATTCAAGGAGTTTTGAAATGATCAATTGGTCAAATTGTCACGCAGTTGAAAGTGCTAAAGAACGTGTTAGTGGTTCTTTGGTATTCGCTGGCTCGCGTGTACCAATTGCTGCGCTTTTTGAAAATCTTGAAGATGGGATTACGGCTCAAGAATTTACTGAAATCTTCCCAGGTATCAAATTAGAACAAGTCAAGGCTGTTTTAGATTTCGTTGCTAAAAATTCATTATATGCAGCGTGAAAATATTATTTGATCAGGGGACTCCTGCACCTTTAAGAGAGTTCTTACCAAAACATGAAGTTCTAACTGCGTTTGAATTGGGTTGGGCCACTCTCAAAAATGGTGAATTACTTGCGGCAGCAGAGTCTGAAGGGTTTGAAGTCTTTATAACAACAGATACAAACCTTAGCTATCAACAAAATCTGACAAATCGTAAAATAGCAATCATCGTTTTGAAAACTACTAGTTGGCCAAGAATAAAACTTACTGTTGCAAAAATAGTTAATGCGATTGATCATGTTGTAGATAATCAATTCCTTGAAATTGACATCCCCTACACCAATTAGAGTTTAAATTTTGGCCTGCCCAGCACGATTCGAACGTGCGACCTACGGCTTAGAAGGCCGTTGCTCTATCCATCTGAGCTATGGGCAGTATGTGAAACTATTATATATTTATTCATATCAAACTCGAACATAATGATCAAATTTGCAACATCCATTTTAGATTAGCCTATAATTTTTAAAGTATCTAACAAATACTTACATTTAAAGGGGCTTAAAAATGCTTACTTACGAAGACGCAATTGTCAAAATACAAGAGTCTGGTCAAATTCAACTCAAAGATTTAAAAAAATTAAGCTACGATGATCTTTATGAGCTGGTTGAGGAAATTAAAAAATGGTGCGTGTATGCAAATGGCAATGTGAGTAAATTAAATAAAATTAAAGCTAAAAAGAAAAAAGATAAAAAGAAATAAGCTGATATCTCATATTTAATGAAGTGTGGTCGGGGCGGTGGGATTCGAACTCACGACCCTCTGCTCCCAAAGCAGATGCGCTACCAGGCTGCGCTACGCCCCGAACATCCAATATTCTAACCTGTTTTACTAAAGATGCCTAATTAATTCTGAGTCTAGACGTATTTATATTGTTCCAAGCCTCTAGGGATAAGGCTTTTCGGTCATCAATTATTTGGCAAATCGGTGTGACATGAATAATGACTTTTAAAGGTTTCGCTTTCACAGTGTTCGCAATGGATTCGATTAACCCCATATCCCCGATAAAAGCAGGCCCCTTACTGATTTGTCCCGTCAATATGCTCTCATACCAAATGGAGATAGGTTGGCATGGCGCATTTGACGCAATCGCTGACTGAAATAAATTAGGTTTAAAGGGCAATACGAATTCTCCGTCAGAGGAAGTCCCCTCTGGAAAAATACAGATACGATCCTGTTGATTTAAACCCTTCGCCATTTGAAAAGAAATATTGAATGAATCTCCTCGTGCTTGGCGATCAATGAATAAAGTGTTTAATTGTTTAGCAAACCAACCAAATACGGGCCATTCACCTACTTCTTTTTTGGCAACAAACCGCATGGGACGCCACGCATTAATCACATGAATATCTAACCAAGAAATATGATTAGAAACGTACAAAACACCACGATCATATGTTGGTAACTCACCCCGAATTTCGAGTGTTACTTCAAGAATCTTCAACAATTGAAGGCTCCATTGCTGAATAATGGCCTCCCGTTGAACTAGATTCGCAGATCTAAGTCGCACAATACCAACATAAAAACCATAAAAAATATGTCGAGTGATAGAGAAATATTTGAACAAAATCATAGGCCTTATTAACTAATCGTTATTTGAAACATAAATGACATCTTTTGGACATGTTCTCGTCATTCTACTCGTGCTAAATGAACTTCCATGGCGCAATATCGTACGATTTGGATTTCTGATATTCACTTGGGAACTTCTGGTTGCCAAGCGGATTACCTCCTCGATTTTTTAAAACACAACGAGGCTGAAACATTTTATCTCGTAGGTGACATCATCGACGGGTGGCGCTTAAAAAAATCATGGTACTGGCCACAGTCTCACAATGATGTGATTCAAAAGCTTTTACGCAAAGTTCGTAAAGGGGCAGAAGTTTTTTACATACCAGGAAATCATGATGAAGTGGCTCGTCAATTTGTTGGCATGACCTTTGGTGAAATTCAAATTCAAAATGAAATGATTCATATCACCGCAGATGGCAAAAGGCTATGGGTAACCCACGGGGATCTATTTGATAGCGTAATGCAATATGCCAAATGGCTTGCTTATCTTGGTGATACTGCGTATACCTGCATTTTAGTAGTCAACCGATGGTTCAATAATATTCGTATCAAATTAGGTTTTCAATATTGGTCGTTATCCCAGTTTTTGAAGCATAAAGTTAAAAATGCTGTCAGTTTTATTGCTGACTTTGAAGCAATTATGGCGCGAGAGGCCCGTAAAAGAAAATGTGATGGTGTGGTTTGTGGTCATATTCACAAAGCTGAAATCCGTGATATCGATGGCCTCTTATATTGTAATGATGGGGATTGGGTCGAGAGTCTAACTGCTCTTGTTGAAACCTTTGACGGTGAACTGAAAATTATTCACTGGCCACACATCCTAGATAGCTCATTAGAAACAATTCCTGACCCTATCGTCATTACGACTCACCCACCGCTTCACATTCCGCTAAATCCTTTTCCTGTACCAGTTTCGATCTCTGCTAAAAGATCCCTATCCGTGGCATCTTTGGAACTTACTGAATGAAAATAATGATCATTACCGATGCTTGGGAACCTCAAGTTAACGGAGTTGTAAGAACCCTCAAACAAACAAGAAAAGAACTGACGTTAATGGGGCATGAGGTGGATATGATTACTCCGCTTGAGTTTAAGACCTTTCCGTGTCCAACTTATCCTGACATCTCCTTGTCGATTCTGCCGGCAAAGAAAGTTTCTCAAAGAATTCGCGCCTTTAAGCCCGATGCAATTCATATATCGACCGAAGGTCCTCTAGGATTAGCCGCACGGTCCTTTGCTCTTAAAAATAAAATCCCTTACTCTACGGCCTATCACACGCGTTTTCCAGAGTATGTCTATGCAAGGATTCGGGTTCCCTTATCTTGGACATATCGCTTCTTGAGATGGTTCCATGGACCATCATGTGCTGTTATGGCCCCTACCCCAGCTATCGTTGCTGAGCTACAAAAAAATAAATTTAAAAATGTTGTCCTTTGGAGTAGAGGTGTAGATTTAGAACGGTTTCAATATGAAGCTTCAAGTTGTATCAATACGCCGAGACCGATTTTTCTTTGCGTTGGAAGAGTCGCTGTTGAAAAAAATATCGAAGCCTTTTTGTCATTGGATCTTCCGGGTTCAAAAGTGGTGATTGGAGATGGCCCCTCACTATCCCTCCTCAAAGACAAGTATCCAAATGCAACTTATTTAGGCGCCAAAGATCAAGCAGACCTCCCCCCATATTACTCTTCCGCTGATGTGTTTGTCTTCCCCAGTAGAACAGATACCTTTGGCTTAGTCATCCTTGAAGCAATGGCTTGCGGCTTACCCGTGGCGGCTTATCCCGTTGCCGGACCAATTGATGTGATTGGAAACTCTGGCTCAGGAGTCTTAAAAGAAGATCTTCGTGAGGCTTGTTTAGAGGCTTTAAAGATCCCGAAGGAGGCCGCTATCGCACATGCGAAATTATATTCATGGAGATCTGCTAGCGAACAGTTTGCAAGACACTTAGTACCCGTCCCTGAAGGCTTAGTTGAGCATAGTACCGATATTGAGATTTAACGAATGAGTGATAAATACTCGATTGACCAAAATCCCCATAAAGGTAATAAAGGCATTACCCGAGCCTTTAGAGCTGCCATCAATTCATGGAATGGGCTCGTTTTTGCGGTACGTGAAGAAAGCGCTTTTCGCCAAGAACTCACTCTAACTTGTATTTTGATTCCGATCAGCTTTTTTTTAACAGTATCCCCCTTAGAGCATATCGCCCTTTTTGGATCAGTCATCTTCGTTTTAATTGTTGAGCTGCTGAACTCTAGCGTGGAAGCTGCGATTGATCGTATTTCTTTTGAAAAACATGGCTTATCACAACGCGCAAAAGACTTTGGCAGCGCTGCCGTAATGCTGGCCTTGCTACTTTGCGTATTTACGTGGGTATGCATCCTTCTCCCACTTTTCTTAAAGTTTCCGTAAGTTGATAAATTAATTTAATTTGTCATTGGTGCGTCATGAAATTTACATATAATTATCATAAATTTATACAAAAGCAGATACTATGAAAGAACTCCCAAACCCACTTCAGTCTCTTAACTCCCTTGGAGATGGGATCACGACGAAAATCGCCAATAAATTGTCTGATAAGCTCTCGGAAATTCAACGGTTCAATAAGTTCGTTAAGTTATTTCCTCTAAAAAAGAAAGTTAAGTCAAAAAAACGTCTGAAGAGAATGAAGGCGTTAAGAAAAACCTTGGCCGAACAGCCATCGGTTGTTGAATCAGTTCGTGCTCCAAAACAAAGCCCAATCCAAGTTTATGTGGCAAGAGACGCTTCTGAAATCAAAGAAGCTCAACGCCTTCGATACCGAGTCTTTGCTGAAGAAATGGGGGCTAGCTTGCCATATAACGCTGAAGGCCTTGATGTGGACCTATTTGATGCCTACTGTGACCATTTGATTGTTCGGGACCGCGAAACTCTCCAAGTTGTTGGCACTTACCGTGTATTACCTCCCGAGCAGGCTAAAATTATCGGCCGACTCTACTCAGAGTCTGAGTTTGATATCGCCAGACTTGAACATCTGTTGCCTAAGACCGTCGAAATTGGGCGCTCGTGTGTTCATGAAGATTATCGATCTGGTGGTGTCATTATGGCTTTATGGGCAGGCCTTGGCTCTTATATGAAGCAACATGGCTACGAAATTATGCTTGGTTGCGCTAGCGTGCCAATGGGTGATGGTGGGCACTATGCTGCAAGCTTGAATAGAATCCTGCAAGAAAAATACCTCTCTGACATAGAGTACAGAACTTTTCCGAAGCTACCTCTACCACTGGATAAATTAAATTCGACATTAGATGTAGAACCGCCCCCTTTAATTAAGGGCTACTTACGAGTTGGCGCAAAGATTTGTGGAGAACCAGCGTGGGATCCTGACTTTAATACTGCGGACTTTTTAACGATGTTTAGACTTTCTGACATTAATCCAAAATACGCAAAACACTTTTTGGCGAATCAATAAAGATCAACGATGTAGTTGCGGTGAATCTTCTGCCAATCTTCAGCTTCTTTCTTCAAACTAAACTCTGTCAATGGGTGGTTATCTAGCCATTTTTTGGGAATGCTGACTTTATAACCATTCTGAGAGCTTTGTACCAAGATGTCTGGAATCTCTTCATGCATCCTCCGTCTGCATAAAACCAAGGCTAATCGCAAACAAAATAACATATGCCAATCAATAAAATTGTTACTGGAAGAGACTTTAGCCAACTTTCCAATATGACCGAGTAGTAAGGCGGATAATCTGGCCTGATCATTCTTTGAAAAGCCAGGCATATCAGCATTGGCCGATATATATGCAGAATGTTTGTGATACCCGTTATGAGAAATAGATAAGCCAATTTCGTGCAATCTCGCGGCCCAACCTAACAAGGCTAAATTGTTCATGCGATCTTCATGTTCAGGCATCGGAAACTGCTCTAAAAACATCGTGGCCAGTTGCTCAACGCGCATGGCTTGCTCAATATCCACCGCATACCGCTTCATAAACTGCTCAACTGTGACAAAGCGCATGTCGTGATGCTGCGATCTACCTAAGAAGTCGTATAAAACGCCCATACGTAAGGCTGCTTCCACAATCTCCATCGATTCAATTTTTAATTCATCAAAAGCAGCGATCATGATCGCTAAACCACCGGGTAGAACTTGCCGACGATCGGGCTTTAGTCCAATCAGCTTTGATGATTGCATGTGTTCTGATTCAATCAAGGAGCCTTTCAGGTTTTCCAGTCCGTCTCGAGTAATTAATCCACTAGCATCAAAGCCTGAGTAACCCCCACCATCAAATCCATTTAAAACAATCAGCTCAGCAATGGCCTTTGCGGTTCCAGAAGATCCGATCACTTGATCCCAGCCCTTCTTGCGGTACTCTTTCGATAAAATTTGTATTTCTTGTCGTGCAGCTAATTCCGCCTGTTTGAAGCTATAACTATCGATTGCTCCATTAACAAAGAATTTTTGGCTATGCGACACACAGCCAATATATAAAGACTCCATCAAATTTGCTTCGTAACCATACCCAATAATGAATTCCGTGGAACCACCACCAACATCGATGACAAGACGATTCCCTGTATTTGCAGGAGCTCCGTGAGATGCTCCAACATAAACTAACCTTGCCTCTTCTCGCCCAGCAATGACTTCAATAGGGAATCCTAAAGCCAACTCAGCCTGGTGAATGAATTGAGAAGCATTTCTGGCCACCCTTAAGGTGTTAGTTGCAACTGCCCTAACCTGCATTGGAGAAAAGCTTCTTAATCGCTCACCGAAGCGTCTGATCGAATTAAGCCCGCGAGCAAAAGCGTCAGCATCTAGGTTTTTTTCGCCATCAAGTCCAGCGGCTAATTTGATCGGGTCACGTAAGGTGTCAACAGGGCGTAATTGGTAACCCGATGCGGTTTCAATGATTTGAGCGACAACCATGCGAAAACTATTTGAACCTAAATCTACCGAAGCGATTAACTTAGGGTCAGAGTCATTTTTGTTAGAGGATTGCAGTTCGAAAGTCATACTTTCTTTTATATTGTTATTGTTATTAATAATATTTCATTTCTATGATATTTTAGTGAATATCCATCATCACTGTGAAATATTTAACTGAAACAATGCTTTAAAATGAATACCGCGTACATTCCTCTCCTCAATCGTGAAATTAGCCAATTAGAATTCAATTCGAGGGTCTTGGCTCAAGCTGAGGATCCGAAAGTACCCTTACTTGAAAGATTGCGATATATTTGTATTGTTTCAAGCAATATGGACGAATTTTATGAAATTCGTATGTCAGGCCTAAAAGCACAACTCCTAGAAAATCCAAATAAGATTTTAGCCGACAACCTGCCTATAAAAGATTCCTATAACCGCATCACTGCATTTGCACAAGGTTTAGCAGCAAGGCAATATAATCTTTTACAAAAGTCGATTTTACCTGAGCTCGCCAAAGAAAAAATTGTTTTTCAATTCCCCCATATGTGGAATAACAAGCAACACCAGTGGGCAAAAGATTTTTTTTACCGAGAACTTGTACCGCTTTTAACCCCAATCGCCTTAGACCCAGCCCACCCCTTTCCTAGAGTACTAAATAAAAGTTTAAATTTTTTAGTCTCATTAGATGGTAAAGACTCCTTTGGAAGAAATGCCTCGCTAGCTGTCGTTCAAGCTCCTCGCTTGCTGCCAAGAGTGGTCAGGATGCCAAAACATCTTGAAGGACCCGGTGAAATCAGCTTTATTATGCTGTCTTCATTTATGCAAGCATTCGTTGGAGAACTATTTCCTGGCATTAAAGTGAATGGTTGCTATCAGTTTCGCGTGACTCGTAATTCAGATTTATTCGTTTCAGAAGATGATATTACCGATTTACGCAGCGCTTTACAGGGTGAACTTCCTACGCGCCATTTAGGTGATGCCGTCCGACTCGAAATTACTGCGGATACCCCAGATAAACTGGTTGAAAGAATTTTGGATGAATCTAACTTACAAGAATCCGATTGTTTTAGGGTGGATGGTCCCGTGAACTTGGTACGTTTGATACAAATACCCGATTTGACCGATCGAGATGATTTAAAGTTTCAGGTAGCAACCCCAAAAATTCCGGCAGTGTTGATGAATGATGAATCTATCTTTGATACGATTAACCAGCAAGAAATATTACTGCACCACCCCTATGAAAGTTTTGAGCCCGTCTTAGAACTCTTAAGGGAGGCCGCCAGAGATCCTAAAGTTCTCGCGATTAAACAAACCGTCTATCGAACCGGGGATGAGTCCCTCGTTATGGACGCGCTCATGGAAGCCGCCCGTAATGGTAAAGAAGTGACCGTCGTGGTTGAGCTGCTCGCCCGTTTTGATGAACAAACGAATATGCAGTGGGCGGCCAAACTAGAAGCCGTTGGAGCCCACGTCATTTATGGAGTTGTGGGGCATAAATGCCATGCCAAAATGCTACTGATTGTGCGTCGTGAACAAATCCTTAAAGGCCGAGGTAAAGGCAAATCGATCTTGAAGAGGTATGCACACTTAGGTACAGGAAACTATCACCCAAGAACGGCTAAGTTATATACCGACTTTGGACTATTAACCTGTGATCCACAAATTACCTCAGATATCCACTACGTATTTCAACTACTCACTGGGACTGGCAAACAATTATCCTTGCAACGCTTGTGGCAATCACCATTTACCATGCAAGATGAAATAATCAAACATATTCGTGCAGAAACCAGAGCGGCCAAAGCCGGAAAAAAAGCCTATATCATGGCGAAAATGAATGCTCTTCTTGAGCCTAGCGTGATTCAAGAACTCTATCGTGCTTCGCAAGCCGGCGTCAAAATTGACTTAATCATTCGCGGGGTTTGTGCCCTAATGCCTGGCGTTCCAGGTTTATCGGACAACATCAAAGTGAGATCGATTATCGGACGATTTTTAGAACATCATCGTATTTGTTACTTTTATGCCAATGGGCTAGAGAAGGTCTATTTATCTAGTGCAGATTGGATGGATAGAAACTTGTATCGACGCGTAGAAATTGCATTCCCAATTCTCAACCAAGTAATCAAGCAACGGGTGATTCAAGAAGGTTTACAGGTCTTATTGCAAGATAATCAATCCGCCTGGATGATGCAGTCAAATGGTCAATATCTCAAAGTTAAAACAAAAAGCAAAACACTAATCACAGCGCAATTAAGCTTGCTTGAGCGCATTCAATCCTGATGACTGCCATTTTTCTGACTGTCTAATTCCGACGTCAATCTTTCTTGTTGAAATCGAATGCTAAAGGTACTACCAATTGTTAGTGTACTTTCAATCTCTAATTCAGCGTCATGGCGAATCGCTACATGTTTGACGATGGCTAAGCCAAGACCAGTTCCGCCACTCTCACGCGAACGACTACGGTCTACGCGATAAAAACGTTCTGTCAAACGCGGAATATGTTCAGGAGCAATGCCA
>CAIQUZ010000068.1 GCA_903875135.1 uncultured beta proteobacterium | reverse complement strand
TGGATCGATATGTTTGAGAGGGTTGAGAGTAACACGACCCAATGAGTAAGCGGTGTAATCACCAAAATACTTTGCTGCATATCCATGTGCTGCCTCGTGCAACGTAATTGCTAGGATGAGTGGTGGAGCAACTGTCAGAATAGTAAAAATTAAATCATAGCCCATGATGTATCTTTCTAGAGGGTGGTTGGTATGCCATACACAAAGCTGAGCATACTGATGGAAGACATTTCGATACCATTGGTAAAGATCGACGCAGACTCTGATGGTTTTTTTAAACCGAAGGTATAAAGTGCAGGTAAATAGTGCTCCGAGCTTGGAATTGCCAAATGCGCATCGGGCCCTGCTGATTGCCAATCGATGAGCGGACCCAAATCATCATTTAATAAATGCGTTTTAAAAAAGTCATTAAACTGATTCGCCCATGCTGGGGTAGGGGTATTGTTTTTCCAGGCGATGAGTTGGAGATTATGCACGATGTTACCGCTACTGATAATGAGAATGTTTTCATCACGAAGGATCTGTAATTTACGGCCTAAGGCAACGTGTTGCTCCGGCGTTAATGATGCGTCGATACTCATTTGAACCACTGGTATATCAGCTTGAGGATACATGTATTTCAGGATCGACCATGAGCCATGATCGATGCCCCATTCGGACTCTTCAAGAGTCACATCGTTAAATTGCGGACTTAGCAGTCCTTTGATGTGTTGTGCTAGTCCAGGAGATCCGGGGGCTGGATATTCAATATCGAACAAGGCTTGTGGGAAGCCACCAAAATCATGAATTGTTTTGGGTTGTGCCATGGCCGTTATCCAAATGCCCCTGGTCAACCAGTGTGCGGAGATCATCAAAATCGCCGTGGGCTTTGGTATCTTTTTGGCTAAATTTGCCCAAGCTTGAGTATATTGGTTGGGCTCAATTGCATACATGGGGCTGCCATGACCGATAAACAATGCAGGCATTGTCTTCAAAGAGTCCACCTTATTGATCTGTCGCCATTCGAGGTTGAGCGGCCTTCGGTAAATCAAACAAGAGCACTTCAGCATCATCACCTTGCGACAGATGGATGAGGTCTTCTTGTGCAATCATCAAAGCGTCTCCGGCTTCCACCGATTGCCCATTGACGAGTAATGTTCCTTTAGCAACATGTAGGTAAGCGATACGTTCTGCCGATAATGGGTGGTTAATCGTTTCAGCGCCATCTAACAAGCCCGCATATAACAAGGTATTCGAGTGGATGGTTACAGAATTCAGTGCCCCGTTAGGAGATGCGACTAGGCGCAACTTGCCTCGTTTTTCTTCCGGAGGAAACATCGTTTGTTCATAGCTAGGGGGTGCGCCAATTAAGTCTGGTTGAATCCAGATTTGTAATAGATGGGTTGTTTGTCCCTCGGCGTGATTGTATTCACTGTGCATAACACCTTTACCAGCACTCATCCGTTGAACTTCATGGGGGTAAATGGCCTTACCATTGCCCATATTATCTTTATGGGCTAACTCCCCCTCAAGTACATAGGTAATGATTTCCATATCCTGATGGCCGTGGGTACCGAAACCTTTGCCAGCAGCGATCCAGTCCTCATTAATTACTCGCAGTGGTCCAAAGCCCATAAACTCAGGGTCGTAATAATCAGCAAAAGAAAAGCTGTGGAACGATTTTAGCCAACCATGATCGGCATAACCTCTCGATGCTGCTTCGCGTTTGAATATCATAAGAACAGTCCATATCAGTAGATTAATTAAGAATAATCTATTTTAATGAACTGTGGGTAACTGGAGGACTTTACGGGGTATGTTGTTGTTTCAATAGGTTTTATAAGGTAAGAACTTACCCGATAGTACGACGTGGACGCGATCACCTTTAGGATCGGGTTCACGAGCAATATCCATTGAGAAATCAATCGCGCTCATAATGCCATCGCCAAATTCCTCATGAATCAGCTCTTTAATGGTTGTTCCATACACACTCACAATTTCATACCAGCGATAAATCAGTGGGTCAGTCGGCACAGCGTTAGGTAGAGATCCTTTATAAGGCACAATTTGTAGCCAAGCCATTTCTTCATCGGTTAAATCAAACAGCTTACCAGCGACTTCCGCTTGAGCTTTGGTAAATGTCATTTGACCAAGACAGGCTGCAGTGACCCATTCTTTCGATTCTCCAATAGTGGTTGCGATATCCGCCCATTTCATTCCTTTTAGAACTTTTTGGTTCATAATTTTTTCGGTTACTAAGATACGATTCATAACATCCCTTTCATTTATAAGTTAATTAATTCTTCAACACCAGGTTGGACGATGATGGGTTGGTAACCATCTAAGGACTTGCCATTGGCTACTTCTGCTTGAAGCTGTTTTGAGCGGTTGACTAAAAAGTCCACCAAGTGATTTCGAACTGGGTAATAACGTGCTTCTTTATGTAAGGTAGATCGTTGCCGATTCTTTGGCAATGTATTGATGACAATTTCAGCGATCTTTGCATTAGGTCCATTGCTCATGAGTAAGATACGGTCTGATAAGAGGATTGCTTCATCGACATCATGGGTAATCATAAAAACAGTTTGATGTGTTTCTTGACAGATTTTTAGTAGCTCATCCTGAATCACGCCTCTTGTTAAAGCATCTAAGGCGCCAAATGGCTCATCTAAGAGGAGCATTTGTGGCTCAATCGCAAATGCCCTTGCAATACCTACGCGCTGTTTCATACCGCCTGAGAGTTCTGATGGCTTTTTCTTATTAGCGCCGTGTAGGCCAACTAATTGCAAGTATTTATTGGCTTGTTCCTCAATTTGGGCTTTCGACCAATCTGGAAACTTTGATTTAATAGCAAAACTCACATTTTCAATGACGGTCATCCAAGGCATTAAGGCATGGCCTTGGAAGACAACACCACGTTCTAAACCAGGACCCTTGATTTCGCGTTCGAGCATAAATGCGTAGCCAGAACTTGCTTTTTCAAGGCCTGCTAGGACATTCAGGATGGTGGTTTTGCCACAGCCAGAGTGACCAATAATACAAATGAATTCACCTTTTTGAATCTCAAAGTTGATGCCATCAAAAACGGGAGGTCCATTGAGATTGTATGATTTACTTAAATTTTGTACTTGTAAAAAAGCTTTATCAGTCCGCATAGGAAACCCATTTTTGTAATTGTCCAAACAAAGTGTCCAACAGCATTCCCACCGTACCGATCAGGAGAATGGCAAAGATCACACTAGAAAGGGATAAGTTATTCCATTCATTCCACAAGAAGTAACCAATACCTGTTCCACCAACCAACATTTCAGCCGCAACAATCACCAGCCATGCAATTCCCATTGAAATCCGCATTCCGGTCAAGATGGTTGGTGCGGCAGCGGGAAGAATCACCAAAAATGCTTTACGTAATGGGCTCACCTCTAAGGTTTTTGCTACATTAAGCCATTCCTTACGAACACTAGCGACCCCAAAAGCGGTATTAATTAACATGGGCCAAATCGAACAAATAAAGATAACGAAGATGGCAGATATGGAAGAGTCTTTGATCGTATAGAGAGCAATCGGCATCCAAGCAAGAGGAGAGATTGGTTTTAGGATTTGAATAAAGGGGTTCAGGGCTTGGTAGATGAGCGGTGACATCCCGATTAAAAAGCCCAATGGTAGTGCGATGATCATTGCCAAAAAGAATCCTAGGCCCACACGTCCTAAAGAAAATAGAAGCTGAATACCAACACCTTTATCGTTAGGACCATTATCGTAGAACGGGTGTGATAACTTTTCATAGATAGTTTTTCCCATTTGTGTGAGCGTTGGGAATCCGGACTTCACCGCACCATCCATGCTATTACCATTTCCCATTAGCGAGTTGTATTCGGCGGAATTACCTGAATTCGCTGCTGCACTAGCCGCAATTTTTGAAGCCTTTGGTGTTGTTGCCACATGCCATAAGAAAAGTGAGAAAAATAAAATTAATATGGAAAGAAAAATTCCTTTCGTTTTGACGGATAGCGACTTCATGGTTTTCCTTCAAATAAATGAGATGGATAAATGGTGTTTAAAGTATTCATATATTTTTTTTGTGTTGACTTTCCTTAGTTGGCAGAGCTTGTGCGAATCCTGTACTCCATTAAAGGTATTAGAGGGGTTAAGTCATGAACTACATTTGAATAAACTTCTCCAATGAGTACGATGACTGGATTTTTTTCATGAAACACTTCTTCTTGTTGAAAATGGAGTAACTCTCCTAAGCAGGTGCCAAATGATCGTTGGTGGGGAAGGCTCACTGACTCCACTAAACAAACCGGAGTTGATAAGGGGTAGCCTTGTGCAATCATCTCTAGGGCAATTTGCGGAAGTTCTTCACGACCCATATAATAAATTTGTGTATCTTGACCCTCATAGTTCAAATGGCTAGGCAGTGTCGTGATTTTTAATGTTCGGCTAATATTTCTTGCTGTGGGGGGCTGCTTTAATTCTGCGCAAGCAGCTAACGCAGCGGTAATTCCTGGGACAACTTCAAAATATATATTGGCTGATTTGAGTGCGTCAATTTCTTCATTGGCGCGTCCAAAAATGAAAGGATCACCACCTTTGAGTCGGACGATGATATCGTGATTTTTTGTAGCAAGAACAAGCTGTCGGTTGATAAATTGTTGAGCGGTTGAGTATTTCCCACAACGCTTGCCTACAAAGATGATCTCGGCTTGGGGGCACCATTCCAGCATTTTTGGGTCAACCAAGGCATCGCAAAACACCACATTTGCCTTGCCTAGAATATGTGCGCCACGCACGGTGATCAGATCAAATGCTCCAGGGCCTGCACCAATCAGGTACACGCCCGATTGGAGTGCATTTTTAGCTACGGCAGGTTTAAGATTCATATTGAACATGACTCCTTTATAAATTCATTGCCGAGGTCTTAAATTTAAATAGCACCAAAAATAGGCATTGATTCCTTATTTTGAAAATATGCGCACCAATAAATGGCAATCTTGAAAGCGCAGATTCGATAAAACCTTAATGTAGATAGATGTCAAAACGTGAGGAATTTATGAAAAAATTGCCAATTAAAAATCATTTAACTGAGCCTAATGCTTTAACAACCGAACCCAGTTCGACAAAGCGTTCAACCTTAAAGTCGATCGGCGCAGTGAGTTTATTCAGTCTGATTGATCCCTTAGTAAAGGCTGGTGCATGGGCGGCTGGATCGGACGCTCCTGAAAAAAATGATGTGAAGGTGAGTTTCATTGCATTGACAGATTGCTCATCGGTAGTCATGGCTAACCATCTTGGTTTAGATAAAAAATATGGAGTCAAGATTATTCCTACCAAGGAAGCATCTTGGGCTGCTATTAGAGATAAATTAGTCAATGGCGAGAATGATCTTTCACATATTTTGTATGGCCTTGTGTATGGACTTCAATTAGGTATTGGTGGTCAACAAAAAGATATGAGTGTGTTGATGACGTTGAACAATAATGGTCAAGCAATTACCCTTTCAAAAGCTCTTTATCAAAAGGGTGTCACCGATGGAGAAAAACTCAAAAGTTTGATGGATAAAGAAAAACGTGAGTACACGTTTGCACAAACTTTCCCAACGGGCACACATGCGATGTGGCTGTATTACTGGCTAGCCAATTATGGAATCAATCCATTTAAGGATGCCAAGATGATAACCGTACCACCTCCGCAAATGGTGGCGAATATGCGCAGTGGCAACATGGATGGTTATTGTGTTGGCGAGCCTTGGAATGCCCGCGCCATTGTTGATGGTATTGGTTTTACGGCAATTACAACACAGGATATCTGGCAAGATCATCCAGAAAAAGTCCTGGGTACTACCGCCGACTTTGTGAAGAAATACCCAAACACTGCTAGAGCAGTGACATCTGCCATATTAGAAGCCTCAAAATATATCGATTCATCCGCAAAATCAAAGCATGAAACCGCTGAAGTGGTTAGTGCTGCTTCCTTTGTCAATACAGATATCAACGTGATTCAAGATCGTATGATGGGACGTTATAACAATGGTATTGGTAAAGCCTGGGATGATGCTCATGCAATGAAGTTTTACAATGATGGTGCCGTGAATTTCCCGTACCTTTCGGATGCTATGTGGTTTATAACCCAGCATAAACGTTGGGGTTTGCTCAAGGATCATCCTAATTATTTAGAGGTCGCTAAAAAGGTAAACAACATCGCTTTGTACAAACAAGCAGCTGAAGCGACAAAGACGCCATTACCCAAATCAGAAATGCGTTCTAGCAAATTGTTTGACGGCGTGGTGTGGAATGGACAAAACCCAGCCGCGTATGCGGATAGTTTCAAGATTAAAGCATGAACAAAACTAAACTCGTAATGATCGGCAATGGTATGGCAGGGGTGCGTACCATTGAGGAGTTATTGAAAATCGCACCTGATTTATACGAAATCACGATCTTTGGCGCAGAGCCACACCCTAATTACAACCGTATATTATTGTCTCCGGTTCTGTCGGGTGAGCAGACCCTAGATCAAATTATTTTGAATGACCTCGATTGGTATGCGCAAAATAAAATTCGCTTACATTTGAGTAAAAAAGTAACGCAGATCAATCGCAAAGAAAAATATGTGATTGCTGAAGATGGTACTCGTGAAGATTACGATCGACTGTTATTTGCAACGGGTTCTTTACCATTTATTTTGCCCATACCAGGCAACAACTTGCCTGGGGTCATCTCGTATCGAGATATTAGAGATACGAACGAGATGATTGACTCTGCCAAAAACCACAAAAATGCAGTTGTGATTGGTGGCGGGTTGTTAGGTCTTGAGGCGGCTAATGGCTTGGCTTTGCGTGGTATGAATGTTACGGTGATTCATTTGGCGCCTTGGTTGATGGAGCGACAGTTAGACGAAACAGCAGCAAAGCTTCTGCAGCAATCACTTGAGGAAAAAGGGCTACATTTTTTGTTAGGCGCTCACACTGAGGCCTTGATCCCCAATCAACAAAATGATCGAGTGGCAAAGGTGCGCCTAAAAACTGGACTAGAAATATCAGCAGATTTAGTGGTGATGGCCGCTGGTATTAAGCCGAATACCGCGTTAGCTGAATCGGCAGGACTTCATTGCCATCGGGGTATTGTCGTCAGTGACACCATGCAAACATTTGATCCGCGAGTTTATGCTGTTGGTGAGTGTGCTAGCCACCGTGGTATTAGTTATGGTTTAGTTGCTCCTTTATTTGAGCAGGCAAAAGTTTGTGCCAGTCACTTAGCGCAGCAAGGGATTGGCAATTATCAAGGCTCGGTGACATCGACGAAATTAAAAGTGACGGGTATTGATTTATTTTCTGCCGGCAACTTTATGGGGGGTGAGGGCTTAGAAGAAATTACCCTTAATGACTCGAATGGTGGTGTTTATAAAAAATTAGTCATCCAAGACGACCGATTAATCGGAGCTTGTATGTATGGTGATACAGCAGACAGTACTTGGTACTTTAAGCTGATGCGTGATCAGCAAGATATTTCTCAAATTAGAGAAACGCTAATGTTCGGTGAAACCAATATTGGTGATGTGGGTCATCAAGGGCATGATAAAGCGGCGGGCATGAAAGACGCAGATGAGGTTTGTGGGTGTAATGGGATTACTAAAGGAGCCATTGTTAAAGCAGTTCGTGATCAAGGATTATTTACTTTAGATGAAGTTAAAAAATGTACGAAAGCGAGTAGTTCTTGTGGATCTTGTACAGGTTTAGTTGAGCAAATTCTGATGAATGTATTGGGCTCAGATTATTCAGCTACACCTCGCAAGAAAGCGGTTTGCGCATGTACTGAAGCATCACATGATGAGGTAAGGG
>CAIQUZ010000067.1 GCA_903875135.1 uncultured beta proteobacterium | reverse complement strand
CAATTTAAATTTGTGTATGAAGATTCATTACCTCTGATTGATAAAGTGCGAGCCATTGCAACAAAGATATATGGTGCCGCTCAAGTAACGGCGGATAAGAGTGTGATGGAAAGATTAGCTTTTTTTGAAAAATTAGGTTACGGCAGCTATCCTGTGTGCATCGCAAAAACACAGTCTTCATTTTCATCGGATGCCGCTTTAAGAGGCGCTCCTTCAGGCCATACATTACATATTCGTGAAGTGAAGTTATCAGCAGGTGCTCAGTTTATTGTCGCCATTTGTGGAGATGTTATGACGATGCCAGGATTACCAAAAATTCCTGCAGCGAACACAATTGATGTTGATCAAAATGGTGTTATTAAAGGACTCTTTTAGTTCATTGAACCTAGCGAGTTACTGAGTAGGTCGATCAGCTAATCCAGCAATATAGTCTGACAAAATAACAATATCAGCCTCATTTAAATTCGCTGCTGCGGATGACATATTTCCATCCATATCTGAACGTGTTTGAGCTTTAAAACTGCGTAATTGCGTAATGAGATATTCATGTTGCTGTCCTGCAACTCTTGGGATATGTTGTAAGCCAAGTAAATTAGGTCCATGGCACTGCGTGCAATTATATTTATTGGCTAGTTCAGGGCCTAGAGCAAAATTTTTCTCACTCGTCATGTGTGTCGTTGTTCTTTTTTCGGCAGAAAAATAGGCTGCCAAATTATTCATATCTGCGTTACTTAAATCTGCCGCAAGAGGCGTCATGATGGGGTTTTTACGATTACCTTCGCGATAGCGAAAGAGTGCTGTTGAAATTGCTTGGGCTGGTTGACCTGATAAGGATGGAATTTCTGGGTTTAAAGAGTTGCCATTTGGGCCGTGGCAAGCAAAACAGGTCGCTGCTTTGGCTTTACCTGCTTCAATGTTCGCAGCATAGACGTGATTTGTTAGGAATAAAAAAACAACCCCCAACAAAGTGGAGGTTGTTCTATTTTTCATTGTTAAAACCATAAAAATTATTTAGATGCAGAAAGTGTTGATTTCTTGTAAGAGATACGATAAATAATACCATTGTAGTCATCAGAAACAAGCATCGCTCCATCTGGCATTATGAGCAAATCAACTGGTCTTCCCCACATTGGAGGATCGCCTTTATCGTCTAATAAAAAGCCGGTTAAGAAGGGCTCATATTTAGCCACTTTACCTTTAGCATCCAAAGTCACGCGCATTACATCATAGCCTTGCTTCGTAGTACGATTCCAAGAGCCATGGCGTGCAATAAATAAGCTATTTGTATACTCAACAGGGAATTGCTTACCAGTATAAAAATGTAAGCCAAGAGGGGCAACGTGAGCCCCTAAATTGAGTGCAGGTGGCGTAAATTGATCACAAGATGCATATTTGCCATAAATTGGATCAGGCATATCCCCTTGATGACAGAATGGGTAGCCGAAGTTCTCTCCTTCTTTTGAAACCACGTTGAGCTCATCGTTTGGTTTGTCATCCCCCATCCAATCCCTACCGTGCTCTGTAAACCATAGTTTTTTAGTCACTGGGTGGAAGTCCATACCCACAGAGTTTCTGACGCCAGTAGCAAATCTTTCTAAGCGACCATTTTTAGGATCCACACGCATAATTGCTCCCTGCACATAGTTCGGAATCGTAATGTTTTGTGGAGAACCAATATTGAAATAAAGCTTTTTGTCTGGACCTGCCGTTAAATATTTCCAAAAGTGGCCTGGACCATTTGTTGGATCAAGTCCATCGACGACTAAAATACCTTCTGGTGGATTATCAAGACGATCTTCAATATTTTCATATTTTTTGATCATAGTTCTTTCGGCGACATATAAAGCGCCATCCAAAAACGCAATACCATTTGGCGCTGTTAATCCTTTAAGAATCTTTTTAACTTCCCGTTTGCCATCTTTTTCAACAACCGCATAGACATCATTTGCCGCTAAATTACTGACGAAAATAGTTCCTTTAGATCCGCGCGCTAATGAGCGTGCATTTGGTACTTCAGCCCAGACATCGATCGAAAATCCAGGAGGTAATTTCAACTTTGACATCTGTAACTCACTTAAATCCGCACCTGTCAATTTAGGGTTAAATGGGTGTAAGGGCGATTTAGCATCTGCTTCGCTTCTACCTTGGAGCCATCTTGGTGGCGGATCTGCTGGGCTTTGTTGAGCAAATGCTGGAATCGCCAATGCCAATATCATTGCTGACAATAATTTTTTCTTCATTGTAAAAGTCCCCTTGTTATATAGTTTTAAAACTGATCAAATACATATTGAGTTGAACATGCAAGTTATATTAAATCAGAAAGAT
>CAIQUZ010000066.1 GCA_903875135.1 uncultured beta proteobacterium | reverse complement strand
GAAACCTATCTCCGATTCTCCACGTTGTCCCATTGCAATTGTTAGCCTATCACACGGCACTCAGGCTAGGGACGGATGTGGATAAACCACGAAATCTCGCTAAAAGTGTAACGGTGGAGTAATTCCGTTAGGGGGTAGTCTAAATACGTTTAAGGTGTTGATTAGAAGAGAATCGGAATCTTCAATTTAATTCAACTCACTATATCATTTAGGGTTGATGATGGTTGTTCAAAACGACTTGATAACGTTGTTCTAGCTCTTCTACATTTTGAATACTCATACCCAAGTCACGCGCTAGACCATCCTTCAGACCATAAATCCATCCATGCACAGTTAATTCTTGATTACGAAGCCAAGCATCTTGAACAATGGTGGTTTCACAAACATTAACGACTTGTTCAATGACATTGAGCTCACAAAGACGATCAAAACGTTCTTGATGTTGGAGTATTTTCCCTAAATAAGAGCCATGCTTTTCGTCGACATCTTTAATATGACGAATCCAGTTATCAGCTAAACCAACACGGACATTATCTAAAGCGGCACGTACTCCCGAGCAACCGTAATGACCTACAACAATAATATGCTTGACTTTCAGTTGATCGACAGCAAACTGAATAACAGAGAGCGCATTAAGGTCAGTATGAACAACCACATTAGCAATATTGCGATGAACAAAAATTTCTCCAGGAGCCAAACCAATAATTTGATTCGCAGGGACTCGGGAATCAGAACAGCCGATCCATAAATATTCGGGAGATTGTTGAGATGCCAATCGTTGAAAATACTCAGGATCATCCTTTGTGATGGCCTTTACCCAATCGGCATTGTTTTTAAACAAAGGAGTTAAAAGATGAGGATTACTTGTGTTTGACATAAACTTTACTCATGAGTGAAACGGTTGATAAAACGTAAATGATGAGAATATCCAAAATGATCAGGAATGATTCCCTCACGTAAAAGTTGTTGGTAGCCAATCCACATTTGAGGATCAAAAAAATCTGCATGATGTTTTAATAAGTATTTTCTTACACGCTCATCACCAAGAAGAAACGTACCATAGGATTCAGGAAAAATATCTTTTGGTCCAACGTGATACCAAACTTCACCAGACATTTCTTCTTCTTCAGTACGTGCCTCAGGAATATTTCGAATATTACAATCGGTAAAATATTCTATTTCATCATAATCATAAAAAACCACACGCCCATGACGAGTCAATCCAAAGTTCTTATACAGCATATCACCAGGAAAAATATTCGCCGCAATCAATTCTTTAATCGCATTGCCATATTCTAAAAGTCCTTGCTCAACTTCCTCATCCGTTCCTGTTTGTAACATAATATTCAGTGGCATCATCCGACGCTCGATATACATATGAGAAATCATGATTTCTTTCTCACCCAAATCATTTTCGCCGTATGAAATTAGGGAGTGACAGTGTTTTTCTAACTCAACCAATAAATCTGGATCAAACCTATCGAGCGGAAACGCAATATTTACAAACTCAAGGGTATCGGCCATTCGCCCAACTCGGTCGTGCTGTTTAACTAGTTGATATTTTGATTGAATGCTTTCCCGGGTCGTTTCTTTTGGCGGAGGAAAGTAATCCTTAATCATTTTGAAAACATAGGGGTAGCTAGGCAAATCAAAAACTAGCATGACTAAACCTTTAATCCCGGGGGCAATTCTAAACTGATCCCTAGAATGATTTAAATGGTGTAAAAAGTCACGATAAAACAAACTTTTGCCATGCTTTTGCAGACCTAAAGCAGTGTAAATTTCTTGTCGAGGTTTGCCAGGCATGATGGTTCTTAAAAATGTCACGTAAGCGGATGGTACTTCCATTTCTACTAAAAAATAGCTATAGGTAAAGCTAAAAAGAATGGCGACTTCATCAGGATGAAAGAGGACTGCATCAACTTCTAAATGTTTTTCGGGATTAAAGTGGATAGCAATAATCATTGGAATAGTGCTATCACCATTAATGATTCGCCCAACAATATAGGCCATCTTATTTCTAAAAAAGACTGAAGTTAAAACATGAATCTGAAAATTAACCAAAATCTCATAACTGCCAATTTTTTCGTCTAAAGCTTGTATCAGATATTCAATATCTCGATTCAGATTTTTAAAAGGGGCTTCTAATGAAAAACTAGTAATGATTGAATGAAAACAGGGTTTGAAGTCTGCCCTATCTTTTGGGTAATACGCATGGTATGTAGGGTGGGAGAGTATTTCATCATTTTCAATATACTCTGTAGAAATTGTTGGCCTTACAAAAACAAAATCATTATGAAAATAAGTGTTATTGAGGACGCGGGTAATGACAGAGTTAAAAAAAGTCTCAGCCAGTTCAGGCTGATGATGGTTGGTTAATAGCCCAATATAGTGAAGTTTGACTTGTTGCCAAATATCAACATGTAGAACAGTGGCATCAAACTCTTCCTCTAAGACAAGAAGGCATTCTTTAACACGCTCATCGTAATAGTCAATTCTGCCTTTGATTAAATCTCGAATACCAGACCAGTTTTGTAATTCAAAATCAATTTTGGCATCACGACTGGCCTCACGAAAAATCCGGTAGTGTCTATCAAATCCATCTACAATGACCTGAGCCATATCATAGGCATGTTGGGAAGAAAGTAATTTCGGAAATTTTGACATTAAAATATATTAAAGTAAAAACTAAATAATCAAGAGACATTATGGAAACTATACATTACCCACTCGAAGATACCTTACCAGAAATAGGGGCATTGCAAGAAATCATTCCTGGTGTTTATTGGTTAAGAATGCCACTCCCGTTTGCCCTAGATCATATTAACCTTTGGTTATTAAGAGACTGTTTTGAAGGGCGAGAGGGTTGGACGATTGTTGACTGTGGAATCACCAGTGAAGTGACTCAAAACGCGTGGAACGTTATTTTTGAGAATCACCTTCAAGGACTACCCATTGTGAGAGTGATTGTCACGCATATGCACCCAGACCATGTTGGTTTAGCGCATTGGTTATGTGAAAAATGGAAAGTTCCATTATGGATGTCAATGACCGACTACTTAATGGCTCGCTGGCTAAGTTCAAAAGAGGGTGGCTTGAATGTGGGCGCAATGGCTGGCGGAGGCGGTGCTGCCGACCATTTTTATAAGCATGGGTTAACCAATGAAGAAGATCTAGAAAAAATTCGTGGCAGATCGGATCACTACAGTAATTTAGTCCCTAAATTACCATCAAGATTTCGCCGGGTCATGGAGGGTGAAGAGGTTCTCATCGGTAACCGCCATTGGCAAGCTATTAGTGGTTACGGACATGCTCCAGAGCATTTATCTTTTGCTTGCATCAAAGATCAGATCATGATTTCTGGTGATATGATGCTTCCGAGAATTTCTACCAATATTAGTGTTTATGACGCAGAGCCAGATGCCGATCCGCTAGGTATGTTTCTTGACTCGCTTAGTAAATACGAGCCCTTAGATCGAAAAACCTTGGTCTTGCCATCCCACGGCAAGCCATTTCAAGGATTGCATTTCAGAATTCAGCAGTTACGTGATCATCATGAGGCGCGTTTAAAAGAAACCCTAGATGCTTGTAAGCAGCCGGCAACCGCTAAAGACATATTGCCGGTTTTATTCCATCGTAAATTAGATACGCATCAAATGACCTTTGCCATGGGAGAGGCGATTGCGCACCTCAATTATCTATGGCGTAGAGGAAAACTTACCCGAAATCTTGACCAGAACGGGATCTTGCGGTTTTCGCAGGCGTAGTCTTTTTAGCGGTCTTCTTTACGGCAGGCTTTTTCGTCGTTTTAGTTGCAGGCCCTGATCCCATTGGAAAAGCTGCCATCATATTCGTCATCGATTTAGACATTTGCTCCATGAGCTCTTGAGCTAATTTTCCACCGGAGCCCGTCAAGTCTTCTGGACTTGGGGTATTTTTAGGGGCGTTTTTTTCTGGTGCTGAGTTCGTTGAACTTCTCATCGTTTCCGCAATCCCATGAAGAGTAGAAAGAGTTGCTTTTTGTACTTCTAAACCTTGAATCGTGGTTTGTAAAACATTCAGATTCAGAGTAAGCCATGCCTCAACACTTTTTAAGTCTTTAATGCGTTTATCAAGTTCTTCAATATCAACGACAGGGATTCCAAAAGGATTCAAGGTGCTCATTCCAGGAAAACCAAACGACGGACTTGTTTTATCGGGACTGCCTTTGGCAGCATTTGACCACATATTCTTCATCATTTCGACACTTTGGTTAAAGTCAGGCATTCCAGTAAACATAGTTGACTCCGTAAAATTTGACAGTTAAATGTAAAATATATGACTTTAGAGAGTAAATCAATCTTTAACTTGAACGATGTCAAATAAAAGCCTCATTAAATCGACTATTAAATACACCAGAGGCAATCAATTGCCTGAACTGATGCGCAACCGAATTTTAATTTTAGACGGCGCAATGGGTACGATGATTCAACAATATAAATTGACTGAGCAGGAGTTTCGGGGTACTTTACCCGAACTCGTCAATCACTCGATTGATGTGAAGGGAAACAACGAGCTGTTGTCGTTAACCAAGCCAGAAGTCATTCGGGGTATTCATGAGCAATTTTTGGCTGCTGGAGCCGATATTATTGAGACAAATACTTTTGGCGCAACGACGATTGCTCAAGAAGACTATCGATTAGCCCATCTTGCCAGAGAAATGAATCTTGCTTCTGCGAAAATAGCTAGAGACGCATGTAATCAATTTAGTACGCCGGATAAACCAAGATTTGTTGCAGGAGCCTTGGGCCCCACCCCAAAGACCGCTAGTATCTCGCCAGATGTCAATGATCCTGGTGCA
Organism: uncultured beta proteobacterium; assembly: GCA_903875135.1. Taxonomy (GTDB): domain Bacteria; phylum Pseudomonadota; class Gammaproteobacteria; order Burkholderiales; family Burkholderiaceae; genus Polynucleobacter. The sequence continues at coordinate 26,115 of CAIQUZ010000066.1, read as the reverse complement.
CGCAACGTGGATTTTGAAGCCTTAAGGCAAGCCTATTACGAGCAGGTGGAAGCGTTGTATGAGGGTGGTGTTGACTTGTTACTTGTGGAAACCATATTTGATACTTTAAATGCCAAAGCGGCACTGTTTGCGATTGATGAGTTTTTTGAAAATAACGATGTAAATTTACCACTCATGATTTCTGGAACGGTCACCGACGCATCAGGAAGAATCTTATCCGGTCAAACGGTTGAAGCTTTTTGGAATAGTCTTCGACATGCAAAGCCCATGACCTTTGGTTTAAATTGCGCATTAGGCGCTGCTCTGATGAAACCCTACATCACCGAACTATCGAAAATTTGTGATACGGCAATTTCTTGTTATCCGAATGCTGGTTTACCCAATCCGATGAGCGAGACAGGGTTTGATGAAACTCCTGAAATTACTTCTCAGTTACTCGCCAACTTTTCTAAAGACGGTTTAGTCAATATTGTCGGTGGTTGTTGCGGAACAACCCCTGCGCATATTGCGGCGATTGCTAAGGCGGTCTCCCAATATCAACCGCGTGTTTGGCAATCAAAGTGGAATCCGTATAAGGAGATCGTCAATGACTAATCCGACCAGTATTCCATTATTAAAATTGTCTGGATTAGAGGCCTTTAATCTCGATTCATATATTCGTTTTGTTAATATTGGTGAGCGTACGAATGTTACCGGATCCAAAGCTTTTGCTAGATTGATCCTTAATAATCTATTTGATGATGCTTTACAGGTGGCAAGGCAGCAAGTTGAAAACGGGGCTCAAATCATCGACATCAATATGGACGAAGCTATGTTAGATTCACAAGCTGCGATGGTTCGATTTCTGAATTTGATTGCGTCAGAACCTGATATAGCTAGAGTGCCGATCATGATTGACTCCTCTAAGTGGACAGTGATTGAGGCGGGTCTTCGCTGTGTGCAAGGTAAAGCGATTGTGAACTCGATTTCATTAAAAGAAGGCGAAGAATCATTCATTGCTCAAGCGAAATTAGTGAAAAGATATGGAGCAGCTACTGTCGTCATGGCCTTTGATGAAAAAGGGCAAGCGGACACATTTGAACGTAAAACAGCCATCTGTCAACGATCCTATGAATTGTTACTTTCAACAATCGATTTTTCACCAGAAGATATCATTTTTGATCCCAATATTTTTGCGATTGCTACAGGTATTGAAGAGCATGATAACTATGCAGTGGATTTTATTAACGCTACTCGCTGGATTAAAGAACATCTTCCGGGAGCAAAAATTAGTGGTGGTGTATCGAATGTTAGTTTTTCCTTTCGAGGAAACGATGTTGTCCGTGAAGCGATTCATACTGTATTTTTATTCCATGCCATTAACGCTGGAATGGATATGGGAATCGTTAATGCAGGGCAACTTGGCGTCTATGCCGAACTGGATAAAGAGTTACGTGAACGTGTCGAAGATGTGGTTCTTAACCGCTTTAAAGAAAAAGATGGCAAGACACCAACTGAGCGACTGCTAGAGATTGCTGACAACTATAAAGGTGGGGGAATTAAGCAGGCGGAGACCTTAGCTTGGCGTGAGTTAGCGGTCAGGGATCGACTATCACATGCATTAGTACAGGGTATTACCAATTTTATTGTTGAAGATACTGAAGAAATTCGTCAGGAAATTTTCGATCAAGGTGGTCGCCCAATCGAAGTCATTGAAGGTCCCTTGATGGATGGCATGAATGTGGTTGGAGAACTATTTGGTGCCGGAAAGATGTTCTTGCCTCAGGTTGTTAAAAGCGCGCGTGTGATGAAACAAGCTGTGGCGCATTTAATCCCCTACATTGAAGAAGAGAAGCGTCAATTTGAGGCCGCAGGAAGAGACGTCAGGTCTAAAGGAAAAATTATCATGGCCACTGTTAAAGGTGATGTCCACGATATAGGAAAAAACATTGTCACGGTCGTTCTGCAATGTAATAACTTTGATGTGGTGAACATGGGCGTGATGGTTCCTTGCAGTCAGATTCTTGAAAAAGCAAAAGAAGAAAATGCAGATATTATTGGATTGTCGGGTTTAATTACACCTTCTCTTGAGGAGATGGCTTATGTTGCGCAAGAAATGCAAAAAGATGATTACTTTACGAGTCGAGCGACACCCTTAATGATTGGTGGTGCGACTACTTCACGGGTTCATACCGCGGTAAAAATTGCGCCACATTACCAGGGCCCAGTGATTTATGTGCCTGACGCTTCTAGATCAGTTTCTGTAGCTTCGAGCCTGTTATCTGATGAATCAGCAACAGCATATATTGACGGGATTAAATCAGAATATGAACGGGTTCGTCTGCAGCATGCCAATAAAAAGGCAACGCCATTAATCCCCATTGACCAAGCAAAAAAGAATGCTGAGATCATTGATTGGAGCCAATTTAGTATGGCAACACCGACATTTATTGGCCGAAGGGTATTTAAAAACTTTGACTTATCACTGATTGCTCAATACATTGATTGGACTCCATTCTTTCAGACTTGGGATTTAGCTGGCAAGTTTCCGCAAATTTTAGATGATGAAGTTGTTGGAGATTCAGCAACAAAAGTGTATGAGGACGGCCTCAAGATGCTTGAACGCGTGATTCAAGGGCGTTGGATACAGGCCAGCGCGGTGATTGGTTTATATCCTGCCAATAGCGTTGGTGATGATATTGTCTTATATGCTAATGAGGAGAGATCTCCACCATTACTCACTTGGCACACACTGCGACAACAGACAGAAAGACCTGTGGTTGATTCAATCAAACGTCCAAATCGCTGCTTAGCGGATTATGTTGCGCCTTACACCTCGCACCAAAAAGATTATGTTGGTATGTTTGCTGTGACGACAGGCCATGGCGTTGATAAGAAGGTGATGGAATTTCAAGAAAAAAATGATGATTATTCAGCCATTATGCTCAAAGCCATAGCTGACCGATTAGCAGAAGCGTTTGCAGAGTACATGCATCATCGCGTGCGGACAGATTTATGGGGCTACGCTCGTCAAGAAAACTGCAGTGTTGATGAGATGGTCGCAGAGCTTTACCAAGGTATACGTCCCGCACCTGGATATCCAGCTTGTCCAGAACATACAGTGAAGCGCCAGATGTTTGATGTTTTACAAGCGCAAGAAATTGGTATGGAGTTAACGGAATCCTTGGCGATGAATCCTGCTTCGAGTGTTTCTGGTTTTTATTTAGGAAATGCGCATGCGCGATACTTTAATGTCGGGCCGATTGGGTTAGATCAAGTCAACGATATTGCCAATCGATCAGGCAGAACCTCAGAAGAAGTTGCTAAAGCTTTATCGAGTAATTTTGAAAGTAATTAATGACCCCAAACAATGGGGTCTTTGTGCTTGAAAGAGGATTTTAAAAGCTCTAAAAAAGGGTAGGCTCTTTGACCAAGACGATCCGATTTTTGGGCCTCAGCAGATAGACCTTCCCGCTCAGTAGCATCTTGCTGAATACCCTCTTCCAAACGCTGGATTAGACTGGGCAGTTGTTCTACGAGTAAAATACCTTCTTTGCTAAGTTCGCGATCAAGAACTTTAAAAATTCGAAGTGATAAGTCCTCAAGCATGAGGCAATCTGCGGAGTTTTTGGAATGAAAGCGATAGAGCATATTTTTAGAATACACCACCTGATACACTCTTGTCATGCTCGCTCAAACTCAACATCTATTACAAGGCTACTTTAGTCGTGCTTTAGTTACTATTGGAACTTCTTTACAAAAGGATGTATCAAATCTTCCTTTACCTCGTCTCGAGCGTCCTAAAGTGGCTGAACATGGGGATTTAGCGACGAATATCGCGATGCAGATTGCAAAATCTTGGAGCATGAACCCTCGTGATTTGGCGACAGAGTTAATCCAAGAAGTGCAAAAGATGACTGATGTCAATCTATCAATCTCTGGTCTTGAGTTGGCTGGGCCTGGATTCATTAATCTGCGTCTTAGCCAAAGGATGAAGACCTTTGTCATTCAACAGATTCTTGAACAAAATAAAGATTTTGGAATTTCTAAAAAAGACCAAGAAGAGTCTATTTTGCTAGAGTTTGTCTCGGCCAACCCAACAGGACCTTTACATGTGGGGCATGGTCGTCAAGGGGTTTTAGGAGATATTTTGGCGAACCTTCTTGCCTCTCAAGGCAAGAAGGTCTACAAAGAGTTTTACTATAACGATGCTGGGGTACAAATACATAATTTAGGGCTGTCTACACAAGCCAGAATTAGAGGTTATGAGCCGGGTATGAAACTTTGGCCAGAAAATGCTTATAACGGAACCTATATTGCCGATATTGCAAAGGCATTTTTAGAGGGGCAAACGGTTCAAGCCGCAGATATCAGCGTGACATCAAATCAAGATCCTGAAGACCTTCAAAATATTGAAAGGTTTGCTGTTGCCTATTTGCGTAATGAACAAGATATTGATTTAAAAATATTAGGGGTTCAATTCGACAATTACTTTCTAGAATCTTCTTTATATTCTGATGGGCTTGTTGCACAGGTAGTAAAAGATTTGGAGTCTGTCGGTAAGACATACGAGGAAGATGGGGCCTTATGGCTCAAATCAACCGATGAAGGAGATGATAAAGACCGTGTCATGCGTAAAACGGATGGAACATATACCTACTTTGTTCCAGATGTTGCCTATCATGGCAGCAAGTGGTCAAGAGGTTTTCATGAGGTCATTAATATTCAGGGAAGTGACCATCATGGCACCATCACACGTGTGCGTTCAGGAATTCAAGGAATCTCACAAGCTAGACATTGGGAAATTCCAAAGGATTACCCAACGTATATTTTGCATAAAATGGTTACCGTTGTAAAAGATGGTCAAGAGGTCAAAATATCAAAGCGGGCAGGCTCATATGTCACAGTCCGAGATTTGGTTGAGTGGTCAGGTGGTTTGCAGGATGGCATGATGCAAAATGAACAAGATCATGCGCTCTTGAAGGGCCGCGATGCCGTTCGATTTTTCCTCATTTCTAGAAAAGCGGATACGGAATTTGTCTTTGATGTCGATTTAGCGCTATCTCAAACCGATGAAAATCCCGTTTTTTACGTACAGTATGCGCATGCCAGAATTTGCTCTATTTTGAGAACTTGGGGTGGCGTATCTGTAGAGTTAAACAACGCTAACTTAACCCATTTACAGGGTCGAGCAGCAGATGATTTATTAAGACGGCTGAGTGAGTATCCACAAGTACTGGCAGATGCCGCCAGAGACTTGGGCCCCCACGCTATCGCATTCTATTTGAGAGATTTGGCTAGTGATTTTCATTCTTTTTATAATGCCGATCGAGTTCTTGTCGATGACTTAGAGCTACGCCTGGCCAGAATTGCTTTGCTGTATGCGACGAAACAAGTATTGGCGAATGGCCTTTCATTATTAGGTGTTAGCAGTCCTGAGCAAATGTAAATTGCATCACATTCACCAAGGTATTATCATAAGATAATGGACAAAAGACTGATTCAAAAAGAAAAACAGGATAGAGCTGGTGAGCAAGGCAATATTTTGCTGGGAATGGTCATTGGCTTAGTTCTTGGATTGGGGATTGCCCTTGCTGCTGCTTACTTTATCCAAAAAAATCCGCCATCTGAGAAGCCTAATGTCAGGGCTCCAGAGATTCCGACCGTACCCAAAGTTCATTCAGATGGAACCATTGGCAATGAGATTCGTGACCCAAACTCGCCAATCCAATCAAATAAATCCAAAATTCCTGAAAAACCAACAGAGAATACATCGATCCCGGAAGCAGTCCATACAGCACCTCCTACAGAGGTTAGGCCCACCTATATTTACTGGATTCAGGCGGGAGCTTATGTCGAGAAAGCTATGGCAGAAAACCAAAAAGGTCAGTTAGCTTTACAAGGTGTTCAAGCGAAGGTTACTGAATTTAAAACAGATACTCAATCAACTTGGCGCGTCAGAGTTGGGCCATATAATGAGATTCAAGACCTAAGTGACGATAAAACAAAACTCGATAACGCAGGTATTTCTTACAGTGTCATTAAAGCCAATAAACCATGAAACTTATTCTAAAAACATTAATCTCCGGAATTGTAGTCATTTGCTTAACGCAATCACTTCAAGCCCAATTATTACCTCCATCTGTAACTAAGGAAAAAATTAATCCAGTTGCCAGTGGTACTCATGCGGGATTTACTGAGGGCTTAGATTACAAAGTATTACCTTCTATTCAGCCTACTGAGTCCAAGGGAAAAATAGAAGTCATTGAATTTTTTTGGTACGCTTGTCCACACTGCCATGATTTAGAGCCAGATATAGAGGCGTGGATTAAGCGTCAAAAAAAGGATGTAGTTTTCAAAAGGGTGCCTATTGCATTTCGTGAGGATTTTCTACCACATAGCCAAATTTTCTATGCTTTAGAAGCAATGGGAAAAGAAGTGGAATTTACCCCGAAGGTTATGAAAGCGATACATGTTGATCGTAAGCAAATGCTTAAAGAAGATGAAATTATGGCTTGGGCTGGCAGCGTTGGTTTAGATGTCAATGCATTTGGTGCCGCGTATAAGTCATTTACCGTGATTACCAAAGCAAAGACAGCCAATACGATTGGGTCTGCATATCGAGTTGATGGTGTACCAACTCTCGTGGTTCAGGGTAAATACATCACATCGCCATCTATTGCCGGAACCAAAACGCGGGCAATAGAGTCACTTGACTATTTAGTTGGTGTTGCCAGAACTGAGCGAAAGTAATTTAGGCAAGACTTTTCAGTCCACGCATCAACGGACCAATCAGCGGCAGGTGTTCGTAAATTCCAGCTGATGGATCCCAGTAATCATGGTGCGTTGCGACAAAAAACTGATCATCAAAATAGAGCCAACTAACCCCAGTAAATTTCAAGGGACTCTTATTCCAGCGTTTCATTGAAAAATGAAAATCCCATAAGAAGGCAACTTGTCGATCACTATGAAGGATTTCACGAACCATGAAAGTCGGCTGATTTAATTGTTCGTACATGTTCAAAAAAATATGTCTGATTTCTGTACGGCCATAAACTTCTTGAAATGGGTCTTTAAAAACAGCGTCAGGGGCATAGCAATTCATGAGCTCATCTAAAGAGCTAGGATTAACATTCTCGTATTGTAATTTCAGCTCAGCAACAGCATCGATGAGGTTACTTGGCATAGATTAGATTTTGACAAAGGTTTTTAAAATCCAAAAATATAATGGATAGGGAAGAAGACGTAAAAATTTTAAAAAGTAAGAGAATTTTTTAGGAAAATGAATGTCGAACTCACCTTTTTGTAAACCCTTGCCAATCTCGATAGCGGCTTGTTCCGCACTGATTAACGCTGGCATTTCAAAATCATTACCTGCCGTTGCAGGGGTAGCAACAAAGCCTGGGGAGACTATATGAACGTTAATGCCTTCTGGTTTCACATCATAAAACAAAGACTCGGCAAAATTGAGTAAAGCAGCCTTGGTTGGGCCATAAACGAGAGACTTTGGTAAGCCGCTATAGCCAGCCACACTTCCAACTAGGGCAATATGTCCAGATTGTTGCTTCAGAAAATAAGGCATTAAATAGGAGACAATCCGCATGGGACCCATCAAATTTGTTTGAATCATTTGTTCGGTAACCTGCAAGTCGAAATCATGGGCTCTAACAGGGGTGTAAATGCCAGAGACAAACAATAAGATATCGAGCCGAGACCATTCTTGAAATAGTTCATTGACTGCTCCGCTAGCTTGATCTTGGTGATTGACATCGAACGCAATGGTTCGTACTTGTGAATTTGGATGCTCTGTGCGAATAGAGATGGCCAATTGATCGAGAGCACTTTCGCGTCGTGCTGATAAGACGAGATTAGCCCCGGCATTGGCAAACCATTTAGCACAGGCCTCTCCAATACCTGAGGATGCTCCAACAATCCAAACATTGAGGTTAGAAAAATTAGCAATGGGTTGATTAAGACTCATAGAGTGGTTTTTCTAAAGTAAATTGAACAACGTCTAAGTTTTTACCAGCAAATCCAGCCGCACAATAAAATAAATAAAAATCCCAAAGACGAACAAATTCATCTTTAAATCCAAGGGCTTTCACTTCTGACAGTTTTTGATTAAACGCTAATGCCCAGGTTCGTAGAGTTTTAGCGTAATCTTCACCAAAATGGAATTTATCTTTGATACGAAAGCCAACATCTGTGGCGTGTTTTTCAAAAACACTCACCGCTGGGAGCATTCCTCCAGGGAAAATATATTGTTGAATGAAGTCAGTTTTCGTTCTATATTTTGGAAAAAGAGCTTCATCAATCACAATACTTTGAATGACTGCACGTTTACCGGGCTTTAAACAGCGATAAATCGTATTGAAATAAGTCGTCCAATAATCTTCGCCGACAGCTTCAAACATTTCTATCGAAACGATGCCATCATATTGTTTTTCACAATCTCGATAATCTTTTAAAAGAACTTCACATTTAGGGTGTTCCCCAGAAGATGCTTTTAAAGAATCCCGTAATTGATCTTGAACAAATCGGTGCTGTTCATGAGAGATCGTAATCGCATCAACGTGAATCTTATTCGCCTGAGCCTCTTTAATAAATCCTCCCCATCCGCAGCCAACCTCTAAGATATGGTCGCCCTCTTGGTTGTTGAGGCTGGCAAGTATTCTCTGGCACTTATCTTTTTGAGCTTGCTCAAGTGTTTTATCGGAATCACCAGAAAAAATAGCGCTTGAGTACATCATTGTTGGATCTAACCATAGAGAATAGAAGTTGTTACCAAGATCGTAATGTGCCTGAATGTTTCTTTTACTACCTGATTTCGTATTTTTATTAAAGAAATGTTTTATTTTATAAATTAACGAGCCCCACCACGATCCATAAATCAGTGCTTCAAGAGCGGGTCTGTTTTTAATGGCTAAATGTAAAAAGGGTTCTAAATGATCCGTGTGCCAATAGTTTTTGAAATAAGACTCAGCAACACCAATATCACCCCTTGAAATGATGAGCTGAAATACTTTTGTATCGCGAACTTGTATGCTGATGGGTTCTGTAGGTTGGTCATCATCTTTTCCAAAATGATGTAAAGAGCCGTCAGGCATGGTTAAGTTGATTCTACCGCCTTGAATATTTTGAAGGGCACGAAAAGCGAGTTTCTGGGCAAATGTAGACATACTTAATGAGTTGTGTTGATGGGAGGTGTTGGTTTTTTGTGAAATTTCGCACCTTTGAGAAATAATTGTAAAGCTTGCCAATGGATTTTGAAAATAACGCCAGCAGTAAGAAGAGGAAAACTTAAAATAGCCCGCCATTTTGTTAAATGATTCAATGGGTAAGCCGTGCCACTGACACTCGTCATCAATGTTCTAGCGTCTTGTTGATAGTAGTCAATTCGACTGACGTATTTAGGATGTTCCAGGTTGCCTGCTTGCTGCATAAACCGAAAAAAGTAATGACCCACAACATCAAAAAATGGGGAGACATGAAAGATTTTTTCTGATCGAATTTGGCGACCCCAAGGTATGGCGCCATGATCTGGAGAGTCTAAAAAATAAGAATATCGTTCGCCAAAAGTATTATTCACTTCAGCAACGATAGCTTTGAGTTCCCCCTGCGCATTGTGGCAATACCAAAAACTAACAGGATTAAATACGTACCCTAAAACGCGAGGAAAAGTATGGAGCCAAATTTCACCATCTATATCCAGACGATTTGCGCCTTTTAAAATGCTTTCAATCCATTCAAGAGACATCAGTTTGCCATCACCATGATCTTTGTCATAAAAAGAAATCCATGAAAAATGATTATCTCCAACACCATGCGATCGAAGTAAAAGTGGATCTAAACGCCGAGACCGCATTGGAATACGAAGATAAAAAACAGCGTAACTGAATTGATTCTCTGGCAAGAAACGATGATGTATCACTTTGCCAAAATGAATGGTAGCTTGATTGAGCATCGTTAAATCGACATGAGCGATTGAATTAACTCTTGGGCAACCAGTTGACCTGATTGAAAACCATCCTCGTGAAATCCATACTTTGTCCACGCACCACAAAAATACGTATGATTGAGACCTTGGATCAAGGGAAGTTTCTGTTGCGCCAGAATCGCTGCTTGATTAAATATAGGGTGTGAATACTCAATTTTCGTATGTGTTTTATCGGGCGACGGTAAAACTTGAGGATTGAGGCTCACAATGACTGGAGTTTCAGAAGCTAAAACGGGTATGGGTTGTAGTTTATTGATTAAATAGTGAACGCATACCCCACTGGACTCATCAAGACCTTTGGCATTAAAGGTTTCACAGGTGTAATTCCAAGCAGCCCAAACAAGAGGCAGGTTTGGCAAAAGTTGTCGATCTTCATGAACAAAAGCAAGGTTATTTTTATAAGCAATCGCCCCTAAAATTTCTTGTTCTTGAGAGGATGGTTCGGAGAGTATTGCAAGGGCCTCGTCAGAATGACAAGCAAAGATCACCTTGTCAAAAAGAACATCTTCATCACTGTTTAATCGAAGGGTAATGTTGGGAAATTGTGAGCTTGGTGCACGAACACAAGCCAAAACTTCATCATGTCGGATTGTTACTCCGGCAGTTTTTAAGGCGTTAACTGCCCGTGTAACATATTCTTTTGAGCCACCTTGAACGGTCAACCACTGTGGTCGGTTTAAAACATTTAACAGGCCATGATTATGGCAAAAGCGCATGAGCGTATGAATAGGAAAATTGAGCATTTCTGAAATGGAGCAAGACCAGATTGAGCCAATCATGGGCAAAAGATACCAATCTCTAAATGCGGCTCCCAATTTCATCCGATCCAAAAATTCAGCAACGGATTCGAGGGGTTGAGCTTGAGAAGGGTCTAGATTTTGAAGAGCAATTTTTTTCCCCATGCGATTAAATCGAAGAATATCTCGTACCATACTTAAAAAACGTCGGTTGAAGAGGTTTTTTCGTTGAGCAAAGATCGTGTTGAAGTTATCTCCAGCCCATTCAAGTCTTGTCCCGTTTTTTTTCGGTACGGAAACAGAGAAAGACATTTCTGATTTAGCAATAGGAACATTTAATTCTTTAAAAAAAGCGATGATTCCGGGATAAGTCCACTCGTTGAACACTAAAAACCCAGTATCAATCGGAAAACTATGCTGTTGTTGGAATGGGGTAAAGGCAATCGTATTACTATGTCCACCAATATAAGAGCCCTTTTCAAAAAGGGTGATGTCGAGATCGGGCTCGTTTCTTAAAGCGTAGGCACAACTAATTCCAGAAATGCCGGCACCCACAATGGCAACACGAGTTTTTTGTGACATTAGGAGTTTCCGGCTAACAATTTCTCAATTTTAGTTGTCACTGATTTACTGTCTGGTTTAACAAGACTTCCCCAGGCCTCAACGACATTACCATTTCGATCAATCAAATACTTATAAAAGTTCCATTTTGGTGAGGTACCTGTTTTATCGATCAATAGTTTAAACATGGGATTCGCATTTGACCCACTGACGACCGTTTTAGCCAGCATCGGAAATTTAACGTCATACGTATTTTTACAAAAATCAGCAATCTCTTTATTGGTGCCTGGTTCCTGTTGCCCAAAGTCATTGGAGGGGAATCCCAGCACAACGAAACCTTTAGCATTATATTTTGAGTAGATACTCTCAAGAGCTTCATATTGCGAGGTAAATCCACAGTAACTTGCCGTATTGACCACTAAGATCACCTTGCCTTTATATTGACAAAGGTTTTGTGAAACCTCATCTTGAAGTCTAGGAAATTTAAAATTTAAAGCAGCTGGACATGCGGATGAATCAGTCGATATTGAGGGGCTAATAGCTTGTGAGTAAGAAAAAGGAATCCAGCTCAACATAGCGATAAACATTAGTGTACGAACAATTTTTTTCATAAAATAACCAATAATAAAAATAAAACTAAAAAACTTCCCATGGAAGAGTCTAAGGCATTATTCAATCTATTTCACAAAGGACTTTAGAATAGAGTAATGGAAACCACTTTTTTCCCTTCGCCAGCATTCGAGAAGAAAATCATTGTCTTGGGCAGTTCGCATCAGCTACTGACAGAGCGCCTGCAAGTAATTGAAAAACCTATTGTTTTTACGAATGGCGTATTTGACATCCTGCACCGTGGACATGTGACTTATCTTGCACAAGCCAAGTCACTTGGAAAAAGTTTAGTTGTCGGAGTGAATGCAGACCAATCAGTAAAAATGTTAGGTAAGGGGGATGATCGTCCGATTAATTCCGAAAATGACCGAATGGCGCTGATTGCAGCTTTGGAGTTTGTTGATTTAGTTGTTTGTTTTGCAGAAAAGACACCCGTAGAAATTTTGAAAGAAATTCGCCCGCAAATTTACGTTAAGGGAGGCGATTATCAAATTGAAACCCTTCCCGAGACTGCGCTCGTCAAAACTTGGGGAGGGCACGCTTTGGCGATTCCATTTATTTATGAGCGCTCTACATCAGCCTTACTGCAAAAAATCAGAAATTAGTCTTTTCGTTTGACGATTTCGACTTCACCATCCACAGAACCATTTAGTTTGATATCTGGTATCGGAGTGCTCTGACTCTTTTCAAGAATCGAGGCCTCCTTTGGAAGAAAAGAAGTCATGTAATCTTCAATTGCCCTAGAAAACGAATGCGGCGCACATAACAATATGCAGGCCATTAAAAAATTAAGAAAAATTAACGTCCAAAGACTGAAATGGATAACTTTCATTGGTCACGCTGGGTGGAGATGAAGATACCATTCTCTCAGGCCCCTTAATACGACATAGGGATCTTGAATGATTTCATATGAATGATGAGAATTTGGTGACAAATATTGGCTAATTACACTTGAGTTTCCGCCAGAGAGGATCAAGAAACGCAATAAAGGATGTTTCTTGAGTGCGATTTCAATCGCCCCTATTTGAGCATGTAATACACCTTGTAAGATTGCGTCTTGTGTAGAGTTTCCAAGTTCACCATACTTCATTGGATAGAGATCCTGATGCGAAAGATTTGGAAGTAGGGCTGTTTTAGAACCTAATGAATTTAGCATTAAATTCATCCCTGGAATAATCCATCCACCTTGAAAGATCATGGCCTCATCAACATAATCAATCGTCATTGCAGTCCCACAATTGACAATCAGATAACCACCTATTGGGGAAAAGTGGCGTCCGCCTAAAATCGCAGCCCAACGATCATTACCTAAGTCTTTGTTCTCGTGATAGTAGTTTTGAATTGAAGGGTGAGTGAGTTGCGAGTAAAAGCGTTGAATCGGGGCATTTGGAAAATGACGCGTTAAAAACTGTAACCATAAATTTTCAATCAACGGATCGGCAACGTTACAAATGATGATGTGCTTCAACCGATGTTTACACGAGGATAAATGAGTCAAAGGATGGGAAACCCCATCATTAACTTCTAATTCTGAATTATTCACGGCTCCAAAGTGGGTATGAAAATCATCATCTAGATAAGGGTTAATAATGGTCCACTTAGAGCGGCTGTTGCCAATATCTAAAAGTAAGATTTTCGTATCCATCACATTACTTTACCAAACACGGCGCAAAGCCCCTTGCTTTAGCGATGAGTCGTCAGTCAATCTAAGCTCGCCGTTGGATATTTCTTGAAGTCCTTCTGGTTGATTGATCATTAAATAACCATACGAATTGACTCCAAGACACTTACCAGACTGTAATTTTGCGAGGGGGCTAGAAACATCAACCTGAAGATCTTGCCAAGCATTCCAATGGTTCCATTCATTCTGAAAGGGAATAAAGGCTTCTTTTCCAAACAGTTCAAGCATATCTCCCATATCACTGGAAATTTTCTTCCATAAGGCTTCTATAGTGGTGCTGGGGTCATTTATTGAAACGAGTTCTAACAGATTAGCAATGTCTCGAGGTTCGGTATGTATGGACGGAATAGAAATATTTAAACCGATACCAATGATCATCCAAATGGGCTCCATGGGAGATTTTTGACCCCCCTCGACTAAAATTCCACCTAATTTTCGGTGGCCTAGCAAAATATCATTCGGCCATTTGAGGCCCAATTGATGTTTTTTTGCTTCGACTTCACTCATTTGAAAATAATGACAAACACTTTTTAAAACACAAAGTCCACAAGCAAGAGTTAATCCTTGTAAATGCATCATGGAAAGGGTGTTTGAAAATGGGTAGGCTAAAGAAAATGTGAGTGATTGATGCGCTTGCGAAACCCAGGCATTTCCTCGTCGACCTCTTCCTGCCGTTTGGTTGATTGCTAAGAGAGAGCAAGGCTCAGATAAATCGTGGTGATGCCAACGACTCATTAAATCGGTATTGGTAGAGCCGGTGGTTTGAACGACTTCAAATCGCCATGGAGTTGTCATATACATGATATTGTAGGAAGAAATCACTGACATGTAAAAAATATGGCAGATTCCCACAACAACGCAAAATCCCACCGCCCATTTTATTTGGCCAAACTAACGTTGATTTTGTACGTTTGTTTAGTCATTTATGCGACTATTACCCCCTTTAATTTTGTGGGAAACAGTCCTTTAACGCCCTGGGCTTGGGTCATGGCGCCTGTGCCAAGATATATTCCGATCTTTGATGTTCTGAGCAATGTGATTGGTTATTTACCCTTTGGGTTTTTAATGATTTTTACGATATTTCCTTACCTTCGAAAATGGTGGGCTTTGCTCTTTACCGTAATTATGGGATTGGCTTTTTCAGGAACTCTGGAAAGTTTACAAACGTATCTGCCCACAAGAATACCAAGCCCTATTGATTGGTATTCAAATGCTTTAGGCGTGTTAATTGGCGCATTATTTGCCATCCCCTTAAGCCCTGAGTGGTTGTCTGGGAATATTGCAGAGCGTTTACGATCTACTTATTTTGGACAGTATCAAGGCTTTTTCCTTTTGATGATGTTATGCCCGATAGCGCAGATCTATCCTCAAAATGCTTGGTTAGGGATGGGGGATTTGGGGCTTTGGGGGACGAGGATATCCCCATACTGGGATTTCCCATTGAATAATGCTTCCCAAGAAATCTTGATTACTGCGATTTCATCTTATGGGATTGGCGTTTTCTTTTTATTTGGAATGCGAAAACAAGTAGCCTCATTAAAAATCATCACCATTCTTTTTATCGTTATGGCTACCTTAAAAGTACTCATCTCCCAATTTCAATTTAGTCAAACAGGGATTTTTCATTGGTGGAGTCTTTCGTTAGGTATAGGACTTGCCCTTGGGTGTGTATTCATCTATTTGGCGAGTTATCTTCAGAAAAAATATCAGTGGTATTTAGCATTGATGGCTTTAGGTACCATGATTCTGATGGTGAATCTTTTACCCTATAATCCCTATTTTGTTGCGCAATTAGAACAGTTACCGCAGGGATACTTTACCCATGTAAATGGAATGCTGGGCTGGATAGCAACGGTTTGGCCATTTTTGGCCATTTATTTATTGTTAAAAAGCCGGCATAACGACCTAAAATAAAGTCAAATCAAAAGGATATAATTTTTCTATGGACCACTATCAACATCACGCTTTTTTTTGTTTAAATGAACGATCAAATGGAGATGCTTGTTGCGAACAGCATCATGCGACAAAATTATTTGACTATGCCAAGAAAAAATGTAAAGAAATGAGTTTAAATGGCAAGCATCAGGTGCGAGTTAATCGAGCTGGTTGTTTAGATCGTTGTGAATTTGGTCCAGTAATGGTTGTTTATCCTCAAGGTATTTGGTACCAATTTGTCGATGAAGCGGATCTCGACGAAATTATTGAAAGCCACTTTAAAAATGGCCAACCAGTAGAGAGATTAATGATTCATGAATAGTCGTACAGTTACTCATCTCATTAAAATTCACATTGGCAACTCAGAGCTCAGTATTGATGTCCCTGAAGAATTAAAAAGTGCATCCAATTTTCCAGTTAGAGGACTCGCATTAATTGGACATCCGCATCCACTCTTAGGCGGTTCCAAAGATAACAAGGTTGCTCAAACTTTGGCAAAGTCATTGAGTCTTTTAGGATATGTTTGTGTCCGCCCCAACTTTAGGGGGGTGGGCTTATCAGAGGGCGTCTTTGATGATGGTCATGGAGAGTTAGATGATATGGAGCAAATCCTTCATTGGATGCAAACCCCATCATCATGGGTAGATTTACCGGAGCTTGCGGATTTTTCCTGGGTTAACCAAGTCGGCCAATTACCGGTCGTATTGGCTGGATTTTCATTTGGGAGTTATGTCAATAGTCAATTAACCAAACGATTGAACGCTGCCGGTAAAGTGCCGCAAAGACTGATCTTAGTCGGAAGTGCTGCAGGCAAATGGGATATGCCTCAAATCCCCAGTAATTCGATTGTGATACATGGAGAGCTTGATGAGACAATTCCACTACAAGCGGTATTTGATTGGTTAAGAACGCAAGAAATTGTTGTGCATGTGATTCCTGATGCCGATCACTTCTTTCATCGAAAACTTCATCTGATTAGAGATACCATCATAGGATTATGGGATGCCAACTAATCAAACAGAATCCTTGATTCAATACCCTTGTGAGTTTCCAATCAAAGTCATGGGAAAAAATAACCCTGAATTTAAGAGTGCCGTGATTCATGTTTGCCAACAACTAGATGATCAATTTGATAGCACTCAAATGGAGGAGCGAAACTCCAAAGAAAATAACTACTTAGGTTTAACGATTATTTTTCACGCGACTTCTAGAGAGCAGCTTGATGAGGTTTATAGAACGCTATCCACCCACCCCTTGGTCAGTGTTGTACTCTGATGATGTCGGTTGAAATTCACCACCTTGGAATTCAGGATTATCAGAGCACTTATGAAGCAATGCAGGAGTTTACACAAAACCGTGATGAGCAGACCCCAGATCAAATGTGGGTATTAGAACACCCATCAATTTTTACTCTTGGCTTAGCTGGTGATTTCAATCATTTGTTGGACCACAATACGGAGATACCTTTAATACAAGTAGACCGTGGCGGACAAATTACCTATCATGGCCCTGGACAAATCATTATTTATCTCTTGTGTGACTTGAAACGGATGGGCATTTATGTCAAGGAATTCGTATTTCGCATTGAAGAGGCGCTCATCAATACCTTGGCACAATTTCAAATTGAGGCACAGAGAGAGCCAGGAGCTCCGGGGATTTATATCAACTCAGGTCACCCAACTTTCGCCGGAGCAAAGATAGCAGCACTCGGATTAAAGGTGACAAAGCATTGCACTTATCATGGCTTGGCACTCAATGTAAATATGGATTTAGCGCCATTCCATTTGATTAACCCATGCGGCTATCCTGATTTAGAAACGGTTGATCTGGCAAGTTTAGGAGTAAAAGTAGAGTCACAAGAGATCGCAAAAGCCCTAGTTATAGAATTGCAGCAACGACTACAGTAACTGTTTTCTAATAGAATAGAAGGATGACTGATAAAAAAGATGCTGTTGTGGGATATGATCCGACCAAAAAACAAAAATCGGCGGAAAAGACTTCACGTATCCCTATCAAAATTATTCCTATTGATCAGGTATTAAAAAAGCCAGATTGGATTAGAGTTCGAGCAAGTTCTGGGAATTCAAGATTCAATGAAATAAAAAAAATTCTGCGTGAAAACCAGTTAGTGACGGTTTGCGAAGAGGCGAGTTGCCCAAATATTGGGGAATGTTTTGGAAAAGGCACAGCAACCTTCATGATTATGGGGGAAAAGTGTACCCGCCGTTGCCCATTTTGTGATGTGGGTCATGGACGACCAGACCCATTAGACGTTAATGAGCCCGCTAACTTAGCCAAAACCATTGCCGCATTACAACTCACATATGTTGTCATCACTAGCGTGGATCGAGACGATCTTAGAGATGGTGGAGCACTTCATTTTGTACAGTGCATTGAGCAAACTAAAGAGTTATCCCCCAATACTAAAGTAGAGGTTTTAGTTCCCGACTTTCGGGGCCGTCTAGAGTTTGCCTTGGATGTCTTTGGGAGCCATGATGGCAAAGGCTTACCAGATGTAATGAACCATAATTTAGAAACTGTGCCACGTTTGTATAAAGAGGCTAGACCAGGTGCTGATTACTCTCATTCATTAAAGTTGTTGAAAGACTTTAAAGAGCGCTACCCTGGCATTCCTACCAAGAGTGGCTTGATGGTTGGCCTTGGAGAAACGGACGAAGAAATTTTGGAAGTGATGCAAGATATGAGAAATCACCAAATTGATATGCTCACCATTGGCCAGTATCTTGCACCGTCGAGTCACCATTTGCCGGTGAGGCGATATGTGCACCCAGATGTCTTTAAGATGTTTGAGGAAAAGGCTGTTGAGATGGGCTTTACGCACGCCGCCGTAGGTGCGATGGTTCGTTCTAGCTACCACGCTGATCAACAGGCTCATTTGGCCGGCATTGTGTAATCCCATCGTGAAAAAACGACTTTTTACAAGCCTTGTTCTACTCTTTGTTGTTATGATGGCGGCTTGTACAGCCGCATTTAATTGGCGTGAGGTAAGGGTTGATGAACAAGGCTTTACCGCACTTTTCCCTGCAAAAGCCACATTTGAACAGCAAACGATCCGTTTTCAAGAGGTTGATTTAACGATGACGATGGCGGCGGCGATGGCTGAAGATAGTTTGTTTGCCGTTGGTGCGATGCCCTTTGATAAAAAGATATTAAATGGTTCATCCATCATGGATTGGATGCAAAGTAATACTGCTAAATTGATTCAAAGTCAAATACCACCCCAAAGCATTACTTTTGAAATTAAAACTGCAAGTACGCCAGCTACTTTTATACCTGCCCAAGGCTTTAATTTAAAAGGCTTAGGACCAGATGGGCATTACCGCATTTATTGGGTCAGGTGGATGGTTCGGACTAATGAGGCTGGTGAATCTAAAATTTATCAGTTAAGTGCCCTTAAGCCATTTAAGTCAACTCCCAACGAGGAAGAGCAAAAGGTCATTATTGACCAATTTGAAACCTTCATGATGGGATTTAAGCCGGACTAGATGAAGGCATCTTTCTATTTGGGTATTGAGGGTCAATATGGGCGATAAAGAGTACTCAATCTATTGAAATAGAAAGGTTTTCTAGAATTTCTCAAAGCTGGTGAAAATATCATTCTTGAATAAATATTAATGTCAATATTTCGCAATAAAGTGTTAAGATTCGCAAGAAGCATCCTGATACAAGCAAAGCAGGCGTGTCAGATGCTGTTTTACCCAATACCTTTAAATACTATTTTTATGTTGTGCCTATTTGTCCCAAAGTCTAATAAAAAGCAAATAAAAAGTGGTTTTTAAGTATCTGATGAATCAATTAAACAAATGGTCTTGAAATGAGTGAAATTAAAAATACGACGGTCAAATCATTCAACAATTTCAAAAATTCTGAGAAAGTCCAAGAGATTTTAAAAAACAAGCGATTAATGGTTGTTGTTGGGTTAACGATTGTTGTTTTATTGATTTGGGGTTTCATCCACTTCCTTCAGGAATTTAAAAAGCCACCCACACCTGTGGCGCAAAGCATTCAAGAAAATATAGTTCAAATTAGCGCAGAACAGTCAAAAGAAATCAAAGTTGGAACAGTGGGGGTCTATGATTTTCTCGAAGTGCGTGAGGCAACGGGTGTGATTGATTTTGATAAATATCACACGGCGGATGTTTTTTCACCCTTTCAAGGGCGCATTAATAATTTTTATGTACAAGCAGGAAGTGATGTTAAAAAGGGGCAAGTTCTCTATACCGTATTGGCTCCAGATGCTGGGCAGGCATCATCAGCGCTACTTTCCACCGCCGGCATTCTGAAGCAAGCTAATGAAACCTTAAAGCGTGCCAAGGATTTGTACGACTTTAAGAGTATTTCTCAAAAAGAATTAGAGCAAAATATTTCTGATCAACAAACCGCAGAAGCGAATTTCCTCGGGGCTAAAAAATCAATGAGTTTGTATGGTTTTTCTGATGAAGAAGTTCAAGAGATTGTTGCGAGTAGAAAAATTGATATCGAGTTAAAAGTAAAGAGCCCCATCAATGGCCGAATTATTACGCGCTCTGCCTCGCCTGGGCAATTAGTTCAGCCTGGCGTAGCACCTGCGCCAGTGACCGTTTCTGACTTAAATGAATTATGGATGGTGGCGCAGATTCCAGAATCTGAAACTCCGCATTTTAGAATTGGTCAAAATTTAACCGTTAAAGTTCAGGCCTATGAGGATCGATTGTTTCCTGCAAAAGTAGTCGCTCTTGGGGACTCTGTTGACCCGAATACGCGCAGATTGATGTTGGTTGCAAAGGTAAAAGATCCTGACCATGAGCTGAAGCCGCAAATGCTTGCAAGCTTTCAAATTGAAGTTTCAACCCCACAACCTGGACCGGCTATTCCAGAAGAGTCTACCGTCAGAGAGGGTAATGGAACTCGAGTGGTATGGGTCACATCTGATGGTTTAAAATTTAATCGACGCGTGATTAAATCAGGCTTAAATCAGGCTGGTCTTGTTCAAGTATTAGACGGTCTGCAATCAGGCGAGACGATTGCTCTAAATAAAGCTTTATTCCTGAGTAATCAATACTCTCTGACACATTAAAGAATCAACAAACTAAAACTACATGTTTAAGCCGATACTTTTATTCGTATTAACTAGGCGACCTATCGTAGTTTTAGGTCTTTTAGGCTTTATCGTCGTTGGCGTTTTATCTTTTTTAAAGCTCAATATAGAAGCTTATCCCAACCCTGCACCAGTCATTATTGAGATAACGGCTCAATCGGGAGGAACCTCTGCTGAAGAGATGGAGCGCTATTACACAAGACCTATGGAAATTGGCCTAGCCACGACCCCTGGCGTTGATATCATTCGTTCAACATCATTTGCTGGTCTCTCCTTTGTCAGAGTTACCTTTAATTATGGCGTGGATTACTACTTTGCTCTAACTCAAGTGGCAAATGGCCTTTCGCAGAATGTGAATTTACCCAACGGGGTTTTGCCCCAAATCCAAAGTTCAAGTTTGGTGGGTGAAATTTTAAGATATCAATTAAAAGGACCCTCATCCTACTCACTCACTAATTTAAGAGAGCTTCAGGACTGGGTAGTTACTCGACGTTTATTAACTACTCCTGGAATTGTTCAGGTTGTGACTTGGGGTGGTACAACGAAAGAATTTCAAGTAGAAATTGATCCGAAGCGCTTAGAAGGTTTTGGAATTACTTTGCAGCAAGTTTTAGCCGCTATCGGAAACGCCAATACAAACGTTGGTGGCAGAACAGTTAATGTTGGGGATCAATCCATCAATATTCGGGGTATTGGATTATTTCAGAATCTTTCAGATATCGAGCAGGTAGTGTTATCTCAGCAAAACAGCACCTCTATCCGAGTTAAAGATATAGCCAAAGTTTCAGAAAGTTTTATGCCCCGTTTGGGAGAGGCGGGACGGGACGATCAAAAGGATGTCGTCACAGGTGTCGTGATCATGAACCGAACCCTTCAAACGAATCAGGTCATCGAAAAAGCAAAAGCCGCGGTTGAAAAACTCAATACAGATGGATCATTACCCAGTGGGGTAAAAGTAGTTCCTTACTATGACCGTGAAGGATTAATTGGCGTCACTACACATACGGTGATCCATAATTTAGTATTTGGATGTTTATTAGTCTTTTTGATTCAATTAATTTTCTTGGGCGATTTAAGAAGTGCCATTATTGTTAGTATTAATATTCCATTTGCATTGTTCTTTAGTATTATTATTCTTACTATTACTGGAGAGTCTGCCAATTTATTATCGTTAGGTGCGGTAGATTTTGGAATCATTATTGATTCGGCCGTGATCTTGGTTGAGAACATGTTTAGAAATTTTCAACAAAGACCAGATGAAAGAAATCGAACTTTAAGAAAACTCTCGCTCAGTGCGGATGGTGTAGATGTAGACCCTTCAAAAGGATGGACAACGCGCCTAAGACTTATTTATTTAAGTGCGACGCAGGTCGATGTTCAAGTACTATTCTCTACTGCTATTACGATTGCGGCATTTATTCCCTTATTTACGATGCAAGGTGTTGAGGGGCAGATATTTGGCCCAATGGCAAGGACCTATGGATATGCCTTGACTGGAGCGCTAATCGCCACATTTTCGATTACTCCAGTGATTTCTAGTTTCTTGTTGCCACGAAAAGTTCAGGAACATGAAACCAAAATTGTAGAAGCCCTAAGAAGTTTTTATACACCAAGATTAAAGTGGGTCATGCAGCACACACAAGAGGTGTGTATTGGCGGGATCGTCGTTTTGTTATTTGGCGTAATTTTATTTGGAAGGTTAGGCAGTGAATTCTTGCCAGCTCTTGAAGAAGGTAATTTATGGATTCGTGCATCGATGCCACCAAGCATATCTTTAGAGGCTGGAACGACGAATGTGCACAGAATGCGCGAGTTAATTAAAAGCCATCCTGAAGTGATTACGGTTGTCTCTCAACATGGCCGGCCCGATGATGGAAGTGATCCTGCAGGCTTTAATAATGTCGAATTATTTGCTCCATTGAAGCCTTTTGATGACTGGCCGAAAGGATCTACGAAAGAAAAGCTGGTAGTGCAACTTCAAAAAGATTTTGAAAATGAATTCCCAGGCGTCACTACGAATTTTTCGCAATATATTCAGGATAACGTTGAAGAAGGGTTGTCTGGCGTAAAAGGAGCCAATTCTGTCAAAGTCATCGGACCAGATCTTGCCACTTTAGAAAATATTGCGAATGACATTAAAAAAGTTATGTCCAAGATTGATGGAGTGTCCGATTTAGGTATCTTCTATTTGTTAGGGCAGCCCAACTTAAATGTTTCTATTGATCGCGCTAAAGCTGCGCGGTTTGGATTAAATACTGGAGATGTTAATACGGTTATTCAGACGGCTTTTGCTGGCACAATTGCGACGACGGTACTTCAAGGAGATCGTCATTTTGGTTTATCGGTTCGTTTTACCCCCCAAAGCAGAAAAACGATAGATGATTTAAGAAACCTTCGCATTGGATATACAACTTCTTCCGGATCTATTGCGTACATCCCTTTACGGGATATTGCAGAGATTAATCTAGATACCGGCGCTAGTTATATTTATCATGAAAAAAATGAGCGTTATATTCCTATCAAATTTAGTACACGCGGACGTGATTTAGGGAGTACGGTGGAGGAAATTCAGGAAAAGATTAACGAAAAAATTAAACTTCCTGAGGGTTATAGGATTGTTTATGCAGGAGAGTTTGAAGAGTTACAACAAGCACAAAAAAGGTTATCCATTGTCATTCCCATTGCTATCTTAGTGATCATGGCGCTTTTGTATGCGCTATTTAACAGCCTCATGGATTGTATGTTGACGATTGCTGGAGTTCCATTTGCGATGTTTGGGGGGGTGATGGCACTATTTATTACTGGACAAGCATTGAGTGTGTCAGCAATTATTGGATTTATTTCATTGCTCGGAGTGTCCGTGATGAACGGCATCTTAGTACAGTCTTATTATCGAGAGTTAGTTAGTTCTGGGAAGACGAAGTTTGAAGCAATTTTTGAAGCCCATGAAACTCGGATGCGCCCACTCCTTATGACTGCTTTATCCGCAGCGATAGGTTTATTTCCGGCGGCGATATCTAATGGTATTGGAAGCCAGGTGCAAAAGCCTTTAGCTACTGTTGTGGTTGGTGGCATGATCATTGGACCGATCTTCTTATTACTAGTAGTTCCTGCTATTTATCATGAGGTACTAAAGCGTCATAATCCTAAAAAACCTAGAAAAGGTTTAGGGGGTTAATGATGCTTAAAATACATCAACACAAAATGCGTTTTTTGCTAATAGTGATTATTTCTAGTCTCAGTGCTTGTTCATTTGGGCCAAACTTTAAGAAGCCTAATTTTGAAAATCCTTTTAGCTTTACTAGAGAAGGATCCTCTGCTCAAAATAAAAATCCCAATATCGTCAATATAGAAGCCCAGTGGTGGCGGGCATATGGGTCAGAGCAGATTAATCAATTGGTAGAGCAAGCATTGCGACATAATCCAAATATTGAGAGTGGTGTTGCTAACCTTAAAGTTGCACAGGCCAATGTTCGTGCCCAACAAGGCTTATTTTTCCCATCGATAGGTGCAGGATATTCTTTAACCCGTCAAAATGTCGGCCCTATTTTGCAATCGAGCGTCAATACTGGTGACCAGATATATAACTTACACACGGCTGGTCTAACGGTCGGTTTTGCTCCAGACTTATGGGGTGGCAATCGCCGCCAAGTAGAGTCTCTCAAGGCTTTAGGTAATGCTCAGAGTTATCAATTAGAAGCATTAAAAACGACGATAGCGACGAACGTTGTTGCAACAGTGATTCAAGAAGCCTCATTGCGAGAGCAGGTCAAGGCGGTAAGGGAATTGGCGCAGGCCAGTAAAGAGCAGTTAGAGCATGCAAGAAGATTGAGAGCTGCTGGTTATTCTAGTAGTTTAGATTTGGCGCTTCAGGAATCTCTTTATGCTCAAGCGATTTCACAAGTACCTGTTTTGGAGAAGGCTCGAGAACAGTCCCTGGATTTATTGGCAACGCTTTGTGGAAAAATGCCCAGTGAACAACTTCTTTTGCCAAGTTTGCAAAACATCCAATTACCCTCACCACTGCCTAGCTCCATTCCTTCGAAATTTGTAGAGCAACGGCCTGATATCAAAATTGCTGAAGAATATGTTCGTGCAGCCAATGCGCAAATTGGTGTCGCTACAGCGAATATGTTGCCTCAAATATCTTTGACAGGAAATTTTGGTAGTGTTGCAAATTTCTTTGGTGATTTATCGAGTAGTGCAAATACTGTATGGAGTGCGGCAGGAGGGATTTCTCAGCCACTTTTTCAAGGCGGTAGCTTATTTGCCAGAAAACGCGCTGCTGAGGCAGCTGTAGAGGCCTCAATTGGACAATATAAGAGCACGGTACTGAGCGCTTTTCAAAACGTTGCGGATACGCTCTACGCAATTGATGCAGACGGTAGATACTATAAGAGTGCATTAGAAAATGAAAAAGCCAATCAAATCATTTTTGAGCAGTCTGATCGACAATTAAAAGCAGGTTATCTGTCGGAGGCAGGCATGCTTTTAGCAAAACAAACCTACCTACAGTCTAAAATAAATAGCTTACAAGCTTACGCGACCTATTTTGGGGATACCACTGCGCTTTATCAAGCTTTAGGCGGCGGTTGGAGTAAAGATCAAACTCAGATTTATAAAAATTAGCCGTTAATTAAATGAACGGTTGTAGCTAAAAGAATCATGATCAACTTGATGAATGTTGATATAACAATCGTCATGTAAGTCACCAACGATTAAATTTAGCGATTTAAACGTTTCCGTAATAAATATTTTTTTCTCTTCCTTTGAAACTAAGTCCGAAACAGAAACGTGCATGATGAAACAGTTTTTGTCTTGTTCGCTTAAGGGCACTCCGCCAACCACCCATAAATCTGGCGCTAAGTACTCCACAATGACAACGGTAAATTCTTTTCTGCCTCGCAGATACTTGACATTCATTTCTAAAATAATTTCAGAAATACACTCAGTCATTGAGAAGGACTTATTCCCGCTAAGCTTAATGGTGAAAATTGCCATGAGAGACTCCTTAAACGCATGATGGAGATTTAAACAACTGACTGCTGATAAGGCCACATCGATGTAGGCCTCATTAAACCCTAAAACATTTATTGATTATTTAACGCTTCTAAAGCTGCAACCTTTGCTTCTAGCTCTTCAAGCTTGGCCCTAGTTTTTGCAAGCACTTGAACTTGTATATCAAATTCTTGACGGGTGATCAGGTCCATTTTCTGAAAGCCTTGATTCATCATGCCGCGTACATTTTTTTCAATATCTTTAGCTGGCGAATCTTTTACGGCATCCATCACTTTTTTTTGGACATCCTCAGCCATCGACTGAAATTTTTGGAGAAACTCTGAATTGCTCATAGTCGTACTCGTTTAGTGGTTAATAACACTCACTATTATGGGGAATATTTGATGAATAAGCAATTCACCATAATGGTGCATTTGTCATGATTTTGCAACAAAATGGTGTGATGTTGGTATTTACCCACCCCCTGGTTGTTGACAATGATACATAGCAAGAAGTTATT
>CAIQUZ010000065.1 GCA_903875135.1 uncultured beta proteobacterium | reverse complement strand
CACCACCAGTCAAACCTGATGTTGCACTATCCATAATAACTTTTACTGAAGATACTGGAACAATACTCCCAGCTAATGCAGAGGCTACAACTGAGGCACTAATTTCAGTAACTACAGAGCTCTGCGCAACGAATAGATTTCCATTGTTATCAAACGCGACATCAGCACTCCCCCTGCTTGATAATGAAGACGAATTAGCAATTGTTATGACTCCTGAAGATGTCGTTAAAGGAAATGACCCAGGATTGCTCAAGCTTGATGCTCGAATCGCCAAAATAGATGCGTCTTGTGCGTAGAAAAGATTTCCAGAAGCATCAAAAGCGAGTCCGCCACCTCCAACAACGCCAGTAGCAACTGTTATGAGTCCTGAATTTGCTTCGGTAGCATTAATTCCAGAGCTCAGAGTTGTGGCACTCTCTTTGTAAATTTTTCCATGAGTTTGATCAACCATGTAAAGATTTCCAGAAGTATCAATGGCCAGTCCTTTTGCAGTTCCACCAACAACTGGCATTGAGGCGACTTTTGTCAAAACTCCGCTCTTTGTGTATTTGAAGACAGAATTGTCACCATAATTCGCAACGAATAGATCGCCAGATGTGTTAACGGCAAGTCCTTCTGTCCAGCCAAGCAACGCGTTACTTAGATAAGTTGGAAATTGAGGTGATGCGCTTGCGAACGCCGCCGCAGGCATCACAGTTGTTGAAAACACCAGTGTAATTATGAGGATTAATCTTTTCAAGAAACAAAATAGCAGAAAAAAAATAACTAATCAAGCTCCATTTTCCTTTAAATATAGGGGGGGGTACATCAATTCGCGCAGCATTCAGTCCTCGATTTAGACCCAAGCGTAAATTTCACTTTTTGACGCAGTTGACATACTTTTTCTGAATTTAATTAGTGTAATTTCATTTTTACGTTCTATGTTTTTTTTAAAAGTCATCAAATCAATCTCAAATTACTAATGTATGCATTAAATCTCTGAGACTCTTATTCTTAAATGTAATTTGTTGAACTAAATTCATAAAATTAACAAGACCAGTCAATAAATCCCCGATTGCCCATAGGCTGTTACTACATCTATTCAGACGGTGACCTGTGCGTGTACTAGTTCAAAGAGTTTTTTATTCACTGGCTAGCCACTAATGAGCCCACAGGAGCGCTCAGGTGACTCTCGACAACTCGTTCTAAATACCGCAAAACGACAGCTTTGGGAAAAAGCTGATTCATCTCTACGAATTTCTGATCTCAGTTTCGAAACTGGTCTCAGCACCACGGTTATCTATACCTACTTTCGCTCTCGCCAAGGTCTCATCGACGCTGCATACATTGAAATCTACAAAGAAATAAACATCAATTTTTTGAAGTCATTTTCAGAGATTTGTATTAAATCCACGTCTACGAGTGATCTAATCGAAAAAATGACAGTTCGATACTCTGCATTCTCCAAAGAGGACATTGATAATCGTTTAATGCGACTTCGAATTGCTGGAGCTGCGGTATCAAGACAAAAGATGGCAGTCCAGTTCAGTAAATGCCAGGAAGAGTATTTTAAAGATGTAGCAGCAATATTCGAAAAGCTTCAGAAGAGAAAAATCATTTCAGCCACATTCTCTGCAACAGAACTCGCCTACATAACGGATGGATTGACAATGATGCAGGGAGTGCTTGAAGCTACTTCTATTCACGGAAAAGAAGCTGGCCGGCCAAAACTCCTGTCATTGATCTTCAGTTCATAACAATTTCTCTACAAATCATTCGGCCCAAAAATCACAACGTCATTATTGCTGCTTGTGCGCTTTGAGAACACCGATCGAGATATAACTGCAAATACGAGCATCAAAGTGATTTCAGCTGCAGCAACGCCCGCCCATCCGAACGTGATAATCACTAACCCTCTAAAGAATCCCCGCAAAAAGCCGTGGTGTGCCATTACAGCCACCCACAAAGGGATCCATGCTACGAACCAGTGAATGACAGGAGCGAAAAACACTGATCCAACTCGACGCCGGTAGCCGAGGAGAACTCCTAAAGGTGCCGTTGCAATAAAAGCACCGAGTTCATACGTGCCACGGTGCTTCGTGCTCACTTCAATTAGCACCATAAAAACTGTCATTAGCGTGGCCCAGTAAAACATGGGAGCAGAAACACTTCGTCGAGCACGATTTTTAAACTCAAATATGACATTGCTCATATACCTAAATTAGCCACTTACCCGGCGAGAAAGTACTTTTGCCGGGTACTGTT
>CAIQUZ010000064.1 GCA_903875135.1 uncultured beta proteobacterium | reverse complement strand
GCCTGAAAATACGGCGGCTTGCCTTCACTCGCGCGCGTTTGACCAGTAGGCCTTTTAACATTCTCGCCCGAAGGAATAATCGATGAGGAACGACCATGATACGCGACAGGAATCCATTGATAATTTGGCGCTAGTGGTTGGTCTGGACGCAACATCTGCCCAACATTCGTGGCGTGATGAATCCCCGCATAAAAGTCAGTAAAGTCAGGGATATGGCAAGGTAAGTGCATCTTCACCTCTGCTTGCGAGATCAATATTGGCTCAAGCTTCTGTTGATGATCGTTATTTTGACTTAGTAAGCTGACGAGAAACTGCCTCATTTGCGTATGAAAGGATGCAGATAAAGCCATGAAGGCGTTCATGTGCAACTGATCTAAAAGGCCAAAGCCCTCTTTTAATGCATCAGGAATGCCTATGTGTTGCGACAATTGGGATAGTGGCAATATAAAGTCCCCAATCGCTATACCTATTTTTTTCTGCAATGCAGCGTCTCTTCGCTCATGAAAACAACCATATGGTAAGTTTTCAATCGGGAAATCACACTGATCCGTATTCGCACTACGTACCCAACTACCCATCGTTTTTTTATTCATTAATATTGTCTTTTCATATTATTCATTTTTTTAGTGCCCTAAAGCAACACCCTCACGTCGTGGATCAACCCCTCCCCACAAACCCATTTGATCAATCAGAATACCCTGCGTACCACTATTCATCTCCCAAATCTTCAAAGGATGCCCCATCGATTTTAAACGCTTTAATGACGCTTCCGTTAAAGTGCCCGTCTCTATATCCGTCTCTTGATTACGGCTACCTAAATTAGGTAGCGCAATAGACTGTTGAATATCAAATCCCCAATCTAAAACGCCTAATATACTTTTCGCCACATAGTTAATAATCGCTGGACCACCCGCTGAGCCCAAAACCATCCTTAACTTGCCTTGCGCATCAAAAACCATCGTTGGTGACATCGCACTTCTCGGACGCTTACCACCGGCAACCTGATTGAGGACATACTTTCCCTGATCAACAGGTGAAAATGCAAAATCCGTCATCTCATTATTGAGTAAAAAACCGTCTACCATCACCCTTGAACCAAAAGCTGCTGCAACACTAAACGTCATCGAAACAGCACTACCTTGCCGATCGACAATCGAGATATGCGTTGTAGAAGGGAGCTCAGAATTTTGATCTATGCCGAGCACCGATAATGCGGGAGAAAAAACCCCCGCAGGGGCTTTTTTCATGCTCTGATCAATTTGAATCAATCGACTACGTTGCTGAATATAACTTGCATCAAGCAATTGAGTCACGGGAATTTTCTCAAATGCGGGATCAGTAATATATTGATCCCTATCGGCATAAGCTAATCTTCCAGCTTCGGCTAAATAATGAATCGATGCCACACTCATAGGCGCCAATCGATTGAAATGTAGGTTTTCTAATACGCCTAGTATTTGAATGAGTGCAATACCACCTGATGAAGGTGGTCCCATGCCACAAACTTTCCATTCACGATATTTCCCGCAAACAGGATCTCTCTGAATAGCTTGATAGTTTTTTATATCTTCTAAGCTCAATTTACCAGGCCTTGGGTGATTCTCAACAGCGGCAACAATATCGCGCGCAACAGGACCTTCATAAAAAGACCTCGTACCTTGCTGTGCAACTTGTTTTAAAACTTGAGCCAGTTGTGGATTTTTTAAGAGCTCCCCAGTTGCTTTAACTTCGCCATTCTCTCGATAAAAATATTCTTTTGCATTTTTATTTTTAGGTAAAAAAGGATCCCCTTGAATTAATTGATGAAGTCTAGGTGAAATCGGAAATCCTTTTTCTGCCAAGTGAATCGTCGGCTGGAGTAATTGAGCCCAAGGCAACTTCCCATATTGTTGATGAAGTAATTCCAAAGCTCGCAACATCCCTGGCGTGCCAATGGATCGACCATTATTCACAGCATCAGGGTAAGAAAGCGGTTGACCATGCTCATCTAAAAATAAATCCGATGTCACTGTTGAGGCTGCCGTTTCTCGGCCGTCGATACTTGTTAATAGCTGTTTTTGTGCGTTGTAATAAAGAATAAATCCGCCACCGCCAATACCCGCTGATTGCGGTTCTACAAGAGTAACCATGACCGCACTTGCAATACCAGCATCTACAGCGTTTCCGCCGGCTTGTAGGATGTCTTCCCCAGCTTTAGAAATATAGTAATTGGCGCTAGCCACCATGTGATTTTTAGCATAAACAACATTTTTATTCTTAATGCCTGAGCTTTGCTCGGGCATTAAATCCGCCATATTGGGAAGTCGCTCGGCCTGAACTAATCCTTGTAATATCGTTAAACAGATACCTAAAGCTATGTTTGTGAATCGATGAAGGGTCATGAAGACATTAATTCTTGAACATTACCTAAAACTGGATGCAGACAATCAATCGTGCCAGCTTTAACGATTTGCCCAGGCAAGGTTCTACCAACCATGTTTTCCAACAGCTTTGCTGACTCAAGCAACTTAATGATGTCAATCCCAGTCTCATGACCCATAAGTTGTGTCATATAAATGGCATCTTCACTACAAATATTTCCGGTGGCGCCTGGGGCATAAGGACAACCGCCTAAGCCACCTAAGGAGCCATCAAATTGGGTAATCCCGTTTTGTATTGCTGCCATGAGATTCGCTAGTCCCATCCCACGCGTATTATGAAAATGAAAAGTAAAGGCGATGTTCGGGAAAAGATTAGTGACTAATTGCGCCATCTGCGCAACCTGCTCAGGATTCGCCATGCCCGTCGTATCGCAGATCGTTAATCGACCGACGCCTAAATCACTAAACTGTGTGATTAAATCAATGACGACTCTCGGATCTACATAGCCTTCCATAGGACAGCCAAATGCTGTGGATAGAGAAACATTAATCGCGATTTTCTGATTCACAAAATGAATCACCTCAGCCAATGACGCAAAGCTACTTTGCATCGACATCCGCATATTACTAAAATTATGCGATTGAGAGGTCGACATCACAAGGTTTAACTCATCGGGATTCACCTGCATGGCTCGCTGAGCACCCTTTAGATTAGGAATCAGAACGGTATACTCAACACCCTCTACACGCTGTATCCCCTGCATGACCTCTGTCGCATCAGCTAGCATCGGAATCGCTTTAGGAGAAGTAAAGGATGTAACTTCAATTTTGGAAAAACCACAGTGACTTAATTGATTGATGAGCTCAATCTTTTTGTCCGTAGGAATAAATAGGGACTCGTTCTGAAACCCGTCCCGTGTAACTACCTCATTAAAGTTAATTCTATTTTTCACTATCGTGCTCCTAGGACCAAATCACACCCATTTGATACATTTTTTGTATTTGTTCTTCAGTTATACCAATTTCACGCAATACCGTTTCATTGTCTTGTCCAATGCTTGGTGCTTGACGGTGTAATCCCCCCGGAGTACGAGATAACTTCGGTACTATACCAGGGACGAGTAGCTGCGTACCGTCACTCTGCTTCTCTGACAAAATCATATCACGGGCAATAAAGTGTGGATCGCTAGCAATGTCGGCTGCTGTATAGATTTTTCCCGCTGGAACGCGCGCTTTTTCTAAAACATCTAATACCTCATCAACCCCACATAAAATTGTCCACTGCCCGATGATTTGATCAATATGAGCAACATGTTTTACTCTACCCGTATTGTCCGCATACTCAGGATTGTTTGCCATGCCCTCTTGTCCAATAGCGGTCATTAAACGCTTAAAAATACTGTCGCCATTACCAGCAATTAATACATATGCGCCATCCTTACACAGGTAAGCATTTGAGGGAGCAATACCGGGTAAGGCGCTACCTGCTGCTTGCCTGACTTCACCAAATGCACTGTACTCTGGCAGAAGGCTTTCCATACAATTAAAGACAGCTTCATATAAAGCAACATCAATAATCTGTCCCAAGCCACTAGTGGATCGCTCATGTAGCGCTAATAAGATACCGATGACCCCATGTAGGGCGGCAAGGGTATCGCCAATACTAACGCCAACTCGCACCGGAACTCTGCCCGGTTCAGCAGTTAAGTGACGCAAGCCACCCATCGCCTCAGCAACCACGCCAAAACCAGGTCGATCTTTATAAGGGCCCGTTTGTCCATAACCACTAATTCTTAAAACAATGAGTCGAGGATTAAGTTGTAATAAATCTCGAGGATCTAAGCCCCACTCCTCTAGAGTTCCTGGACGAAAGTTCTCAATCAAGACATCACACTCCAGCACTAGGGAACGAATGATCTTTTGCGCCTCAATTTGTTTTAAATCTAAAGAAATCGATTTTTTATTTCGGGACTGAACTTGCCACCAAACGGAAGTGCCATTTTTGATTAAACGCCACTTGCGCAAAGCATCACCAGTGATCGGCGTTTCTACTTTAATGATATCGGCGCCGAAATCAGCTAAAGTTTTTGCCGCAAAAGGACCTGCAATCAATTGACCAAGCTCTAATACCTTAATTCCATTTAAACAGCTCACAGATCCCTCGTATTCGTGGTGAAGTTATCAATCTTGTTTTAACACCCATAAGGATGTCAATTCTTTCTCTCTAGCAAAGTGTAATGTATCTTCGGTGTCTTGAACCTTTGGATGTTTGGGCACAACATCTACCTTTTTCTCAATCTTTAATCCTGCGTCTTTAATCCAAGTCATTAGTTCTTCTCGAGACCTTAATTGCAAATGCTCTGCAATGTCAGAAATAATGAGCCAAGCTTGACCATCTTCTTGTAAATGATCCTTGAGACCAAATAAGAATTTTTTCAAAAATCGTGAATCGGGATCAAAAATAGCCCACTCGATCGGGGAACTCGGCATTGCCGGAATCCAAGGTGGGTTACAAACAATTAAATCTGCCCGTCCTTCGGGGAAAAGATCCGCTTGGATGACGCTAATACGATCTTCTAAGCCATAGTTGTTGATATTTTCTTGAGCGCAAGCAATCGCTCTGGGCTCAATGTCCGTAGCAATGATTTGCTCGTAACCCTTTTGCGTCAGAAGTATCGATAAAACGCCAGTCCCTACACCAATATCAAACGCCATCTTTTGATGTTTTGAATTTGTCATTTGGACGATTAAATCAAGATACTCTGCACGCACCGGTGAAAATACACCAAAGTACGGGGTGATTGACTGAGGCAAATGCTTTACCCGAATCTTTTTCTTGCGCCATTCATGCGCACTGACTAAAGCCAATAAAACTTTCAAGGGCATCACAATCGGTTCATTGATAACCCCAATAACCTCTTGACAAGCCTCTTGAACATCCTGTCCCCGACGTAACTCAATCGCAAAGTCCTTGGATAACATGATTAAAATTTGCTCTGTAATTTGAGCCTTGATACCCAGTTGGCTTCGATGCTGGGCAAATATCTCAGCTGGTCCTGTTGGAGCTTTTTGCGACCCCACCCGAGGTTTACGATCTAAGCGTCGTAATATCGCTTTTAACAATTCTCGAGCATTTTGATAATCGCCGCTCCAGATGAGACCAACGCCATCCCGGGCAAGCTCAATCGCTTTATTGGCTGTGATCGTATCATCGACAAACATCACTTGCGATGGTGGCAGTGGCTGTGCCTCAGAATACCAAATAGCTTGACGCTGAAGTCCGTCTTGTTCCCAATGAATGTGTGCCAGAAAATGTTCCATATAAGTATAAAGACCCATTATAGGGATAACACTGCAAGATCTATTTTCTCTAGCAATCCTAT
The DNA here is from genome assembly GCA_903875135.1 of uncultured beta proteobacterium. GTDB lineage: Bacteria > Pseudomonadota > Gammaproteobacteria > Burkholderiales > Burkholderiaceae > Polynucleobacter. The sequence continues at coordinate 2,832 of CAIQUZ010000064.1, read as the reverse complement.
GTTAAATTGAGTATAAATAATGATGATGGAGATTTGTATGAGCCAATCCTGCTATGCAATGATGGTGACACGACTCGGGCCACCCGATGTCATGCAATACCAAGTGATGGAGATGCCTGAACCAAAAGATCATGAGGCATTGATTGAACAAACGGCGGTTGGTGTCAATTTTGTCGATATTTATTTACGTGCAGGCCAAGCGCACGCCCATAATCCAGAACCACCATTCATCACGGGCGTCCATGCTGTAGGCATTGTTAAAAAGATTGGCTCTAAGGTGTCTGAAGTCCAAATTGGTGATCGAGTCACGTATACCAATGCTGGAGTCGGAACGTACTGCTCCCATGTTGCGGTTGCCTCAGACCGATTAGTATTAGTTCCAAATCAAGTTTCTGATGAGAGATGTGCCGCTGGCTTTGTGAGAGTGATGACGGCCCAATATCTTTTAAAACAAATGCGTCCATTGCATACGGGGGATAAAGTACTCATCCATGCCGCAGCAGGAGGTACTGGGCAAGTTCTCGTGCAATGGGCAAAACGAATGGGCCTAGAAGTTTTCGCAACCGCGGGCTCGGAGGAAAAAATACGTTTTGTCAAAGAACTCGGTGCAGATCACGTCATTAATTATCGTACCTCTGACTTTGCTCAAGCAGTTGGTAAGATCACTGATGGAAAAGGGGTCAAGGTGGTTTTTGAATCTGTCGGTAAAGATACCTTTATGGGATCTCTAGAATGTCTAGAGCCCAAAGGACTTGCGATTAATTTCGGTACAGCATCGGGACAAGTAGAAAACTTTGCTTTGCAAAGCTTACACGCTAAATCACTTTGGATTTGCAGACCCACACTGCGTACCTATATCGCCGATAAAAATGATTTACAAGCGATGGCTAAAGATGCCTTTGAGATTTTAGGCGACGCCAGTTTCCGCCTAGATATTGAAGCAGTACTCCCCCTTAAAGAAGCAACCAAGGCTCATACAATGATAGAAAGTCGATTAACCAAAGGTGCAGTAGTTCTCATCCCCTAACCATGATGCTCCATCTTTCTATCCCCATTGCGCAGATTGACAACACTCTTTTCTTTTACCAAAAATTACTGGGCTGTAAAGCCACTAAAATTGCTGACGATCGGATTGATTTTGATTTTTTTGACAACCATTTAGTCGCGCAACGATCACCCGAAGAAGCCGCTCATGAAAGTGTTTATATCGGGACCCTACCCAATCGATACCCCTTGCGGCACTTTGGTGTGATTGTTCAACAATCTACCTACGCAGCCATTTTAGAACGCTTAATATCGCATCAAGCACATTTTGCAATGCCCCCACAGAAGATATTTGTCGGAACCCCTAGAGAGCAAAATGTATTTTTAGTATTCGATCCATCCGGTAATGCCATCGAAATCAAAGGAATTGACAATCTTCAAGCCGTCTTCTCACATCAATAAGGATAAGAATCATGCTCAACTCTCTTAAGCAATCTCTGATCAATATGTTCAAAATGGTGATTTGTGGGATGCTACTCACGTCTCCCCTCCACTCGTTTGCTGAGTATCCTGATAAACCCATACGCATGATCGTTGGCTATTCACCTGGTGGTGCTGCCGATAATTTAATCAGACCGATCGCGGATCGTCTAACGCGTATTCTGGGTCAATCGGTGGTGATGGAATATCACCCAGGTGCAGGAGGTGTTATCGCTGCCGATATTCTGGCCAAGTCTCCAGCCGATGGTTATACCCTTCACATCACCGACTCGGGACCGATGGCGATTGTCCCGAAAATGAAAAAAACGCCCTATAACCCAATGACCGACTTTACCCCAATTGCGATGGTAGGTACCGGTGGTGTCATTATTGTGACGCCGAGTAACTCTTCTGCGATCAATCTTAAAATACTCATCGATTTGATGAAAGATAAACCGGGATCATGGAGCTACGGAACATCAGGTATTGGCGGCGTAGGTCATTTAGCAGGGGAACAATTCAAACTCGCCACTGGAGTAAAAATGACACATGTGCCCTACAAAGGTGGCGCGCCTGCCATTGTGGAACTGATCGGTGGACATGTTCCTGTTTTATTTTCATCGCTAGGGGCAGCTTCTGCGCATATTCAAAGTGGACGCATCAAGGCACTAGCAGTGACATCCCTGAAACGTAGCTCGATGTTCCCTGAGGTTCCGACCCTAGCAGAATCTGGGTATCCTAATTTTGATGCGAGTATTTGGTTCGGTATTGTTGGGCCTGCAAAATTACCCCCGGCAGTGATGGATAAATTACTTCCCGCATTAAGTGCAGTTTTACAAGACGCTACCGTGCAAGAGTCGATTCGTAAAGAAGGTTACGACCTCATCTCTTTAAGCCCAGCTCAAATGCAAACTCAAATCAATCAAGATCTCGAGCGCTGGGGAAAAGTGATTAAGGCCGCTAATGTCACCTATGATTAATCACTGACTACTTACTGGTAGCTTGCAATGCTTCCCATACCTTCGATGGCGTGTAAGGCATATCCATTTCAGTAATGCCTTTGGAACGCAAAGCATTGATCACCGCATTCGATAATGACGGCAACGAACCTGAACAACCAGATTCACCGACACCTTTTGAACCAAGCATATTATTCTTGGTAACGACCTCAATCTTCTCCATTTGAATATTGACTAAGCAACCCGCTTTGGGCATGGCATAGTCCATGTAAGAACCCGTCAATAATTGTCCCGTTTCGTCATAGACGGCTTGCTCTAAAAATGCTTGGCCAATACCCTGCACAATCCCACCATGAATTTGTCCTTGAACAAGCTTTGGCGAAATAGCCACGCCAACATCATCAATTGC
>CAIQUZ010000063.1 GCA_903875135.1 uncultured beta proteobacterium | reverse complement strand
TTAGAGAGTAAGCGAGAGGGATTTCCGCTAGAGTCAGAACGATTTGGTCAGATTACCAATGAAGATGGATTAATCATGATGCCTAAATCAAAGATATTTCATACGGAATCAGGTAAAGACTATGTAGCACCTTTAGCAAAAGCACCAGCGCCTGAAGTGTTAAATGCTAAACCAGCACACCACATGAGTGGCGCACCTTTAGTACCAGTTGGAAATCCGTTACTTGCTGGTGTTGGTCCTGGTTCATTTGCCAATCGTGCAGATGAACCTGATGTTGGATTACATGGAGAGCCACGGATTGTTCCTTTATCTAAGTTGCCTAGTTTTAAGATTCATTCTAAGGATATTAATCCGATAGGCATGAGTGTTTATGGAGCAGATCAACAAGTTGCTGGAACTGTTTGTGAAGTATGGGTAGACCATATGGAATCGATGATTCGTTATTTAGAAATTCAGTTGCCACAGGGTGGCCACGTTTTAGTCCCTCAAACTTTTGCTTTAAATAAAGCCGATGGTGTAAAGGTTCATGCGATTTTAGCCGAGCAATTTACGCTCGTACCTCAAACAAAGAGTAATGAACAGATTACTTTATTAGAAGAAGAAAAAATTATGGCTTATTTTGGGGCTGGGCTTTTGTATGCAACGCCTGAACGTCAGGAGCCACGTGCATGAGAACTGAACTCAATAACGGTCGAGAATATGAGTTAGAAGCTCAATATGGATTGCCTGAAAAGCTTCCAGAGACTGAGCACGTTATTTGGCAAGGGTCACCAGATGTTTGGCAAATGGCGAAAGATGCATTTTATATTCGTCCAATCATTGCCTATTTTGTATTTTTAGTACTTTATAGAATCTTTGACGGAATTTCACTAGAACATACCATCCTCTTGATTATTGTCTCCACTGCGTGGATGTTCGCTTTAAGTGTGGTTTGTATTGGCCTAGTGTATTGTTTGGCGTACTTTACAGCCACGACGACGGTTTATACGATGACGAACCGTCGTATTGTGATGCGTATCGGGATTGCTTTGACCTTGTCATTTAATTTGCCATTTAAGGAAATTATGAGTGCAGATTTTAAAGAAAAGAAAGCAGGTTTTGGAAATATTCCCTTACGGATTTGTCCAACAACCAAAATTGCTTATTTTCATTTATGGCCGCACGCAAGACCATTTTGTTTTAATAATCCCGAGCCGATGCTCAGAAATATTGCGAATGTAAAAGAAGTCGCAACACTACTCACAAATGCTTGGGCAAAAGAGAATCAGGTTTCACTCTCCCAAGCATCTACTAAGTCCCCGATAAGCACTTCTGACCGAGTAAGGTCAGGGCTGGACATTGGGTTATCTAATGAATTAGGCCTAACATAAAGTGACCCCCATGAGCTACGTCTTCCAAAACCCCGAATCAACAGCGTCTTTCAAAGCACCCATTATTTGTTTGATGATCATTTTGTTTGGGTTTGTATTGGATCACTTATTTTTAAATGAACGCTATCAAGAATCTGACTTACGGCCTGCACAGGTCAAGATTTTGAAATTTGAAGATCAGGAAGATGGTGGAGTTACGGTAATTGATGCCAATACCAATCAAGTCATTGATGTGGTGCAAGGTGAAGCAGGATTTGTGCGAGGAATATTACGAACGATTGCTCGTGAAAGACGAATTCGTGGCATTGGTAAAGACGCGCCAATTCGATTAATTTCGTATTCAGATGGTCGGTTGATTTTGCAAGATACAACGACGAATACAAATATCGAGCTAGAATCTTTTGGGTCAAATAATGTCCAAAATTTTAGAGCTTTTTTAAATCATAATAAGTCTTAGGAAACAGCATGTCACGACAAGTAGATTACTCATTAGATATGGCCAATACTTGGGAAAATTTATATGCGCACGTTGATATACAGGGAGTAGATATTGGTCCTGGAGATACCATCAAGTTACATCGAGTACCTGTAGATTTACCTTATGGACAAAAAAGATTTGTACAAGGCAAGGCCTCTTATTTCAAAGCGAGTGTCATGAAAAAATGGTTTATAAAAACCTTTTCGCGGTTTGAAATTACGATGCTTTATGAAGTGAGTTTTTCATCAACAAGATTTTCAAAACAGCGCGCAGAACAGATCAACCAACATATAGATAATAAAAGGAGAACCCTATGAATACATTAGCTCCCGACTTTAAAGATGCTCACACCATCAATCTTTCAACAGACAAAGCATTAGAAAACACGGTATTAAGTCCGCGTTTTTACACCACAGATTTTGATGAATTAGATGGCATGAAAATCGACAGCATGCGTAAAGAGTGGGATAAATTAATGGCAGAATTTGCGGCAGATCCTAATCAAGCCCACTTTCAAAGGCCAGATGATATGCTCAAAGACTACTCGCAGCTACCTGAAGGTTTGTATCAGGAGTTTTTAGATTTCCTAATTAGTTCAATCACCTCCGAATTTTCTGGATGTGTTTTGTATGCTGAGATTAAAAAGAAAGTTAACAATCCGGATTTAAAAGATCTCTTTGGTTATATGGCAAGAGATGAGAGTCGTCATGCAGGGTTTATTAACCAGTGGTTAAAAGACTTTGGTATTGGAGTTGATTTAGGATTTTTAGCAAGAACTAAAAAATACACTTTCTTTAAACCAAAATTTATTTTCTATGCAACGTATTTGTCAGAGAAGATTGGTTATGCAAGATATATCAAGATTTTTAGAATTGTTGATAAAAATCCTGAGATTCGTTTTCACCCGATATTTTTGTGGTTTGAGAGATGGTGTAATGATGAATTCCGTCACGGTGAAGCCTTTGCAGTTTTAATGCGTTCGGATCCTAAATTACTGTCAGGCATTAACCGTTACTGGATTCGATTCTTTTTGTTAGCGGTCTATGCAACGATGTATGTCAGAGATCATTCTAGAGTCGAGTTTCATCAAGCCTTAGGCGTATCGCCAACGCAATATGATCGGGAAGTGTTGCAACTAACTTCTGAAATTAGTAAACAGGTATTTCCATTTACGATCGATTTAGAAAATTCCAAGGTATGGGATAAGTTTGCTCGCTTAAAAGAAATCTCCGACCGAATGGAAGAGCTCAAAGAATATCCAGGTATTATTTCTACAATAAAACGCCTTAATTGTGGCTTAAAAGCTGGCGCTACTTTTGTCAGCTTATATTTTATTCCTGTAGTTCCTAATGAATTAAAAGTAGATTTCCGACTGAAGCCAGTTTGGTAAGCAATAATGACGATAACAGGAGCTCTCATCCCATTTCTATTCACCATATTTATATGGTGGTTTAGTACGGGTGTTATTTTGTGGCTTGACCGCTTAGCTCCACGCAATTTTAAATGGATCATGATTTGTAGCACGGGTATACTTTTTGCCGCCTTTGGTGGTCTTTATATCAGTGGCCAAACAACAAGTACAGGAAGTGCTTATTGTGCTTTTACTTGCGCCTTACTGATTTGGGCATGGCAAGAGATTGCATTCTTACTAGGTTATGTGACTGGCTCAAGAAGAACTCCTTGTCCTGAGGATGCAAGAGGTTGGCAGCGTGCTCGTTATGCATTTGAAGCATTAAATTATCACGAGTTAGCATTATTACTGCTGTTTATTGGGGTCGTCATTAGTAGTTTCAATGCCCAAAACATGACTGGGTTTTGGACATTTGTTATTTTGTGGATTATGCGCCAGAGTGCTAAGTTAAATATCTACTTTGGGGTACTCAATTTAAATGAAAATTTTCTACCTAAGCATTTAAAGTATTTACAAACTTATTTCCGTCGTCGCTCCATGAATTACCTGATGCCTATCTCGATTATTGTCTCTTGTTTTATTGTGATTCCGTTATGGAGTGACGCATTGATAGATGGTCCTCAATCCTTCGATATGGTCTCTAAAACTATTTTGGCAACTTTATTGAGTCTTGCCATTATTGAGCATTTATTTTTGGTATTACCATTTCAAATTGAGTTTTTATGGAAGTGGGGCTTTCGTCAAGAAGGGTAAATCATGGGACATTTAGAAGCGGATATTTTATTAGCTCAGCCTCGAGGATTTTGTGCTGGTGTGGATCGGGCCATACAAATTGTTCAGGAAGCATTGCTTCAATTTGGCGCACCCATTTATGTTCGTCATCAAATTATTCATAATGCTAGAGTGATTGCTGAGCTCAGTGCTCAGGGTGCGATTTTTATTGATCAATTATCCGAGGTTCCTGATGGCGCAACTCTAATTTTTAGTGCTCATGGTGTTTCGGCTGATATCAAACTTCAGGCAAGCTTACGCAATTTACGTATATTCGATGCAACCTGTCCTTTAGTTACTAAGGTGCATGTTGAAGTTCGTAAATTACATGCGGCTAATATTCCTATTGTGATGATTGGTCACAAAGGTCATCCTGAAGTAGATGGAACAATGGGACAGGTCAAGGGTGATATTTATTTAGTTGAGAAAGTAGCTGATATTGCTCAATTAACTTTAGATATTGATCAAGCAGTTGCTTATGTCACTCAAACGACGCTTTCAATTGATGAGACCAAAGAAATCATAGTAGCTTTAAAAGCGAAATTCCAGCATATTGTTGAGCCTAAAAAACAAGATATTTGTTATGCCACCCAAAATCGTCAAGATGCGGTAAAAGAGCTTGTACCCTTGGTAGATATTATGATTGTTGTAGGAAGCGCCAATAGTTCAAACTCCAATCGCTTACGTGAATTAGCTTCTCGTATGGGAGTGGACGCATATCTAGTGGATGACCCCATGCTCCTAGAGCAACAATGGTTTTTGAACAAAAAAAGAGTTGGTGTTACAGCTGGGGCTTCTGCGCCTGAAGCGTTGACTCAAGAAATCGTTACTATGATTAAAACCTTTGGACTAACAGTGGTAAAAACTTTACCCGGTATTGAAGAGAAAATTGTTTTCACCATGCCGAAGGTTTTACAAGCTGAAAGTTATGCAAGATTCAGTTGAGCTTACTTGTTTTAAATTCTGAAATCATGGCGAATAATCATTTACAGTTTTTGAATTACCAACGTCGTTTAACGCAGCAAGCGACGGTATCATGTGGCTCCAATCTAGTTACCATTGGAAGGGATGCCTGGTGTCGAATCGATGAGCGTTGCTGTGATGGGATTTATCGTGAATGGCTCTGGGGAGTGTAAGCATGCCAATATTCGGATTAGCTTGCTAGGGACGGGTGAGTCACCAGCCGCGCCGGTTTTTGTGGACGGTCAAAAATCTAAAACTTTACGTGGTGACAATATTGTTACGGAATTCGAGCAAATTGTTCAAGAGTATGTAGTACGTCGGTATGGTCAGGCTACCCAGGAAATTTGATCTCTAAGACCTAGGGAATTTACGCATTAGGGGAAATACCTAGTAATTTCAATGATTTAATCTAATAAATAGTGTCTAATTAAGTTGACACTATTTTAAGTAAATGTAAAAATACATTTATGAAATTATCTGCATTTATCGAGCTTTTAAAACCAATAACATGGTTTCCACCCATGTGGGCATTCTCGTGCGGGGCAATTAGTTCAGGGGAGCCTTTTAGTGATCATTGGCAAATTGTCTTATTAGGTATCGTCTTGACAGGTCCTCTAGTTTGCGCGTCGAGTCAGGCTGTCAATGATTGGTTTGATCGACATGTTGATGCTATCAATGAACCGAATCGTCCTATACCTTCTGGTCGAATACCTGGCAGGTGGGGACTGTATTTAGGCATCATTTGGTCTTTGTTGTCTTTGTTCGTCAGTTCTTTTTTAGGAACTTGGGGATTTTGTGCAACCTTACTAGCTGTCGCTTTTTCTTGGGCATATAGTATGCCGCCCATTCGATTAAAACAAAATGGTTGGTATGGAAATTTAGCTTGTTCAGTCAGTTATGAAGGGCTCGCATGGATCACAGGCGCGGCACTTTTATCCGTTGGCAATACGCCAAGTAAATCATCGCTATTGTTTGCTAGTCTATATAGTGTTGGTGCTCATGGCATTATGACCTTGAATGACTTTAAAGCTATTGAGGGCGATAAAAAAATGGGAGTCCGCTCACTCCCTGTCCAGTTAGGCGCTAGCTTAGCAGCGAAAACAGCTTGCATCATTATGTTACTTCCCCAATTAATAGTTTGCATCTATTTATATAGTGTTGAGCAAGTTTGGAATAGTGTTTCTGTTTTGATACTGATGCTGATTCAAGCAGGACTTATGAAATACTTCATTGATAAACCGGTTGATCGGGCTCTTTTTTATAGTGGTTTTGGTGTGCCATTGTTTGTTAGTGGCATGATGATTTCTGCATTTGGCATACGTCATTTAGGGGCTTGAAAATGCTAATGACGAATGTAGCTTCTACAACAACAAATTTAGCGAAGGTAACAGACGATTCATTGGGATGGCTGGGAATTATCCGATTAGGACTCGTGCAAACGTGTATCGGTGCCATTGTGGTGATGACCACTTCTACTCTCAATCGTATTATGGTTGTGGAATTAAGTTTACCCGCATTGATTCCGGGCTTATTAGTTGCGTTACATTATTTTGTGCAAGTGATTCGTCCAAAGATGGGTTTCATATCGGACAAAGGAAAGCATAAGACGCCTTGGATTATTGGGGGTATGAGTGTCTTAGCGATTGGTGGGGCTGGAGC
>CAIQUZ010000062.1 GCA_903875135.1 uncultured beta proteobacterium | reverse complement strand
TTGATCTAGGTCAAAGTTCTCTATTGATTAAAGTTTAGAGTGAATCAGCTGTTCAACAAAACCATGATGGGGATAATATGAAAAGTAATATTGGAACATTTGACCGGATCTTACGCATTACAGTAGGTTTATTTTTAATCATAGCGACGACAGCTAATTTGATCGGTGTTTGGGGTTGGATTGGCATCATTCCGTTAGCGACAGGGTTGCTTAGTTTTTGTCCTATGTATTCGGTATTGGGAATACGGTCGTGTGGAGTACAGACTGATGCTGATGAGGATACCTCTGGTGTTTAATAAGGTCTGATCTGAATGAAATAGGGCAGGTTTTCACGAAGAGAACCTGCTACTGATCAGTTTTTTTGAGCAGATGGTTTCCAGCGACTCAATAGCAAGGCATTGGATAATACAAAGAAGCTTGACAAGGCCATAGCACTACCGGCAACCATTGGCGAAAGAAAACCAAGAGCTGCCAATGGAATACCAAACACATTAAAGAAAAAAGCCCAAAATAAATTTTGACGAATTTTATTCCAAGTTTTTTTGGATATTTCGATGGCGCCTGAAACAAGATTTAAATCCCCCCTCATCAGCGTAATACTAGCGGCTTGCATAGCCACTTCGGTACCTGTTCCCATCGCGATTCCTACATCAGCCACAACGAGGGAAGGCGCATCATTGACCCCATCACCCACCATTGCTACCCAAACACGTTGATGATTTTTATCTAATTGAAGTTGTTGAATATGAGCAACTTTATCGATGGGCAGAACTTGTGCATAAATTTGGTCGATATTAATGGATTTGCCGATAGATTCAGCAGACATTTTATTGTCGCCAGATAGCATGACGGTCGTGATTCCCATGGCCCTTAGTCGACTGATGACGGCTTTAGATTCGGGTTTGATTTCATCACCTAGGCCAAAGATGGCCATGGGTATAGATTTCATAGTGAGTATGGATATCGTAAGACCCTCGCCCATCATGGGTGCAACTTGAGATTGAAGATCGTTAAAGCAAGGCTCTAGAGCTAAGGATTGAAGACTTTGTAAGCGGATGATGATACCTTGAAGGGGACCATCCGTCATTTCACCTTCGATACCAATTCCGGGTAAGGCTTTCATGTTTTTTAACGCCCGAGCTTGAATGTTACTGATTGCTAAATAATTGAGAAAAGCTTTTGCAATTGGGTGCTCACTGCCCAATTGAAGTCCCCCAGCTAATTCCAGCAGGTCATTATTCGTTAGATGTTGATCATGATGTAGAAATATTGTTTTTAATAACTCAGGCTGCCCTTTTGTTAATGTTCCAGTCTTATCAAAAGCGATGATATTTAAGCGGTGAGCGATTTCTAAAACTTGTGAATCTTTAATGAGAATTCCAAATCGAGCTGCAACTCCAGTTCCAGCCATAATTGCGGCAGGTGTTGCTAAGCCTAATGCACAAGGGCAGGCGATCACCATAACAGCAACAGCTCTTAAGATGGCCTCTGAGACTGAGCCAAAAAAATACCAATTGAGCAGGGCGGTCAGGAGGGCAATCACAAAGACCGTCGGTACAAAGACAGCACTAATTTGGTCAACCAGTTTTTGAATCGGTGCTTTTTGAGTTTGAGCATCCTCCACTAGTTGAATCATCTTTGCTAGAGTACTTTCTTCCCCGATGGCTTGTGCTTGAATAATGAGTAGGCCATCCCCGTTCATAGAGCCTCCAATCACTAAACTCCCCACGTTTTTAAAAACTAGGTTGCTTTCGCCGGTCATTAAAGATTCATCGATATGGCTGATTCCATTTAGTATGACGCCATCAACGGGAATCCGTTCTCCAGGAAACACTTTTACTCGGTCTCCAGGAAGTAACTCTATTGAAGGAATATGACGAACTTCATCATTGATATTTAAAACATGAGCATTTTCTGGCCAGAGTTTTTGCAGTGCTCGAATGGCTGCAGAAGTTTTAAATTTGGCATTGAGTTCTAACCACTTCCCTAAAAGAACCATGCTAATGACGACAGCGCTACTCTCAAAATAAAGTTCATGGTTCTGATCTTGTAGCATGAGATATACACTTAATAGAAATGCGGAGCTCGTCCCTAAGGCCACCAGAAGATCCATATTACCTGATCCTGCTATAAGCGCTTTAAAGCCATTGCGATAAAACCGCCAACCTAGAATCAGTTGCACTGGGGCTGCCAGAGAAAGTTGAATTTGGGCAGGAATCTCTAGGTGAATACCAAAAAGCATCAGTAACATGGGCAGAACTAAGGGTAAAGAAAGTGAAAAACTGAAAATGACACGTCCTAAGCCTTCGGATCCCCAAAAATTATTTTGCTGATCCCGCAAATGGCTGTGGTGGGGTATTGTCTTTGTGGCTTCATAGCCAGCCTTTTTCACTGCCTCAATTAATACTTGAGATGATGCGGTTGCAGATTCTTGAAATCGAATTTTTGCTTGTTCGGTTGCCAAATTAACCGTAGCTGCTTCTACACCTGGAATTTTTTTTAGTGCGTTTTCAACTCTAATAACACAAGAAGCACAAGTCATTCCTTGGATATCTAGTGTACAAAAACTGGAGGCATTCGTTACATCATTTAATGATTCCTCGGCAGTAAGGGGCATATTCAGTTAGCCTTTGATGTAAAGAATTTTTTATAAGATTGGTCATGTAATAGCATTCCCATCAACATGGCGATGACAAAAATGAGAACTTGATAGTTTCCAAATCCTAGGGCAACAATTGCTGGTCCAGGACAAAAACCCGCTAAAGCCCAACCAACACCAAAGAGTAGGCTACCGATCACTAATTCTTTATTGATATGCGTTTTACCTGGCAAGTGAATGGGGTCATTAAAAACAGTCACTTGTTTTGTCTCAATATAGCGAAATCCAAAATAGGCAACAGGGATAGCGCCAAGCATGACAAATATTAGACTTGGATCCCATGAGCCAAATATATCGAGAAACCCAATCACTTTGGCAGGGTTTGTCATACCGGAAATAATCAGCCCGAGACCAAAAATAAGACCAGAAATAAAAGTGAGTATATTTTTCATGGATTGACTAAAGAAGATGTAAGAAAAAATAGCAGCCAATAAATCCAGCTAGCATAAAGCTTAGGGTGGCAATCATTGAGCGAATCGATAGTCGCCCTAAACCACAAATACCATGCCCACTAGTACAACCTGATCCCATTCGTGTGCCCAAACCCACCATTAGGCCTGCTAGGACTAATGATTGAACTGAATTATTAATTTGTATCTTTGGCAAAGGTAATATAAGGCTATACAAAAAGCTAGAGAGTAGTAATCCTAAAATAAATAGAATTCTCCATAAATAATGATCTTTGGGCGTGTTTTTGAATTGCATCAGAGCACCTAAGATACCGCTAATACCGGCAATTCGACCTTTAAATAAGGCGAGTAGAACTACGGATAGGCCTATAAGTACACCACCGATGAGCGCACTGATGGGACTAAAGTTGTCCCAATTAATTGATATTGTCATTATTTAAAAATTGTCTCATAGGAGGCTTAGTTTTGATAAATAAAGTATGCGCCAATAAGAGCCATCATCAGTGAGGGGAAAAAGATGATGATGAGAAAAATCCATAAGCTTTTCGAAAAAAGCCGATAAGTAGGGACATTCGAAATTTCTTGAAAAGTATGTAGAGGTTGATGTTCCATTAGTGTCACTCGGAGGTAGGTAATAAATGAGATGAATCTGATGATGGTGAATTGAATTCTTCGTCAATCTGTTGATCATCATTTGCACATGAGGCATTACTAAAACAGTACTTTTGATGTGGGCATATTGCTTTGGGCTGAGGTGCTTTGATAGATTGATGCGTTTGAGCTATAAGTTTTAGTGACATATCAATCCTTTTTATTGTTTTTCTATTAGATATCCTATTGATGAGCGATGTTTTGATCTATATCAAAAACTCGATATTTTAATTTTCACCACTTTTTTTGATATAAATCAAATATGATTTCGTTGACATCCTTTATCTTGATCTTACTTAAAGGAGAACATCATGTTTAAACATTTATTAGTACCAATCAGTGGGGATAAATTAACTAAGCAAGAAATAAAAGAAGTGATTAAATTAGCCAGTATTGACCAAGCTAAGGTGACCATGGTTTATGTATCTGATCCTTTGGGGCCTTATATGTATTCTGATTTAGCATCCCAAGTCATCATTAGTGAAAAAATTCATCAAAAAGCATGTAAAGATTTCGCAAAGAGGTTATTTGATAAATCGAAGGCGTTAATACCTAAAGAGCTTGAAGTAGATACCTTACATATTTCTCATCCAAATGTTGCCGATGGGATCATTGAGGCTGCTGAAAAATCAAAAGCTGATGTGATTGTGATGGCATCTCATAAAAGGTCAGGTATCAAAGGATTCTTTTTAAGAGGTGAAGCTCATGAGGTGATTTTGCATAGTAAATTACCAGTGATAATTTTGAATGTATAACACCTATAAAAATCAGGCGATTCATTATTTACAAAAATTATTGATTGCCTTGATTGCTTATGTTTCAATAATTGGTGGGGCGTATGCCCTACCGGTTTTTGCAAGACAGACAGGCCAAAGTTGTGTCGCATGTCATGCTGGTGGGCAGTTCCCAGAACTAACACCATATGGTCGTTACTTTAAATTAATGGCTTATACAGCAGGGGAACGTACAGTGCCTTTGTCTGTGATGGGCGTCGTTGATATTACACAAACGCAAAATAACAGTGATGCTAATGGAGATATTTCCGCAAAAGATAGCCGGCTCATCCCCGATATTGCTAGTGTATTTGTTGCTGGGAAAATTACGGATAATGTCGGGTTATTTTCTCAATTTACCTATTCTTTTCCAAGTGGTCATTTAGCTTCTGATAATTTTGATATGCGCTATTCTGATCGCATTGTCACTCCCCAAAATGATTTTCTTTGGGGCGTGACTTTACATAACAATCCGATGGTGCAAGATGTATGGAATAGTGCAACCGCTTGGGGCTATCCATATTTAAGTACTAGCCAAGGTCAATTTGGCGGCTTACCATTTAAAACTTTATTAGAAAGTGGTACACAAATGGCCGGTACTGGAGCTTATGTATATTGGCGCGAGCATCTCTATTTAGAAGCGAGTGCCTATCAAACAGCAAATAGTTCATTATCTTTTTTAAGTATGGGTTCTAAAGCTGGCAGTACAAATTACCCTCTAACGCATGTTGATGGATTAGCACCATATTTAAGGGTGGCTTATACCGATGAATGGCGCGCTAATAACATCATGGTTGGGGCATTTATGATGAAAGCTAACATCACACCCTTAGATGGAAATAGTTTTCCTTCTTATGGAACTGGAACAACCAATTACTTTGATCGGGGTGTCGATGCACAGTACCAGTATTTGTTATCTCCACATACAGTGACTGCTCATTTTCGATATATTAACGAATCGATAGATGATCAGACTCAATCTGGGGCACTTGGATACGCAAATCCTAATGCAATTACGTTAAATTCGGTGATGGCCAAAGTCAGTTATACCTATCAAGCTAAATATGGTGCAAGCTTGGCATATCGGAGCATCTATGGAACAGCGGACCCTGCATATGCAATCAATACGAATAGCTCATCGATTGCGCCTTACGGAAGTAGTGCTAGTAGTGTTCCCAATTCAACGATGTGGATTCCGGAAATCTATTACACGCCTGTTCAAAACATTCGTATCGGACTCCAATACAGTTATTTCACACAATATTTAGGTGGCAACAACTTTTTAGATAACGCCGGTAATCAACGCAATGCAACGGATAACAACACACTATTCCTATACTTATGGGCGGCTTACTAAAATGAAAATGATCAAGACACCGTTATTGATAGCATTTGTTCTCCAGATAGCCTCCTGTGCCAATGAGGACCGTAACCGAAATTATGCTGATACAAATTTGTCTGGAAAAGTTTTGGCAGAGCAAGTATGTTCAGCTTGTCATGGAGTTACAGGACAGTCGATATCTCCACAGTTTCCAAAGCTAGCCGGTCAGCAAAAAGATTATTTATTAGGTCAACTAGCGGATTTTAAAGGGCATCAGCGAGAAGATCGTATGGGTAAGGAGTATATGTGGGGTTTTTCTAAATTATCAGTGAAGCAAGTTGATGAATTAGCGCACTACTTTTCAAACCAAACACCGATGGTCGGTCAATTTTCTACGAATCTTCAATTAAAGCAGCGTGGAGAGGTGATTTTTAAAGAGGGCATTGCAACTGCCGGTGTCGTCCCATGTTCAGCTTGCCATGGACCAGAAGGCGCCGGTAATGGCCCCATCCCCAGAATTGCAGGCCAGCATGCCGACTATCTTGAAAAACAAATAGAGATTTTTAAGAATACTAACTCACGTCCTCGGGGTGATGCGATGAAAGAAGTTACCCACCAACTGACTAAAATAGATATGCTTGCAGTTGCAACGTATATTAGTTCATTGAACTCTACAAGACCTTAAGTCTTAATGGGCTAGGAATGTTGTATAACTTTTATCCAAAAGCGTCACAAAGCCCCTTGCTTTAGCTGGGGGATAAGTGGCGTAACATGATGTAATGGTTGCTGCTTTAGTCTAGCACTATTAAAATATACAGTATATGGCGATGACGAAAACCCTTTCATTACGCGTTAAAGATAAGCACGCAAAATTCCTGCTTTCTCAAAGTAAGGAAGTTAATTTCGTATGGAATTTCGTTAATGACTTGTCCTATACTCATACCAAAAAAACAGGCAAATTCTTTTCGGCTTACGATTTAAATCAATAGACTACTGGTGCAACAAAAGAGGGCTTGAGTTTGCATAGCCAATCAGTCCAAGCGGTTAATGAGGAATTTGTAACACGTAGAAAACAATTCAGAAAAGTAAAATTGCGATGGAGAAAGTCTAAAGGAGCACAACAATCAGTAGAAACTACCGTAAGTTAGAAGATGCCTTGGCAGTTGCTCAACGCGCGAATAAGAAACTAGAGGTAAAAAATATTCATGCGAAGAATAAAAATCGCCGCAAGGATGAGTTACATCAATTTAGTACTATGCTCACCCAAGAATACGGTGCAATATTTGTCGGGAATGTATCAAGCAATAAATTAGTAAAAACAAAAATGGCAAAGTCAACGCTAGACGCCGGCTGGTCATCACTCAAAACCATGTTGGAATATAAAAGCCGTCAGGCTGGCGTGATATTTGAGGAAGTAAATGAAGCGTATTGAGGCCAAATTTGTTCGATTTGCGGAGAAATCTCCGACAATAGTCCGAAAGTTAGAGCTGATCTGAATAAGAGAAGTTGGAAGTGTCATTGTGGATCTGTTCACGACAGGGACATCAATGGCGCTCTCAATATTCTTGCGTTCGGACATGAACGTCTAGCGTTAGGAATCCCCGTCCTTTTCGGCGGGGAGGATGTCAATACGTTCATGTTAAATGTGAGATTATGTAGAAATATAATAAATATCATAAATAACCATGGAGATATTCAATGCTAAAACTATGCGGATTTGCAGCAAGTAATTATTACAATAAAGTCAAAATAGCGTTGTTGGAAAAAGAAGTTGCATTTGAAGAGGAGCTAGTTTGGGCAGGTGCGATTGATAAAAATTTCAGCCCTCTGGGAAAAGTACCTTATTTAATAACAAATCAGGGTCCCATTTCAGAATCGAATGTGATTTTAGAGTATCTAGAGGAACAATATCCTCAACAATCTTTGCTACCAACGGATCCTTATGAGCGTGCCAAAGTGAGAGAGGTTATTCTTCATTTTGAACTCTATATCGAGCTAGTAGCTAGAACTCTTTTTCCTGAAGCGTTATTTGGTGGAAAAGTATCTGATGAAACAAAAGATAAGGCAAAAAAGCAATTGGACAGGAGCATTATTTCATTTTCTAAGATGGTTCAATTTGATCAACCTTATTTAGTTAGTCAGCAAATGAGTTTTGCTGATTGTGCAGCGCTCGTGCATTTCCCGTTGATTGGTAATGTCACGAAAACAATCTATGGTGAGGATATCTTTGCTGACTTACCGATTCAAAAATATATGAATCGAGTGGGAAAACGACCTTACATGAGCAAAGTGAACGCTGATCGTAAGGCCAATGCGGAGTTATTAATTGCTAGAATTAAGGGATCTCGATAAAGATAATTTATCGAATTGATCGATTCAATTAGGAGACAAGATGAGCGACACCTCAGTTTATGTTATTGCAAATATTACGATAGAAGATGCTTCAAAATATCGTCAGTACGAAAAAGGATTTTTCCCTATTTTAAAAAAGTTTGGTGGTGAGTTGTTGACTTACGATGATGCACCTACCCATTTCGAGGGGATGAATCCAAGACCTGGAAGAGTCGTTATTTTAAAGTTCCCATCAGCGACCCAGGCTAATGCTTGGTATGCAGAACCTGAATATCAACAACTTTCGGAAAACCGACGTGCTGGGACTACCTTGGAATTCTTAACCTTAGTGCACGCCATACCACCTAAGGATTAACTTGGTAGTTGTATCAGAGCGAAGATTACCAGTTGGTTTCTCGTCTAGGCGTTGCAGTAATTTGGTGAATACTTAAGTCTGCACCTTGGTGTTCTTCTTCGGGCGTTAGTTTTAAGCCAAGAGTCTTTTTCAGAACTCCGTAAACGATAAAACTTCCCACAAGGGCGATCACCACTCCAAGGCTTGTACCGATGAGTTGGCCAAGGAATGAGACGCCCCCCATTCCCCCAAGTGCTTTTTGCCCAAAGATGCCGGCCGCTATTCCACCCCAAACGCCGCAGAGCCCGTGCAGTGGCCACACTCCTAGCACATCGTCAATGCCCCAACGATTTTGTTCTAAGGTGAACACTTTAACAAACATGCCTCCCGCAATGAGGCCAACGACTAAGGCGCCGATAGGGTGCATTAAATCAGATCCTGCGCATACCGCTACAAGACCTGCAAGCGGACCATTATAGGTAAAGCCAGGATCATTTCTACCAACCCACCAAGCTGCTAGAGTCCCACCCACCATGGCCATCAAAGAGTTCATAGCTACTAGTCCACTCATTTTTTCGATAGTTTGTGCACTCATGACATTAAACCCAAACCAGCCTACTGCTAATGTCCAGGAGCCTAATGCTAAAAATGGAATACTTGAAGGAGGGTGTGCTGAAACCTTCCCATCTTTACCATAGCGACCATATCGAGCGCCCATTAATAAGATCGCAGGAAGTGCAATCCAACCCCCGACAGCGTGAACTACTACAGAGCCAGCGAAATCATGAAATTCAGCACCAGAGAATTCTTTAATCCAGGTTTGAATACCGTAGTGGTTGTTCCAGGTAATACCTTCAAAAAATGGGTACAAGAACCCAACTAAAACAAAAGAAGCGATCAGTTGTGGATTAAATTTTGCACGCTCAGCAATACCTCCGGAAACAATTGCGGGGACTGCTGCCGCAAAAGTTAAAAGGAAGAAAAATTTAACTAGTTCGAAACCGCTTTTTTGCGATAAAACTTCAGCGGAGTCCCAAAAACCAATTCCGTAGGCGATGCTATACCCAATGAAAAAATAGGCGATGGTAGAAATAGCAAAATCTAAAAGTATTTTGACGAGTGCATTGACTTGATTTTTTTCTCTGACGGTGCCGAGTTCTAAGAAGGCAAATCCTGCGTGCATCGCAAGGACCATTGTGGCTCCGAGCATAATAAAGAGAGCATCTACAGCCATTTTTATATCGTTCATACGGTCCCCACTGATAGATTTATCAGTATTTAAATGATTAATTTTGATGATTATAGTCTACAAAATCACGGACCTTATCATCTTTGTTCTAGCAAGAAACTAGATAGAAAGAGCTTCTTGGGTAGCGCATTTGAAACATTTTTTTCAAGCCTAGGGCTGTGGTCAGATGATCATATTTGGGGATATTTACCATATTTTGCACCAACATATAGCGCATAGATATTGCTTGGTTAAGAATGGTCTTTAATATAAAACTTACTCATACTAGCTTGTTTTTATTAAATTTTTGACCGACTTCTGTGCAACATCATTCAGCCTATAAAAAGACTATTAACCAACTAGCGAAAAAAATTAAATATCGCAGAGTTGAGCTTGCTATGTCTCAGCAACAATTAGCGCATCAAGCGCAGATTGATCGGACTTATGTGAGTCAATTAGAGCGCGGTTTAGCCAATCCCTCGTTATCCGTGTTAATTGCATTGACTATTTCTTTAAAAATCCCCCTTAAGTCTTTAATCGATAAAGATAAATAGTATTGACTTAAATCCCTGCAATGAATAGTCATAGGCTCATTAAACTGAGCGCTTTTAATGAGAGATGCTGCGTCTCAAAAGATCGACTTGCGCATGACTACATTATCTAACTCAAAGGATCTCCCTGGGAAAACATTCAAAATAGATCTGTCGAGAATTATCATGTAGATCAATAACCATGAACTCCAAATGATGTCTTTTAGGGGATTACTGCACTTGGATCGTCTTGTTAATCAATTATTTTCTGATTGGCTGAAAATATAGGATAATTGTTAACGTTTTATGAATGGCGAAGTCATTTACTCGAGATTTGTAGTTAAAATCCTTTAAAAGTATAAATCAGGAGATAATTTTGAAAACTCATCAAATTACAAAAAGCATTTTACAGCAACTCATTTACATATTATTCAGTTGTTTTGCCATAATATCAATGGCTGATAATTGGCCTTCCAAACCCATCACAATTATTGTGCCATTTCCTGCCGGTGGGGGAACAGATGCATTTGCAAGACCCTTATCTGCGCAATTAACAAAAAATCTTGGTAAACAAATTATTATTGATAACCGTGGCGGCGCTGGCGGTACTCTTGGAGCAAATATTGCAGCTAAATCGAACCCAGATGGATATACATTTTTTATGGGGGCTGCGCACCATGCTATTGCACCCTCCATTTATCCGAAGCTTGACTATGACATTGAAACAAGCTTTATTCCCATGATGTTAGTTGCTTCTCCACCACAGGTGATTGTTATCAATCCGAAGGTGGCGGCAAATGATCTAAAAGGAATGATTGATTTGCTTAAAAAAAATCCAGGCAAGTATAACTATGGCAGTGCTGGTAATGGCAGTTCGCACCATTTAGCAGGTGAACTGTTTAAGATGCAAACCAAAACCTTTATCACGCACATTCCCTATCGTGGCGCAGGTCCTGCATTAGCCGATTTAATTGCTGGTCAGGTAGATATGATGTTTGATGGTCTGGGATCATCATCACAGCATATTAAAAGTGGAAAAATAAAAGCCCTGGCGGTTGCTGCTGAGAAACGTGTCCCTGCCTTCCCGAACGTGCCGACAGCTAGAGAGGCGGGAGTGCCTGGTTACGTTGTTAGTACTTGGTATGGATTATGGGCGCCAAAAGGGACTCCGCAAGAGATCGTAGAAAAAATGGAAGCCGAAGTGACTAAAGCGATGAATTCTCCCGAGCTAATGGAGATTTGGATGAATAATGGTTCAGAAACCCCCAATATGGTTGGTGATTCCTTCGGTAAATTCGTTACAGCAGACATTAAGCGTTGGGCTGCTGTTGTAAAAGCATCTGGCGCTAAATTAGATTAATTCGGTTTCACTAAAGAAGCTTATAAAGGGTCACCATGACCCTTTATTTAGCAATACAACTGATTAGCGAGGCCCTAAATTGGTAGGTTCGTCCTCGATATGGTTACTTAATATACCGATTTTTTCAATCTCGATTTCAGCAATATCTCCCGGTTTCATGAAAATCGGTGGAGTTCTAGCAAAACCTACACCACCCATAGTTCCTGTGGCAATCAAATCACCAGGTTGTAAAGTAGTCCATTCTGTGATGTACTCAATCGTTGCTTGAATAGAGTGAATCATGTTCGCTGTATTGGCTTTTTGCATCACCTGGCCATTGAGTCGCATTTCGATATTCAGATTCATTGGATCGGGAATTTCATCTGCCGTGACTAACCATGGACCATTAGCACCTGTCTTCTCAAAATTCTTACCGGGGTTAATTTGGCTAGAGTGACGTTGATAATCCCTCAGGCAAGCTTCATTCAGACAAGCATAGCCAAAGATATAACTCAGTGCTTTATCTTTTGTTACGTAGCGTCCAGTTGGCTTACCAATAACGACGAGGAGTTCCGCTTCCCAGTCCAGCATTTGAGAAACTTTTGGGCGCAAAATCGGTTGTTTGTGACCGGTTAATGATTCTGGCCAACGTGCAAAAATCATTGCCCGGTCAGGTGCCTTACGATTACCAATAGCACGGTTCGCTTCATCGACGTGGTCATGATAGTTCAGACCAACACAAAAAGTTTTCCCAGGGTTTGGAATGACGGATAGAAGATGCAAACTATCGTAGTCAAAATCACCGGCGGATTCATTGATCACCGATTGGGCAACCGACTGTCCATCGCCGGCAATAAATTGAATAATATTTGGGTAGAGTCCACCTAGTCTAGCGCTGAGGTCGACAACTTTTTTGCCCTTAACTGCGCCGTAATGGACTTGTCCTGCATGTAAAAAAGAGACTAACTTCATTGGTGTTCCTTATCGTTAAAAAAAGAAGTGGTTGATGATTAATTGATTGTATTGATTTTAGAAAACATCTGGTTGCGCCAATCTTCTTGGCTACTAAAGCTTGGGTGTTCCTGAATGAGTGCTTGAGTATAGTCATAAATTTGCTCATCAGTTTGCGACAAATCGAATGGTTTGCCATGAGGTTGAGATACGTGCCATGGAGTATCCATGTAGATTTCTAAACCATTTCCCTCTGGATCATGTGAGTAAATCGACCAAGCATTACCATGTGTAATGGGGGTAATGCTTGTAATGTTGTTTGCGATGAGTCTTTTTTCAACACGACGTAAATCGTTGAGTTCATCGACAAAGAAAGACATTTGAAAAACAACACTTGGTCCACTCTTCGGATCTTTACCGTCAATCAGAACTAATTGGTGATGAGCATCATCGGTACCACTCAAGAAGACAATATTACGATTGCCTAAGCGGGGTACTTGACCACGATCTGTCACGATGAGATCAAAGACAGAGGTATAAAACTGCTCCATCACATCGAGATGATCGACGTACAGTCCGAGGTGTTTGATTTGAGGAATTTTAGCCATATTAGTCGACTTTCATATTGACAGCTTTTGCAATTGCGGAATATTTTTTCATATCATTACGTACTTTATCGGAGAACTCATTAGCATTTAATGGCAATGGATCACAACCCATCTTCCCTAAGGAAGTTTGCAAAGATTCGGAGCGAGAAATTTCTGAAACCACTTTGCTATAAGCCTCGACAATATGTGATGGGGTATTAGCAGATGCCGCAAGACCATACCAAAAGCTTTCGTTAAAGTCTGTGATGCCACCTTCAGCGAAGGTAGGCACGTTGGGTATTTGACGCATTCTATGGGACGTGGTGACTCCCAACGCCTTTAATTTACCGGCTTGCACTTGCGACAAAATAATAGCTGGCGTCCCGATATAGATAATAGAGTCTTGACCGCTGAGTACATGGGCGACAGCGGGACCTTCACCTTTAAAGGGGATATGCGTCATCTTGACACCAATCTTCGTATTCATAATTTCGATCATCATATGAGAAAAAGATCCATTTCCACTAGATGCACCGAAGATACTTTGGGGATCACCCTTTAATGAATTGATGAGTTCCCTCATATTGTTGGCTGGAACTTTTGAACTCGCAATCATGACGAGCGGGACTTCACAAACAGCACCTAAGGGCTTCAAGTCCCTCATTGGGCTATAGCTTATTTTTTCATAAACAGCCGGATTAATCGCCATCAATGAGGTATACACTAGGATTAAGTTATACCCATCAGCTGGGGAATTTAAAAGATTATCGACACCCACACCACCATTGGTTCCTGGGCGGTTATCCACGATGACGGGTTGACCTAAGTTATCAGATAATGCTTGTCCGATTGTTCTACCGATAGCATCTGCGCCGCCACCTGCTACTTGAGGAACAATTAATCGGACGGGTTTGGAGGGGGTCCAATTTGCTGGCTGAGCCAAAGATATACCGCTTTGTACCCATAGAAAAAGTAACAATGCTATTTTGCATTTCATATTTTATGTCTCATTATTTTGTTTTATCAGTTGAATAATACGATCTTATATCTTTTTTAAATAGTCTAGCCCATTTTCGATTCCTGGGGAAAGTTTAGATAGAACGAGGTTCTTAGATAAGTGATTGAAAAATATATCTTTTTAAATCAGAAAGACGTATCCCGTTAGAGCTATATTTAATGAGACGGGCGAGGTATCCTTTGAGGTGGATCAGAGATTCTTGCTCACATCAATAAAGCGTATAAACTTTATCTACTCCAACAAAACACTTTTACGAAAAAATATCATGAATTCCGGACCGTTATTACTAAAGTCACTCAAGAATATGATTAGCTCAGAAGAGTGGCAAGCCAGAGTTGATCTGGCAGCCTGCTATCGGTTAATTGCGCACTATGGAATGTCCGATATGATTGCGAATCATATTACGCTACGTGTGCCCGGAGAAGAAGACGCTTTCCTCATCAATCCTTACGGGATGATGTATGAAGAAATGACAGCCTCTTGTTTTATCAAAATTACTCATGATGGTGAAATATTATTCAAACCGGATTTTGGTGAATTGAACTATGGATTCAATCAGCCTGGTTATATTTTGCACAGTGCAATTCATCATGCCAGACCAGAGGTGGCTTGTGTCATTCACACTCACACATACGCGGGTATGGCTGTTTCATCTTTAAAGTGTGGATTGCGACCCCTCAATCAAACTTCCATGCGATTTTTAAAAATTGCCTATCATGACTATATGGGAGTTGTTTTAGACTTGGCGGAGCAAGAAGTGTTAGTCAAAGACTTAGGGAGTGCTGAAGCTTTAATACTTCGCAATCATGGCCTGCTAACAGTAGGAAGAACAGTTGGTGAAGCCTTTAATTGGATGCATCGTTTAGAACTCTCTTGTCGGGCACAAATCGCAGCCATGTCATGTCATTCACCTTTACAAGAGGTTTCTGAACAAGTGTTGCATGAAACATATATGAATTATCAGCCACAAGTCAGGCGTCCTTATGGCGTCATGGAATGGCCAGCTTTATTAAGAATGATGGATCGTTTAGATTCTAGCTTTAGAGGATAGAGTTTGGTCTCACACTAAAAAAATAATGAGGAGGCAATATGGTTCAATTAATCAAGAAATGGCTTACTTTTTTGGGGTGGATGGCGGCATGTACTTTGGCAAGTGCCCAAAGTTTTCCTAATAAGCCTTTGACAATCGTTGCGCCGTTTGCTCCTGGCGGTAACGTGGATATTGTGGCTAGAGCAGTGGCTCAAAGTTTGAGTAACGTTTTAGGACAATCCATCTTGGTGGATAACCGAGCTGGAGCCGGCGGTTCAATTGGGTCAGCTTTTGTCTCTAGAGCCGAGCCTGATGGTTATACCTTATTACTCGCTACAACAAACACCATATCCGTGTTGCCGTACATGATGAAAAATCCCCCTTATAAACCATCAAATTTTCAACCGGTTGGATTGGCGGCGATTTCACCATTAGTGATTGTGGTACGTGCAGATGATCAACGTTTCCCTGACACAAGTAGCTTGATCACCCTAGCCAAAAAAGAGCCTGGTCGAATTTCTGTAGGACACTCAGGTTTGGGAACGTCGAACCATATAACCGTATTAAGGATCGAAGACGTGATGCGAGCTGAATTTAATGTGATTCCCTACAAAGGATCAACCCCTGCGTTGACGGATTTGATGGGCGGGCAATTAGACTTTATGATTGATCAATTATCGAGTTCTAAAGGCTTTGTTGATTCTGGAAAGTTAAAGTTACTTGCAGTTTTGTCAAAAGATCGAGATAGTTCGATTCCAAATACACCTACATTTTTAGAATCTACTCGAGTTGAGCTTGAAGCAAATACCACCTCTGGTTTATTGGCTCCCCCAGGAACATCACCTGAAATCATTAAAGTATTAAATATGGCTTTAATCAAAGCGGTGAATGATCCGGCTTATAAAATACGGCTCACTGGTGTGGGTAGTATTGCGAAATCATCTACACCTCAAGAATGGGGAGCGTTATTAAATCAAGAGTCACTAAACTCTCAAAAACTAGCACAAGCTGGCAAATTAAAGGCTGAGTAAGGCATGAGTAAAATTTGTCTGCCTGCTAAATCGTCTGTTCAGCCGATTTTATTTTCGCCACCATCCTTGGCCTGTGATAGTCACGTGCATGTGTTTGGCCCTTTTTCAAAGTACCCATTAAGTGAAGATCGAAGTTATACCCCAGGGGAGTATTCAGCTCATGATTTTTTAGCGCATCTACAAAGAATCGGATTTTCCAGAGGGGTGCTTGTGACAGCCAGTGTTTGTGGAACAAACAATGGGGGCCTATTAGAGGCTTTGCAGACATTTCCGACAATTTTTCGTGGTGTCGTCGTGTGCAACAACGATGTCACAGATGGGGAACTGGACCATTGGCATGCTTTAGGTGTTCGTGGTATCCGATTTAATTTATTGCGAAAGAATGGTCAGGCTGTTTATCGAAATGGTGTTGGTCTAGAGGTATTAGAAGCGATCGCGCCAAGAATGCTAGCAAGAGGTTGGCATGCTCAAATTTGGGTGCATGCTCCTGATCTGCAAGAGTTAGCGCCAAAGCTCATCAAGTTAAGTTTACCTTTGGTGATTGATCATATGGGGCGTATGGATACTGTGCATGGTATCCATCATCCAGGTTTCCAGTATTTATGTAGGATGGTCAGTGATGGTTCAGCTTGGGTTAAGATCTCAGGCGCAGATCGAATTCGTGCCCATCAACATCATTATGACGATGTTGATGGGTTTGCTGGAGCACTTATCAAGGCCAATTTGGAACGCATTGTATGGGGTAGTGATTGGCCGCATATCAATTATTTTGAGAAAACAGCCGTTCCAGATGATGGCGATTTGACGAATTTATTATTGCGCTGGTTACCAAATGAAAAAGACCGAGAGCAAGTCTTAGTCAAAAATCCGGCTCAGCTATACAACTTTTAATTCATCCGACCTTATGCCAAAAATTGCTTTTTTAACCCCGGCGTTGCCAGCACTGCAGCAGGAAATGATCAGCTGTTTACCTGCTGGTTTTGAAATCGAGTTTGCACAAAAAAATGATAAAGATACCCATCGCGAGGTATTGCAAGGTGCTGATTATGTTTTTATCGGAGCCACATGGCTTGATGATGAGCTCATGGGAGCAGCTACTCAATTAAAAATGATACAAAAGTGGGGAATTGGCGTCGATAAAATCAACATTGAGGCGGCGCGATTGAGGGGAATCCCAGTTGCCATTACCAATGGGGCAAACGCGGGGCAGGTTGCAGAGCATACTATTTTGTTAATGCTTGCCACCTTGCGAAGACTTACGTATGCACAAAGGGCATTCTTGGCTGGTCAATGGGTGAATGCCGAGCTAAAAACAAGTTGCTTGCAGTTGGCAGATAAAACAGTTGGATTATTTGGCTTTGGCAATATCGCCAAAAAGGTGGCAAGCCAATTATCGGGCTTTAATGTAAAAGTTATTTACTATAGTCGCCAGCGTGCCTCCAAAGAGGATGAACTTCAATATCATACTGTGTATGTAGATCAAGATACTTTGTTTGCGCAAAGTGATGTGCTTAGCTTACATGCACCATTCAATGCACAAACTCATCATATTGTGAACCAAAAAACACTTTCCCAAATGAAGCCCTCCGCCATTCTTGTCAACACTGCGCGTGGGGAATTAATTCATGAAGGTGATTTGGTTCATGCACTTATGCATCACCAAATTTTGGGGGCAGGACTTGATGTCTTTGATCATGAGCCCCCTGATATGAATAACCCTTTATTTGCATTAGACAACATTGTAGTTACTCCACACGCAGGCGGTAGTGTTAAAGAAGCTGTCACCAGTGTCATACGGCATGGGCTTAAAAATATTGCTTTATTTGAAAATGGGCTAGCTCTTGATGAGAGCGATTGGATTGTTAGACCGAAGTAGTGTTTAAGCCCGTCCACTCCAGACTTCGTTGCCAAAGTTCTTTTGCTAATAACCGGTCCTGCCCGAGTGGGGATGGTATTTCTCGTTGGCAATTCGTTAAGAATTGCCCATGCTCTAAGGCAGGACATTCAGTGACGCCATATAAGGTATTTTTTGCACCTTCTGAGGGTGTTAGTATGGGGGCAATATTCATGAGTGATTGTGCAGCGCCAGGAAGGTGTCGCCAAATATCGGTTTTTACAATGCCTGGATGAATAGCCAAACATAACACTCCATTATCTTTCAATTGCTCGGCAAGTTCAGTAGTAAATAATATATTGGATAGTTTTGATACGCCATACTCTGTCATCGTTGTCATGGATTTTGTTGACATTTGTAATGCATTCCAATCCCACTGGGTCGCGTATCGATGAGCGCCGCTGGCTATATTGAGAATTCGCGAAGGGGCAGAAGCTTTAATCAGATCTAAGAGTAACAGTGTTAATAAAAAATGACCGAGATGATTAACGCCAAAATGCATCTCAAATCCTTGTTGTGTAATTCCTTTTTCACCGTATACACCAGCGTTATTGATCAAAATATGTAATGGCTGATTCAAATCTAAAAATTGCTGCGCACAAGTCCGAACAGAGTCTAAATTAGCAAGTTCAAGGGGTAGATATGTGAAATTGCCGTGTGGGTTAACTGCATGAAGTTCTCTGATGACGGCTTCATGCTTATCTTTCGATCTCCCGGCTAAAAATACATTCGCGCCCATTTTTGCTAATTCAATGGCGGTCACTTTACCGATCCCAGAACTAGCCCCTGTAATCAAAATATTTTTCTGGTTTAGGTTCAACATAAGCTATTTTAATCTCAACATTAATCGGGTTTAATTCCTGCCGCTTTCGCTACTTTTTGTAAGCGAGATACTTCTGATTTGATTATATTTCCCAAATCTTCTGGCGTAGAGCTAGTGACTAAATCAATCCCTTTTTCTGCAAAGCGATTTTTTAATTCAATTTGATTCAGTGCTTTCACGACAGCAGAGTGGAGTTTTTGAATAATTTCTTTGGGTGTACCTGCTGGTGCTACCAGTAAATTCAAGGTAACATCTTCATAACCAGGAAATCCTGATTCCGCAAGGGTTGGGACTTCAGGCATTAGTGATGATCTATCTAAGCTAGTAATTGCCAGCGCCCGGAGTTTGCCACTTTTAGCATTCTGAGTGCCGGTACTGATTTGGTCAAACATCATCGGTACTTGGCCGCTAAATACATCAATCATGGCTTGCGCATTACCTTTATAAAAGATGTTGGTAAATTTAATCCCTGCACGATTGGCAAATACTTCGGTAGCCATATGTCCTGTGGAGCCGTTACCGCTACTGGCAGCAGCCATGCCGGGATCGGCTTTGACTAATTGAATAAATTCTTGAATGTTTTTTGCAGGAATATTGGGGTGAACGAGGACAAACATCGCCACCTTACAGGTGAGAGATATAGGAGCAAAGTCTTTGACGGGGTCATAACCAGCATTTGTTGAAATGAGAGGAGCTGCAAAAAATGTACTGGAATGTGCCAGTAAGGTATAGCCATCTGGGGCTGCTTTAGCGACGTATTGTGTTCCAACAATCGATGCGGAACTTGGTTTGTTCTCAATAATGACAGTTTGTCCTAAGATTTTGGACATTTCATTTCCAAGGGTTCTTGCCACAATATCCACATTCCCACCAGCTGCGACTGGTACGATAATGTGTATCGGCTTACTCGGATAGTCTGCTACAGATTCTGCTGTGGCAAGTTTACAGAAAAAAGTTATACAGAAAAAGAGGATGGGTAAGAGATTATTTTTTTTCATTGGCTCTGTTTTCTGTTTTTATTTAAGCATCAAACCGTGGATAACCGGAAGTTTTTGACTGCGCCTCAAGAAGACGCACCATTGCTGGCCACTCTAATACTCCGTAAGGTCTTCTGGTGCCTGGTTGATAAAGGTTGGCGGTTTTATCTAGCACCGCTTGATCAGGAATCACTAATTTTGTATTTCCTGCCATCGCATCAACTTGAGCTCGGCAAGATAGCTCTAGTTGATACATGGTATTAAAGGCTTCCTGAACGCTAGGGCCGCAGCTTAACAGGCCATGATTTTTAAAAATCATGGCATTGTGTGGACCTAAGTCAGCCGCTAAACGCTGACGCTCGTCCAGATCAATAGCAGGGCCTTCATAGCCATGATAACCAAGGTGGTCAACAAACCGCATCGAGGTTTGGGTGATGGGTAACAGTCCGCATTCCATCACTGATATCGCCATCCCTGCTCTTGTGTGGGTGTGAATGACACAACCTACATCTGGCCTTGCTTCATGGATGGCACCGTGAATCACATACCCAGATAAGTTAATTCCGTAGTCGGTATCTGGTTTGTAAAGAATCTTGCCTGTCAGATCGATTTTGACCAAGCTCGAGGCAGTGATTTCTTTATACAGTAAGCCATATAAATTAATCAGTAGATGATCTGTACCAGGAATTTTAGCGGTGATATGGTTATAAATAAGATCTGTCATTTCATAGGCATCGATTAATCGATAGCATGCTGCAAGTTCAACCCTTGCTTGCCACTCTTCTGGGCTTACTATGCCTTGAAGGGTTGGGAAATTAGTTTGGTAATTCATGAATCTCCTCAATTATTTTTTTATATACATTAATATTACTATCAATCGATATTAACTATTTTAAGGAACTTATGTTGTCCGCTACTTTGCAAGAAAAAATCCAATTCCAGCTACCGGTCGGCGCTTGTGATTGCCATACCCATATTTTTGGACCTGTAGAACAATATCCTTATTGGACGGAACGAACTTATACACCAGATGATTCTACGATCGAACAACTACGGGATTTGCATCTATCCTTAGGGATTCAAAGGACAGTGATTGTGCATCCAAGCCCCTATGGGCCAGATAATCGTCGCTCAAGTGATGCGATTGCAAAGATCGGCACTAACGCGCGCGGGGTTGCCGTGATTGATGAAACAACGATCACTTTTCCAGATCTAGAGAAATTGCATCAAATCGGTTTTCGTGGGGCAAGACTGAATCTGGAAACTGCTGGTGTTGCAGATCCTGAATTTGCCCGAAATAAATTACAAATGACGGCAAAGTTAATTCAGCCATTTGGTTGGCATATTCAAATTTTTTCTAGCCTTCACATGGTGACGGAACTTGCTAAAGATATGATGAGTTGTGAAGTTCCCGTGGTGCTTGACCATTTTGCTCGAGTTCCAGTTCTAGATGGACTTGAACAACCGAAGGTATTGCAATTACTGAAAATGCTCAAAGAAGGCAATGTTTGGATGAAGTTATCAGCGCCGCAAAGGGTATCTGATGACCCAGATTCCGCTTTGGTGGCTCAATTGGCCCGAATGTTAATAGAGGCAAATACCAACCGCATGGTTTGGGGAAGTGACTGGCCGCACTCAGGGGCGCATTACGGCAAAAAGAGATCTAAAGAGGAGATTGAGCCTTTTCACTTGATTAATGATGGGCATGCCTTAAATCGTTTAGCTCACTGGGCTCAAACCCCGCAATTGATCCAAAAGATTCTTACGGACAATCCCGCGTCTCTTTATGACTTTCCGAGTATTTGACAGGTTCATGAATTTACCCAAAAGTAAGGGTGTGCCTTAATAGGGAATTCGCTAGTAGCAACTTTTTTTTAGACAAGTTAGTTTAGGGGTTCAATCATCATTGTGGAGACATTACCATTATGGGTAACCATTTATTCAGACGTTCTGTTCTAAAACTTATTGTTCTTGGGATAACTAGCCTTTCGCTACTGAGTCCCCCTCAGGTGCTTGCCCAATCAAAGCCCCCGATTAAGATTGGCTTTACGATGCCCTTGACCGGTGGTTTAGCCGCAAACGGCAAAGCTGCTTTGTTAACGATGCAACTTTGGAAAGATGATGTTAATGCCAAAGGTGGTTTATTGGGCCGTCAAGTAGAGTTTGTTTATTACGATGACCAAACTAATCCATCCCTGGTCACGGGGTTTTATTCGAAATTATTAGATACCGATAAAGTCGATTTAATTCTGGGGAGTTATGGAACCAACATGCAGGTTCCTCCATTACCCATGATTATGCAACGTAAGCTATATTACGTCTGTTTATTTGGTTTGGATCCAAATGCTCGTTTTAACTACTCAGGGTATTTCCAAATGCAACCGAATGGTCCTAATCCTGCGGTAGATAATACGGGGACTTTTTTAGAAGCCGCGATGTTAGCGAATCCTAAACCAAAAACTATTGCTATTGTTGGGGGTGATGCAGAATATCCAGCAGTTGCGATGGATGGGGGCAGGAAAAATGCGAAGCGTTTAGGGTTAAAGGTTGTCTATGACAATACTTACCCTCCAACAACGACAGACTACGCTCCTATTATGCGTGCGATCGCAGCAACTAAGCCTGATATTGTGATGGTGAATTCCTATCCACCAGACACGGTCGGAATGGTTCGCGCAGCCTACGAGGTTGGATTAAAAACACAGGTCTTTGGTGGCCCTATGATTGGGACAGCTTTTGCTGCTGTTAAAAAGCAGTTGGGGCCGTTATTGAATAATGTCGTTGGTTTTGAGATGTATGTACCAGAGCCGACCATTAAGTTCCCAGGTGTTGAAAAGTTTTTAGAGCGTTATCAAGCTCTCGCAGTGAAGGAAGGCGTTGATTCACTTGGATTTTACATCCCGCCTTTTGCCTATGCCATGATGCAAATTGTAGGTGAGGCCGTTGAAAAAACTCAAAGTTTAGATCAACAGAAATTGATTGATTACACTCATGCAACTACTTTTCAAACCGTTGCTGGAGAAATTAAATTTGGCGCAAATGGTGAGTGGGCTACGCCAAGGGCTTTATATGTTCAATACCGTAATATTGAAGGTAATGATACTGAGCAGTTTAAAAAAGCCGGTAAGTCAATTATCTTAGCGCCCGCCAAGTTTAGATCTGGCGACATCATTGCACCTTTTGATGGGACTCAAGGTAAAAAATAAATACCTTACTCAAGTTGCCACTCAAAAACCTGAATTCGTTCAGGTTTTTTTTGGCATTCGATAGGGTTGATATACAAATGCATCTGCCTTGATCTTATATTAAAATCATTGACTTACATCCTTTGTAATCTATAAGGATTTTCATTCATATTTCATTTTAATGAGTCAATGGTGTGAGTTTGCGATTTAAATATTTTTTTTTCTTGTTGATCTTGGAAGGGCTATTTTTACCTCACGTTTGGGCGGACAGTCTTGTTGATGGCTTTGTGCAAGCTAGAGCAAATGCTTTTTTAACGGTCATAAGCTACTCATTAACGCCTGATGTCACAACAGGTTCTTTATCTTTAAATGATAAGGGTGTGGGTAATCCATCTTTGCAGATGACTTCACTTGGTGGTGGAGGAATTTTAAGTGATGAATTTCCGTTGTACTTTGAAGGCACGATAGCAGCTAATCGCTACGACCCCACATTTGTGATTGCCTCTAATACCCCAGTTAGCCTTCCTGTTCATTGGAATAGTATCTCTGGGACTGGAGGGCTAGGATGGGACTTTAAAATCTCTGACCACTATAAATTGAGGCCCATTTTTAACTTCAGTTTGGGTCATGTTGAGAGTGATATATCCATTGCTTCTCGAATCATTGCCAACAAAACAGGCTACAACCTTGATTTTTTAAATAATGGTCGACTAAATGCTTATGGTCTAGGTGGTTCTGCCATGTTGATCTATGAAGACTTCACGCCAGAGCGAGAACATCAATTCGAAATTCGTTACACCAATATTGAGTTAACCAGTTTTGATTCATCGCATGATGTTGAGGGGCATTCAAGCTCTCAAAGTTTGGGGCTTTGGTCACGTCGTAGGGTGCCAACTGGGTTTACAGCTCTAGGCAACACGATACGAGGCGTTCTTGAATTCGCGCATACACAGTATTTAGGGGATAACCGCGGTGCTTTAGGCTTTAATTTTTTATCATCTGTCGGAACTGGGCTTGAGTTAGACCTTAAAAATTATGATATTTTCGTTACTCGTGCACGGTTGATGTTTCGATATCAATTTGCACCAGATGTGAATGGTTATTCGATTGGCATGGCTGTGAGCTTTTAAGAACAAGGCTAGATTTCCAATTAAATGTACTTTGCATAAAAAACCTAGGGGCTTATCCTATAAAACGACCATCTTGTAAGGTACTCATGGTATTCTTTCGGTTGCAAATCGTGCTAAAAAATAATAACCTTATTACCAAAAATTGGAGCTCATATGAAATTTAATCAGTCAATTAAAGCTGGATTAATCGTTTTGTTAATTTCCTTACTTAGTCTTGCACAAGCTCAGACAGTTAAGATTGGTTTTATGTCTACGTACAGTGGTCCTGGAGCTGCACAGGGTGATCAACTCGATAAGGGTGTCAAGCTCTATATGAAGCTCAATGGCGACAAGCTGCCACCTGGTGTCAAAGTAGAGATCATTACACGTGATGACACTGGACCAAATCCTGATGTAGCCAAACGTGTTGCTCAGGAGTTGATTGTGCGTGATAAGGTCAATTATTTGACAGGTTTTGTATGGTCACCAAACATGGCTGCCATTGCGCCTTTAACGACTGAGGCAAAAGTTCCCTATATTAGTATGAATGCTGCCGCCGCTCGCGTAATGAATAACGCTCCCTACATGGCGCGAACATCATTCACGCTTTGGCAATCTGCCTATCCTTTAGGTCAGTGGGCCGCAAAGAAATACAAGCATGCATATACTGCGGTTAGTGATTTTGCTCCTGGGCATGAAGCTGAGGAGGGATTTATTAAAGGATTTAAGGAGGGCGGTGGAGAGATTGTTGGAACGGTAAGAATCCCATTAGCCAACCCTGATTTTACGCCATTTATTCAACGAATTAAGGATGCTAAGCCGGATGTCATTTTTGGCTTTAATCCTGCGGGTAAAGCAGCAACAGGGATGATGAAAGCTTATGCTGACTTAGGCCTTGCTAAAGCTGGGGTTAAATTTATTGGTACTGGGGATATTGTGACGGATGAAGAGTTACAGGGCATGGGTGATGTTGCTCTTGGTGTCGTTACAGTTCACCACTATTCGGCAAATTCAAATCGCCCGAGTAATAAAGCCTTTGTTGCGGCGTACAAAAAAGAGTATGGTGAAAATTTAGAGCCAGGATTTATGGCCGTCGGTGCATGGGATGCCATGGATGCTATTTTTTATACAATTCGTGAACAGAATGGCAAGATTGATTCTGATAAAACAATGGAATTGTTAAAGAAGTGGAAAAGCTCAACAAGTCCTAGGGGCGAGGTGTCTATTGACTCAGAAACAAGAGATGTGATTAACCCAGAGTACTTACGTGAAGTTCGTAAGGTTGGTGGTAAGTTAGCTAACGTTGAGATTGAAACGATTAGTACGGGGATTAAAGACCCAATGAAAGAAGCAGATAAAAAGAAATAATGATTTTTTTAGTTTTTTTCGAAATCTCGTATTGACCTGACGATGGATGCATTTTTATCCTCAGTCATTAGCGTCTTGTTTTACGGAGTTGCTTATGGAATGGTGCTATATGTGATTTCTGTTGGACTGTCTATTACGATGGGCATGATGGGGGTGGTTAATCTAGCACATGGCGTATTTGCAATGAGCGGTGGCTATATACTAGTCACCGCTTTAGCCAAGTTCCATATTCCGTTTCCCTTGGCTTTAGGGTTGGCGTTCTTCTTGGTAGCCTTTGCCAGCGTATTTCTTGATCGATTACTTTATAAACATATTTATGGGTCTTCCGAACTTGAACAAGTTCTTTTTAGTATTGCCCTTATTTTTATATCGATCGCCATCGCCCGTATTGTTTTCGGTACCTTGCAGCTACCGGTTCTGTTACCGGATTATTTAAAAGATCAGATGACGTTTTTAGGAAGAGACTTTCCGGCATACCGAGTTTTTATTATTATCTTTAGTTCTCTTTTAATTGGTATCTTGTGGTTTGGCTTTGAAAATACTAAATGGGGTGCGATGGTCAGGGCAACAGTTGATCATCGAGCGATGGCGCAGTCGATTGGAATCAATACAAAACTACTCTTTAGTGTTACCTTTGCAGTTGGCAGTGGTCTCGCTGGTTTAGGCGGCGCACTCGGCGCTGAAATTATCGCCATTCAACCGACGTATCCATTAGAGCAATTAGTCTTCTTTTTGATTGTGGTCTCAGTGGGAGGCCTAGGTAGTCTAAAAGGACCATTTGTTGCGGCCTTACTGATCGGGGTACTTGATACGGGCTGTAAATATTGGCTTCCTGAGTTTGGGGCATTTTTTATCTATATCGTGACGATTGGTATTTTGTTATGGCGTCCGATGGGCTTGCTTGGAAAACGTGCATGATGAACATCATCGGATTTCAGTCGGATTCACGTATTCGTAAAACCGAAATCTTGCCATGGATATTTGCTGTGGCGGTATTTTTTCTTTTGCCCGAGTATTTATCCCTTGGTGCACAGATTTTAACCTTTATTCTATTTGCTTTATCCCTTGATTTAATTACTGGTTATGCAGGAGTCGTGACTTTAGGTCATGCTGCTTTTTTTGGCGTTGGTGCTTACACCTGCGGTATTTTGTCGGCTAAGCTTGGAATCACAGATCCAATCGTCTTGATCATTTGTAGTGCCATGGTTTGCGCGTTATTAGGCTTTTCTACAGGCTTAGTTATTCTACGGACGCAAAAACTCACACAACTGATGTTAACTTTAGCCATTGCTTCTTTATGTTATGAGGTAGCTAATAAAGCGACATTGATTACTGGCGGTGCTGATGGATTAACCGGTGTGACCATCGGCCCTGTTTTAGGATTATTTAAATTCGATTTTTTAAATAAAACGGCCTATATCTGGTGTTTGATAATGCTGTTTATTTTTTGGATTATTATTCGACGGATTATTTACTCTCCCTTCGGAATTACTCTGGCAGGGATTAAAGAGAATAAGCAAAGGATGCAGGCTATTGGCGTACCTGTCATGTCTTACTTATTAAAGGCATACACTTTGGCAGCCATGGTTGCCGGGATTGCTGGGGCTTTAATTACCCAAACAAATCAATTTGTGGGATTGAATGTGATTGGTTTTGAGCCTTCAGGAGAGATTTTAGTCATGTTGATTTTGGGGGGCGTTGGACGCATGTATGGTGCATTTATTGGACCGTGTATATTTTTAATCGCACAAGATTTTTTAGCTAAAAAATTCCCGGAATATTGGAATTTAGGAATTGGACTCATGTTGCTGATGGTGGTTTTATATGCCAAAGGAGGCGTACTGGGTATGTTAGATAAAGTCTTTACAAAGCGCAGGGTACTCAAATGACCCCCGCCTTACAAACTCTTGAACTGTCAAAAAGTTTTGGTGCCTTAACCGTTGCCGATCAAATTAACTTTGTTCTAGAGCCGGGGGCAAGACATGCCCTCATTGGTCCCAATGGTGCTGGTAAGACCACCTTTGTGAATTTACTCACGGGAAGATTAACGCCTTCATCTGGATCCGTATTATTAGCTGGTGAGAAAGTGACCGATCTCAACGAAAGTCAGCGTGTAAAAAAGGGGTTAGGGAGAACGTTTCAGATCAACTCTTTATTTAATAAGATGACTGTGTTGGATAATGTTGCTCTTGGGATCTCGGAGCGATTAGGTGTTTCCCAACATATGTGGAAGACGGCTAGTCGGTTTAAAAATATTCAGGAGGAAGCGTTAGAGATTTTATCTTTACTGGGTATTGTTGATGACGCTTCAAAAATAGTGAGTCAACTTCCTTATGGTAAACAACGCTTAGTTGAGATTGCCATATCTCTAGGTTTGCGACCCAGGGTACTTTTATTAGACGAGCCTGCCGCGGGAGTTCCATCGATGGAGTCGGGGCGTATCTTACAAGCACTAGATGCGTTACCAAATGACATTGCCATTTTGATGATTGAACACGATATGGATTTAGTGTTTCAGTTTGCTAAAAGGATAACTGTATTGGTTCAAGGGGCTGTTTTATGTGAAGGCACACCAGACCAAATTGCCAATGATCCACGGGTTCATCAAGTCTACTTAGGAGAGTCAGATGAGTAATCCAATCGCTCTTCGATTAGAAGGGATTCATGCTGGATATGGAGAGCTCAATATATTAGAAAATATTGCTTTAGAAATACCAGCTAAAACTTCACTGGCGGTATTAGGGCGTAATGGCGTGGGTAAGACGACGTTGATGTCGACGATCATGGGCCATGCCACTTTACATTCTGGAAGTATTCAATTATTTGGTCAATCGATTGAGCGTTTGCCGGTTTATGATCGATCTAGGTTAGGTATTGCTTATGTCCCACAAACAAGAGATATTTTTCCCTCCTTAAGTGTTGAGGAGAATATGCTTGTTGCCGCACGTCCAGGACGCTGGCCTTTAGAGCGTGTTTATGAGCTTTTTCCAAGACTTGCCGAGAGAAGAAGTAATATGGGCAATCAATTATCGGGAGGGGAGCAGCAGATGTTAGCGGTTGGTAGGGCCTTGATTAGTGACCCTAAACTCTTGTTGCTAGACGAACCCTTGGAAGGGTTAGCACCAGTAATTGTTCAGATGTTAATGGAAGTTTTTAAAAAACTAATTACTCAAGAGGATTTAACCGTTATTTTGGTAGAGCAATCCGCCAAATTGGCATTACAAGTGACCAATCAGGTCATTGTATTAAATCGTGGTCAAGTCACTTTTCAAGGATTGAGCCAAGATTTATTGAGTCAACCAGAGCAACTCGCTAAGTTGATTGCTGCAAATTAGCGAGTTAACGAAATTGAGCATGAATCAAAATGCCTTCATTGGGGTCATGTGGCTCATTCCAAATTTCTGAATTTATAGCGCGTGTTGCTTCCTGAAACCCGATTAAAGATCTTTTTGATATTCCTTCAGAAGTGAAGTCAATGTCTTTCATCTGGTCCTCACCTTCGATGCGGTCTATAGTTAAATAAATGATATGCATGACGGTGTCACAACCCCAAGACATCAGCTCTTGAACTTCAGGGAGTTTTTTTTGCGACTCGGGAATGTGCTCTGTCAAGCGTCGCAAGATATGTCGTAAACGATGTGTTTTTTTGACATTTTCTAATAAACGGTCACGACTAGCGAACTGAATATCTTTTTGTTTCGTGAGCACTTCTTGAATGGAGCTCGGTTCCTTACTAAGGGGATTCCATAATTGGACTGAGAATATTAATGAGTTATCTCTAGGATAATCTTCGAGAACTGCCTCAATGGGTGTATTTGAGTAAATACCACCATCCCAGAAAGGTTCTCCCTCAATCTTTACTGCTGGGAATGCTGGTGGAAGTGCGCTAGATGCCATGATATGTTCTAGTGTTAACTCTTCTTTTACACTATCAAAGTAACGCATTTCGCCTGTGATTGCGCTAACTGCACCCACTGAGAGACGGACCTTTTTTGAGTTTAAATAATCAAAATCAATCAATTTACTTAGAGTGTCTTTTAAGGCTTTTGTCGAATAATACGAAGCATTTTCGATATCTACTTTTTTATTGACATCAAACCAGTTTAAGAATGTTGGTGAAAAAAAACCTTTGACCCCATATGTCATTGTGTAGAGATTGAAGAGTGATTTGTTATTTTCAAAAGTCTGCATAGACTGGTTTTGAACAATTTTCCAAAATTCCAGTAATTTTTGGAACCTACTTTCAGGGGGATTGCCTGCAATAATGCCACCATTAATAGCCCCAATGGAGGTTCCAATCACCCAATCGAGCGCTATATTTTTATCATGAATTGCTTTATAAACACCGAGTTGATATGCCCCTAAAGCCCCACCACCTTGTAAAACGAGTACTTTTTTAAATGAGCTAGGAATGGCGACGCCAGAGGGATTAGTTTTAATTTTTGGCATATAGGGTTTGAACTAGGTAGAACGTAAGTGAACAAGGCTTTAGGATAACCTAATTATATTTTTTATAGATGTTTATTTATTCATCACCAACACATTTTTATGAAGCTATTTCGACTTGCACTCACCCTTGTATTGGTGCCGCTTTGTTCCATCGCTAATGCACAATCATGGCCTAGCAGACCGATTACTATCGTCGTGACTTATCCGCCAGGAGGAACTGCGGACATGATGGCACGAAGTATTTCAGTTCCCTTAGGGAAGTTGCTTAGCACGACAGTCATTGTTGAAAACAAACCTGGAGCAACTGGCCAGATTGCGGCGAATTATGTTGCAAAGAGTAATCCGGATGGCTATACATTAATGCTCGATGCTTCTTCATTTGCCGTAAATCCATCACTATTTAAGAAACTACCTTATGACTCCAATAAGGATTTTAAAGTATTGGCATTGCTAGCTTTGTATCCTAATGTTTTATTAACGAATCCGAACTTTGCTCCAAAAAGCGTGAAGGAGTTAGTGGCGTTAGCAAAAACCAAACCCGATGAAATCGCTTATGCCACATCAGGTAATGGTTCTGCCCAGCATCTTGCGGGAGTGATGTTTGAAATTAAAGCCGATGTTCAAATGGTTGGTGTCCCTTATAAAGGTGGGGCGGCAGCGTTAAATGATGTGATGGCTGGACAAGTGCCTATTTTCTTTGGTAGTGTTGCTTCGAGTAAGCCTTACGTAGAAGCAAAAAAGCTCAACGCCTTAGCTGTCACGAGTAAAAAAAGAGTCAATTTATTCCCTAGTGTTCCCACCATGGAAGAAGCGGGAGTTGCTGCTTATGAGGTTTATGAATGGAATGCGATCTTTGTACCATCTGGAACACCGGAAGTCATTGTCAAGAAGCTGAGTGATGCAGTTGCTGCTGTGATGCAGCTTCCAGAAATGAAAGAGAGAGTGATCAGTCTTGGCGGAGAACAATTCCAGGGCGGGCCAAATGATGCGAATCAATTCATTCAGACGCAATTTCAAGAGTGGGGAAAAATCATTCGTGATAAAAAGATTTCCCTAGACTAGCTTGGTAGAAGGATGAAATCCTTTTCACCAAAGAATTAATGGTAAATTATATTTAAATCAATGGAGGAAAAATGACTAATCATATAGCCGGACTATCTGAGATATCTGAAGAGTTGCGATCGCACTATATCGATCCTAGCAAAATGGAGTGGGCGGCAACACCTTTTACTGGAATCAAGATGAAGGTGCTTTATGCCGACAAAAAATCAGGCATGTCGACCGTCTTATTTCAGATGGAGCCTGGCGCGATTGTTCCTTTTCATGAACACACTGGTTTAGAGCAGACGTATATGCTGGAGGGTAGTCTTGAGGATGAAGAAGGGAAAGCCTATCCGGGCAGTTATGTTTGGCGACCAGGCGGAACAAAACATGTTGCCGTTGCTCCACATGGAGCCACCTTTTTATCGATGTTTATGAGCCCCAATAATTTTTTCACAGGTGAGAAATACAATTTAGGCCAGTAATTACTCTGGCTGGATGCCAGCAGCTTTTAACGCCATTTTCCAACGCTCCACATCTGCTTTTAAAAAGCTTTGTAACGCTTCTGGGTTAGCTTGGGCTGGTGTGGCAATTGAAGCGCTCATTTCTTGAAAGCGCTCGATTAAAATAGGATCTTTCAGTGCTTCACGTAAGCTAAGCGCTAGTCGTTCTGTAACATCCTTGGGCGTTCCTTTGGGAGCATATAAACCATGCCAAACTGTCAGTTCAAAGCCGGGTACCCCTGATTCTGAAAACGTGGGAACTTGGGGAAGTATTTTTAAGCGATTTTTTGTGGCAACGGCAATGGGTTTTAAGTTGCCGGCTTTAATATGAGAAATCGTACTCGCGGGTTGGTCACAAATAAAATCTACTTGGCCACCTAAAATATCATTCAGTGCAGGTCCTGTTCCTTTATAAGGAACGCTAGTCCACTGACTATTCGTCGTGCTTTTTAGTAAAGCTTCGCAAAGTTGGGAGGTGGCGCCTACGCCGGCATTGGCAAAATTCAATGAATTACCATTTGCTTTGGCCATTGACAACACTTCAGAAAATCGATTGGCCGGAAAGTTTTTTCGAGCAACGAGAATCATTGGGACCTCTGTGACGATACCGATAGCTTCAAAATCACTGACGGGACTATAGGATAATTTACTATACAGTGCAGGGGCACTAGCATGGGCCATATTATGAAAAAGAAGAGTATAGCCATCACCTGGAGCGCGCGCCACTTTTGCCGCACCGATTGTACCTCCAGCCCCCCCAGTATTTTCGATAACGATAGTTTGCCCAAGATTGTTGGACATTGATGCACCTAACAGGCGACCTAAAACGTCAGTAGAGCCACCTGGCGGAAATGGAATAATGATGTGGACTGGCTTGTTTGGAAATGTGTTTTGTCCCCAACTATTGGACGTCAACAAACTCAAAATGAGGCTGATGAGTAAAGCTTGGATTTTTTTCATGATTTTTTGATTGGATCAGTCAGCGATACGATTTCAAGATGTTCTGGACCGGCAGGAAGATAGCTAGACATCACTAATGGGTCATGGCCGGGAATGATATGCTGTTGTGATTCTGCTAACCGTTCAATCAGTTCGTAGGCGTTGAGCATATCAATGGTATCGCTAACAATAGGAAAGGGTGAACGGTTGACCAGATTTTCTAAATAATGTGCCGCATCAGATGCTAAAACGATCCATCCCCGCTTGGTATGAACTCGGACAATCTGAAGACCTCTCGTATGACCGCCGACCCAATGTACTTGGATTCCCGATCTGAGTTCGTAGACACCATCATGAAATGCCACTCTATCCTCATAGTTAGCATAAATCAGTTCGCAGACATTATGAGGGTCGTAGGAATGGCGACAAAATGCATGGCGCATATCTTTGCCCGTGGCGTATGACATTTCACGCTCTTGGATATGGAAGTTGGTTTTCTTTAATTTTTCGATATTTCCGGCATGATCATAATGCGCGTGGGTAATGATGGTGTTATTTATGTCTTGAAGGGGGATACCTGCTTCTTTTAAAGAGTCGATAGGGCATCGCAACAAGGTTCTTTTTCGTTCATTTGCAGCTTTTTGATCGAATCCTGTATCCACTAGAATGGTTTCTCTGCCGTCCGTGATAAACCATACGTAATAATCCATATGAGTTGCGGCGTCATGCAGGTCATGGACAATAAAATTCTCGATGCGTCTTCTCTTGACGGTTGCATAGCGCATTGCGAAAACATTCCAGGCCTTCAGAATCATGATTTATTCCTTTGGTTGATTTTTGACAAATTTAAACATCGCTGTATGATCCGCACCTTTCTCAAGACCTTGTTCTGCTGCTGACCAATGTTCTAGACAGGTGCTAGCAAAACCCCCTGACGTTTTCATATCATCGATGAAGTCTTTGGCCGTTTGAATATCTTTTCGCATGAGTGCTATGGCGAAACCTGAATTAAATGTTCCTGAGAGCATAAAGTTTTCAACTTTGACATCGGTAGTATTGTTTTTTCCGGTTGAAGCATTAAAGACTTGATTTGCGAGATGAGGGTCTATACCAAAAGCCTGCGCAGCAACAAGAGCTTCGCTGACTGCTAAAAGACCAGACGCCGAAACATAATTATTCAGTGCTTTGACCGCGTGACCAGCACCGCTACTGCCAACATGGATGATTGTTTTACCCATGGCTTGTAAAATAGGCATCATGTTTTCGACACTGGTCTTTTCCCCACCGACCATGATGGCTAAAGAACCGTCAATTGCTCTTTTCACACCTCCAGAAACTGGGGCATCGATAAATTCGTGACCTAAGGCTTTTAGTTTTTCAGCATTGTTTTTTGAGTTAGACGGATTCGATGAACTCATATCCAAGAATAGGGTGTGGGGTTTGCAATCAAAAACAATGCCGTCCTGTAGCTGACCCCAAAGTAGTTCGTCAATAATTTTGCTATCAGGCAACATTAGGATAATGA
Organism: uncultured beta proteobacterium; assembly: GCA_903875135.1. Taxonomy (GTDB): domain Bacteria; phylum Pseudomonadota; class Gammaproteobacteria; order Burkholderiales; family Burkholderiaceae; genus Polynucleobacter. Next base: position 35,191 of record CAIQUZ010000062.1, on the reverse strand, counting down.
CATCAGAAGAGAGTGCGACTTCTTTCGCGCTAGATTGCCAATGAAAATTAGCGAAGTGACTCAGTTTTTCTTTAGCACCGAGATGAAGATCAAATCCATGGATGATGTAATTTGCTTTTAAAAGATTATTAGCCATAGGGGTACCCATCATGCCTAATCCAATCATGCCAATTATGGGTTGATTCATTACTGATTCCTATACATTGTTGGAGACGTCGGATTTATTCTTTCGAATAAATTTTTTTCGGTTATTCTTAATTAGAAATATACACCACTTATATAGAGAAAGACTTGTTGTATGCAGATTTCTAAAGAGCTGGCTCGTTTCACGAATCTATGTCAATTTAAGGATTTGTCTGAAAATGTCATTCATGAGACGAAGCGTTCTATCCTGAACTATTTTGCGGTATGTATCGCCGCTTATAACGATCCTGCAATATCGAAGGCTTTCAAATTATTTCGCACATACTCTGGTAAGCCACAATCGACGATATTTGGTTTTCAAGAAAAACTGGACGTTTTACAAGCCTGTAGCTTAAACGCCATGGCTGCCAATGTATTTGATTTTGATGACACTCATCTGCCAACAATCATACATCCTACAGCACCAGTTATTTCTCCATTATTGGCATTGTCGGAACAACAAATAGTTAGCGGTCAAGATTTGTTATTATCGGCAATCCTTGGCATGGAGTTTGAGTGTCGTCTAGGTCAAGCGATTTCACCATTTCACTATAGTCGTGGGTGGCACATCACTTCTACTTGTGGCGTCATTGGTGCTGCGATTGGTTCGGGTAAACTTCTCCAACTCAATCAGCAACAATTATTATGGGCCATTGGCAATGCCGCTACGCAGGCTTGTGGCCTAGTCGAAAATTTAGGCACCATGTCTAAGAGTATGAGTGTTGGTAATGCTGCCAAAAACGGTCTTTTATCGGCATTGTTAGCGGCCAATGACTTTGATGGACCAATGGAACCTTTAGAGGGTGAAAGGGGATTTTTAAACGTCTTTGGTCAAGAGGCACAAGGTCAATTGATCATTGATCGCTTAGGCGTCCATTGGGAATTGTTGAATAATACGTATAAGCCATTCCCATGCGGTGTTGTTTTGAATCCAGTGATTGAAGCCTGTTTACAGGTGTATCACGAGCGGTCGAGTCACCCAGATTTTCTAGGGTCTATCCAAAAAATTCAGATTGTGGGGAATCCACTGCTCAAGCAACGGACGGATCGACCACATATTCAGACAGGAAGACAATCGCAGGTGAGTGGACAACATGCTGTTGCGGTCGCGCTCCATTTTGGTCAAGCGGGCATCAAAGAGTTTAGTGACCACATGGTTCAACATCATCAAATACAGTCTTTTTATTCCAAGATTGAATTTGTTGAAGATTCTCAGACTCCTGTTGAGGGTGTAAAAATCAACTTCATCACGACGGATCAATCATTTTCAGTGGTGATCGATGCAGCAAAAGGTTCTTTAGCACGGCCTTTATCCGATAAGGATCTTGAGAATAAGTTCGTTAATCAACTCGCATTACATCAATTGGAGATGCCAACCGATCAATTATTCGATGGTATTTGGAACTTAGAAAAGATCTCTGATGTCAGTCAAATCATTCGGTGGATGCCCATTAATCCAGTTTAATTTGCGCGTCTTGAATGATTTTTTTCCATTGAATAACTTCTACGTGGAGGTAGTCACCGAATTCTTTAGGACTTCCTCCAACAATTTCCAGTCCATCGCTTAAGAGCCGTTCTTTCACCTCAGAATCTTTTAGCACTTCCTTGAGTTCTTTGTTGAGAAGGTTAATGATGTTTGGTGGAGTTTTTGCGGGAGCTAATACACCATGCCAAGCAACAGCCTCATAGCCAGGGTACCCAGATTCAGCGACGGTAGGAACGTTGGGTAATAACTTTGATCGATTTTTACTGGTTACGGCAAGCCCCTTAATCCGATTTGCTTGCACCATAGGAATACTGGAGCCAGCATCGCCAAATGTAATACTCACCACTCCACCGATCGCGTCCATCAATGCTGGCCCTGCACCTTTATAGGGGGCATGTATCATTTTCGTTTGGGTGGCCTTCATGAAGAGCTCAGCTGCCAATTGAGCGGAGCTTCCTTTGCCTGCAGTACTAAAGGAATATTGATCAGGATGATTTTTAACGAGTTGAATAAACTCAGTTAAATTTTTAGCGGGTATTTGCTGATTCATGGCAATCACATAGGGGTAGCTAGTGAGTTGAATGATGGGGCTAAAGTCTTTTTCTGGATCGTAAGGAACTTGCGGAAATAAAGATGGATTAATTGCATTGGGCCCAGTTTGGCCTAACAGTAGGGTATACCCATCTGGGGCCGATTTGGCAACAGCATCTGTACCAATGATGCCACCTGCACTGCCACGATTGTCAATGATGAACGATTGTCCCAACTTGGCCGATAGTTTTTGAAAAACCAGTCTGGCTACGATGTCTGCACCCCCGCCGGTGGCAAAAGGAACAATGACACGCACGGGCTTATTCGGATATTCATCTGCTTTTAGGGTAGATTGAGAGACAATACAGAGAAGCAATAAAATAGATTGAAACGCTTTATTTCTAGTGGTCATCATTAGTCTGGTTAGATGTTAATGTATATAACTATAAACGCTGGAGATTGAATTGAGTATGAATTTATCTTGCTTTAGAAGCTTGCTGTTTTTAGGGGCTATTTTTGTTGGTGTTATCCAAGCGAAAGACTTTCCGGATAAGCCCATTCATTTAATTATTCCATTTGCGCCAGGGGGTGTGACTGATATTGGGGGAAGGTATATAGCTCAACAATTAGCGCAAAAATTAGGGGTTGAGGTGTATGCTGAAAATAAGTCTGGTGCATCTGGCAATATAGGTGCTAGTTTTGTTGCCAATGCTGAACCGGATGGTTACACATTACTTGTGGGCTTCGACGGTACTTTGGTCATCAACCCACATATTTTCGAAAAAATTCCTTTTAATACCTTAAAAGATTTTGCTCCGATTGGGAAGATTGGAGATGCTGCTTTAATTTTGCTGGCGAATCCTAGCGTTCCTGCCAAAACGGTTAAAGAAGTGATTGCATTATCTTTGAAAGATCCTAAGGGTTTGTCTTATGCTACATCGGGTATTGGCGTTACACCGCATATAGCGGGGGAGTTACTCAAACAAAAGACTGGCGCAAATTTAGTATCCATTCCTTATAAAAGTGGTGGGCAAGCCATCATTGGGCTGATCGGGGGTGATGTGCCACTTGCATTTACTAATTTAGCAGGAGCTACTCAATATGTTGAGAGTGGTCAATTAAGACCCATTGCTATTTCTGCCAAATCGAGGGTACCGAGTTTACCCAATGTGCCTACATTTATTGAAAGTGGTTATCCAGAGATTGCGGTGATGTCTTGGATTGGTTTATTAGCTCCGGCTAAAACTCCAAAGCCGGTTATCATCAGAATCAATCAAGCACTGAATGAGATTTTGAATTCTGAGCAAGCTAAAGAAAAGTTTGGGGCATTAGGCATTTTGACAACTCCCACCACTCCTGAGCGTTTTGCTGAGGAACTGAAGTTCGATTTGAATCTATATGAAAAGATTGTCAAAACTGCAGGTATAAAAGCACCATAATTGATTAAAAATACATACTGGAGCAAAGTGTAATGAAGAGATTCTTTTTACTAAAAGTAGTCGTTGTTAGTTTCGCTTTTTTAGTGGGGCAAGTCACTTGGGCTCAGGATGCTGATTTTCCCAATCATCCGATTAAATTAATTGTCCCGATTGCGCCGGGTGGTGGCACCGACATTATTGGCCGTAAGGTGGCGCAGAAACTCAGTGATTTATTTCCGCAAGGAGTCTTTGTAGAGAATAAAGCTGGAGCTGGGTCCTTGATTGGGACTGAATTTGTTGCCAAGGCGCCAGCGGATGGCTATACCTTATTAGTTGGTGGTTTATTTAACATGGTGATGAATAAAGCCCTGATTAAAAATCTCTCCTACGATCCTGCTAAAGACTTCATCCCTTTAGGATATATTTCCTCGTATGGTTTTGTCTTGGCGACGAGAGCTGATTTACCTGTCAATAATTTGGCAGACCTGGTGAAGTTAATGAAGGATAAGCCTGGTCAATATTCTTTTGGATCTGCTGGGATTGGAACACTTCAACATGTCTGGGGCGCTATCTTATTCAATAGCTTAGGCCTCGATTTAATCCATGTACCATTTAAAGGTGCCCCACAAGCATATCAAGAAATGATGGCGGGTCGTCTCGATCTTATCTTTGATAATGTTTCAGCTTGCAAGGGTTATATTCAGGCGGGTAAATTAAAAGGTGTTGCTGTTTCCAGCGAAAAAAGATTAGCTGTTTTTCCTCAATTACCGACGATCAATGAAACTGGCTTAACTAAATTTACAGGTGAAAGTTGGTTTGGTATATTTGCTCCGGCGGGTACACCTCCTGCCGTTGTTGCCAAATTACGCCAAGCATTAATTCAAGTGAATAAGGATCCAGAGTTTGTTGCTTTGGTTGAAAAAGATGGGGGGCGAGTACTCAGTATTCCTGCCGCCGATCAACAAGCTTTTTTATTGGATGAGATTAATCGTTGGGTTCCATTAGTCGCCAAAAACCATGTCAAAGTAGATTAAAGGAAGAGCATGACGCAATTTACACAAAGAAGAAAAATACTCAAAGACCGTTTACGTCAACCCGGAATGATTGTGGCCCCAGGTGTGAATGAAATGGTTTCACTCCGTTTGGCAGACACCTTTGGTTTTGATGCGCTATATATGACCGGTTACGGTACTGTTGCCTCTTTACTGGGCTTACCAGATGCGGGTTTAGCCAGTTTTTCACAAATGGTTGATCGAGTGGGGCAAATGGCACAAATGGCGAAGACGCCATTAATTGCAGATGGTGATACGGGTTATGGTGGCCTTTTAAATATTCGCCATACCATGCGGGGATATGAACAGGCGGGAGCTGCTGCCATTCAATTAGAAGACCAAGAGTTCCCCAAAAAATGTGGCCATACACCAAGTCGAAGAGTCATATCAACCCAAGACATGGTTCGTAAAATACAGGTTGCAAGGGATAGTCGGATAGATGAAAACTTTTTAATCATTGCTAGAACTGATGCTAGAACAAGTTTAGGAATTGATGAGGCCTTGAGGCGGGGTGAGGCCTACGCCAACGCTGGGGCAGATATTTTGTTTATTGAGTCACCTGAGTCGATTGATGAGATGAAACGCATCGGTAGTCATTTTGATTTACCTGTCCTAGCGAATATGGTGGATACGGGGAAGACTCCTGTATTACCAAAAGAACAACTAGAGTCATTAGGTTATAAAGTAGCCATTTTTCCAGTCACTGCGCTACTAGCTAGTGTGAAAGCCATGCATGCGGTTTACAGTACTTTTGCTGAAAAAGGGTCTTCCAATGAGATATCTTCGCAGCTCTATGATTTTACGGAATTGTCAAAGCTGATGGGTTTTGAGGATGTTTGGGAATTTGAAAAAAAATACGTCGAAGTTGAATGAAGGGGAAAGTATGAAACTGAATCAAAACATGATTAAATTTATTATGTTGGGCATGATGGTCTTCACTCTGGGAATGCAACACAGTGATGCACAGACCTATCCTATTAAGCCCATCCGTTTGATTATTCCTTTTGTACCCGCTGGGATTACGGATACGAGTGGTCGATATATTGCTGAGCAGCTGACTCAAAAATTAGGACAATCTGTTGTTGTTGAGAATCATCCAGGAGCCTCCGGGAATATTGGCACGGCATTGGTGGCGCAGGCGGACCCGGATGGTTATACCTTGTTATTGGCTTTTGATGGAACGATGGTGATTAATCCCAATGTTTTTTCTAAAGTAGGCTTTGATACGATGAAGGATTTTTCGCCAGTAGGAAAAATTGGTGATGCTATATTAATATTGGTTGCGAATACTAATTTTCCGGGTAAAACTTTAAGTGAAGTCATTGCCATCTCTAAAAAAGAACCCAATGGTTTATCGTATGGAACCTCAGGAACCGGTGGGACGCCCCACATTGCAGGAGAGTTACTCAAACAACGCACAGGTGCCAATTTAACCCATATTCCCTATAAGGGTGGAGGTCAGGCAATCATTGATGTTTTGGGTGGCACGATACCCTTGGTATATACCGCCGTTGCAGGAGCGAACCAATATGTTAATGCGGGCAAATTAAACGCTATTGCGGTATCAAGTGCTAAACGGGCCCCATCGATGCCAACGGTTCCTACTTTTATGGAAAGTGGTATTGATAACTTTGAAGTAAGTTCATGGGTAGGCATATTAGCTCCAGCTAAAACTCCAAAAGCAATCATTGAGAAGCTCAATAAATCTTTGAATGAAATTTTATCGACCCCCGAGGCTAAAGAGCGATTAAATAATATGGGGGTACTTGCTACACCTGACACACCAGAGCGGTTCGGAAGTCAATTAAAAACTGATTTGGCTAGATATAAAGTGATTGTGAAAACGGCAAATATAAAAGTAGACTAAATATGTTGAATTCAAGTAAAAACCCGTTGTCAACTTTATAACAAAATTAACGTTAAGGTTAGATATAAAGATTGAAAACATTAGAGTTCAGCATGACATTGTTTTCAGGTTGTATCACTAGATTGGGGGTTCATGATGGCGCAACGATTGGTAAAGTTCATTGCAAGTGCACTGTTGATTTTTTCGGGAGTTGGCGTTGTAACTATTGCGCATGCTGATCGTTTTCGGCATGGTGGATGGGGGTGGGGTTTTAGTACTGGTTTAGTCGGTGGTGCTGTGATTGGGTCACATTTTGGTAGGCCCTACTACTATCAACCATATGCGCCATATTCACCATACGTACCATATCCCTCAAATATCTATTATCAGCAGCCTCAAGTGATTCAGGCGCCACCTGTTTATATCCAAGCTCAACCACCGGTTGGAACTATTCAAACAGCACCTCCAACAATGCCAAGCCAGTCTGTTTGGTACTTTTGTGAGTCCGTAAATAACTTTTATCCGAATGTGCCAAGTTGTGCGGAGCCTTGGAAGGTGATTAATACAAATCCCACTTCGGCATATTCACCACCGCCATCACCTCCGGGCGCCATGCCTCAGTAACTAATTTGCGAGATTATTAAATTCAAAATTAGTATAAATTTATGAACTAAAATTTATTTACTAATTTCAATTAGTTCAGATATAGTTCTTTCATCTCACTCAATGTGTCCATGAAATGAAATTTGCTTTATTCCCTGTAAAAATTAATCAAACGGTTAAGAGCGTGCTTTTAACCGGCCTTTGCTCAATGTTGGTGATAGTGATTTTAGGGGGGGTAGCAATTTATGGAGTTCGAGTTGGTCAAACTAATGCATGGATCAAGCAATTAGATAATCTCTCTTTAATACTCTCCTTGCAGACTGAGCAGGCAGTAGATTCGGCGCACATTATATTAGAGACTGTCAACGATCATATAGAGCAATTAGATATTAAAGATGAAGCTGATTTTAGGAGGAAATTATCATCCCCATCTTCTTTTACAATGTTGCAAGATCGGAAAAATGGCTTAGATCAAATTGATGTTGTATCACTGATTGCCAATAATGGAGATAACATTAACTTTAGTAGGTCGTATCCTGTTACAGGAATTAATTTATCTGAAAGAGATTATTTTCAAGCGCACTTAAAAAATCCTCAATTAAAAATATACATCAGTACACCCGTTCGAAATAAAGGAAACGGAAAATGGACTTTTTATGTAACTAAAAGTGTACGGGATAAAAAAGGTGAGTTTTTAGGGCTGATATTAGTCGGTTTTTCTGTTGATTATTTACTGAATTTTTATGAAAAACTGGCCGTCAATTTGGGTAAAGATATCTCCATTGTCTTACTGAGAAATGACTACTCCTATTTAGCGCGTTACCCGTTTAAGGATGAAATTATGGGTAAACAAAATCTAACAGGGGCGGCATACGAGGTTATAGAAAACCAACATAAAGATAATGGAATTACTATTATCAATTCAATAAGAATGGCTGGTGGACCCGGTCCGAAAAGAATGTCATCCGTTAGAGTCATCTCTAGATATCCATTAATTTCATTGATTACAGTTCCGATTGACGTGGTTTTAGAAACTTGGTATAAAGTTTTTATAGTCATTGTAGGATTCATTATTGTTAGCCTTATTGCTATCTCCATAGGCATGCGGTTTTTTATGAAGGCAATCCAAATGAGAGAGGATGGCTATCAACATTTACAAGAATTAACGACGCTATCGGAAAATGCCAACATCGCAAAATCAAAGTTCATTGCGACGATAAGCCATGAGATTCGGACTCCCTTAAATGGAATTTTAGGCATGTCGCAATTATTATTGGATAAAAAAATAGCGGCAGAGGAAAAAGATCAGCATCTTAAAATCATCATTAATTCAGGTAAGGTTTTACAAACCTTACTGAATGATATTTTAGATTTTTCTAAAATTGAAGCAGGTAAGATTGAGTTTGCAAATACGGCAATTAATCCTTCTCAAATTTTAGATGAAACAACCGCCCTTTATTCACAATTAGCTTTCAATAAAAATATTCAGATCTCATTTAATTGGCAGGGGCCTGAAGGACTGCTCTACTTAACAGATCCGATCAGACTAAAACAAATCTTGTCGAACTTAACCATGAATGCCATAAAGTTTACGGATGAAGGCCAGGTGAGGATCAATGCGAGAGAAATTTCTCGAAATGATCACTCAGCGAATTTAGAATTTGAAATCATTGACACGGGTATTGGGATTAAAAAAGAGGATATACCTCTGTTGTTTAAAGCATTTTCACAGTTGAAGTCTGAATCAAGCGTGTATCAAACTGGAACTGGTTTGGGTCTATCGATTGTAGGAAGCATCATTGATGCGATGAATGGTTCTTATGGGGTGGAATCTGAAGAGGGGAAAGGTTCTACTTTTTGGTTTAGGATTCAGGTAGAAATTTTAGAAGTCGGCACATCAACGGATCGTGTCTCATCCACCATATCAGAAGCGAACATAGCGCATTTTCAATATGCGGGCAAGGTATTAATTGCCGAAGATAATGCGACAAATCAGTTGGTACTATCTGAAATGATTAAAAGCTTAAGTCCTCATCTGCAGATTCTGATTGCAGACAATGGTCAAATTGCCTTGGATGTATTGGTAAATAATCCTGACATTGATTTGATACTCATGGATATTAGCATGCCAATAATGGATGGCTTAGAGGCGACAACTGAGATCCGAAAAATTGAATCTATGCATCACTCCAAGAGAGTGCCCATTGTTGCTGTCACCGCTTTTCTTTATGAATCGGATCGTATAAAATTCATCAGTCATGGCATGGACGAAGCAATTCCGAAGCCGATTGAAATTTTGCAACTAGAAATAGTTTTAAAGACGTATTTATTGCGCAATAGCTTATCTAAAATTGAAGCACCTTTGTTAGTGCCGGAGAAAGAAAATTTACTGATTTTTAATCAACAAAAGATGTTGAGTCGACTAAATGGAAATGTTCAATTAAGCAAAAAAATTATTCAATCCGCAATAAAAGAAATGCCAAAGTTTATCGACCATTTATTTGAGAGTATTCAAGAAGGAAATCTTATTGAAACAAAAAACATTGTTCACACAATGAAGGGGCTTATTGGTCAAGTTGGCGGTGAGCAATTAGAGAGTTCGTTAAACGCCTTTGACGATCAACTGAGAAATGGTGAAAGCTTGAACATTCAAGATGTTGAACTCATCGATCATTCTTTTAAAAAATTAATAGATGAAGTTGATCGCCAAGGCATTCTTGATTCTTAAAAATATTTTTTCGAGTTAGGCCTTTAATAGCTCTGCCTTGACTAAGGCCTGTTTTATTCGCTCAATTTCTGATGAAGAAATTTTCATCAAGGGTGGTCTAACTACTGCACGAGGTAATTTGCCCAATAAAACTAGGGCTTCCTTCATACGGTTATGCATGTCTACCCAGGGTTCTGTATAAAACACTTCCGTCATCTGGTAAATTCGTTCATTCACAGCTTGTGCTTTTATGAGATCTTTTGCTTGCAGTGCTTCAAAGAGAGAGGCTTGTAAAGGCGCAATAACTGAACCACTTCCTGATAGAAGACCATTACAACCTAATACAATGGAGCTCATCAACCATGAGCTATGGGTAGTTAAAACATTGACTATTGGGGTTCTACTTTGTAATAAACGAATTTGACGTTCATGTAATTGTGGATTCGCTGACCAGTCCTTAATGGCTCGAATACTTGGAACTTCATCAAGGATTCTTAAAAGGGTACTCGTTGGATAGCCTTGACCACCAGCGAGAGGATATTGAAATAATATGAGGGGTAGGTCGGAAGCATCTGCAATCCGCTTAAAATGCTCGACGGCCATTTCTGGACGTTGACCAAATGAGTAAATGGCTGGTGGAAATACAAGCAGTGCTGATGCTCCGTGAGTGGTGGCCATTTTAGCGATACGCTGTGCTTCAAGGCTTCCTTCGGTGTATACACCACAAACTATAGGGGTTGTTGATCCAACTTCATCGAGGGTAATATCTAAAACACGCGTTTGTTCTTCAAAAGTACAGGAAGCCACCTCTGAAGCATGAGCGTTTGTGGTAATTGCTGAAATACCAGGAGTGCTACAGACATCTCTTAAGTGTGAGCGATAACTTGCTTCATCAATCGAAAAATCATCAAAAAATGGCAAAAGAACCGCTGGAATAACACCATGTGGAATGTACATTTAATCTCCTAATATTTAATTTATTCAATTTTACTGTAAGTGTTTGCTGGTGTATTCTAAAATCTGAAATACACTAACAAAACGATTAAAGTGAACTTGTACATTATTTGAAAAAGAGAGGCATTGATGGAACATCCAAAAGGGTATGTTAGGCGCATTGTTACTGGGCATGATGCACAGGGGAATGCTATTGTTACAGAAGATGGACCAGCACCTTCTGTGCATACGAATCCAAAGCGAGAGGGTTATTATTTAACGAATTTGTGGCTTACGCATGAAACTCCAGCGCAGATCAATAACGGGGCTGATCCAACGAGCGCACCACTTCAATTAGAACCTCCTAAAAATGGAAGCGTTGTCCGAATTATTGAGTTCGGACCAGAAGGTGATTGGCTTAAAAAATTAGATGGAGAAGGTGCTAAGACAGCATTTGGTGCCATGGGCACAGATAAGGCATCGACCTACCGAACCGGCGGACATCCCTTAATGCATCGAACAGAGACGGTGGATTATGCATTGGTGCTTGAGGGAGAAATATATCTCGTTTTAGATAAAGAAGAACGACTCATGAAAACTGGTGATTTTTTAGTTGAGAGAGGCACGAATCACGCTTGGGCTAATCGCTCGGGTAAGCCATGTAAGATGTTATTTGTATTGATTGATGGGAAGTTTGATCCTGATATTGCGAGGAATTTCTAACATGTTAAAAAAAATGCTCGATTACAGCGCAATTTGTTTCATGGCTTTGGTGGGATTTGCTCAGGGTGCAGAATTAAAGGTGTACAGTGGTGGCCCTTTTGAAGCCGCTTTTCATGAGCTTGCCAAAGATTTTGAGCAGAGCTCTGGACACCGCTTAAATATTGAGTATGGAACAGCACCGCAATTACAAAAAAAATTAACTGACAATGCCTCAGGGGATTTGATGTTGACTGCAACTAAATTAATGAAGCAACCAGAAAATCAGATCAAGTTAGTTGAAGGAACCATGGCTTTATTAGGCAAAGGTGGCGTGGGAGTGATGATACGTCAAGATGCTCCTGAGCCACTCATGAATAATCCTCAGAACTTTAAAGAAAGTGTTTTAAAGGCCGATAGACTCATTTATAACAAAGCTTCTACAGGCTTGTATATTGATCAGTTGTTTCAGAAAATAGGCATTGCAGATACATTGGAAAAAAAGACAGAACGTTTTGTGAACGGTGACGATGTGATCCAAAGGGTGATTCGTGGCTTGGGTAACGAAATTGGTTTTGGTGCCATTGCGGAGATTAAATTAAATGCCTCCAAAGGCGTGAAGTATGCAGGCCCTCTTCCAGATGCTTATCAAAATTTTACTGAGTATTCTGGGGCAGTCATGAAAACATCAAGTCATCCCACAGAGACGCAACAATTGATTAATTATTTACAAAGTCCTAAAGTCAAAGAGGTCTTTAGACGAACTGGTATCGATTAATTAGTTGCTCCAACATCAGTCCAGCTGGGGTTGCGACCTGCTTTGATGGCTTCTTCCGCAGAAAAGTTCAGTTCTACTTTAATTCCATTGATAGGTTCACGCATAAAGAGCTGATATAGGTCTGAGTTGTGGGCCTTGCGCTCGCTAAAATCAACTCCATTTTTCTGTAATCGATCGATAAATTCGAGCATTCCACTACAGTTAAAACAGACATGATCAATCCTACCAGAACCTAGATTTCCTCCACCTGAGTAATCTTGTTTAACATCATCTTGTGGGGTGCTAAGATAAGTATTTTGATGGTCAGAGAATTTTGCTTTGCCGATGTGAACAACATCTTGTTCACCAATGTAGAGCCAATAAACAGGAAAGCCAAACTCTGGATGATAGCCACTGACAAAACCTAAATTATCACAAAACCAGTCACGAGTTCCTTCTGGATCGTGAGTTAGAATTAAAATATGTTCCATAAATTTGAGTGGCATAAAAATCCCTATTTTTTAGGTGACTGAATGATCTGGAATAAATCGGCCATCTTGCATTTCTGCTTTTGGACGAATCCAAACGGTTTGATTTTTCAGAGCTTCATAAACATAAACATCTTCGAGTGTGGCTTCAATTTTTGCTAAGTGTAAAATCTTATATAACCCGCCAGTTTTGACGTGCTTTAGTTGCTGTCCAGGATAGAATTTTGTTAAGTCTTGATTCATCTAATTACTCCTTCAACGCATATTAACATTAAATAAACATCATCTTGCAACCCGAATCTTTAATTAAGCTCATTGAATGGGAAATGCCATTTGGAAAATATGCAGGTCGAAAACTCGCAGATCTACCTGGACATTATTTAGCTTGGTTTGCCAGGGAAGGATTTCCTAAAGGCGAGTTAGGGGAATTGCTCGAGCTGATGTTCACCATTGACCATAATCAACTAAGAAGTCTTCTAGATCATATACGAGAAGATAAGATCTAATGGACTTTCTATAGGGAATCCGCTCATTGGAAATAGGCCTTAATTGATGTATTCTAGACAAAATAAATATTAGGAGACATTCATGCCATTCAGAGCGATTGTGGTTCTTGCATTATCACTATGGAGTCTTTTTAGTAGCTTGACTCTAGCTGCTGATACATATCCCACGCGGGGCATTAAGTTTATTGTCCCCTATGCCGTTGGCGGTCTCCCAGATTCCGTTATTCGCAGAGTCGGACAACGATTGTCTGACCGCATTGGGCAGCCGGTCATTATTGATAATTTGCCAGGTGGAGGTGGTATTGTTGCTGGACAGGCCTTACTCGGTCTTCCTGCTGATGGATACACGTTTATTTTTTCAGACAGCGCCATGCTCTCTATTACGCCGTTGGTTTTTAGTAAAGTTCCATATGACGTAAAGAAAGATTTTTTACCCATCTCATATATTGCTAAAGCACCATTCTTTTTAGCGGTTAACACGAATGTTCCTGCTAAAAGCCTCGATGAATTTATTGGTTTAGCCAAATCAAAGCCTGGGGAAATTAGTTGCGGTTCTTCTGGTGAGGGTTCATTACACCATTTAACCATTGAAGCCATGCAAATATCATTTGGTATTAAGCTCCTTCATGTGCCTTATAAAGGTACAGGACAGTCAGTTCCTGCAGTTGTTGCAGGGCAAGTGGATTGTGTTCTAGCCGCCATGCCCTCGTTATCGGGGTTTGTCGCGACAGATCGGATTCGAGTCTTAGCCTCCGCAAGTGCAAACGTTTCTCCTTTAGCTCCTAATATTAAACCGATGGGGCAAGGACTAAAAGATTTTGATTACGCTTTTTTACTCGGGGTCATTGGGAAGCCAGGCACTCCGCAAATAGCGATGGATAAATTAAATGCTGAATTTGCTGAGATTATGAAAGAAACGGATATCATACAGAAACTCGCATTAATTGGTGTTGAGCCAATCGGGCAAGGTTCAGAAGCATTTAAAAAAGCTTTGGATATGGATGCGGAATCTTTAAAAAACACGGCTAAAAAAGCTGGAATAACACCTAAGTAATTGGAGATTTATTTGTGAATGATGCAAGTCAAACGATGTCACACATTAGTTCAGAATATGTGTGGCCTGATGTGGGACCAACAAGGGTTCCATTTTGGGTATATACCGATGAAGAAATCTATCGGCGTGAGCAAGAAAAAATTTTTGGCGGACCTTCATGGAACTACGTTGCATTAGAGGTTGAAATCCCAAACCCTGGCGACTTTGTGAAGACTTCTGTTGGTGACCGTCCTGTCATTGTGGTGCGCGACAAAGATGGCTCCATTAATGTCATTGCTAATAGTTGTGCTCATCGAGGTGTGGCATTTTGTAAAGAAGCGCGTGGTAATGCGGAGAGTTTTACTTGTCCATATCACCAGTGGAATTATGATTTAAAAGGTAAGCTTGTGGGCATTCCTTTTCGTCGTGGATATAAGAAGCAGGGCGGCATGCCAGACGATTTTGACCTCAGCAAACATGCTGTCCAATCACTTAAGTCTCATGTTAGAAATGGCGTAGTCTTTGCAAGCTTTGACCACCTTGTTGAGCCATTTGAAGATTATCTTGGCCCTAACATGTTAGGTTATTTTGACAGGGTCTTTGATGGTAGGAAATTACGCGTACTAGGTTATGAAAGACAGAGCATTGATTGTAATTGGAAGCTGATGTTTGAGAACATTAAAGACCCTTATCATGCGAGCGTTTTACATGTATTTTTAATGACCTTTGGCTTGTTTCGGATGGATCAAGAGTCTGCTGTAGAAATGGATGATACTGGACGTCATAGCGCATTAATTAGCCGACGTGCAGGACAAGCTACTGCTGAAGCTGCTCATGAAATGAAAAATAATTTAAGAAGTAACTTTACTTTAGAAGATCCTAATCTTCTTGATGTAGTGAAAGAATTTGTCGGCAATAACAGTGTCGTGATGTTGACATTATTTCCCAATATTATTGTTCAGCAACAATCGAATACCCTAGCAATGAGACAATTAGTTCCTAGAAGCCCTGGGGTCTTTGAATTACATTGGACGTTTTTTGGTTACGCTGATGACACAGAGGAAATGGTTCTTCGGCGTGTCCGACAGGCCAATTTAATGGGCCCAGCGGGCTTAGTCTCTGCGGACGATAGTGAAGTATTGGCCATGTCACAAACCGGTATGTTTCCGTATGATAATCATCAAGCTGTTCTAGAAATGGGTGGTCGAGATATTAAGGATACTGACCATATGATTACTGAAGTGGCGATTCGAGGTTTTTATCAGCACTATAAGAAGGTGATGGGCTTATGAGTTCAACATCACAAATGCTATTAGACCAGATGATCTTAAAAGATCAGATACAAAATTTATACAATGACTATTCGTTGGCGTTGGATCAAGATGATTTAAGTCAATGGTTAACTTTTTTTGCCAATCCGTGTTTATATCGGATTATTTCTCGAGAGAATCATGAATTAAATATGCCAATTGCCGTTTGGCATAGTGAGAGTATTGGTATGTTGCGAGATCGCGTATTAGCACTAAGAGATTCAACATTGTATCGGCCAAGATATTTTCGCCATGTGGTTTCAGGAGTGAAGATTGATCGCATTGATGATGCAGTGATTCACGCTCAAGCAAATGTATTAGTTGTTGAGACCGTAGTTGATTTCAAGACTCAAATTCTTTTATCTGGGCGCTATTTAGATCAAATCGTGAGCGAAGACGGGGTTTATAAATTTAGAGAAAGAGTCTGTGTTTATGACTCGATTCTATTGCCAACAACCTTAGTTTATCCAGTTTAAATTGAGAAATTATTTTAAGGAATAAATAACAATGGAAACATCCACCGTTTTATCAACAATAGATAATGATGTCTTTTTTATTACTTTAAACATGCCAGAGACTGGTAATAAAATTCCGCAAAGTGTTGTTACGATTTTGGGTAATTTATTTGAACAGGCAGCAGCGCACACTGCGCTTAAAGCGGTTGTCATTAATGCGAATGGCGATCATTTTTGTCAAGGGCGTGATGGTGGTAAAAAATCTACTGATACTCCTCCTTCACCTATACAGCTTCGAGAAAAAATGATGGGTCCAATTACGAAGGTCTATAGTGCGATTCGTGCTATACAAGTTCCAGTAGTGGCGATCGTTCAAGGCGAGGCTCATGGATTTGGTGCTGCTTTGGCAGGTTCTGCCGACATAACTATTGCGGCGCATGATGCTAAATTTTCCTTCCCGGAATTATTAACAGACATGCCTCCCACTTTAGCCATGGCAACAGTGATGGATCGGGTAGGATTAAAAGCGTTGAGCTGGTTGGTTTACACAAATGCGCATATATCTGCACAAAGAGCTTGTGATATTGGATTGGTGAGTGAAGTTGTTGCCGCGCCTGACTTGATTCAGGCGCAAGATGCTTTATTGACTCAATTACGCGCAAGGTCTATTCCTGCACTTGCCACCGTTAAAGACTTTTTAGCCAATACTCGCTTACAGGAGTTTGGACAAGCTGCAAATTATGGTAAGAACTCTTTGGCATTGGTGCTAAGTTCTAAATAGCGATGAAAAAAATCCAGAGCTTTATCCTTATTTTAGGATCTCTTTTCTTTGTTCAGTTTGCCAGTGCACAGAATAATGTTATTAAAGTTATTGTGCCTTACGCGCCTGGTGGCAATGTCGATAATATTGCACGGGTTTATAGTAAATATATCAGTGAAAAATATAATGAGAATTGGATTGTCGAGAATGTGAGTGGTGGTAGTGGGGTGATTGGTGCTGCTCAAGTAGCTAAGGCCAAGCCAGATGGAACCACTTTGTTGTTTAGTGCCGATGTCCATTCAATGGCGTCTCTCGTGATCAAGTCGGTTCCTTATGATGCCATCAAAGACTTTACGCCCATTTCTTTAGTAGCGAAAGCGCCACTCATCTTTGTGGTGAATGCTGAGTTAGTGAAGTCGATAAATTTGACGCAGTTGGTTGAAGAAATAAAAGCAGATCCTAAACGATTTAATTTCGCCATCTCTGGCGCTGGATCTTCACCACAGCTTGGCGCTGAAATTTTTAAATCCCGTGCTGGGGTTTCTGTGCCAACGATTAATTATCGTGGGACTGGGCCTGCTGTGGCAGATTTAGCAGGCGGGCATGTCAATCTAATGACGGTTACACCACTCGCTGTGATGCCTTTTATTAAATCTGGAAAGTTGCGAGCATTAGCCGTAACTTCAAAACAGCGTTTTATTGGGGCCTCTGAGGTGCCGACAACAGCTGAAGCGGGCATGTCCGGATTTGAATTAGAAAATGCATATGGATTTTGGGGGCCAAAAGGTGTCCCTGACAGCATCTTGAATAAAATCAGTGGGCAAATTAAACAAGTGAGTCAAGATGCAGACTTGCAAAAAAGATTATTAGAGTTAGGTGTAGTTGCAACTTGGGTATCGCCTGAGGATACTGCGAAACATATCAGTCAAGAATTTAAACGCAATAAAGAGGTTTACACCAAGGCCAACATTCAGCCAGAATAATTTAATCCAAGAAAGTAATTAATGAGACTCGATAAGAAAAGTGTAGATACCCCGCAATATGGATATGTTGATTTAGGTCAGCACATCGAACGCCTAGATCAAGCGGGTTTATTGTGTCGTATTTCGGAGCCGGTTAATAAAGATACTGAACTTCATCCACTAGTACGTTGGCAATTCCGTGGCGGAATCCCCGAGGATAAAAGAAAAGCTTTTTTATTTACGAATGTTGTTGATAGTCACGGTCATCGTTATGACATTGATGTTGTGGTTGGTGCTTTAGCAGCAAATCCAGAGATTTATCGGATTGGTATGAATGTGCCGACCTTTGATGATATAGGCCCTGCTTGGGAACATGCCATTGCACACCCTATTGCGCCAGTGATAGTCGATAGCAAAGAAGCGCCATGCCATGAAATGATTATTCAAGGAAAAGATTTAGAAGGCGCTGGTAATGGGTTAGAGTCGATACCATTTCCAATTTCAACTCCCGGCTTTGACGCCGCACCTTATATTACGGCTGCGTGCGTCACGACGCGAGATCCAGATACGGGCATTCAGAATATGGGTACTTATCGGGGTCAAATCAAATCATCAACCCGTCTTGGAATGATGATGCTCGCCAATCTACGCGCGGGTGGTTTGGAGCACTGGAAAAAATATAAAGCTCGTGGAGAAAAAATGCCAGTCGCTATTGTCATTGGCTGTCCACCTTTTGTGAATTTTCAAGGGCCTCAAAAACTACCTATTGGTCTCGATGAATTATCTGTTGCCGGAGGATTAGCTGGAGTTCCGATTCGAGCGGTAAAGGGTCATACGGTGGATATCCTTGTTCCAGCTGAATCAGAAGTGGTTATTGAAGGGTTTGTTGATACCGCATTTTTAGAGCCTGAAGGACCCTTTGGTGAGTCACATGGTTATGTAGCTTTAGAAGACTTCAATACAGCAGTGACTGTAACAGCAATTACTCGGCGAAAAAAAGCAACTATTATGTCGATTATTTCACAAGTGACGCCTAGTGAATCCAGCGTGATTAAAAAATTAGCCTATGAGCCACTGTATTTATCTCATTTAAAAAATCGTTTGTCGATTAAAGGAATTAAAAAGGTCGTATTACATGAAGCTTTAACGAACCTCAGAAAAGTAGTCTTTTTGCAGTTTTTCAAAGGATCAACCAAGACTGAAGTTTGGCGAGCTTTAAATGGAACAATGACTCTTCAAGCAGCGATTGGTAAATACGTGATTGCCATTGATGAGGATATTGATCCCAATAATATTGATGCAGTCTTATGGGCGATGTCGTATCGATGCGACCCTGCAAACGATATTCAAATCATTCGTTATCGTGAAATGGGTCATGGCCCTAGAAGTGAATATACCCCTGAGATTGATTCAGCGATGTTGATTGATGCAACGATGAAATATCCGATGCCACCTCTTGCATTACCCAAAAAAGAATATATGGAAAATGCCAAAGTCTTATGGGAAAAATTAGGTTTGCCAGAGCTAAGGCCGGAATCTCCTTGGTTTGGATACGACCTAGGGGATTGGTCTGAGGAGTGGGATGGCAATGCATTGCAAGCGACAAAGGGTCTTTGGATGGAGCGTGATGCTGACTATGTATCTCGCAGAGATGAGAACGCCATACCCAATAGCCCTGTTCCTCGTAAACAGTGATACGTTTAAGGACTTAACTACATAGTTCGTAGCCGACGAACAAAACAATCTCCCGTTGCTTTTGTACCAAGTTGACCACCAATATCTCTTGTTACCTCTAAAGCGTCTATCGCTTGCTCTGTGGCTCGGGCAATGTATTTTGCGGCCTGCAGATAATTAGGTTGTTGATATTTTTGTCCAAGCCAATTTAACAGCATGCTGGCAGATGTAATGATCGAAAAAGGATTGGCGATATCTTGACCAGCGATATCTGGTGCAGAGCCATGCGCAGCTTGACCCATTGCGTAATGATCCCCCGCATTTAAAGAGCCTCCTAAGCCAAGGCTACCGGATAACTCTGCGGTAAGATCAGATAAGATATCACCAAACATATTGGTTGTGACGATGGTGTCAAACCGTTCAGGGTTTCTGACGACGTGGGCCATCATGGCATCAACGATGTGATCATCTACGGTAACTTCGGGATAAGATTTTGCAACTTCAGCACAGCAATCTAAAAATAGACCATCGGTAATTTTCAATACATTTGCTTTATGAACTAGTGTGACATGTTTTTTTCTGGTCATTGCCAATTCAAAGGCAGACTTTGCAATACGTATGCAGCACTCTCGTGTAATACGTCTTAAAGAAATACCTACATCAGGTGTAACTAAGATTTCGCTATTACCGGATTCAACATTTCGATCGGCATAAAATCCTTCGGTATTCTCACGAACCACTACTAAATCAAAAGGGTTCATTTTAGTGGGGACTTTTGGGTAAGTTCTTGCTGGGCGAATATTGGCATAGAGATCTAATTTCTTACGAAAAAATTTTGATGGATTAATTTCACCTTTTGTTTCATCTTTGAAATCATAGGTAGCCATTGGACCTAGTATTAATCCATCAGCGGCTTTTACCGTCGCTAATAATTGCTCAGTAACTGTGGATCCATATTTTTTTAAACTATCGTGACCGGCGATTTCATGAATCAGTTCAAGATGAAGGTCTAATTTTTCAGAAATGGTTGTTAAAACATCACTACAGACAGTCATTGTTTCTGGACCAATACCATCACCAGGAATCATTACGATTTTCATCTACTATTACTCGCTTTTTAAATTAATGGATTGAGTACTTTTTTTGTAATTCGATAATTCGGATCGATGAAATTGTGAAAATTCCTCTCGACTATTTTGTCTGATATTAATACCTTCATTTTCTAATTGTTTTTTGAAGCTAGGATCTGCCAAAATAGAATTAATCATGATATTCAAAGATTGCAAGATCGGGTCAGGAGTCTCTGTCGGTGCAAAGATGCCGCCCCATAGGGTAAAACTAAAGTCTTTACCAATATCTTCTGAGACTGTATGTAGTTGAGGAAAAACATTTGTTCGTTTTGGGGATGATATGGCTAGAGCTTTGACCTTTTTACCTTCAATAAATTGGACAACGGAAGGGGTGCTTGCAAAAAACATATCTACATGCGCTCCTAAAATATCTGTCATTGCTTGACCTGCTCCTTTATAGGGCGCGTGGGTCATATTAACGCCTACCAGTTGGCACAAGCTTGCTGCTGCCAAGTGGCCTGGAGTTGCAGTTCCAGAAGAGGCGTAGGTTAATTTGTTGGGTTGTGACTTTGCGTATTGTATTAATTCGGGCAAAGAGTTATAAGGTGCACTCAGCGGGGCTACTAAGGTTAAAGGAACTTCACCAATCAAAGCGACAGCCTTAAAGTCCAGATAGGGGTCATAGCCTAAATCTTTTGAAACAAGTGTATTGATCACCATTTCACCGGTTTGTCCGAGAAGAAGTGTGTAACCATCAGCTTTCGATTTTGCCACATAGCGTGAGCCCAATGCACCTGTAGCCCCAGGCTTATTTTCGACGATAAAAGATTGTTTTGTACGTTGGGTTAATTGATCGGCTAATTGTCTAGCTAGCATATCGCCAAGCCCACCCGGGGCATATGTAACAACAATGGTTACCGGTTTATTGGGGTAAGCTTGTCCAAGGCTCAGTGAGCTCAATACCGCTAGGAATAGAAGGAGGAGTAATTTTAGGCCCTGTTTATTCATAGTAGATCTCTTTAAATTCGTTGCGTTGTAAACATGAAAGAAGGTATTTTTTTAAGATAAAAGCTAAGTTAGATTAACATGTTGTTAAATAGGCGTAATGAAACGGCTAAATAACAGGCCTTAAACCATTGGGTGACTCATTGACAGAGGTCCTGTAATGTAAGAGAGTTTACGTTTTTGGGCGTCTCTATCAATAAGACTATAAAAATTGATGAAAACATAGAGGATCAATCATGCATTCAGAACTTAGAAGAAAAGTTTTACTACTGTCAGGGCTCATCGGTGGGGTGTTGATTAGCCCAATTGCACAAGCGCAAAAAAATAATTCCTATAAAAATGTTGTGGGTAAAACCTATTGGGTCAATAAACCAGTTGATGGTGGACAGGTCAAGATTCATTTATGGAGAAAGAATGCCAATTTAAAAAACTATAAAGGGATCATTTTATTTGTTCATGGCTCTTCCATGGCAGGTACTCCAACATTTGATCTGGATATTCCAGGAGCACCGGAGATGTCAGTGATGAATTATTTTTCCAGCCTTGGATATGACACTTGGTGTGCCGATAATGAAGGTTATGGTCGTTCTGATAAATCGCGAAATATTAATTTTAATGTTGCTAATGGCGCAGATGATTTGACAAGTGTTGTAGATGAAATAACGCGTATCACTGGCGAAAAATCTATCTATGCTTATGGCGTTTCTTCTGGGGGCTTAAAGGCCGCGGTATATGCACAAAATAACCCAGGCAGAATAAGTCGGTTAGCGCTTGATGCATTTGTTTGGACAGGCAAAGATAGCCCAACTTTAGCGGAGAGAAAAAAACGTTTAGCGCTTTGGCAATCTTCTAATCGCAGGCCAGTCAATCATGCCATGATTGAAAGTGTCTTTACTAGAGACCACCCAGGAACCGCAGATCCTAAGGTAGTGACAGCTTTTGCTGATGCTGTAACGGCTCTAGATGACTCTATGCCAACTGGAACTTATCTAGACATGTCAGCGAACTTACCTTTAGTTGATCCGGAGAAATTAAATTTACCTATTCTCATCATGCGTGGTCAGTATGACGGCATTGCTGCGTTTAGTGACGTATTAGAATTTTTTGCAAAATTACCGCATCCCGATAAACATTTTTCAGTGATGCAGGGTATTGCTCACGCGAGTTTTCAGGAAAAGAACTTTCAGATTCCGTATCATGTTCTGGAGAGTTTTTATAGCCAACCTAAGCCCATTTATCTTGGATAAATAAGCAATTTACTAGGGAACTTTCACCATGGGCATGCGTTGTAGCAAAATATTCTCCTTTTGTTCCGCCCATGTTGAGTTGCGCATTTGATCAAACCTTCTTGGTGCTGGTAGGATCGCTGCTAGCCAAGCGGCTTGTTCTCGCGTCAATTGTGAGGCAGTAACTCCAAAATAATGTTGGGCAGCTGATTCAATGCCGAATACCCCAATACCCCATTCTGCAACATTCAGATAGAGTTCGAGAATCCGACGCTTACTCATTACAAGTTCTATCATGCCCGTAATAATCATTTCTTGGGCTTTTCGTATGTAACTTTGGTGCGCAGATAGAAAAATATTTTTACTGAGTTGCATCGTTATCGTTGAGCCGCCTCGCTTGACCTTACCGTGAGTCATATTTTCTTTAGCTGCTCTTTCGAGAGCGTCCCAATCCACCCCGTCGTGTTGAGTAAAGTTAGCATCTTCTGAAGCAATGACTGCTTGTTTAATGTGGATGGAAATATTTCTGTAATCTTTCCAACGGTACTGAAGTTGGAAATAAGGATTGGCTTTTTGTAAGCGCGTTTTTTCTGCTGACATGAAAGCACTACTTTTGGGATTGATATTACTGAGCCAGACTACCTGTACAAAAAAATACAATTGCAGTAACACAAACGCAAGCAATAGATATTTAATGATTTTTTTCAATGGTTTAGCACGCTTTATTTTTTATAGAGCTCAAGTGTAATACGAATAATCACAAGTTTTATGGATACTCATCAAGAAAGTCAAAAAGTCTATATCTCGAATATGGTTATTAAGATGACAAATTATCCGATTTGGTATCTAATTGAACTATCGTAATTAATAACTTGGAGAATTCATGAGATTGATGATTATGAAGACAGTATTGTTGATGATGCTCAGCATTTTATTAGTTGCTTCAAATGAAGCCGATGCCAAGCGCATGGGTGGAGGATCTAGTATTGGCCGACAGTCGAATACCGTGACGCGTAATCAAAATGCACTCCCCCCGAAGCCTGTAGCTCCACCGGTGAACGCTGCGCCTAAACCTACAACACCTCCAGGTGTTGCTGCTCCCGCTCCAACACCTAGTCGATTTGGCGGGATGGGCGGTATTTTAGGAGGCATTGCCGCCGGTATTGGCTTGAGTTATTTGTTTTCCCATATGGGAATGGGAGAGGGTGTTGCTTCGATGTTCTCAAATATCTTAATGATTGGTGCTTTGGTTTTCTTAGGGCTTTGGCTATTTAGAAAATTTGCTGGAAAAAGTATGAATTCCATGATGACGCCTAGTCCTGCTGGGGCTGCTCCATGGAACGCGACAGCGGCCCAGGAAAGTCAAACTTATGCGAGTTCAACTCCAGTCCCAACAGCAACAAATATGGCGTCGTCTCAACAATTACCTCTCATTCCAGAGGTCTCAGATAATGCACTGAAGTCTCCGATTCACGCAGCTTTAACGCCACAGGCTTTTACTGATAAAGATACTTTTTTAGAAAATGCTAAAACCTTGTTCTTACAATTACAAGAAGCCTCTGATCAGCAGAATTTAAATGTATTAAAAGAATACACAACACCAGAATTATTTGATCTTCTTCGCAAAGATATGTTGGCTCGAACGACCGCTATTAGTAGTACGCAAGTGTTGACTTTAGCTGCAGATTTATTAGCCGTTGAAGAAGAAAACAATGAGTATCTCGCTAGTGTTCGTTTCACAGGCTCTATCCGTGAAGAAGTTAACGGCCCTGTGGAAGACTTGACTGAGGTATGGAACTGGACTAAGCCGATAGCTGGCAATACTGGTTGGTTACTCTGCGGAATACAGCAAATTAATTAATTGAGCTTATTTGGGCCGTGACATTTTAAATAATTGTTGTGGCCCAATCCTGAAATAATCACCAGGGCCTCCTCCACGAAGAATATGGTCTGCTTCAGCAGTTTGATATACTCCATCTTTTAAAAGATCTTTTGCAATATGGATAGCCACAACTTCGCCTAAAGTTAACCAGGTATTAATCTTTTCGCCAGCGGCAGTTTGTAGTTGAATGATCTGTGATAACTTACACTCAAAAGAAACCTTACTTTGCGCCACTCTTGGTGCTTGAACGATGGAGGATGGGAGCGGCGTTAATCCGCCGAGCTCGAATTCATTGACATCCGGCGGAACGGCAGCGCAGGTGGCATTCATTTGCTGCGCCAGATCATAAGTTACCAAATTCCAAGTAAACTCTTTTGTTTGTTCGATATTGGTAACAGAATCTTTTAAACCAGTACTAGAAAATCCCACCATCGGTGGAATGTAATTAAAAGCATTAAAAAAACTATAAGGTGCAAGATTAAGAATTCCATCTTTGCTTTGGCTCGCAATCCAACCAATCGGTCTTGGGCCAACAATGGCGTTAAAGGGATCATGAGGTAAACCATGACCTTTATTCGGTTCATAAGAGTGATATTGATAGGGCATTGATAAGTTTCCTTAAAGGGAGATTTTAATGCACCCATCCTTAAAGCAATAAAAACGGCAGAGAAAGTCTCTGCCAAAAGGTTTATTGAGTTGAAAACTCTATCCGACGATTCATGGTGCGACCTGCATCAGTCGAGTTATCACCGATAGGTTTTGAGTCTCCAAAGCCATCTGTAATAAGGTTTTCCTTAGTCACCCCCTGACCGACTAAATAATTTTTAACCTTTTCAGCTCGTAATTGCGAGAGTGTTTTATTTTCTTCCGTAACGCCAACATTATCCGTATGCCCGTAGATGTGGATCACACGACCATCATCCTTTAATACCTCAGCGATTTGGTTAAGGAGTGGCTTCGCTGTTTCAGGTAAATCGGAGGCTCCAGTTATGTATTCCACTGCAATATTTAATAGAGTATTGGGATCAATCTGATTGGCTAAGTATTGGGGGTCGACTTCAACATTCACAGAACTATTGACATCTTTTGTAAACCAAGACTTGAGACCTGATAACAAGCTGTCTTTAGCGCTATCTGATCCAACTTTAGCAGTGCCAGTAATCTCGTTATTGGAGAGATGAAGAGCGAATTGTGGAACAGATTTAAGTTTGGAAAGGACGTCAAACGGCTTGGCGTTCCACCAAAAACGTTTTGCATTTGGAGCAATATTGAGTTGATCCACGACATTGTCTTCACCCCATAATAATTTGGCGGGTTTGAGTAAACTCATTTTGGCGGACTCATCCACCACCGCACCTGAGAGAGTAATTTTTCCATCTGTCACAGAAAAATCAAAGTTACCTAATTGAATCGGATATTGACTCCCTGTTGTTTCTACTGCAGGGTTACTCATTTGATTTGAAGCGGAAATACTAAGGGAGACAACACCAACTATGATTGCCAAAATGATGGCTCCTACAATACCTAATACATAATTTTGATCATCGTCTTGATTAATTTGTGACATATTGTTTCCCTATATTGAATTCCAATAATTTAACATTATTTATTTGACAGTTCACTCGTCTGTCACAGATTCTCTTTATTTTTTGAGTATGAATTATTGAACAATTTGTCGGAATAATATATCTTTTGCATCATTTTTCTCCGGCACGATGCCGAGTAGGTGACATAAAAATGGATAGACTTCAATATTCTCAAATGTGTTGAGTCGTTGTTGATGAATTCGGTAGCCAGAAGCAATAAAGATGCCCTGCATCTCCTTGAGTTGTGGGTCAAATCCATGTTGTCCGGGAATATTAAATAGTGAAGCTCCCTCAATAATTGTCCAGCCTAAATCTGCAAGACACACCACATCGGGGATTCTCGGATTAGTACCAAAATGGTATTGAGTGGGAATTTCTTTTTTGGGCCAACAGCTCATATGAGTACTTTGTTTCAAGGCGTTCAACAGAGGCTTTTCAGAGTTACCGTTTAGGTTAATTCCAGCGAGTGGGCCTTGCCATTCGACACTATATTGAGACAGGTTGCTCAATAACTGGTTGAGGCGTATTTGGTTTCTGGGGGGAACTTCTGCCATACCGTGATCGGAAACGATAATCAGCGTTGTTTGATCATAAAGACCAGTCTCTTTTAATCCCATAATTAATTGATGAATCGCTAAATCAACTTGGACAAGAGAGAGGTTCACTTCATTGCTATTTGGGCCATATCGATGCCCCATAGAGTCCACATCTTCAAAGTAGAGTGTTGCAAAATCAGCCCGCTCTGTTTTGGGGCGATGGAGCCATTCTAATAATTTAGAGACTCTCGCAGATGCGTTCATATTTTTATCGTAATAGAGCCAATCATTCGGTTGTATTCCTTTGATGGTGGTTTCGCTTCCAGGCCAAAACAAAGTAGAGCTTCTTAGGCCCTGCTGCTGGGCGCTAACCCAAATTGGAACGCCTCCTGTCCACCATGCGGGGTTTGTCACAGCAGTACGTGATGATAATTTGAAGGGTTCACGAATTCCAGGGTCTTTCATATTGTTATTGACGATACCGTGATGATCAGGATAAAGACCTGTCACCATACTGAAGTGGTTCGGAAATGTGATTGATGGAAAGACGGGTAACATGCCTTGTGCAGCCGCACCAGTGATTGCTAATTGCTGGAGATTAGGAGTGATACCTCTTTGGAGATATTCAGGCTTAAAACCATCGATGGAAATTAATAAGGTAAGAGGTTTCGGGTCACTTAGTCGACCTGAGGTTGAATTAATTGGTGCTTGAGAGGTACAAGCCCCGAGACATAAGCTGAGGATGAACAGAACAAGTGAGGAAGATTTCATAAGATATTTTTGCATAGATACAACTTTATAGAATAGTCACAATGATGGGATAAGATGCAGTTTTAAGGGGTAGAAAATGAAATTATTCAACAAAACTATGAATTTAAAGCAATTAATATCGTTTTCTTTGATAGCAATGCTCATTTGTACTATCTTTCCAAGTCAGGCCGTGGTGATTTATCCCTTAAATCAGGCGAGTATTTTGGTGGGTTCAAAGTTTGACTTAAAGGTCGAATATGAAAAGGTCATCAATCCGGAAGATGCGAAAGTCATGCTCAATGGTGAGCCAATGGCTAAAACCATCTCAACTAAACCAGAATTTATTCAAAATGAAAATGGCAAAGGGAGTTCGCTTATTTGGAGAAATATCACTATTTTAAAAGAGGGGAATTACCAATTCAGTGCGGGGGCAATATCTGATCAAAGTATGACCCGCCAAGTAGAGTGGGATGTTTATGGGACCGGACCTCGCAAAGTTAAAAATGTGATTTTATTTATTGGCGATGGTATGTCCATTGCTAACCGCACGGCGGCAAGAATCATGTCTAAAGGAATTATTCAAGGTAAATTTCAGGGCAAGCTATCCTTTGATGACATGCCTTATTCAGCCATGATTGGAACTTCTGGGGCAGATTCATTAATCACTGACTCTGCCAATTCGATGAGTGCTTATGCAACTGGGCATAAATCATCAGTGAATGCTTTAGGTGTTTACGCTTCACGCTCTAGCGATAATCTTGCGCACCCCAAAGTTGAAACGATTGTTGAAATCATTAAACGTAAAACAAAAATGAGTGTTGGTATTGTTTCTGATGCAGAAATTGAAGATGCTACTCCAGCTGCGCTAGTTGCTCATACTCGTAGAAGGGCAGACAAACAGTATATTGCCGATGAACTCTTTCAAAAGAATGTCGAAGTTATTTTAGGTGGTGGTAGTGCCTACTTTTTACCTCAAAGCGAGCCTAAGTCAAAACGAAAAGACAATAATAATTTATTCCGTTTATTTGAAAATGATGGCTATACATTGGTCAAAAATCGTACTGAATTACTTGCCGCAAATCAACGTGGAGATACCAAGAAACTATTTGGGATGTTTCACGATGACAATATGGATGGCGCATTAGATCGATTGTTTTTAAAGAAAAATACGGTTAGTGAATATCCTGATCAGCCTGATTTAACGGAAATGACTCAGGCAGCAATTAATGTCTTATCAAAAAATAAAGACGGATTTTTCTTAATGGTTGAAGCAGCTTTAATTGATAAATTTAATCACCCTTTGGATTGGGAGCGTGCAGCGTTTGACACCATCATGCTCAGTAATGCAGTTCAGATTGCGAAAGATTATGCAATGAAACATAAAGACACTTTAGTCATTGTTACCCCTGACCATACGCACAGCGGTTCGATTATGGGGGTTATCAATGATGCAAAGAATGGAGCCTTAAGAGAAAAGGTTGGTATTTATGCTGATGCTGGATTTCCGAATTATCCAAAAGCAAATGATCAGGGCTATCCGGAAAAAATTGATGTTACTAACCGGATTGTTTTCCAATATGCCAATTACCCGGATCACTATGAAACGATGCGACCAAAGTTGGATGGAACCTTTACCCCAGCTGTAAAAGATGCCTCTGGAAAAGCGTTTGTAGCAAATCCTAAATATAAAGATCAGTTTGATGATGCTTACTTAGTTGGTGGTAATTTACCGGTGGCCAGCGATGTAGGTGTTCATACAGTGGATGATGCTTTGTTAAGTGCGATGGGTCCGGGAGCAGAAAAATTCAGAGGGTTTATGGACAATACTGAAGTTTTTCGGGTGATGGTTGACACTTTAGGCCTAGGTAAAAAATAAGTTTTAGGCTAATAGTAATTGGCAGTAATTATTTATTCTAGATAGTATTTATGTTACAAAAAGATTAAAATGAAGAGCATTTTTCTAATTTAATGACTATTTAGGGACAAATTACTGGCAATGGCTATCGAAACCGAATTAAAACTTAGTTTTTCTGCAAAAGATCTTTCATCGCTGTTAGAGCATCCACTTCTGCAAGTCACTGGGAAGCGACAAAAACTTTATAATATTTATTACGATACTCCTGAACTTGCTCTCATGCATCAGGGGATTGCTGTTCGTGAACGCAAGATTCTGAGAAAGTTATTATTAACTTTAAAAATCAATCACACGAACTCTGGTGGATTATCGAGTCGATCCGAATGGGAGGCTCCAACAGTCCAGGGGCAGTTTGACTTCCAAACGCTGATTGATGATCCTGTTATTGCTCAGAAGATGACTTTACTGGCGCCTCAATTAGTTCCAATTTTTACAACAGATTTCACGAGACGTTCATGGGAAGTTGTGTTTCGTGGGGCTACCATTGAAATTGCAATTGATCAGGGTTTGATTGTTACAAAACGAGATAATCAGTTATTTGAAGAACCTATTAGTGAAGTTGAATTAGAGTTAAAGGCAGGTAACCCTGTCACCTTATTTGGTTTGGCCAGGGTCCTTAGTCGTCGCGTAAGGTTGCACCCTAGTGCTGCATCCAAAGCTGAGAGAGGTTATCAGCTATTTAAGAATATTACCCCTAGTCCAATTAAACCACCATCCTTAGATATCGATCCTAAAGCGACGCCATTACAAAGTTTCGAACGGATTTGTTTAGAGTGCTTAAATCATCTTCAAGTCAATGATGTAGGGATCTTACGTGATGATGACGATGAATATATTCATCAAGCAAGGGTTGCCATGCGACGGATTCGTTCTGCCATTAAGCTCTTTTCACCAGTCTTACCCATGCCTTTTGTTCACCAATGGAATACCACTTGGAGAGATTTAGCCAATGAGTTAGGCGATGCTAGGAATTGGGATGTTTTTACGCAGGAGTCTTTACCTTTAATCAAAGGAGCTTTCCCAAATCAGGCAGAGATTGAAGCCTTAGAAAAATTTTCTGTTGAGCAACGTGCAAAAGCTCATGCCAAGGCAGTTGCGAGTTTTGGTAGTCGTACGTATTCCGTCAAATTAATTTCTTTTGCGGAAGCCGTGATGAGTTTATCCAGTCACCCTGAGGTAAAAAATCGTCAAAAAATGGTTCTCGAAAGTCAATCAACGCCAGAGCCTATGATTGAAGAAGATACTCAGGCTTTTGCCACACGGCTTTTAAAACGGCGTCATCGTCGTTTTATGCGGGAAGTGTTAGTACCAAATCGTAATCTAGAACAAAGTCATCAGTTGCGCTTGGATTTGAAAAAATTGCGTTACTCATTTGACTTCTTTATGGATTTATATCCAAAAAGAAGAATGTCTTTGTACATGAAATCCTTAGCACGCTCTCAGGAGTTACTTGGGCAGATGAATGATTTGGCAACTGCTGAGGCTCTTTTAGCAACTCGTAATCTACCTCATACTGATATTGTCCAAGCCTGGGTAATGGGGCGTCAAAGCGGATATTTATCGATGATGCCAAAGGTTTTAGCGAGCTTAAGTGACTTAAAAGCACCTTGGAAGTCCTAAAAGATATTTTTTCTAACTAATGGCAAAATAGGCTAACCATTCAAAATAGCCTATGAAAATTGATCTAACCATAATGATGTTGATATCCCTACTCGGGACTTCGATTGCGTATGGGGAAAATACATCTGAGGCCACTAAGGTCGGATTTGAGATTATTAATAGTCGCCAATTAGGTAATTGTGTCACTTGCCACACGGTTGATTATGTTGATAAAGTCGGGTCTAACCAACTTGAAAAGCAAGGAAATTTCGGACCTAATTTGCAAGGCGTAGGCAAAAAGTATTCTCGATTGGAATTGATTCAGTGGGTGACGGACGCACGTAAGATTCATTCTGACACATTGATGCCTCCTTATGGTACTTTAGAGGATATAAAAATTCCTAATCAATCAAAAACCATGTTGAGTCCACAACAAATACAATTCGTCGTAGATGCTTTACTTACTCTAAATTAATCGACCAGTGATGAAAGAACCTCTCTTGAAGCGAACTTTTTTAAAGCAAATCACAGTTCTTGTTGGAGCAATGTTGTCACCGAGTCTAATGGCTATTGAGACTTCATCTTTATCGGAGAAGCAATTAAAAGCTTTAAATTTAAAACAAGAAGGTGTTGTACTCGATTTACCCCCCTTAGCAGATACGGGTAACTCCATCCCCTTTAGTATTCAAATTCAGGCCCCTGGGCAAAAATTGATTCAGTCGTTTGAAATCATCGCTCCTGAAAATCCGAATCCGCTAGTTCTTAAAGTCACCTTACCTAATCCAAAATCGAGTTATCGTATGGCTACAAGGATTCGATTAGCGATGAGCCAAAATGTTTGGGTGATTGCTCAACTGAGTGATGGTTCAAAAATCAGTGGAGTTATTCCATCGGTAGTAACGCTGAACGCATGTTTTGACGCGACCTAATATGGCAACTTTAAATCCTCATCCAATCCGAATCAATATTATTGGCTCTCCAATGGTTGGCCAACAAGTAGAGGTGAAAGTTTTAATCGGACATCCCATGGAAACTGGGTACCGCTTAGGCGATGGTGGTAATGAGCGTATACCTAAAAATATTATTGATAAAGTGACAATTCGTCTGAACCAAGAGATAGTTTTGCAAGCTGAACTTGGAACTGGAATTGCTGCAAACCCTCTCTTTAGCATCTTTGTCACCGTTCCAAGTGGTGCCGCAATGATTTCTGTAGATTGGGAAGATGATCAGGGAGTCAAGGGACGGGCAGAGAAATTGCTTGTAAGCACATGAAAAGACGTTTGGTGATCATTGGTGGTTTGATCTTATTTCTAGTCTCCAGTATTGCCCACTCGCAGCGATTATCCGGCAATACTTTTTTGCCACCAGAGTTAATGTCTTTAGGAAAAGATGAGGCGGCAAATCCATTAAGTTTATGGAATGATCAAGGTCATGCAATTTGGGAAGCAAAGTGTCAAGAATGTCATGGAAAAATCTCATCACTAGCAACCACTGTTGTGCAATTTCCTAAATGGATATCCAACTCAACCAGCCAGGGGCGATTGCTGAATTTAGAGGATCAAATTGGCGTTTGCTTATCCAGAACATCTACTCAAAAGTGGTCGAATGAAAGTAACGAAGTCTTAGCGCTTTCGACTGCGTTATCTGACACTGCAAAAGGTCAGAAAATTCGCATTGAAGGACCAAAGGCCAAGAGTGAGCATGAAGCATGGCAAGAACAAATGAATCTTGCAGCAAAAATCTACGTCACTCGTCAAGGTAGATTGAATTTGGCGTGTACACAATGTCATGACCAAAAAATAGGTATTCAGTTAAGATCAGATGTCATTAGCCCTGCTTTTGTGACGGGCTTTCCGATTTATCGACAATCGTGGCAAACCGCTGGAAGTATCGATCGAAGATTGAGGGCTTGCTATTCCGGAGTTCAAGCACTTGTGCCACCCTCTGGTAGTCCTGAATTAAGAGCTTTGGAGTTATTTTTGAAAAAACGCTCTGAAGGAATGCCTTGGGATGGTCCATCAATCCGAAGGTAAAAGAGCCGCTTGCGCGGCTCCTTGACAATGTAAAAATTTTCTTAAGCTAGTGAGAGATTTTCTTTATGTAGCGGGAAATTTCTGAGAGGTCGACCAATTGCTTTTGAAATAGCATTGATAACTGCAGGTGCGACAACACAGATTGTAGGTTCACCAACACCGCCCCAAAAATCATTTGTCGGCACTAAGACAGACTCAATTTTTGGCGTTGAAGAGAGTTTGAGTAATGGGTAAGAATCAAAATTTGTTTGCTTAATTCGTCCATTCTCAACAGTGATCTCAGGATTGAAAATTGCGCCTAGAGCCATCACTACGGAACCTTCAATTTGCTCACGCACTAAATATGGATTGACCACATGCCCAGAATTGAGGGCAAACACAAGTCGTGAAATGTGAACGATATTGCCTTTGACCGAAACCTCAGCAACACAAGCAGAGTAACTGGCGTAGCCCATAAATTGTGCAATACCACGATGAACGCCTGCGGCAGTAGTTGATCCCCAATTGGCCTTTTTCGCAGCAGCATTTAATACGGCGAGATGCTTGGGATATTTTTGCATGAGCGCTTGCCGAAATGCCAACGGATCTTTATTCGCAGCCGTGGCACACTCATCCATGAAGCATTCCATAAAGAGGCCATTTTGGTTGGTATTAACACCACGCCAAGGACCCACTGGAACATGGGTATTTTTCATCACATATTCTGTCAGCAAGCTTGGAAATTCGTAGCCTAACTGAGCATCACCAGGTTCTGCGTAAAATCCTTGGAGTTGTCTGACATCCTTATTATTTTTAATCGCCATGGGGCTGACGGTTGCATTAATGGACTGCCCAGCAACTTTGATATGCATGCCTGTAATATTTCCACCGGCGTCCAGACCTGCTGACATCTTTGCCATTGCGATTGGATGGTAGAAGTCATGGGTCATATCCTCTTCACGACTCCACATCATTTTGATAGGAATACCTGGAAATTGTTTTCCAATAGCAGCAGCTTGATTTACATACTCTTGTGTACCTCCCCGGCGACCTAATCCAGTTCCTGGGTCGAGTTTATAAATTTCACATTTTTCCAGTGGAAGACCTGTTGCTTCTGCCAATGCTGCGTGAGAGGCTTCACCATTTTGAGTAGGAACCCAAGCTTCAGCGCGATCGTCAGCGATTCGAACAGTGGCATTCATTGGCTCCATATTGGC
Source organism: uncultured beta proteobacterium (assembly GCA_903875135.1). GTDB lineage: Bacteria > Pseudomonadota > Gammaproteobacteria > Burkholderiales > Burkholderiaceae > Polynucleobacter. Next base: position 990 of record CAIQUZ010000062.1, on the reverse strand, counting down.
ATGTGAGCGATATGGTGTGAAATAAACAGCCTCAACTTTTTTCGCTGCGTTTTTGATTGCTCCTGGAGCGTCACCGTCTTTACGTTGCCAAAAATCACCAGTTTCTTCAAGGCCATCGCGTAGCATTTTTTCAATATCAGTACTAGAGGTATTTGCACCTTTTCCTTCATCCCAAACAATGGGTAAAGCTTCAAGGGCTATTTTTGCTCTCCAAAAAGTATCGGCAACAACAGCAATAGTGCTGTCATTGACCTTAACGACGCCTTTTACACCCCGCAGATTTTTGACCTTTGACTCATCGTAACTCACAATTTTTCCACCAAATACTGGGCAGGCTTTGACTGTCGCGCAAAGCATACCAGGCAACTGCAGATCAACGCCAAATACCTTCGTACCATTGACTTTATTGGCAGTATCTAATCGAGCGAGCGGCTTACCCGCTACTTTCCATGTTTTCGGATCTTTCAGGGTGATGGATTTTGGATCTGGAGGGGCAATTCTTGCGGCAGCTTCTGCAACTTTGCCATAGCTGGTTTTACGGCCCGATGGAGTGTGGGTAATGATGCCTTTATCCACTTTTAATTCAGTTACAGGAACATTCCATGTATTGGCTGCTGCTTGCATCAGCATCACTCTTGCCGCGGCAGCTCCACGGCGCACATAATCTTCAGAAATTCTTATACCTCGGCTACCACCAGTACTCATTTCACCCCAAGCGCGTTTACGCGCAACGCTTTGCCCTGGAGTAGGTGATTCAGTAATGATTTTTTTCCAGTCACATTCAAGTTCTTCGGCAACCAGTTGGGCAAGACCAGTCCTAGTTCCTTGACCCATTTCTGAACGCGCAATACGAATCACGACCGTATCATCTGGCTTGATATTGACCCAAGCGTTGACTTCAGGGTCACCACTATTCATGATGGTATTTGGATTGTAAGCAGTGTTAGCTTGCGCCATTGCTAGATTGGAGATCGTTCCCAGTCCAATCAT
>CAIQUZ010000061.1 GCA_903875135.1 uncultured beta proteobacterium | reverse complement strand
CGGTACATTACTCGCGATGGGTGGAGCTCAAGGTGGTAATGGCGGCTGGATTGAGACCTCAGGATATACGCTCAATGTCAACGGGATGACGGTCAATACGAGTGCGCCGAGGGGTACTACCGGAACTTGGTTGTTAGATCCGAATGATTTAACAATTACTACAGCTATAGCTAATTCGATAGGCAACGATCTTGGAACGACGAACGTCACTGTTCAAAGTAATAGCGCTGGGTCTGTGGGGGGATATGGAAATATCAGGGTTAACGCCCCGATTACTTGGTCCTCAAATAATATGTTGAGGCTCTTGGCCTCAAATAGTGTTTTTGTAAACACTAGCATTACAGCCACAGGACAAGGTGCGAATTTACAAATTACTCCTCAGTCAAACATAGCGCCAACAGTAAATCCAGCTGAAGGCCCATGCAGTGGACAATGTGGATTTGTACAAATGGGTAATGGATCAGTGATTAGCTTAACTGGACTGAATTCCAATTTACAAATTGGGGGCTATTTAGTGGATACCTCGGGAGGTACTTCGACGATTCGAGCAAACTCTTCTAACTTACCGGCAATGGATCTTAGCGGAACCTTAAATTTGACAGGCAATAGCATCATCACTTTGATTGCTAACCCCCAAGTGATGAATTTTTCAAATCTTTTTGGTGCTGGGCTCAATGTTTCTGGCTCACTAACCATTAATACCATGACACAAGCTAGTGGCCGATCATTAAATCCTGTAGCAACGACATTGGGCGGGCCTATTAATTTATTAACGACTAATGACCGATTAATCTTTGGTAATACAGTACCTATTGATATAGCGAATCTAACAATCAGTGGCGCAGGAGCAGTTCTTGTGAATGCTTCAAGTACAGTCTCGATGGGGAATGCTCTGAATACTTATTTAGGAGGAACTACGCTTCAAGCAGGCACACTTATAACGAATTCGATTACCGCTCTGGGCACAGATTTAGCGTCGAGTAGTTCTGTTACATTTGCTGGGGGTACCTTACAATTGACGGGTGGGCTTGAGTTAGATCTTCATAACTATAATTTGGCTGGAGGCACAACTAGCAACCTTGTATTGGCAACAAACTCATTTTTTAGTCCCTTATATGATGTCAATGGCATGGGGATTGCTGCGGCGACATTCAATATTGTTAATAATGGCACACTGATTATTGGTGCCTCGAATCAAGACTTGAACTATACAGGCAATCTGAGCGGTTCAGGAGTGATTCGAAAGGTGGGACTAGGTACACTCAGCATATTAGCAGGGAATAATACAGATTTTAACGGTAATTTTATTGCGAACAAAGGGGTCGTTACTGCAAGCACTGTTGCTGTAAATCCATTTGGTCGGGGAACCCAAACAACTGATGGAGGTGTATTTAATGCTCCATCTTCGGCTACTGGCATTGCAGTTCAAACTGCAATACCGGTCCAACAATTTTATGCTTCGCTTATCGATTCATTTACTCCAGATAATCAAGCAAATGTGACTAAATTACTTCAATCGGTGACAACGATTCGATTGCCGCCACCGATGCCTGTTTTTATCCCGCCCCCTTTGCCGATCATCTTACAAGCTCAGGTATTTACGACCACAGCGCCTCCACCTCCGCCAACGAATCCTTCTGGGCCGCCACCTTTAGGGGCCTTGCCTCCTGAAATGGTTGTTAATAATCCCGGTGGAGGCCCCTTAGGGTTTGGGCCAGTATCTGGAACCAACTTAGCGACAGGTCCAATAGTGACCCAAGCTTCTAGCGGAGCTACACTAGCAACAGGACCTGGACCGCTCGCACCAATCCCCATTGCACCAACTCCGAATGCACCGCTACCGTTGAGTTTAAGTTTCGTACCTAGTTTTGTTCCGTCAAGTGGCGTTCCACCGCCTTTGACGGCGTCAGCACCTCCGATTGCGTCTCCCTCGACTACGGCTAGTGGCCCAACGATTGTTGCAGCAGTTTCTGTTGAGAATGTCCCTCCACCAGCACCACCACCAGTGATGGCTTCCATTCCGATTGCGCAAGATATTAGTCTTGTCAGTGGGGCCAGTGTCGTTGTAGCAATACCTCTGAAAACTTCTTCAACTCCCGCCAAAAGCGAAACACGTTCTTCTTCGACCGTTGTTGTAACGCCGATTTCTCAGGGTATTTACTCACAAAAAGTGACTAAATTTCGTTTAGCGTCTTCCCCTGTTATGAATAATTCATTTGGCGGGTCTCGTGCCAGCTTCTAAATGCCTTCAATTGGGCGTTTACGCTTGAATGACATCTATATTTTTTTAATAAAACATATTAAAATTAGTCATCTATGAAAATTTGTAAATTATTTATGCTTCTGCGTAATAGAAGTCTTTCGACATGTCTGCTTGCCATCTCCTTTACCCTGTTTGTTGCCTTTACACCTTATGTAGTTGATGCTCAAGATAAAAGCTCGTCTACAGAAAATTTAGCTAATAGTAAAAAAACAAGCAACAAATCATCAGAGTCTCTTTCATTGAAGGGGAGTCTAAAAGATGAAGTGATGAATAAAGAGTCTTCAGAGACTTACGAGATAGTTGCCCCTACCGAGCCATTCACGGACAAGTTCGGCCCTGTCACTCAAGCGAATTTAGGTGCGTCGTTACTCACCAACGAATCGTGTCAATTGGTGGCGCAAAAGGATGTTGAACAAACTGATCAGTTGCAATTGAGCGATATTGTTTGTAATGGCACGCTGATTGCTAATGCATATTCACAGGCGGGATTGCCTGTGGTGAGTGAACTGAACTTAGTTGAGCGTCTTACATCGTCCGTGAAACAATTTAAAGCATCTGACCCATATAAAGATATTACTGACCGAATGGATTGTGGCGATCCTCGTTGGCTAAAAGATCAGGAGCAGGTGCCTTATTTAAACCCAGCGATTTTAGCTTTTCCTTGCACATTAAAAAATGGTGGATGGCCTAACATCGTTATTCTTCGCTCTGAGGGAAAGAAGATTTTTATCGCAGAGGGCCCACCGGTCACATTACCTAACCTCATCAAGGCGATTACCATCAGTGGAAAATTTGAGATCAAAGATGTTGAGTTGAGCGAATATAGCCGAAAACTGCGGGACGTGTGGGGTAAACCGGTGCGTTTTTATAACCCCAAAGACCAATTGTATTTTGATCAATTGGTGGTTGAGGCTAGAGTCGCGAATAGTGTTGGTAAGTATGATGAAAGTGAAGCCTTGTTTCGTAGAGCTTTACAGATTCAATCACAGTTGTTAGGTGAAGACTCTGAACTCTTAGTGGATACCTTATTGGATTTAGCGCTTAACGTTAGTAATAATGGACAATTTGACGAAGCTGGCGCACTCTTTAGAAGAGTTGAAGCCATACTCCAAAAATCTCTCAAAGAAAATAGTAAAGCTCGTCTATCTCAGTATTTGGGATATGACGCAAGTAATCGTAGGGACTATGCTATTGCGCTTAAGTACGCCGATGAAGCTGTTCTCAAATGGCGCAAGGTTAATGAAGATAGCGACGATACCGTTTTAGAGGTGTTGGGTGAGAAGACCGACACCCTGAATGATTTAAATCAAGGTGAGTTAGCGATGGCCTTGAATTTTGAGGCGCAAATGTCCTTAAAAAATGGGGAAAAGGTTAGTGCTTATGCTCAAGCCAGTGAGGCTTTAAAGTTAATTGATGGTTTAGATAATGTCCCACAGTTTTGGAACACAGAAATTTTAATTACTTTAGGTGATATCAGTCTGGCACAAGAAAAATTAGCGGTTGCCGTTCAGTATTATGAGACTGCTCTAACTTATCAAAAGAATGTTTTTGGTGAAGATACTCGACTGAGTGTCACCATATTGGCGAAGTTAGGCCAAGGTTTGCAAAAAGAAGGACTCAACACCAACGCGATTAATACTTTTCGACAATCGATTGCCATTGCCAAGCGGATCCCGCGTGGTCAAGGATCGATTAGTATGGATCAATTAACTAGTTATGCAAAAGCGGCCTCTATTGTCGCGCCATCCCTCAAGTTGGAAAGTGAGCGTCAAGGCTTATACGCGGAAATTTTTGATGCTTATCAATTACAGCATGGTTCTGCTATTCAAAAAACTATGGCACTAACTGCAGCCAAATTACGCAGTAATAATAAAGAGATGAATGATGTCGTCAGTGATTTACAGTCCCTTGAGAGGCTGAGGGATGCCGATCGAGCTCAGTTAGCTTCAGAAACTAGTCGTCCCGAGGAGCAGCGAAGTAAGATTATTGAAGATAAATTAAATAGTGAGCTCAAACAAAAAATAGAAAAAATCACTGCCCTACGTGCTGAAATCCAAGGGAAATTTCCTGAATACGTGGATTTAGTCAAGCCCAAGCCAGTGAAGCTAAATGAGTTACAAAGCTTTATGGAAAAAGATGAAGCAGTTGCGATCTTTCTTCTGGGAGAGCAAGATGGCCTTTTACAGTTAGTCACTCGCAGTGGCATGTCCTTGGTCGAGATACCAAAAGGGATCGACGATATTGCCCAAACGATTAAAAGTCTTCGTTTAGCTTTTGAGATTCAAAACGGAACGGTTCATGAATTTAATCTTAAGAAATCCAATGAGCTATACAAACAACTGTTTAGTAAAGTTCAAGATACGTTGAATCAAACTAAGCATTTAATTATTGTCCCGATTGGACCGTTGTTGAGCTTCCCGTTTAGTATTCTGGTGACCCAACCAGTAGAAGGAACTGATTATGCGAAAGCTGATTGGTTGATTAATCATATGGCTATTAGTTATGCGCCATCACTTCGTTCTTTTTACGATAAACGGTCGTCGGTTCAGCTGAAAAAAGCAGCTAAGCCATTTATTGGTTTTGGTAATCCCTTACTAGGGAAATCACAAAGTACCCAAGTCAATGCGGTGATCAATCAACCCGCACCAATGAAGACAATCGCGAAGAAAAAAAGCGCAAGCTCAGTTACAACCTCGGTTGCTTCTGCAGCGAGTACAAAAACTGGGAAGACCGTTGCTGCTGTAGCAACTGCGACCATCGTGAATGAAGAAGATGAGCCACCTCCAGCCTTTGCCTTTGAGACCTGTCGTTCTAATGGACCAATTCCTCGCGAACTACTGATGGCGATGCCTTCATTACCAGAAACTTCCCAAGAGCTTTCGAATGTTGCTAAATTGATGAGCGGAAAAAATCAACCCACATTGTTCCTAGGTGCCGATGCGACTGAAACCCAAGTTCGTAATCAAGCTTTGGTGGATTATCGGGTGATTTACTTTGCGACCCATGGACTTTTACCAGGTGAGTTACGTTGCCAATCTGAGCCAGCGATTGTGATGACACCACCACCCATTGGTAAGAAAAACCTCACCAAATTTGAGGATGGGTTATTGGAAGCTAGTGAGATTTCTGAATTTAAACTGAATGCCGATTTAGTCGTCTTATCGGCGTGTAATACGGCGGGTGGTAATGGCAAATTGGGTGGTGAATCACTCAGTGGTCTGACGGAAGCTTTCTTTTTCGCTGGCGCACAAAGTCTGTTGGTGAGTCATTGGAGTGTGCCGTCAAAAGCCACGATGCAATTGATGGATCAGTTATTTGCCAATCTAGGTCCTGAGATGAGTAACGGAACTGCTATGTCTTTACAAAAAGCCCAGATGAAATTAAGTAGTACGGCAGAGACCGCGCACCCTGTTTTTTGGGGGGCCTTCGTATTGATTGGGGATGGCGCTGCTGAGGGGACTGGAATTGCTAAAACGCCAGCAAAGATAGCGCAATCTTTAACCCCGGGGTCGAATAATCAACAACCCTTACTGACTCAACCTGCGGGAGTGGGAGTTTTATGACCTACGGTACGTTTAAACAGGTATTTTTTAAAGATACCTTTATTCTAGGGATGGTGTCCTTTTATCTTTTTGGTATTTCGGTGCGAGCCGAGCAGCTCACAGTGATCGACTCTAGGGGCTACAAAGCAGCCCCTGGCTCTACCATTGATAGCACGAAACCTATTACGTTAAAAGAAGGTGAAAAAATCACACTGATTCGTGCCGATGGTAATACGGTGACATTAAAAGGACCTTTTAGTGATTTGCCAATGCCAGCCAAAGCCAGTGGTGGAAGTGGCGGTAGTCCTTTAGCTTCCCTAGTCACATCACGCGACGCTAAGGTCAATACGGTTGGAGCGATACGGGCTGGTACCACCATTCAACCGATTCCTAAACCTTGGTTAATGGATGTTAGTTATTCAGGAACGCGTTGTTGGCAAGATGGAATGCCACCAGTTTTTTGGCGTCCTGATAACAAAAAATTAGGCACACTATCGATTGCTCCTATCGATAAGTCCTATAAGTTAGATTTATCTTGGCCTAAAGATGAATCAACCTTAGAGCCTGAAAAAGTAGGCTTTCGTTCTTTGACAGAAACCCTTGTAGTGACATTAGATGGTCAGGATTTTAATCTTCAAATTGTAGAAATACCAAAAGAAGTTCAAGAGGAAACTATGTTAACCGGATGGATGCTTGAGAAAGGGTGTTTTCAACAAGCTGATGCCATGCTGAAATTATTGCAACAAAAGAGCCAATGAAGTTTTCTCCCCGATTAAAAGAGGGTATTTCTTTGGTGGGGATATGTCTTATATCTACCGCGATTTCCTTTCTTTTGGTGCGTTATTTTAGTTTTGTAAGTGAAATTGATAAAAAATCGAATGACATTCGTTTAGCGGCACTTCAAGCCCCCATGGCTCAGGATAACAATATTGTGATTATTAGTATCAATGAGCAAACCTTGGAACAGTTTCCTTATCGATCACCGATTGACAGAGAGTTTATTGCTAAATTACTCATTACTCTGGACAAAAAAGGGGTTCGTTTAATTGGCCTTGATCTGTTATTTGATCAACCGACAGAAGAGGCAAAAGATAATTATTTAAAAAAAGTGTTGCGAGACATCAAAACCCCAATTTTTGCTAGTTATACCAATTTAACCAATGTCCTAAATGAAGATCAGCAGAAGTATTTAGATGACTTTGTTCCCCCGGACTTACGAGCCAGTGCCAATATGGGCGTTGATCCATTTGATGGAACGATCAGGTGGATATATCCTGGTGAGCAGACACCTACTGAGCCAAAGAGTTTTGTTCGGCGTGCGGCAGAGATTCTTCAAATTGAGACGCCCAAAAAATTCATGGAAATCGCTTGGCGTCCAAATCCTGATGAGGATACGCCACCGTTTAAAGTTTACCCCGCGCAGACAGCGGCGTTTTTACAGCCAGCTTGGTTAAAAGATAAAGTGGTATTTGTTGGGGCGGTTTTGTCGATTACTGACCGTCATCAGACACCATTGCAAATTGTTGATCGCAAAGGGGATGATGGTTTATTACCTGGTGTATTTATCCATGCTCATGGTTTATCACAAATTATAGATGGTCGTCCCGAGCCCATATTTTCCCTACATTACAGCATTATGATAGCTCTAGGTGCGGCCATGCTGGGGGTCGGTATAGGCCTTTTGAAAAAAGGATTTTTATTCAATATTGGGGTAGGCTTTGTTCTGATTATTGGTTGGTGGGCCATTGCTTTTTTAAACTTTAAACGAGGCTTTCCGATGGTGCCACTTGTTGGTCCATCGATTTCGATTGCCTTTGCCATCTGGATGATGGATATTTTGATTGGTAAAGCTGAGCGCAATAAACGTAAGTACGTGCAAGGGGCATTTTCTCGCTATTTATCACCCGAT
>CAIQUZ010000060.1 GCA_903875135.1 uncultured beta proteobacterium | reverse complement strand
TCTAATTCAGCGTCATGGCGAATCGCTACATGTTTGACGATGGCTAAGCCAAGACCAGTTCCGCCACTCTCACGCGAACGACTACGGTCTACGCGATAAAAACGTTCTGTCAAACGCGGAATATGTTCAGGAGCAATGCCAATACCGCTATCAGTGACAGAAAAAACTGTGTCACCATTCAATCGATCTTTCCACATAATCGTAATCAAACCACCCTCTTGGGTATAGCGGATGGCATTAGTGACTAAATTAGAAAATGCTGAGAATATTTCATTTTCCGTTCCTAAAATATTTTTATCAGAAAAAACTTCACAATGTATTTGATGTCTTCCGTTGGACAAACTCTCACCATCACCCACAAGACGTTGCAATAATTCATGAACTTTGACAACCGATGTTTTCGGGGATATTGGGCTATGATCCAACCTTGTCAAGATTAATAACTCCTCAACCAAACTTAGCATTCTTGAGGACTGCTGACTCATTAGGTTTAAATATCGTTTAGTCTCTTCCTCTGTTAAAGGTATTTCTCTGAGAGTTTCTAAAAATCCATTGAGCACGGTCAATGGAGTCCGTAACTCATGCGATACATTTGCTACAAAGTCTTGACGAATCGATTCATTTCTCTTTAGCACTGTCACATCCTGACTGAGAAGCAACTTGCGATTTTCTCCATAAGGATATACCTGTAACAACAACATCAAATTGCCATTGACACCGATAAAATCAAGATTCAGCGGACTATTAAATTCAGCTTTTTGCATATAACGAATAAAATCTGGATGTCGGAGTAAAAAAGTAATGGGCTGCCGAGCATCGCGCAAAGGGTCTAAACGAAAGTGCTCCTTACAAACACTGTTACACCACTCTATTTGATCGTCTTCGTCGAGCATGATAAGTCCATTCGGAGATGCCTGTACGGCTTGAATAAACCGTTTGTACTCCAGCTCAGAGCGTAAAACCTCTTGTCGCCAAGCCTTCGACTTTCTGTCTAACTGCTCAAAAATCGTTCTCCATATCCCAACTCCTCTAGGATGACCAATCAAATCGTCAGATTGAATTGCTTTGAGCAAACGCACTTGATTCCATGATTGGTAAAGGGTAAATGCCACTAAGGCAGTTACACCCCAGATGAGTGCGAGAGTTTCTGAAAAGAAATTCCTGAAAACAATAGAGCTTGCGAAAATGGCAAGGAGGGTATAAATCGTTCGAAGTCCCATGAGAGTCATGGAACCTATTATTTCATGAAACTAGTGAAGGGTTCCGAGTTAAACGGTAACCACTTCCTCGAACCGTCTCAATCATCGTCTCACATCCAACAGGCGCAAGAGCAGCACGTAGTCGCTTAATATGAACATCAACCGTACGCTCCTCGACAAATACATGATCGCCCCAAACTTTATCGAGTAACTGACCACGCGCATGGACTCTCTCTGGATTAGCCATCAGAAAACGTAGCAATCTAAACTCAGTCGGACCTAATTCGATTTTATGTAACTCATCGTGACTTTGGAAAGTAACACGGTGCGTTGTAGGGTCAAGTTTAAGCGCGTTGATTTCAATCACCTCATCCGTCAATTGAGGGGATTTACGACGCAGAACGGCACGAATTCTAGCGACCAATTCTTTTGGTGAAAATGGCTTAGTCAAATAATCGTCAGCACCTGCATCCAAACCAGCAATCTTGTCCATCTCTTCCGTTCTCGCTGTAAGAAAAATAATGGGTATATCTTTCGTGCGATCATTATTACGAATATCTTTAGCAAACTGGATACCTGACTTGCCAGGCAACATCCAGTCAAGAATAATTAAATCTGGCAGTACATCACGCATCAACATCGCTGCTTGATCAGCCTGAAAAGCCCTAACGGGTAAAAAGCCTTCATGACTTAAATTCACAGAGATTAATTCAGCAATAGAAGGTTCGTCTTCAACGATAAGAATGCTGCTTGCCATATTATTTGTTCGCCTCTTGTGTTAATTGCTCGTGAGATAAATGTCTAACGTCGGTACCCTTATCTACATAAATAACAAACTCGGAAATGTTTTTTGCATGGTCGCCAATTCGCTCGACTGCTTTTGCAATAAATAAAATCTCAAGTGCCGTCGAAATAATTCTTGGATCTTCACTCATGTAAGAAATTAATTTACGAACAAACCCTCTAAACTCATTATCGATTTCAATATCGTCAGCAACAATTGTCGCAGCAGACTTGGAGTCCATTCTGGCAAAAGCATCTAAGGATCTACGTAAAAGCCCCAACGCCATCTGACCAGCAATCCGAATTTCAGCAACATTAATCTGATACGGAGCGTTTACTTCTACAATTTTTTTAATTCGCGCTGCAATATGGTCAGCCTCATCTCCAACACGCTCTAAATTCGATACAGCTTTTGCAACGGCCAAAACAAGACGTAAATCTTTAGCGGTGGGCTGGCGACGAGCCAAAATTTCGGCACACTCTTTATCAATATTGAGTTCGTAGTCATTCACTTCTTTTTCTCTTGCGAGAACATCAGAAGCTAATTCTGGGTCCATCGTAGAAAATGCTTTCATGGCATAGGCTACTTGAGACTCAACTAAGCCCCCCATCTCTAACAGATGCGCATTAATTGCGTTTAATTCAGCATCAAATTGTGTCGATAAATGTTTTTCAGTCATTTTGCTCTCCCTATTCCTTTAATCAATTAACCAAAACGACCAGTAATATAATCTTCAGTTTCTTTGCGATCAGGCTTTAAGAAAATTTGCTTAGTTTCATTAAACTCAATCAATTCACCTAAATACATAAAAGCGGTAAAGTCAGAGACACGCGCAGCTTGTTGCATATTATGCGTCACAATCGCTACTGTGTAATCATCTTTTAATTCATGAACTAACTCTTCAACTTTACCTGTTGATATCGGATCCAAAGCGGATGTTGGCTCATCTAATAACAAAACAGAAGGCTTCACTGCAACACCTCTGGCGATACATAAACGTTGTTGTTGACCACCCGACAATGACAAGCCACTTTGATTCAATTTATCTTTTACTTCACCCCACAAAGCCGCTTTGTTTAAAGCCCATTCAACTCGCTCGTCCATGTCAGTCTTGTTTAAGTTCTCATAGAGCTTAACACCAAATGCGATGTTGTCATAGATGGACATTGGAAATGGCGTTGGTTTTTGAAAAATCATTCCAACCTTAGATCGCAAAAGGTTTAAATCACGACCTTTATCCAGAATGTTTTCGCCATACAGATTAATTTCACCCTCAGCACGTTGACCAGGATAAAGATCATACATCCGGTTGAAGGTTCGCAATAATGTTGATTTTCCACAGCCTGAGGGTCCAATAAACGCAGTAACTTTATTTTCTGCAATATTCAGGTTAATACTCTTCAGGCCTTTAAATTTTCCGTAAAAGAAATCTAAATTTCGAACTTCTATGGCGTTTTTTAAATTGGATGTATCGGTCGTCATGATTTCTCTCTAAAAAATACTCGGGCAACAATATTCAGGCCCAACACTGTTAACGTAATAAGTAATGCCCCACCCCACGCCAAATTAATCCAATTTTCATATGGACTAAAGGCAAACTGATAAATAACAACTGGCAAATTCGACATGGGTTTATTCATGTTGGTCGAATAAAATTGGTTATTCAAGGCAGTAAATAAAAGTGGCGCTGTTTCCCCACTCACCCTAGCAACTGCCAACAAAATACCCGTCATCACACCACTCTTTGCAGCACGCAGGATCACGGATAAAGATACCTTCCATTTTGGCGTCCCTAAAGCGTAGGTAGCCTCTCTTAAAGTGTTAGGCACAAGTCGCAACATATTTTCAGTGGTTTTTACTATGACGGGAACCGCTAATAAACATAAAGCCACTGTGCCAGCCCATCCAGAGAAGTGCTTTACCTGCGCAACAATAATGGCATAAACGAATAAACCAATCACAATGGATGGTGCAGACAACATAATGTCAGTAACGAACCGAGTTACGGATGCAACTTTACTGCGATCACCGTATTCCGATAAAAAGATACCCGCCAAAATACCAATAGGCGTACTGATTAACGTACAGGTGGTTACCATAAGCAAACTACCTGTTATCGCATTTGCTAATCCACCACCCTCAGATCCCGGTGCGGGAGTGCTTTGGGTAAAAAAATCGGCGTTTAACGCTGCGAAACCTTTAGTGAGAAGGATCAATAAGATCCATAACAGAACGATCATACCCAAAACCATCGCCACCATCGACAAGATTAAACCAATCGTGTTGGCTCTTTTACGTGAGTTATATATAGAAATATCCATGCTTAAGTCCTCATGCCTTGTTTACGTTCCATATTGGCCAACATCCACTTTGCTGCGGCGAGGACGATAAAGGTAATAATAAAGAGGGCCAGTCCTAAGGCGAAGAGTGAGGAGTAATGAAGTCCAGGCTCGGCTTCACCAAATTCATTTGCTAAGGTTGAAGCAATGGATGAACCAGCGGCGAAGAGCGATGGACTAATGCGGTGAGCATTACCAATCACAAAAGTGACTGCCATCGTCTCACCTAAAGCACGCCCTAAACCTAACATGACACCACCCACAACACCAGCTTTTGTGTATGGAAGTACGATTCTAGTAACGACTTCCCAAGTTGTACAACCGATACCATAAGCAGACTCTTTTAATACAGGAGGTACAATCTCAAAAACATCGCGCATCACCGATGTGATGAAAGGAATAATCATAAAAGCTAAGATTAAACCAGCGCATAATAAGCCAATCCCGTTAGCTGGGCCTGAAAATAGAACCCCAATCACTGGAATTTTTCCGATAGTACTAGAAAGTGCTGGCTGAATATAATCAGCATAAATTGGTGCGAAGACAAATAAGCCGAACATACCGTAAATAATCGATGGCACTGCAGCTAATAGCTCGATAGCAGTTCCAAGAGGGCGCTTTAACCAAGATGGGCAAATTTCTGTAAGAAATACTGAAATCCCGAAACTGAGAGGCACCGCTAACAGCAAAGCAATGACGGCGGTCACCAGGGTGCCGTAGATCGCTGTTAAACCACCAAATTTTTGTGCAGGAACATCCCACTCATCGCTGAAGAAAAAGCCAGGCCCGAACTCACTTAAGGAAGGCCATGCATTGATGAATAAGGAAATGATAATTCCAGCCAACACAATTAAGACCAAGGAGGCAAAAGACAAGGTCATTACATGGAACATTGCATCTTGAAAACGCTGCGTTTTCATCTTCTTCGCAAGTTCAGGAGTAAGTTGTATTCCTCGTGATGCAGCAATATTACTTGACATATTTAATCCATCAAATAGGCTGAAAAGCCATCAATAATCCCCCTTAAAAGTTACCCTTTAAGGGGGGTAATGTTATTACTTAGTTACAACGTTTGACCATACATTTTTAGCAATGTAATCAGTCACATTGTCAGGTAATGCAACGTACTCTAAATCAGTAGCGATTGAATCACCATTTTTAAATGCCCATTCAAAAAACTTCAAAGTTTCTGCACCTTTAGTTTTATCAGTAGGATTTTTGTAAACTAAAATAAATGTTCCACCAGTAATTGGCCATGATGTTGCACCCGGCTGATTGGTGATGGAAATACCCATGCCTGGTGTTGAAGACCAGTTGGCACCTGATGCGGCTGCTTTGAATCCAGCCAAGCTTGGAGAAACAAACTTACCATCCGCATTTTGCAACTGAACCGTGGTCATTTTATTGATTTTTGCATAAGCAAATTCAACATAACCAATTGAACCTTTAACACGTGTAACGTTAGCAGATACACCTTCGTTACCCTTACCACCTACAGTTGACATCGCTGGCCATTTAACTGAAGTACCAAAACCAACTGAATCAGCCCATCTTTTGTTGGTTTTTGATAAGTAATCAGTAAAGATGTTTGTGGTTCCTGATGAATCAGAACGAGTTACAACCGTAACAGCCTGGTCTGGTAACTTCATCCCTGGATTAAGAGCCGCAATTTGTGCAGCATTCCAGTTGTTGATGTCGCCAGAATAGATCAAGGCTAAAACTTCACCAGTCAACTTTAATTCATTTGGCTTAATACCTGCAACGTTAATGACTGGAACCACACCACCAACGATCGCCGGAAATTGAACCATGCCATCCTTGTCGAGATCAGGGCCTTTTAATGGACCATCTGTCGCGCCAAAGTCAATCGTTTTTTCACGAATTTGCTTGATACCACCACCTGAACCAATAGATGCATAGTTCACGCTAGTTCCGGAAGTCTTTTTATAAGCTTCGGCCCATTTCGTTAAAACAGGGGCAATAAAAGAAGATCCTGCACCAGTGATGTCAACAGCGCCAACATGCAGAGATGCAGTGATCAAAGATCCCAAAGTTACAAGTTTAATTAAACTTTTATTCATAAATTCCTCACAGTTAAAAGTCATATGACTTGATAGAACTTTAATGGTCTAATGTGAGGGAAATATGACAAATCGTTATATTGTCATATTTATCGATGAAATGATTTAAAAAACAGTTACTTACAATATTATGTTGGGATCATATCAGCAATTTGCTGTGCGCATCTTTGCGCCAACTCTTGAGTTTTTGCCTCAACCATGACGCGTAAAACGGGTTCAGTTCCAGAAGCTCGAATTAATAAACGACCGTTTTCAGCAAGTTCTTTTTGAACCTTTTCTTGAATTTCTATCAATACTGGGTCAGTTCTCCACTCATATTGCTTTTTATAGCGAATATTGATCAGTACTTGTGGAAATAATTGAATATCTGCCAATCGCTCACGCATGGAGATTTTACTGCGTCGAACCGTAGCCAAAACCTGCAATGCAGCAATAATTCCATCTCCAGTAGTATGTTTATCTAAAAATATTAGATGGCCAGAGCTTTCTCCACCCATCATCCATCCGTTTGCTTTAAGCTTTTCCAATACATAACGATCGCCTACGGCAGCTCTTTCAAAAGGAATACCTAAGCTTTTAAAACCCTTCTCAATCGCAATATTGGTCATCAAGGTACCCACGGCTCCCCGAACTTCCTTACCAGACTCAATCCGGTCTTTCGCTACCAAATAAAGTAACTCGTCGCCATTAAACAATCGCCCCTGGGCATCGATCATTTGTAAACGATCCGCATCCCCATCTAATGCAATCCCATAATCAGCTTGTGCTTCAATCACCTTATCAATACAAGCTTTTGGAGAAGTGGCGCCAAAACCATCGTTGATATTCATGCCATTCGGTTGATTACCGATCGCAATCACATCGGCCCCAAGTTCATGAAAAACGTTCGGGGCAATATGATAAGAAGCTCCATTGGCACAATCAACAACGAGCTTTAATTGATGTAAGTCATATTGATTCGGAAAAGTGCTTTTACAAAATTCAATATACCTACCAGCCGCATCGTCTAAACGCCGAACCTTACCCATGTCCAAGGAAGTTGCGCATTGAAATGACTCACCCAACATTTCTTCAATCTGATGCTCAATCGCATCTGGAAGTTTGTCACCCATTGCGGAAAAGAATTTAATTCCATTATCTTGATAAGGATTATGGGAAGCTGAAATCACTACGCCAGCCGTCAACCTTAGCGCTCTGGTTAAATAGGCAACTCCAGGGGTAGGCATGGGGCCACACAAAACCACATCAACGCCTGCAGAGGCAAAGCCAGCTTCAAGTGCAGACTCTAGCATGTACCCTGAGATTCTTGTATCTTTACCAATGAGGACCGTAGGCCTTCCATGCCCCCCCCACTGTTTGGTCAATACTTTTCCTGCCGCATAACCTAGCCGCATCATAAAATCTGGCGTGATGGGAAACTCACCAACTTCACCCCGAATGCCATCAGTTCCAAAATATTTTTTCGTCATCATGAGATTTTAGTCTGAGTTGTATCAAGACCCTCTAAATGCATAGCTGTCCACACCTTCACCGCCTCAACCGTTGATTTGACATCATGTACTCGCAGCACATTAGCACCTCTCTCCACCGCCAATAAGGCGGCAGCGACGCTGGCTATTGTGCGATCAGCAGTCAGTGAGCCCAAAATTTTCGCCAGCGTTTTTTTTCTAGAAAGACCTACCAATAAAGCATTGCCAGATCGATCGATTTGACCTAGTCGATGCAATAAGCACAAGTTATGCTCCGACGATTTACCAAAGCCAAAACCTGGATCAATCGCGATCCTTTCTGAGGCAATACCGTGATCGGATAAATGCGTCACTTTGCCTCTGAGAAACTGATTAATCTCACCAATAACATCATCATAATGTGGCTCTATCTGCATGTTCTGTGGCTGATTTTGCATATGCATGACGCACAGCCCTACATCTTTGGAGGATGCAGCAAGGGATAATTTAAGATGAGTTTGAAAGCCTTGAATATCATTCAAAATATCCACGCCAATCGCTAATGCGAACTGCATTGTTTGGGCTTTGTAGGTATCAATCGAGAGCGCAACTCCCGCAGTTTGTAGTTTTTCTAATATCGGTAAAACACGATCTTGCTCTTCTTGAGCGCTGGTTGGGGTAACTCCTGGCTTCGTCGACTCACCACCAAGATCAATAATCTGTGCGCCATCATCAATCATCTGAAAAGCATGATCCAAGGCTTTATGAGGGTCAATGAACTGACCGCCATCAGAAAAAGAGTTTGGAGTAATATTTAAGATACCCATCACCACCGGTGCAGGATTTTTTTGCCAATCAAAATAAAAACGCCCGCAGCGCCATGCCGCGGGCTTTAATAATTCAGCCATCTTTATACAGTTGCGGGTTTGCTACCTTGGGCGGGTGTTGGAGTACCACCGTCACCACCAATCGAAGTATTTACTGGGTCTGCCACCTTGGGTGGCCGTGGAGGATTACCATCCATAATGTCATTAACCTGATCTGCATCTAAGGTCTCCCATTCCAACAAAGCAGTCACCATGGATTCCACTTTATCCCGATTGCCTTCCAGCAGCTTTTTAGCCACGCCATATTGAGTATCTACGAGTGAACGAATCTCAGCATCTACTTTTTGCTGCGTTGCTTCAGAAACCGTTTTGGAATTCATGCGCCCAAAAATACTTTCCGATTCGGTGTCAACATACACCATTGTCCCAAGAGACTCACTCATGCCATAACGTGTAACCATGTCGCGAGCCATCTTTGTGGCTCGTTCAAAGTCATTCGATGCGCCTGTACTCATTGAATTTAAAAATACTTCTTCTGCCGCGCGACCACCGAACAAAATGGCTAAGTCTTCTAGCATACGGTCTTTATACAAATTGACACGATCAAACTCTGGTAACTGCCATGTAACACCTAATGCCATTCCTCTTGGCATGATGGTTACCTTATGGACCGGGTCAGCCTTAGGGAGCAACTTGGCGACTACAGCATGACCAGACTCATGATAGGCCGTATTACGACGCTCATCCTCACGCATCACAGCTGACTTGCGCTCTGGGCCCATGTAAATCTTATCTTTTGCATCTTCAAAGTCACTCATGTCCACCGCACGCTTATTACGTCGTGCTGCAAACAAAGCAGCCTCATTAACTAAATTCGCTAAATCAGCACCTGAAAAGCCTGGGGTGCCGCGCGCCAAAATAGCCGCATCAACGTCAGCATTAATCGGCACTTTACGCATATGGACTTTAATAATTTGCTCACGACCACGAATATCTGGCAATCCAACAAACACCTGACGATCAAAACGCCCCGGGCGCAGTAAAGCCTTATCAAGAACATCTGAACGGTTTGTCGCAGCAATGACGATCACACCACTATTGGCTTCAAAGCCATCCATCTCCACTAACATCTGATTCAGTGTTTGCTCACGCTCATCATTACCACCACCAGTGCCTGCACCGCGGTGACGACCAACCGCATCTATCTCATCAATAAAAATGATGCAAGGTGCTTGTTTTTTGGCATTTTCAAACATATCTCGAACACGCGCCGCACCAACTCCTACAAACATCTCAACAAAGTCAGATCCTGAAATAGAAAAAAATGGAACTTTCGCTTCACCAGCAATCGCTCGTGCTAATAATGTTTTACCAGTTCCTGGAGGCCCAACCAGGAGAACTCCACGAGGAATACGACCACCTAGTTTTTGAAATTTTGACGGATCTTTTAAAAAATCTACCAACTCGGAAACCTCCGACTTTGCCTCATCACATCCAGCAACATCGCCAAAGTTGACCGAGTTGCTGTTTTCATCAATCAATCTTGCCTTGGATTTACCAAAAGAAAATGCGCCGCCTTTGCCGCCACCTTGCATTTGACGCATCATGAAAAACCAAAAACCAATGATTAACAATGTGGGGCCTAAATAATAGAGTGCGGAAACCAATGCGTTTGGCTCATCTTCAGCTTTACCCGTCACTTGGACGCCATACTTCATGAGGTCGCCAACCATCCAAATGTCTCCTGGAGAAATAATGTTGTAACGATTGCCGTCGTTTCCAGTAACTTGAAGTATCCGACCCTGAACGTCGACACGCTTAACCTTGCCAGACTTGGCATCATCCATAAACTGGGAGTAGGTCACTTGATTCTGAGCGCTGGGCTTGTCAAACTGTTTAAAAAAAGTAAAAACCACCAAAGCCACTATCAGCCATATGCCGATTTTTTGCATCATTTGATTATTCAAAATTTCTCCAAAATCCGATTCAGTCGGTACATATAGTGTAGATAATTCTTCTACCCTACATTTTCAAGTGCTTATTTAAAAATATAATTACTCTATTCTTTACTCAAAACAGGCTATTGTCAATAAATACAATAACTTAGATTTCATATTTCTGCATTTACTTTTTTAAAAACCTCCCTAGCAGAAAGGTTTCTGCAGACCGAGTTCTAGAGGCGGCTGGTTTTCTAGGGGCAACAACTCGAAAAACCTTCTTAAATGATTCAACAATTTGACTATAGCCACTTCCGTGAAAACATTTAATGAGCAAGGCACCATCATCTTTTAAGTGCAATTGAGAAAACTCTAAGGCTAACTCGGCTAAATTGCCCATTCGAGCAGCATCAGCCATTGCGACTCCAGATAAGTTCGGTGCCATATCCGATAAAACAAGGTCAACCTTTTGTTTTTCTTGACGTAAATCTTGAAAAATGGCTTTCTCTAACTCAGCAAGAATAGAGTCTTCCCGAAAGTCTCCTTGCAAAAAAGTAACGTCTGCAATCGCTTCCATCGGTAAAAGATCAATGGCGACAATTTTTCCATCTGGTTTTCCTGAAGCGATTTGTGCATTTTTTTGACCAAATTCTACCAAACGATTTCTTGCATACTGACTCCAACTGCCTGGAGCACTTCCCAAATCGACAATAGTCATCCCTGCTTTGATTAAGTGATCTTGATCATCTATTTCTTTTAATTTATAGGCGGCACGAGCTCGATAACCATCCTTTTGAGCCATTTTTACATATGGATCATTTAAGTGATCTTGAAGCCAATCTTTATTAAATTTATTTTTAGCCACTTTGCTTTCGAAAATACTTTCTGTTAAGGGTTAAGTCAGCGATAATAACGAGTTATGACTATTTTAGAACTTGATTCAACTACAAGAGCAGATTTACGCTCCAAAGCCCATACCATTTCTCCAACAGTAATGATTGGTAATGACGGCCTCACTCCCGGTGTTTTAAAGGAGGCGGAGATTGCCCTATCTTCACATGAACTGATCAAAATCAGAGTGCTCGGCGACGATCGTGAATCCCGTTTAGATATCTATGAAACGATTTGTCAAAAATTACATGCTGCCAAAGTACAGCATATTGGCAAACTGCTTGTGATCTATCGCCCTAACTTAAAAAAACCCGAAAAAACAACAACTGCTCGTAAAACTCCTCGTAATGAGGATGGATTTGGAAAACCACGGACCGTGATGGTCAAAAAATTTACACGCAACCCGCAAAAACGACCAAAAGCCATAGCAACCAAAGTTTTAGGTAATGAAAGAGTCGCCGCTGGTGGTCAAATTAAACGCGTAAAACCCCGTCAAAAAAGCACTAAAAAAAGACAACTCGGCTAATACTTTTGATATCAACGGGTTTTAGCCGCTGTCCAAAATACCCACAAATTCAACACCACTTCAATGGTAAACATCACACTCGAAATGTGATGAAACAGTCCAAAACGTTTTGCATAAGGCGATTGCATCACTGGAGCACCATTGTTGAGAGCCAGATCTCTCCATTCAACCATCATCGGTTGAATGATAAAGGTACCAATTAAAGTGAGCACAATACAAATCAATAAGAACCAGCGTATCCGCCGATAATGCAAAGCACCACGCTTAACCAATAAATTAGCGTAAATCAATAAAAATACTGAAATAATCAAACAAAAGAAGCTGGCATTTTTAAATATCTCTCCAGCAATCATGCCCGCTACTTGTTTGTCATCCAATACGTGGAAAAGTGTAGGGGTTACCAAAAAACCTACCGTCGCTAAACCACCAAATAAGAGGCCTGAAAACATCAAAAATACGCGTTGCGCGATCGGAAAATCAGCAGAGTCTGACATTCTTTTAGATATATCGAACGGCAATAATCTCTACTTCACGCTCACCGCCAGGGGTAAAGACTTTGACGACATCGCCAGCCTCTTTACGGATTAAAGCCCGCGCAATTGGGGAGCTAATAGAAATTTTATTCGCTTCCAAATCAGCCTCATCGTCTCCAACAATCTGATACGTCATCTTCGTTCCGTCTTCCAGATTCTCTAAATCCACCGTGGCGCCAAAAACAATCTTACCGTCTGCATCTATCAAGGCAGGATCAATAATTTGCGCTTGCGCTAGCTTGCTTTCCACCTCTTTAATCCGCCCCTCAATAAAGGCTTGCTTCTCTTTTGCGGCGTCGTACTCGGCATTTTCAGATAAGTCACCTTGAGCGCGAGCCTCAGATATTGCGTTAATAACGGATGGGCGCTCAACCGACTTTAACCGTTGAAGCTCTTCTTTTAAATGCTCTGCGCCAATTTTTGTAATAGGGATTGTGCTCATATTGTGCTTATATACTCAACTAAAAAATAATTATGATTGTAAAGATTGATGCAAACTTTGCAAATCATAAACCTCAAGCTCATTAATTGCACGAAGTCCCTGTAACGCAGCTAAGGCGGCACTAATGGTTGTGTAGTAAGTGACTCGGTTAGATTGTGATGTGGTTCGAATGGATCTAGAGTCGGCAATCTCAATACGATTCTCATCAACCGTAGTAAATACTAAAGTTATTTCACCATTTTTAATGAGGTCCACGATATCAGGCCGGCCTTCTTTGACTTTATTCACAAACCGCACCGGAATACCGGCGGCTTCAATGGCCTTCGCCGTTCCTTTGGTAGCGACAATGGGATAGCCCATCCCATGCAACATTTTTGCGACTTCAACGGCTTTGGGTTTATCACTGTTCTTCACCGAAAGAAGGACTGTTCCACTACTAGGTAAAAGTGAGCTCGCGGCTAACTGAGACTTAAATAAAGCCTCCCCAAAGGTTTTACCAACACCCATCACTTCTCCAGTCGAACGCATTTCAGGACCTAAAATGGGGTCAACTCCAGGAAATTTATTAAATGGAAAGACCGCTTCTTTCACAGAATAGTAATTTGGAATTACCTCTTCACCGATCTGCTGTTGATCAAGTGTTTGTCCCACCATGCAACGTGCAGCTATTTTCGCCAACTGCAAACCTGTCGCTTTTGATACAAATGGGACTGTCCGAGAAGCTCTTGGATTGACCTCAAGAACAAAGACCACATCTTTGCCTTCAATTTGTTGGATAGCAAACTGTACATTCATTAGACCGACAACATGTAAACCCTTTGCCATCTCTTGGGTTTGTCTTCTTAACTCTTGAACTGTCTCTTTTGAAAGGGTATAGGGTGGTAAAGAGCAGGCCGAGTCACCTGAGTGCACTCCAGCTTGCTCAACATGCTCCATGACGCCTCCTATAAATACCCGCTGACCATCACTAATGCAATCCACATCACATTCGATCGCCTCATTTAAGAATCGATCCAGTAAAACCGGAGAGTCGTGGGAGACTTTGACTGCTTCTCGCATATATCGCTGCAAATCCGTACCATCATTTACGATTTCCATCGCCCGTCCACCAAGCACATAAGAAGGACGAACAACCAATGGGTAACCGATCTCTAAGGCCAATGAAAGGGCTTCTTCTTCAGTTCTTGCCGTCCGATTTGGCGGCTGTCTTAATTTCAAATCATTCAGCAGTTTCTGAAAACGCTCACGATCTTCAGCAGCATCGATCATATCCGGGGAAGTTCCGATAATTGGCACCCCATTCGCTTCTAAATCTAACGCCAGCTTGAGCGGAGTTTGACCACCATACTGAACAATTACTCCCAACGGCTTCTCAAGGGCAACAATTTCTAAAACATCTTCCAATGTCAATGATTCAAAATAAAGGCGATCAGACGTATCGTAGTCCGTTGAAACTGTCTCAGGATTACAGTTCACCATAATCGTTTCATAACCATCTTCACGCATTGCTAGTGCGGCGTGAACGCAACAATAATCAAATTCAATTCCTTGACCAATCCGATTCGGTCCTCCACCTAAAACCATGATTTTTTTACGATCAGTTGGATTAGATTCACAAACACCTTGCGCATTTTCGTAGGTTGAATACATGTAAGCGGTATTCGTAGAGAACTCTGCGGCACAAGTATCAACCCTCTTGTAAATTGGACGAATCCCCAATTCATGGCGGCGCTGACGAACCAATGTGGGATTCGACACCATTAATTTTGCCAAACGGCGATCAGAAAACCCTTTTTGTTTGACAAAGCGTAACTCTACTTCATTTAAAGAGTCTAAAGACCTTTGAGAAATCACGTTTTCTAACTCAATGATTTCTTGAATCTGGATTAAAAACCAAGGATCAATCGCGGTGTGGTCGTACACCTCATCTAAACTCATCCCTAAACGAAATGCGTCGCCAACAAACCAAATACGTTCTGGTCCAGGGGCTTTAATTTCAGCAATCACCTCATCCATGTCGGTGGTTTTTTCATCTAACCCATCAACCCCAACCTCTAGACCACGTAAAGCTTTTTGTAATGACTCCTGAAAAGTTCGGCCAATCGCCATGACTTCTCCAACGGATTTCATTTGTGTCGTTAAGTGCTTATCCGCCTCCGGAAACTTTTCAAAGGCAAACCGAGGTACTTTAGTAACAACATAATCGATAGAAGGCTCAAATGAAGCCGGTGTTGCTCCCCCAGTAATTTCATTTTGTAGTTCGTCCAAGGTAAATCCAACCGCTAATTTGGCGGCGATTTTAGCAATCGGAAAACCCGTTGCCTTAGAAGCTAATGCTGATGACCTTGAAACCCTGGGATTCATTTCAATCACAATCATTCGACCATCTGCGGGATTGACTGCAAACTGAACGTTTGAACCACCAGTATCTACCCCAATTTCACGCAAAACGGCAATCGATGCATTTCGCATAATCTGGTATTCACGATCTGTTAATGTCTGGGCAGGGGCAACAGTAATAGAGTCTCCCGTATGAACACCCATCGGATCAAGGTTTTCAATGGAGCAAACAATAATACAATTATCATTTCTGTCGCGAACGACTTCCATCTCATACTCTTTCCAACCCAACAAGGACTCTTCAATTAAGAGTTCATGGGTTGGAGATAAATCTAAACCACGCTTACAAATCTCTTCAAACTCTTGACGGTTATAGGCAATGCCACCACCTGATCCACCCATCGTAAACGAGGGTCGAATAATCACTGGGTAACCATTCCCCCCCGTTTCCTTGGAGATCTTCTGCTGAACTTGTTGCGCCTCTTCCCAAGAATGCGCTACATCTGATTTGGCTGAACCAAGACCAATACGAGTCATCGCCTCTTTAAACTTCTGACGGTCCTCCGCTTTATCAATCGCCTGAGGTGAAGCTCCAATTAATTCACAATTGTATTTTTCTAAAATTCCATTCCGAAACAAATCCAAAGCACAGTTCAGTGCCGTTTGCCCGCCCATCGTGGGTAAGATAGCATCTGGCTGCTCTTTCTCAATAATGCGCTCTAACACTTCCCAAGTAATCGGTTCGATATATGTCACATCAGCCATCTCTGGGTCAGTCATGATGGTGGCAGGATTACTATTGACTAAAATAACCTTAAAGCCTTCATCCCTCAAAGCCTTACATGCCTGAGCGCCAGAGTAATCAAACTCACATGCCTGACCAATCACAATTGGGCCAGCACCAATAATTAAAATACTTTCTATATCGCTACGCTTTGGCATCTAAACTCTCACATCGATTGAATAAATCGATCAAATAAATAACCGACATCTTGTGGGCCTGGAGAGGCCTCCGGATGCCCCTGAAAACAAAATGCAGGTCGATCAGTCCATGCTAAACCCTGCAAAGACCCGTCAAAAAGGGAAATGTGCGTTGACACAACATGGCTTGGCAAGGTCCTGGCATCAACTGCAAAACCATGATTTTGAGATGTAATAACTACCTTGCCAGTATTTAAATCTTTCACAGGGTGGTTAGCACCGTGGTGGCCAAATTTCATTTTTAACGTCAAAGCCCCAGCCGCTAAACCCATAATTTGATGACCTAAACAAATACCAAATAAGGGGATTTTCTTTTCTAAAAAGACTTTCGTTGCGGCAATTGCATAATCGCAAGGCTGTGGGTCACCAGGTCCATTGGATAAAAATATACCGTCGGGTTTCATCGCTAATACATCTTGCGCCGTCGTTTGCGCCGGAACCACCGTAACACGACATCCCCGCTGAGCCAACATGCGCAGAATATTTCTTTTCACGCCAAAATCATAGGCAACGACGTGCTTTGTTTTTGGCACATCATTGAATCCAGTTTTACCACTAGGTCCAAACAAATGCCACTCACCTTCCAACCATTCGTAGGGTTGCGTTGTTGAAACAAGCTTTGCTAAGTCTAAGCCTGTCATTCCTGGAAATAATTGAACCTGAGCCTTACCCATCTGAATAAGCTCATCCATCGACTGACCAACTTCACCAGTCACAATCGCCCCTCCTTGCGCGCCATGCTCTCGCAAATGCGTCGTAAGATGCCGTGTATCGATTCCGGCAATCCCGATAATTTTCTTTTCTATTAAAAAATCATTTAATGACTTCTGCGCCCTAAAATTTGAAGAAATTGGCGACAAAGCTCGAATAATAATGCCCGCCGCGTAAATTTTTGAAGACTCATTGTCTTCTTCATTCACCCCAACATTTCCAATATGTGGATATGTTAGGGTAATAATTTGTTGGGTATAACTCGGATCGGTAAAAATTTCTTGATAACCGGTCATCGAAGTATTAAAAACCACTTCTCCCGAAGTCGATCCAGAAAAACCAATCCCTTGACCATAAAAAGTAGTGCCATCGGCAAGTACTAAAGCAGCTGGTGGAAGAGGGTTTGTTAAAGAAGTTATTAGTTTATTTATTGACATTGGCAGCAATTCATTCTCCATCACCCTGCTGCCCTAAGATCCATTCCCCAAAGAAGCATCTTAGAGGTTTGTTTTGAGGGGAGAAATCTATTTAAGCGCTAGGGGTATGTAGGAAGTTATAAAACCATTTAATTATACCAAGCAAAAAATGTCTTTTAACAAAAGCGCTCAATACTAATCGCTTGAAGCACCCTTTTTCTTGGTTGTCGTACTTTTCTGCGTTGAGGATTCTTTATTGCTTGCCTTATTGTTTGCCGCAGGCGCTTTTGTCGAAGTGGTTGATTTAGAGGTTGAACCTTGACCCTTGCTTGATTTAGATGAATGACTGTTTTTCGCAGTTGGTTTATCTGAAGCTGGGGTTATTTTTGTATTGGTACTAGACCCCTTAGGTCCATAATTAGCAAGGTTACTAGGGACTGCCACACACTTCTTCCCATGACATTTCATGACAACAGGAACAGGCACAAATTCACGCTCTAGGCTAAGGATTGGGTTTTGGGCAAACTCTGTAGATACATTACCTTGATGAGTCATATTTTTGGGAATCAGAATGGTCGAACCAGTTCGAATTTTCATCCCTTTAGGGATTTTGTTGAGATCTCGGATTTGATCAGCCTCAACATCTAAATCAGCAGCGACTTTTTCAACCGTATCTGTCTTACTGACTTTCACCACCGTCCAAGAAGCTAAAGGAGCTTTATTCTTATTTAAATTCTTTTGGTACAGCTCAGCCTTGCCAAAGGGTAAAAGAATATCTTGATTAAACCCTTTCAAAATAACGGGTTTGTTATAAGAAGGATTTAGAGCTAAAAACTGCTCTTTCGTAATTTCAGAGAGCTCAATCACCTTATCTACATCAATATCCTGATTCACTGGTATCGATACAAAATAAGGATGGTTATCAACCCTCGGTAACTTAAAGCCATACTTTCCCGGCTGATCGATAATGCGTTTATAAGCCAGTAGTTTAGGGACGTAGTTTTTCGTTTCATTGGGCATGGCCAAGCTGAAATAGTCAGTATTCAGGTTCGCCGATTGGTTTTTAGCAATCGCTCTCCCAACAGACCCTTCCCCCCAATTATAGGCAGCTAAAGCCAATTGCCAATCACCAAACATGTCATAAAGCCTCTGTAAATAATCTAAAGCGGCCCGAGTTGATTTAACAATATCACCCCGTTCGTCATGAAACGCGGTTTGATTCAAATTATATTGCTTACCTGTTGCCGGCATAAACTGCCACATCCCCGCTGCTTTGACTGGAGAAACTGCCTTAGGGTTAAAGGCGCTCTCAACGAAGGGCAACAACGCCAATTCGCTAGGCATATCACGTGCCTCAACTTCCTCGATGATATAAAACAAATAGGATGATGATCGCTGCAATAATCGGTCGACATAGGCAGGATTCGATTGCAATTGACGTACATGACGATTCGTAATATCTACATCCGGATCTGCGATATCAAATCCTTGGCGGATTCTTTCCCAAAGATCGTCATTAGTCTTTGTCTCTTTATTTAAAACGACGGGCTTTGGAGGCGCTGTTTGAATAGGCTCATTCGTCCAGGTATCCGTCATCAAGTTATTGGATGCGCACCCTGACACAAAAAATGTTGCCAGTACGAGAAGATAAAAGCATCGATTCATGCAAAACTATCTTTCATCTTACGAATTGCCGCTAAAACCTCAATCGGAGTTGAAATAGTTGGATCGGAATACTGTTGAGCTGACTTCATTAAACTGGCTAAATCACAACGCATAAAGGGATTCACTTTTTTTTCAAGACCAATACTCGTTGGCACGGTGGGTTGATGCAGAGCTCTTAATTGCTGAGCTTGTTGAGTCCATTCTAATAAATCTCCGTTGTGCGGCTCTAAAAAACAGGCGAATTTTAAATTTGAAAGCGTATATTCATGCGCGCAACAAACCAAGGTTTCGTCAGGTAACTCCTTAAAATGCCCTAAAGATTGATACATTTGCTCCGGAGATCCCTCAAATAATCTACCACACCCTGCAGCAAATAAGGTATCTCCACAATACAAACGCGGAATAGGGTTGTAAGGGCCAATCGGTAAAAAATAGGCAATATGACTTAAAGTATGACCAGGAACCGCAATCACTCTGACACGAACATCCGGATAAAGCTCAACTTCGTCGCCATGCTGTAACACTTGATCAATCATCGAAATTTGGGAGTGTAATGGCCCCAAAGTCTTAAAGTCTTTTTGACCATTGCGCCTAGACCAATCTTGTAATTTAATAACACCACCAATATGATCTTGATGATGATGAGTAATTAAGATGCCTTTTAAAGATAAATGCTGCTGCTCAAAAAATTCAATAATCGGATCTGCATCACCAGGATCGACAACCCAAGCCTGCTGATGTTGTATTAATACCCAAAGGTAATTGTCTGTAAAAGCTGGAATTTGTTTAAACTGCAACAGGATATTATTCAAATGAACTTCCATAAAATAACTGAAATGACGTTAGACTTCAATAGATTAGAACGATGATAACAAGTGCTCAAGAAAATGCCAATCATACCCCAAACGAATGGGATAATTGGCTGAGTACGTCTCCAGGTCAATATGTCCTAGATTGGGAAGAAAAACAATTTGGCAATGCCGTTGAGGATGCCTTTGGCTTTGACGCACTGCAAATTGGATTGCCGCAACTTCCTTGCCTAGCTGACAACCGAATTAACCACCGCTGGCAGATGCTGCTGCCCTCACAAACCTTTATTAACCACTTACCCATCCCGCAAATTAACGTGATCTGTCAGGCCTCGATTTATGACCTCCCATTTGAGAATGAAAGCTTAGATCTGATCGCGTTACCGCATGTCCTTGAATTCATGGAAAACCCTCATGAGGGCCTCAGAGAAGTCCACCGAGTTTTAAGGCCGGAGGGGCGAATTGTGATTTCAGGCTTTAATCCTATTAGTCTTTGGGGACTGAGGCAGTACAGTGGCAAAATATTTAACCAACCTTTTCTCCCCACAGATGGCCAATTTATTGGACATCGAAGAATTAAAGATTGGCTAAATTTGCTCAATTACTCTATCGATCGGGGTAGATTTGGCTGTTACGGTATACCGATTAAGAAAAGCATGCGCTTACAAGGTACTACCCTTTTAGATAAATTAGGGGATCGTTGGTGGCCTTTTTTAGGCTCGGTCTTTATGCTGAGCGCCATTAAACGTACCCCCGCAAAGAGATTAGTCGGTTTAATTAAAAATAGCCGGCCAATTCTGCCAAGTGCACTTAAACCAGCAACACATTCTCAAAGCCATCCTAGCCAGCGAGATGCTCATGACCACTAAAAAACCAATCGTGATAATTTATACCGATGGGGCCTGCAAAGGTAACCCTGGAAATGGTGGCTGGGGAGTTGTTCTTCGCTCAGGGACGAACGAAAAATGGCTCAAAGGGGGGGAGAAAAATACCACGAATAACCGGATGGAAATGACCGCCGTCATTGAAGCCCTTAAAGCCATCAAATTTCCCTGCATCATTGAATTATTTACCGACTCTCAATACGTCAACCGAGGTGTTAATGAATGGTTACAAAATTGGAAAAAATCTGGTTGGAAAACAGCCTCTAAAGCTCCAGTCAAAAATGTGGACCTTTGGATGGCGTTAGATGAGCTGTTAGGCACTCATGAGATCCGTTGGCATTGGGTAAAGGGGCACTCCGGAGATGCCGGTAATGACCTTGCTGACCAATTAGCAAACGAAGGTGCTGCGCAAGCCTCTTTATCGTAATCTGTGAGTTTTTTGCACATTTATCGTAGAAGAATCCTTTACAAAACAACTTGTGAGAAAATGTCTAATTATTGATTTTGATAGTTATTGCAGAAAATTTGCCTTAAAAAGACCTGCTTGTAATCGCTTTAACTTTTTTGGAGCTTCATGAATACATTATTCAGTAACCGTTTTCGTTTCAATAAAAAGTTTGCACTATTAATTTTAGGCTTATGTATTTTGAT
Organism: uncultured beta proteobacterium; assembly: GCA_903875135.1. Lineage (GTDB taxonomy): Bacteria > Pseudomonadota > Gammaproteobacteria > Burkholderiales > Burkholderiaceae > Polynucleobacter. The sequence continues at coordinate 4,380 of CAIQUZ010000060.1, read as the reverse complement.
CTTTGTAGCCTATATGTTGTTCAATTCTTTTCTAACTCCGAAAAAAGCCCCTCCTGAACCTATTCAAACGGTGACGACAACGTTGGTTGAGCAAAAGGACTACCACGTCATTATCGAAACATCTGGAAATATCGTTGCGACCAGTATTGTCGATATTCGCCCGCAAGTTTCAAGCCTCGTCGCCAAAATTCATATTAAAGATGGTCAAAGTGTGAAAGCTGGAGACTTACTCTTTACCCTAGACGATCGAGCTGATAAAGCGAATTACGAAAAATTTAAGGCACTGGCTGAAGACGCCGAACGTCAATACAAAAGAGCCCTTGAACTCGCAAAACAAAATTTTATTTCCCAAGCGAGTGTTGACACCGCGATGGCCAATGCTAACTCTGCGCGAGCTGCGGCGAATTCCGCGCAAGTTACTCTCAGTTATGACTATATTCGCTCCCCGATTTCTGGAAGAGCGGGTGTGATCAACGTGTTCCCAGGATCACTAGTTTCCCCCAGCAACGTGGTCAGTACAACATCCTCAACAACAGCAACGACGGCACAAGGCTCGATGGTTACCATTAGCCAACTGAACCCGATTAACGTTCAATTTACTGTGCCAGAAGCCGAGATGGCAAGTCTTATCAAATTACAAAACACATCTGAAGGCCTGTTAGTGAATGTCAATATTGGTGATGGACTGACCAAGCAAGGCAAAGTGTATGTCGTCGATAACCAAGTTGATCCAGCGATTGGCGCGGTTCGAGTCAAAGCGGTTCTAGACAACTCGGATTTAACACTTGCTCCTGGAAGCTTTGTTCACATCAATCTACAAACCCAGTTAATCAAGGACGCCTTAGTTGTTCCTAGCCAAGCTATTATTTCTAATACCTTAGGAAATCTCATCTATACAGTAAATAGTGACGATAAAACAGTAATGAATAAAGTAAAAATTATTACTCAAGGAAATGGAAGCGCAGTTATTACCGGTCTAAAACCCAATGATCGGATTGTGGTGGAAGGCAAACAAAATATTCGTCCTGACATGAAAGTTGTTGAAGCTAAAACCAACAACACTAGTCAACCTGCTGAACAAAAGAATTAATCAAAGCCAGCTCTTCATCACCTCGACCAAGACCATCAATGACCATTTCTGAACTATGTATTAGACGCCCAGTCATGACTGTGCTGTTGTCATTGGCAACGGTTGCTGCAGGCATGATCGCATATACAAAAATTCCTGTCGCTGCCCTGCCAAGTTTCAACTCCCCAGTGATTCAAGTCTCAGCAAGTTTACCAGGGGCCAGCCCTGAAAATATGGCTTCTAGCGTCGCACTCCCACTAGAAAAAGAATTTTCAACGATTGATGGTATCAACGTCATTAGTTCAACAAATTTTTTAGGGACCACCAGTGTTACCTTAGAGTTCAATAATGAAAAGGATATCGATAAGGCTGCGGTGGATGTGCAAGCCGCCTTATTGCGCGCGCAAAAACGTTTACCGATAGAAATGACCATCCCACCGTCATATCGAAAAGTAAACCCTGCTGACGCTCCTGTTCTTTACCTCACAATGACTTCGCCTTCGATGAACTTGGCAGCAATCAATGACTATGCAGAAAATCTGATATCGCCAAACTTATCGACGATTGATGGAGTTGCTCAAGTATTAATTTACGGTGCGAAACGTTATGCGATTCGAATTCGCGCCCTACCCGCCAAACTGGCTTTGAATAATATTACCTTAGACGATATCAATGTGGCTGTTAATAAAGCCAACTCCAACTCTCCAATTGGTGTTTTGGATGGTCCCCGTCAATCCTTGACCATCTATGCCAATAGCCAGATGGTCAAAGCAACAGATTACTCCAACCTCATTATTTCCCAAAAAAATGGCTTTCCAATTCGTTTAGGTGATGTTGCTGAAGTATCTGAGTCATTCGAAAGTATTAAAACTCTAGGGCGCTATAAATCAGAACGGGCTATTATTTTGGCTATCCAACGCCAACCAAATGCCAATACGGTCAAAGTGGTTGATGGTATCAAAGCCATGCTTCCCAAGTTTCAAGCCCAACTGCCAGCATCGATTTCAATTCATCAATTAAATGATCGATCAAAGTCAATCAAAGAAGCGATTCATGATGTCAATATTACTTTAGCGTTGACTATTTTCTTGGTCGTTCTCGTGATCTTTTTATTCCTTAAACATATTTCTGCTACGGTCATTCCTGCCCTGAGTTTGCCGATTTCACTGATTGGCGCATTTTTCTTAATGTACTGGTTGGGCTATAGTCTTGATAACATTTCATTACTGGGTATTACGCTGGCGGTTGGCCTCGTGGTGGATGACTCGATTGTCGTTTTAGAAAATATTATTCGTTATCTTGAAAAAGGCATGACTCCACTGCAGGCTGCTCTAAAAGGTAGTAAAGAAGTGGGATTTACGATTATCTCTATTTCGATTTCGTTAGTCGCTGTCTTTATCCCTATCTTTTTTATGCCAGGTCCCGTCGGACTTCTATTTCGTGAATTTGCTGTGGTAGTTAGTCTATCAATCTTAGTTTCTGCTGTGGTTTCGTTAACCATTGTACCGATGCTGTGTAGCCGATTTTTGCCAGATATGTCAAGCAAAGCACACCACCCTAAGGAATATTGGCTGACAAAAAAGTTTGACATTGTTTTTAATGCTATCTACGAGGGGTACTCTAGGACATTATTAGTCGCCTTAAAACATAAACAAATTGTTCTAGGTGTTGCCTTTGCAACATTTGCCATTACGATTGCGATGTTTATGCTAGTGCCAAAAGGTTTTTTTCCAGAGGAAGATATTGGTCAAATCTTAATCTCAACCGAGGCTGCAGAAGATATTTCTTTTCAATCGATGTTGGTTTTACAAGACCGCGCGGCAGAAATGATGAACCAAAGCCCTTACGTTGAAAGCTTCGTGTCTGTCCTAGGTGGTGGCGCAAGTACTGGTACCAATTCCGGTCGAATTTTTTTAAATCTCAAACCGAAGGGCGAGCGCCCCAAGATGAGCAAAATTCAAGAAGAGTTTAGAAAACAATTTAAGACCATTCCTGGTATGAATGTCTTTATGCGACCTATCCAAAATTTACAACTTGGTGGTAAATCAAGTAAAAGTCGATACCAGTTTATTTTACAAAGTGTTGGCCTAGAGGGCATTAATGAATGGGCAGAAAAAGTACAAGCGCAAATGAAGAAAGATCCTATCTTTAGAGACGTGACAAGTGACTCACAACTAAAGGGCCTAAATCTTAAAGTGGATATCGATCGTGAAAAAGCTGCAAGTGCTGGAGTAACTATGCAAGATATCAGAACCGCACTCTACTCAGCCTATGGTGAAAAACAAATTTCTACCATTTATACACCTGTCAACACCTATCAGGTCATCTTGGAAGTGACTGCGGATGATAAGCAGTTTGAAGCTGATCTCAACTCCATTTATCTTCGGGGTCGAGCCACTGACAAATTAGTGCCATTGTCTAGTTTGGCATCTTTTAAACGGTTCATCGGCCCAACAGCGGTCAATCACCAGGGTCAAATCCCTGCCGTTACTATTTCATTTAACTTAGCACCCAATGTGCCATTAGGTGATGGAACAAAACGCATGGAGCAGATTACAAAAGAGGTCAAACTTCCCGGCTCTATCTTAACTAGTTACGGTGGAGATGCCGCCGTTTTCAAAGATAATCAATCAGGGCAAGCAATCCTGCTCATCGCAGCTCTGGGAGTGATCTATGTTCTTCTTGGAGTTCTTTACGAAAGCTATATCCACCCTCTCACAATTTTGGCGGGACTGCCTTCTGCTGCGATTGGGGCATTAATCTTTTTACAAATGTTTGGTATGGAATTAACCATTATTGCCACCATCGGTATCTTATTACTGATTGGTATTGTGAAGAAGAACGCGATCTTAATGATTGACTTCGCTCTCGAAGCTAAACGAACCGATAATCTCACCGCACACGAGGCGATTCATAAGGCCTGCTTGGTCCGTTTTAGGCCCATCTTGATGACCACCCTTGCGGCGATGATGGGTGCCCTTCCAATCGCACTAGGTCTTGGAGCAGGGGCAGAGCTTCGTCAACCGCTAGGTATTGCGGTTGTCGGTGGTCTGGCATTCTCACAAGTCATTACACTCTATATCACTCCAGTTATTTATATTTATCTCGATAAATATGCTGGTAATGGGCCCTTGCAAATCGCTAAAGAAGACCTTGAAGTTGCTTAACCTATGATCACGACGAATCGGCAAATCATTTTAGATACGGAAACGACCGGTCTTCACCCCGAAAGCGGCGATCGTTTAGTGGAAATCGGGTGTATTGAGCTAGTGAATCGCCGCCCAACCGGAAATACACTTCACTTCTATATC
>CAIQUZ010000059.1 GCA_903875135.1 uncultured beta proteobacterium | reverse complement strand
TATTTAATATGTAATTATTAGAACTTATAGGACATCAAGCGTAAATAGTTTTTACGCTTGTGATTTTTGAAGCCTCGAAAATAATAGTTATCACAAAAAAAACATATACATTTTTGACCGAGTGAAATAAAAATATAGTAATCTGCATCAAGTCTGAAGAGATTTGTATGAACAATTCCGAATCCAAAAAGCGACTCTTGGCACTTCAGAAGTCCAAATTTTTATCCGTAGAAATTCAGGACGCTTTGCGCTTTGCTATCAAGAAACTTTCAGACGCTGTATACCATGACTCGCAAATTCCCAAGCCCGTCATGGCGAACAAGCGATGGAGTCAAGCTGAAGAAAATCAGCTGGTCGAATCCCTGCTGGCTGGAAACTCCATAGAACTCATCGCAGCCAATCTATCCCGAAGCACCAACAGCGTCTTCAGCAGGCTACATCTTCTTGGTATCATTTCGATCAACAGTTCCAAGGCGATTGATATCAAGTATCGCGATGTAGGCTTCAAGGAAGAGAGCATACAAATTGATCTCAACCGAAAGTGCATTGAGTGCGCTGAACTAGTTGGCCCAAAGCGCCTGAAAAAGAATCCAAACTTCTATCGCTGTGAGTCGTGCCAATTGAAATTTGAAACAAGTCAAAAATGATTTCTGTGTTACCCCAAAAACAAGTGCCTGAGTGGCTTGAAAATATCACTGAAGAAAATATTTCAAATCAAAAATTTGAGATACTAAAAATATTGAAAGATTCACTATATTACCCATCCTGTGGATCAGACGGCCTTCCAATAAATTGTTTCGCAGGATCAATTCGTAGCTTTGTATATGTTGATTACAGTTTCACAAGAAATAAACTATACGAAAAATTTCGATATAAAATTATCGCAAATAGAAAAATAAGAAAACAAGAATTAACGCCCTCTGGGTGGGAACCAAGTTGGAACACATCCGACGGTGATCCAATGATGTATTTAAATTCAAGAATAACACCATTTTGTGAATGGATTATTTTTGAAATTAATCGTGTGAAGTGTAGCTTGTTATTTTTATGTGCAGACGGTGTTGCTACATATCAAGCTTTATATAAAAACTACAAGATAGCACCACAGATAGTTGCACTAATTCAAACTGGTGTTATTCATGGCAATTGGACGAATTATTCAGACCCAAATACAATTCTCCATAGAACCATATTCTCCAACTCTGAAAATGTTCCTGAATACTTAATGCACGGGGGCTATTATCAGCTTCTAGGTGATAAATTATATTTCAGACAACCATGCTGGCCAGAATACTCTGAAAAAATTATCAGTATTCCACGAAGTATGATTTTTGATGAAATATTTAATAGGCATTTTATAGGCAAGGTAGTATTATGGAAACGCACAAACTCGCTTAGTACTGAAATAATTAATAAAATTATAATTACCAATTATTCACCAACAGATATTTCAGTTCCCAGCCTCCAAATTTGGCATAACCTTTACTCTGAGTTAGTAAAAGATGAAGGTGGTGATCTAAAAATTCCAAATCCATTAATGTTTCAGTATGGATCAACACTCAACTATATTAATAAAATATTTATTTTTAAATGGCATCTCGCCTACGCAGAAATTCTAAATAAAAGTACTTTTGTTATAAAATTTCTTAAAAATCTCAAAGCAAAAGAATGGGACAATAATAATTAGTACGCCTGGTATCTTTGATTAATTAACGGCATTGCCAATTCCAAGTCTCGAACATTTGATACCTTAATATAGTATTCATAGTTTGAACTACCGTCTCTGTTATTTGAGACTCTTCTTTCACCAATATTTTCAGGGTCCGTAATTTCTATGAAATTCCCACTTCGGGCACCGTCCGATTTGATGTATCCCTCTGATATGGTAATTTGAAGGTAATCTACGTAAAAATGTACGAAGCATATTGCCCTAGTTCTAATTCCATTTTTACGGATACTTATATAGTGCTTTTTATAATTTAAATCAGTATCACCCAATTCCATGTATCGATCACGCAAGTCTTCCCATAATTGAACAACTGATGTTGAAACATTGCTCAAATGGTATGTCTCATCAATTACTACGATGTCATCGACTACCTCAACTTGATCAACATCTAAGTCTCGATAAGTTTCAATTCTTTGTCTCGATTGCGGTTTTTTCTGCTCAAGTGCAATAGTTTTATTTTGATATTTCTTAATTTCCCACAATTCAAAAGGTATATCGGAAAAATTTACACTTCCAAGCTGATATGTATTAAATGTAGGCGCAACAAAAATAACTCTAGATAAAGACCAATCAATATCATTCAAACCAACTTGCTTTCCTGTTTTAGTTGAATATTGAAGAATGAAATCGGCTTTTCGATCGAGAAGCAAAGACAGGTATGTATATCCCTGATCAACAACAGAATAACTATGTGTATTTTTATACTCAATAATTACGAATGAATTATTTTCTTTATCATATGCAAGAGTATCAAGGCGATAGTTACTTACGGAAAATTCGGTTGCAATAAATTCCAATTCAAATATCGTGTATAAATTATTTTCAACCGTAGTCTGTATTTCTTTTTCATTTGCAAATGGAATGGTCGAAACTTCAATTAGCCCATTTTCTTCTAACGAATAGAGATTCATACGTTACCTTAGTTGAATGTGATTGGTTGAATTGTCATCGCTACTATTATTAGTACTTGAGCATAATCCTATAGATTTTCAAGTAATAAAGATACGTACTCTTTTGGCAGTTTATGTCCTGCATTTGGTACAACAGTGACTGGCAAACCAAGCAAGCGTGCAAAAGTAGTGACATTTTCTGGATTACTCTGCCAGTCCTCTGATCCAACATGAAACGAACAGTTCATCGGCGTTGGGTACTGATTTGCACTAGCAAGCTCACTGAGTCGATCAGCATACGGCGGGATAAATCCCATGCTGAATTCCTCGCTTGAAAACTCCCCTACGATTGGCGACAGCAGCAGTATCTTGCCTATGTATGGAGTCAATTTTGACAATGCATGAAGCAACAAATAGCCGCCGAAAGAGTTGGCAATGATCTTGGCATTTTAGTGTTGAATTCAACCGAAAATTGATCAAAAAAGGACCAAATGTTCAATTGAAAATTGACCATGTGTTAAACCCTACCTGCCTAGTTATTAGGCAGGAGGCACAAGGTGATCACAATGGACATGATTTGCATGATCAGAAGGCTGAGGTTGCGCGACAAGTTGTCGCTGAGCGAGATCGTGAGGAGGACAGAGCCTACCATTGATGAATGGTGGATTGAAATGTAGTTTTACATTACAAGTCAAGCCATGACAACTAGCATTAAACTTTTTTTGCATTGATGATATGTTTAATTCATCTTTTTGTAGTCAAGCACAAGTCCTTCCGAGTTGTGGGTCGGGAGTTCGATCCCATGCGGGCAAACATCCATAAGCATACTTGGCTTTTTTCTCACGCCATTCTTTTTATTTATTTCAATTGGGTATTTCCTTCAATACTGTCACTGTACAAAAAATTGTTGCTTTAATTTCATAGGGTTTACCCTTGAAATCAAGTTATTAATTTTTTTTATTTTAATTGTCATAAACTCATACTCGGAATTTTCCACAATCAAGGAGACGAGATATGAAATTTAAGCATTCACATTTAATCATTGCTATTGGCCTTCTTGGCTCAATTTCAGCACAATCCCAGATACTGAACGCAAATGATAAGGGTGCTTCGCCGCTAATGATTTCAAACGATACAGATACAGTTCGCTTGTATGGACTTATTGATTTGACTCTGGGCCAAAAGAACAACGCCAATGCCGCAGGAAAAACTCAGTTTGATATGCCTGTTGCTTTTTTCAGTGGAAACCGCTGGGGTATTGATGGCTCTCATGCCTTGGCCAATTCAGGCGGCCTCAAAGCAATTTTTAAATTAGAAAGCGAATACGAAGTAGCAACTGGGAATATGGATACCCCAGGTGTTCTATTCAATCGCGATGCATGGCTCGGCATGCAAAGTGAATCTTTGGGAAAAATTACCCTTGGTCGACAAAATACATTGGCTCGTGAGTTTTCCAAGACGTATGGCGATGCATACGGGCCAGCAGCAGTCAATTTAGAGGAGGGTGGCTACACCAACAATAACAACTTCAAACAATTCATTTATTACTCTGGATCAGCGACCGGAACACGGTACGACAAAGGTATTGTTTGGAAAAAGCAGTTTGGTGCCATCGTTGCTGGTGGCGGATATCAAATTGGCGGTGTTCCAGGTGATTCCACCACAGGAACCACACAATCTGCGGGATTGGCTTATAACGGCGGAGCTTTGAATATTTCTGGCTTTGTTAACACTGCAAATGTTAGTGGTTACAAAAACGATGCTTACTCCATTGGCGGAAACTTAGAGTTGGGCGAGGTTCGACTCAACACTGGCTATGTCAACTATAAAGCAGCTCAACCTGTTGCCATTGGCAACAGAAAGGAAGATGCTTATACCGTTTCAGCCATTTATCACCCCGCGGGTAGGATTGACTATCAAATCGGATGGCAAACCATGAACGCAACCAATGCGGCATTGAATGGAAGCGGATATGTCATCAATGCTTTTGGTAATGCCGGATCGGCCACAAAGACTGGAACTGGTAAGAGACAAACGACTTATGCATCTATGTTCTATCATTTTGATGCAAGAACTGAACTCTATGTCGCCGTCGATCAATTGAAGACAGACGGTGGTTATAAAGCTGCTCAGGCCAACGGATTTACATCACAAAATGAATTCGCAGTAGGTATGCGATTCAAATTCTAATCACTTAGGGTATTTCAAGGTTTAAAGAGGGCTTTGGCCCTCTTTTTTTGTTTAGTGCGCCCAGCATGGACGCACTCCTACGGGTGCGAGTCCCGTCGCAAGTTGATCACGGCGAGCGAAGAGAAGCACAACTGCACGAGGGCGACCGAATGTGGGAATGAAGCTTGAATTAATCTGTCGTTTAAAACGACAGTTCAATATCGGTTGCCCACTTACCCTCTCCGACGCTATGCTTGAATTTTTGGGGGTAGCCAATGCCAAGATCAGGTAGAGCATATTTTACTGAAAACATACACCACTTAAAACTTGTAGGGGCCAAGCCCCACGCATTCAAAAGCGTCTATTTAAGGGACGGTGCTGTAGTTCTACATAAACGAGCTGACAGTTCCATTTGGCAAGTCAGATTCAAGCTGTACGACAGGCGCTGGCATGTGATGACGACCAAGCTTAATGATCTTTAATATGCAAAACAAGCCGCTTGCGAAATGTATGACGAGGCAAGAATTAGGGAACGCTATGGACTTGCTCCAACCCGCCATGAAACGGCATTGCTTTAGGGCAGTCAAAAATTGGGAAGCTGAGAATTCAACCCTAAAGTGTAGGTATTTAGAACTGACGCATGAATAAGCAAAATTAAACAATCCGAAAAGCTTATAAGTATTTTTTCGGTAATAGTAAATAAAGTTGAATAAAAAAAGCCCCAACTTTAGGGGCATTGAGTTGTCGTGTTAAACACGACACCTAACCTTCTTTTTATGTGGGAGCTATTCCGCCTAGTTTAATCCCTTCAATAGTAATGTTGGAAGAAAACTCCCCCAAAGGGACCTTGGCCCGTCATCATGGGCGCTGTGTTGTCTGGCAATGGCATATCCATCTCGCCCATATCTGCCATACCGAGTTCTCCCATCACCATGTAGTCGGGAATTAAGTTGCCGATTTTTTTTGCGATACCCCGATGGTCTACTCCAATCATGGTCGGTACGTCGTGTCCCATGGCGTTCATAGTGTGATGGCTTTTATGGCAATGAAATGCCCAGTCCCCTTCTTCATCGGCCACAAACTCAATTTGACGCATTTGTCCGACTGCCACATCGGTGGTGACTTCAGGCCAGCGAGCCCCTTTGGGTGTTGGGCCACCATCTGTACCAGTGACCTGAAACTCATGCCCATGCAAATGGATCGGATGATTGGTCATGGTGAGATTGCCGAATCGAATGCGCACCTTGTCGTTCAAGCGCACGTTCAAGCTGTCAATGCCAGGAAAAATACGGCTGTTCCACGACCATAAATTGAAGTCAAGCATGGTCATGATCTTGGGCGTGTAGCTGCCCGGATCAATGTCGTAGGCGTTCAGCAGGAAACAAAAATCTCGCTGAACCTCATCAATGAGAGGATTCTTTTCTTTGGGGTGCGTGACCCAAAAACCCATCATCCCCATAGCCATCTGAGTCATCTCGTCGGCATGCGGGTGGTACATAAAAGTTCCGGGACGTCGCGCCACAAACTCATAGACAAAGGTTTTTCCGGGATTGATGCCTGGCTGGTTGAGCCCCGTGACACCATCCATGCCATTGGGCAGTCGCTGACCATGCCAATGCACACTTGTGTGCTCTGGAAGTTTATTGGTCACAAACACACGAACCCGATCTCCTTCAACCACTTCAATGGTGGGGCCTGGGCTTTGACCGTTGTAACCCCACAGATGCGCTTTGAAGCCGGGGGCCATTTCACGCACCACGGGCTCTGCAACCAAGTGAAACTCTTTCACACCTTGGTTCATGCGCCAAGGCAGTGTCCAACCGTTAAGTGTGACCACAGCGTTGTAAGGTCGGCCAGTGTTGGGGACCAAGGGCGGCATAGTGTCGGGCTTCGTTTGGATGACGGGCTCTGGTAGAGCGGCCATTGCAACACGACTCACGGCAGCCGCTGCGATCGCACCGCCAGCGATACCGGCAGTTTTAAAGAAATCTCGTCTTGAACTCATGTCTATCCCCAATCAGTGGCCAGCGGCCGTATTGCTTGTTGTGCTGCTAATCGCTGCTACCCCAATAGAAGTGGGTCGACCAATCAGTGTGGCTTGCAAGGCCGCATCTGCTAACCAGAACTGTTGCTCTGCTGCGATAGCGGCGATCACTGCGCCAATCTGGTCGCGTGAATCAGCAAGCAACTCAAACACGCCAATGAGCATGCCGTTGTAACGAAGGACGTTCTCTTCTGAAATCACCTTGCGCAGCGGAATCACCTCGTCTTTGTAGTGCGTAGAGATGTCGTAAGCAGTTCGGTAAGCTGCATAGTTCTCACGTAATGAAGACCCAGCCGAACGAATTGTGGCGTCCAGCTGGTTGACTGCGGCCAAGGTTTGCGCACTCATGGCGTCACGTTGCAGATCGCCCCAGTCAAAAATGGGTAATTTCACGCCAACCTCATAACCACTCCTTGAGCTGTATGCGAATGTTTTATGGCTTGAAACCCGCATAAAACAAGCATAGCTTGAAGAAACTGTTTTCTGTTAATCAGGGGTTCTGTGGTCAAAACTTAGGTTAAGGAGCCACCTAAAAACTCTCATCTTGGCAAAGAAGTTTATGAATTTTTTTGAAAAGTTTCTACTTTACTAGGCAGACCCGTTTGCCTTGAGGCATTGGATAGGTTCCAAGAGGTTTGGGCAAAGGGGGACTTATGCCATCTCTTTCATACATTGCGCGTTTTTTCCACATACTAAAAGCGGCATAAACTTCTTTTTTAGCGTGACTTTCCTCAGTGGTCGGGATGCCATTTTTATTGTCTCTATAGACCGCGAGTGTGACTACATTACTCATCATGCGTTATGAATCAGACTCTCGCGACCCAGAAAACGCATCCTTCAACGCCATATTTTTCCTTGTGCTTGGCAAATGCCGGAACTTGAAAAGAGTCCCCTGATTGCAAGTGTTGGGTTTTGCCTTGAGTAGTCAACCAAAACTCTCCCTGTATGACAATTCCGTCAGCGGTGAATTCATGATGATGCATTTCGTTTTCGATATTAGGCCCCCAGCTTCGTTCTAGGACTTCCTGATAGCCTTGCTCCAGTTTCTCGTCTCTGAAATCTTCAAATCGCAATTGCCGAATTTGATCCATGATTACCTCCTGAAGGAAGAATTTGATCAATGCCCCGGCGCTGATCAACGAATTGATGGCAAGACTCTGTCAACTGACAGGTAAATCATTTACGCCGGCAAGGCAAAAAAGCCTGTGTAAATTTCGATAAAGTCAGAACTTAAAATGTATGCTTTTTCTAAGGCGATGTCAACATGTTAAGAATTAGCTTTAAGTGCAGAAATATGGTCTGCTAACTAAAAATTTCTTAAGGGTTTACCTGTGGCAGCAAAATAATATAAATTGCCAAGCTCAAGTATCAAGCGCAGAATCAGCCTGCAGGTGCTTGATCTTAAGGATTGCTCACCAGCGTGGGCGTAAGCCCTTTTCTTGAAGCGTATTCTTGCGCTTCGTGCAGGTGCAACTTTATTCTCTTGCGCTTGGCACCAGCGACTGCCATCCTCCTGTGGTGACGGTCCGGCCCGATTGATTAAATTCAGTCGGGCTTTTCTTTTGGAGTTTGTTGCTAACTTTCGATCATCGGCTAGAGTCTTGCTTAGGATTAAACAGAATAGCTTTCGATTAGCAAAGAGACTATGCTGACGATCCGTGAGCAACCCGCTCACTTTCAAGGGGGTTATATGACACTTTGCCCAATTGCCTTAATGGCTACTTGCAACAAATGTCCTGCTGTGGGAATTTGTCCTTTGAAAGAAGTGCTGGGCGATCACAAGCCAGAAAACCCGACATCAGCTGCGAATGTCGCTTCTGACAAAGATAAAACAGCAAACTAAGAGGGCATGGGGGGATGCCTGACTGTCATTTGACACAGCGCATTTTTGGATCAAAGATGGAGCCTCATTATTTGGGGTCACCTATTTGGGGTCAGGTCACAAATGTTCTTACTTAACTCAATCGCGCACATTAGCAACTCGCACACTAAAGCAGTTGTAATCTCAGGCTCGCATGGGGGCCGATCTTCTGCAGAATTTGTAATTGCGCTTAAACGAAAACCGAGTTGTGTTTTCTTCAACGATGCGGGCGGTGGAAAAGAAGACGCGGGCAAAGTGGCACTTAGTATTTTGGAATCTCATGGAGTACCTTGTGCTTGCTACTCACACATGTCTGCAAGGATTGGGGATGCGCAAGATGGGTACGAGCACGGCATCGTCACAGAAACGAACAATCTAGCACGCATTAAGGGTGTTAGATTGGCCATGACGGTCAAAGATGCTGCAAACTCACTAAGCCAAATATGAACTTACACACGTCATTAATTTACGTATAACAAAGCACTCTGAATAAGATCAATTCAAGATTAAGTCAGTTTCCGTATGCGTAAAAATCACTCTTGCAACAGGCATGAAATCATCGTAAGTAACAGGCTCTTTAAATGATTCTAAAGCTATTTTTAAGAAGTCATCCGAACTACACTGTTGATCAATTTGTAAGTTAACTAGCGCTAAGTTTTCGTGATCAATTTTTTGCTTGAGATTTTTAAAGATTGAATAAATTTCAATTTCATGTTCAAGATGCAAGATCCATTTCCAAGCTTGTCGCTTGGGAATTTCGCTATCTACACAACTTTGATTCCACAACATATAAGTTATTTTCATAACTGTCCTTAAGTAACTTGTAAATTTAAAAAGTTCGACAAGTCAAAGACAGAATTGGGTGCAATGGGTTTCACTTTTTTCGGCAACTGCTTAAAGCTCATGGTCATAGACTTGGTCTGCTTCAGGGAATCAGACTCAATCCATTCGGGCACCAGATGAGAAATTGGGAACTTCTGGAGAAATTCTTTTTCAAATTGAAAAGACTTCTCGACGATCAGATTTGTTGAACGCCACTCTGGTGAGGAGTGGACACTATGAGATGAATTTGTTGGAGGATTGAAGCATTCGAGAACGTCCCAAACTGAAAGATCGCGCATTGAGGCTACCGATTGATAGCCTCCGCCCGGTCCACGAGTAGATTGAATCAATCTAAAACCTCTTGCATCTGACAAGATGCCTTCAATGTAGGAAAGCGAAACTCCTGTAGCAGACGCCAGGAAGTTAGCGGTGATTGCTTTATCACTAGGGGCACTCGCAATGATCGTTAAGACTTGCACTCCTAGGGCAGCTCGTTTATTTATCATCGTGTTTCCTTGTTCAACAAGCGCCTATTAACTAAACGCTGCTAGCTCCCTTTTTGGGATTGAGTAGCCGCCTTTAAGTTCATAGGGTCCTTATGAAGTGCGGCTTTGGTATGAGTTGTCTGAGTTGGCAACTGCAAATTCTTTTCTCGTAACGGCATTTCAGAAAAGAAAGGTATCCAGTATTCATTTGCCCAAGTTACACGTCTTTCAAGGGTCGTTGTTTCTTCTGCCGATTTCATGGGTTCTCTCCAAAGAATGTGCGACTGTTCTCACACAGTTTTAATTTCAACTAATTGCGTACGCTGCAAAATTATCTAAATAATTTATTTCTTAGATTGATAATTTAAGTCTTTTGTCCGGGACAAAACAGGGAGGACAATTGTTTCTTTTTGTGTTACCCTGATTGGCATGCCTACAAAATCCTTTGTCTTACAGTCAGAAATAGAACGTCTGACGGGTTTTGGCGTTGATAAGCTAAGAAAGTGGCGTCAACGGTTTGGCTTTCCTTCGGTTGAACATGGGGTAGATGGCAGGGCCATTTATTCACGCGAATCCGTCGACAGGCTCCTGGTCATCAAACGCCTGATAGAGGCCGGATTTCGCCCTGGTCAAGTGGTAGCCAACACAGCACTCGAAAATTTGAAAATTTTCGCTGATCTGAACCTTTTAAAACCTAGTGTTGAGCGCTCAGAATCCACAAATGCCTTCATCAGCCTACTTAAGCACTCCGACAGTGAGGCATTTAAGGCCTTGCTGCGCAAACGACGTGCTAAGCAAACCATGTTGGACTTTGTCCAAAATACGATTGCTCCACTGATGGTGGGCATTGGAGACGCATGGCTCAGTGGTGAAATCGATGTGTACCACGAGCACCTTTGCTCCTCCATGATCGAGCGTTATTTGATTACGCAGACACTCAAATCAAAACCAAAGCCTGCTTTTCCAATCTTCTTATTCGCCTTACCTCCAGGTGAGCACCATCAGCTTGGTTTGCTGATGGTTGAGGCGGTGATGGCAGAAGCTGGTGCGTACATCGTGAACGTTGGGACCGAAATTCCATTGGACAGCTTGAAGCTGGCAGCCACAGAGTGCAAAGCCGATGTGGTTGCGCTGACATTCAGTTTTTCGTATCCCCCTAGAGATGTCGTACCAACGCTGACACATTTGCGGCGTTTGCTACCACCACAAATGCTGATTTGGGCGGGAGGGGCTGGTTTGTTGCAGGTCAGGAGAGTACCCAAGGGAGTGAGAATAATGAACCATTTTGACGAGGCAATTACGGCACTGGGTGAACTCATGCGGGCTGGAACTATTCCTGCCAGTGGCGCAGCGCAGTCGGGCTGATGCGCTTATCTATAGCATTTTTTCTGGCAACCAATTTATTCTGTCGGTCCGAATGCAACAGCAAAAGAAGCATTAGAGATCAAGGCACAGCAAGATATTAGCGCACTTTTGGTTTTAGACGATCATTTAATTGTGGGTAAAGGGTTAGCTGCTTTCAATCATTAGGTAAAAGTGATTCAGCTACGCCAACTGCATGTTTGGCATTGACACAAATATCATCTGCACCAAAGTCAATAGCGCGCGATTCTTTTAATGCGAATATGGGTCCGCCTAGCAACACAGCAACACGCGGATTCAGAGACAAAGATTTAAATTGCTTTATCAAATCAGCTAAAGAGTTAAGTTGTTCCGCCATGCAAATAGAAAGTCCGACCACATCAAACCATTCTTGACTGACAGCTTGAGCCAGTTCGTTGGCGGAAGATGGAATTGACACCACAACCTGCCAGCCTTCTTTGCGAAAAAAATCAGCCACGATAGTCGTACCGAGTATATGCAAAGACCCTGGCGCAGAGGCTATCATCACGCGCTTGACTTTGCCTTTTACAAATAGGTCCTCTTTGTGGCAAAATCTAAACTCATTGGCAATTGCATGGAGTCGAATCATTCCAAGATTGACTTGAGAAAAATCCATACAGTCATCATCCCATTGGGATCCTAAATATCGAGCTGTAGGCGCAATAAGCTCTAAGAAGATATCTTCTTTGCTCAAGCCGATCTCTAAAAAATGGTTGACAAAGGCTTGCGTAACTTTTGGGTCTTGTGAAACACAAAGATCTACGAATTTCTCTATTTCTTTTTGTGAAGGAATTTTACGCAATGAAGAGACCAAACTCAGATGCCGTGTTCTGATCTTTTGAGCATTTAGCAAGCGAGGAATGATCTGTGATTCGACGACTGACAAGACAGCAAATTGGAAAGTCCAATCTCTATTTTCATGATTAAAGAAATTTCTCCAGCGCTTGTTCTCATACAAGTTTTGTTTTTGAAGAATTCCACTTTGATTTTCTAAGCTCATTGGTTCTATCCTTCAAATGTTGGAGGTCAAGTATGTTTTGACTTTCACGTTTGCAGCTAAAGTACGAAGTTCGCGATCGCACTTGCATTAGAAATATATTGACTTCGACCGTGACAAAGTAGATCGGACAAATGTTTTTTTAACTGTAGCCGTGAAAAATCATTCGCACTAACCCATTTGTTTCCCTTCGGAAATCGAGCGTGAGAGGGGATTTGGGAAAGCACAAATACAAAAGTGGCATCAGGGATTTGGGGTTCCGCCAAGGGAAGCAAACCTTGGTAGCTAATAGATCTTTTGAATCATGACTATCGAGGACCTTCTCTTGATTAATTACTAGCCAAAGCTGTTAAGCAGCATGCTTCGTAGTGCGATCAATTACACGAGGTATTCCACGATTTTCAATTCCCATGCTGTTCAATATGCCCAGTTCTGTGTCCGCGCATGGTGTTGAACTTTTGCCCCAATCTGGTTCGAGCCCCGCACGTAGCGTCTAACTTTTCGCGTGCTCTGTGACAGCGCTGAGTGCAAAATCTACGAAATCGCTGGGCAAACTGTAATTTACAGTTTTCGTTCAATTACACGAAATATTACACGTCGGCTATTTTCGCCTTTAAGTCGTTGATTTATATAGGTTTTTGACGAGCCTGGATTTCTGTTAATCTGTAGGTCCCTGGTTTGAGCCCAGGTCGAGGAGCCACCTAAAAAAGCATGGTCACAAGCCATGTTTTTTCCTTTTATACGCCACTAGTTGTCGCGCTGAGGGCCTCTGGGTGACTTTTTGCCCTCAAATTTCATCGAGTTATTGCACGTATATTACACGGTCGATGGAGTCAGTCAAGAAGTTTTTCCGAACAAAAAATTGATGTGACGATCGACCGTAATTTACGCTCGCCCCCTTTGAGCATGACATTCTTTGAAAACAAGAAATTGATGACACATCGATGCACTGCAGATAGAGGTAAAAACATAGATGAACACACCAATTGCAATTATTCCAAATAAGCATATAGTGAGCAGATCGATATTAAATCTCTAAGGGGATTTTATGAAAACTATTTGGGAGCGTTACCATTTATCTTTACAGAAATTCTCTCAACTCATATCCGAAAGACTGTACGTTCCCAGTCAGACAGGGTCCCACGATATGGGTAGCCAACACTTAGGAGATTTAGCCAGTTCTTACATTGAACATCAAAATTTCCCTGTAGCAACTCATCCTCCTTTTAGAGGTATCAAAATAAGCAGGCGGTAAAGGTTTTTACCTTACTTTTTATATTTGCAAGTCTCAATGAAATATCAGTTGTCTAGATAGCTATTGAAAAAAATTGAAACTTCGCAGCTTCTGGGGGTCATTATTGCCATACAACCTCCAACGCATTATCTCAGATAAAGGTTAACTTTGCAATTTACGCAGACAGGTCAATCCTTGGTGATCCTGTATGACTGGCCAAAGACTCAGGCTTCTTTGAGCTTGGTTGGGTATGACTAACCGATGCATGTGACTGGAGTTGCCCACCACGATTTTGCAGTTCAAAGCCAAGGTGTTGCGCAGCATATAAATTGCTGCTTTGCAAAGCAGCACCAAGCTTGTTCAGATAGGGGTCTGCAGACACAGTGGGATCGAAATTGATCAAGGCAGTGAATGCCAGTCTTGCAGCATCCAAATCACCCGCTTTTAAGGTTTGAAGCAAAGCCTGTAATTTTTGACGACGACGTTGTTGCTTGTCACCTTGCGGCGAACTATTGCCATCCCAACGCTTTCCATTAGCGTCAATACGAAGCGTAAATGAAGTATCCATGACACTTATTCCTTCCGATCAATTTGGTCTGTTCCGCTACACCTCTTCTTTTTAATAATTTAAGTTCAAAAAATGGGGATTGGTTGTTTCGTTCGACCAGATTTGAAGTTTCAATAAAAATTGAATGTCAAAAAATCAACCAATCTGAACATATGAAGCATAAATGATGCCAAGTTGAGCGTGCGGAGATTGACAAGGTTAAATTATGGTCAAGGTCATTAAGTGTTCATATACCACCGATAAAATATCGTTATCAACATAGGAGGCTGAAAATGGACAATTCGGTTTCATCCATTGAACTACTTGCTCGTCTCTTTAACCAATCATTACGCAAGCGGGGTTTTACCAGGGCCATACATAGGGCGATGAACCCTAGTGAATGCAGCGGAATCATGCATCAAGATTTCGGAGTGGTCGGTCTGGTCGTTGCTGGTGAACTGGCGCTTGAATTTTATGAATCAAGTCAAAGCTACGGCACAGGAGAAGAGTTCACACTTCCTGCAAATACCTATTTCCAAGCTACTGCAGGCGATGAAGGGGCACAGCTGCTAATTGCAAAGAAGCGAGCACATTTGGCAAGTACAACAGAATCGCTTGAAGAAGTCTGATCAAACATTAACCAAAGGAGCCTGACCATGGAAAACCAAGCCACTGAAAAATTCTCTGAATTAGTTGAAGAGTATGAAGAAGAATTTGAAACACCAGCAGAATTGCATCGAATGGCAGCCTATCACCTCATGCAAGCCTCAAAGCAGCACGAGTTAGCCGCAGAGGCTTTTGAGAACGATGATCAAGTCACCTGCGACCTTCATGCCATTCGTGCATACAAGCATGAACTAAATGGGAGGCAGTATTCTGAAATGGCCATGATGGATGCTGACGATATTGATGACATAGAAGACCTGGAAGCTACACAGACTTAGGCATCAAAAGATCTCTACATCCAATGAAGCGAGTCATCAAATTTGATAATCTGTTGAGTCCCATCAACCAAAAGAAAATTGATGATCTGTGTAAATCAATAAGTGAGAACTGTGAGGGCCCCTTAGGATGGGAGCAATTAACCAAGCTAAGCGGCTTCACTCACAAAGAATTGATTGCTCTTTTTCACGTGTACAAACAAACGACGCCCATGGCGTTCATCAAACACGCTAGGCAACTTAGAAAAATTGACTCGCCAGTTTTCCCTCAAAATCAACTTTTTCCAAAATTCATAAAAAATACAGATACGACAGGATGAAGAACATGATCACAACAATTGAATGTGTTGTTGAGAGTTTTGTTTAAAACAAGACATACGCCTGCCATAAAAAAATCTTCTAATGTGAAGTGTCTTTTGAAAAATACTTCCATGTCAGTAGAGTCAGAGAGTTCAGAATTCCACCTAATCAATGATGGTGGCATCAAGCGCAAAGTAGCCTATTCACGATTAGGTGAGCTAAATGCAAAGCATATTTTTTTATGCTTACCAGGATTGTTAGAGACCCGTGAAAGCTTTGATCCTTTGCTTGATATGGTTGAGCAATTTGATGATTGTTGCTGGATAAGTATCGACTACTGTGGAAGAGGTAATTCAGATCAATTGCCTGCTTCTGACCAATACTCCTTCTCAAAATATCTTGCTGATGCAGAGGATCTGATTGAAACTTTGCTACAGCCAAGTCGAATAAATTCCAATCGAAAACTCCATCTAATCGGAACTAGCATGGGCGGTATTTTGGCAATGCATCTTGTGAATCGCTTAAACCATAAAGTCGACAGCGTTATGCTTAACGATATTGGCTTTTACCTCCACTGGTCAGCTTTGATGTCTCTTTACCAAAATATCAAAAAATCAGATAGCCCAATCGATGACTTAAGGTTAGATGTACGTGCTGTGGAAGCAGTACAAAGCAGCTCACACTTTGATTTGCCCTATGAGTTCGATCTACTTGGAATGCGGTTTTACTCTCTACTTCAAAATTTCACCGGTCGGGTTGTTTTGCTGCACAACGCTGAGAGTCCGATATGTTCATTGAACATAGCGAATCAATCCAAAACAAAATTCCCAACCCTGAAGGTTTGGACCTTAGATAAGTCAGGCCACCCAGCCCATTGGGAGAAAAGCTTCGCCATCAAACTGGCACAGCTGATAAGACTCAAGCCTAGGTCAATGGAGACGATTGAAA
Organism: uncultured beta proteobacterium; assembly: GCA_903875135.1. Taxonomy (GTDB): domain Bacteria; phylum Pseudomonadota; class Gammaproteobacteria; order Burkholderiales; family Burkholderiaceae; genus Polynucleobacter. Next base: position 793 of record CAIQUZ010000059.1, on the reverse strand, counting down.
TTGAAGAAGAGCTAAAAACGTTTGAAACTGCTCAAGAAAGTACATTCAGCTTTGTCTTTGTTGATTCTTTTTTACAAACCAGCAAGTCCTACCTTGAATTAACTGAACAAAATCGAAACCGCTGGGTTCGTCAGTTGTTCAATCGTTTGAAGTTTGGGAAGAGTTCTTACTCTTGAAAAGCTGAAATATTTCAAAAAAATCGATCAATGCGGACCGCTTTAATCTTTTGCCTACTTTTTACTGGCTAAGTCTGAGGCGCGAGTAGCCATATCAAATGCTTTAGCTTTGCCAATGTAAAAACGATCAATTCGCCAATCTTTCATGAGTTCTAGAGCTAGCTCAAAATCATGGGCATTTAGTTTGTACAGTTCTTTTATACGAAAATCTTCTTCCGCTTCCAATGAGAGTATGAGCCTTGAATACACTAATCCGGTAGTCGACTCAGGCGAATGTTCGATAATTTTTTTGACTTTTTTGATAGCACGCATGTTGTTGATCAGTTTGTGGGAATGACTAAATTTTAGCCACATTACTAACATCATTTAATGTCAAAATTATGACAAAAAAGCAATGTGAGGAAGAAAAAACCAAATACTACTGCCCAGTTGGTGAAAAGCTCAACCCCAATGACCGACTGATCAAACGATACACGATCACCAAAGATCTAGCTGACCTCATTGTGTTTATGGTCAACAGTTACATCCGCCCAACTGATGTACGTCACATGAAGCACAAGCACGTTGAAGTGATCAAACGGGAATGGACATACCTTCGTTTAACTCTTCCACCAAGC
>CAIQUZ010000058.1 GCA_903875135.1 uncultured beta proteobacterium | reverse complement strand
GCGTTCAATTAAATATTTCGTTCACGTAACGTGAACATTTAAATTTAATGTACAAAATGATGAATCTAGAAACAAAAGAACAACTCATTCTCGCCAAAGCAATTGATGCTTTTCAGAGAACTACTGGCCTACAAATCGACCATGTTTGGCAAGATGGGCCGGCGGATGCTTTGTTAACTATTCAAGTGCCTGATCAGCCCATTCATTTTTTCGCGGAAATTAAGGGGGTGGTTGATCGCTTCAAAACACTCACGCATATCAGAGAGCTAAGAACTCGTACAAAACCCGTTTTGCTTGTGGCGCCCTTCATTACCAAAGAAATTGCAGCACAGTGTCGCGAGCTAGATTTGCCCTTTATTGATGAAGCCGGCAATGCTTATATGAAGACTCCGGGGCTATTTGTATATGTTGTTGGTCAAGCTCGTCCAGAGCGCACTCATGAAAAGCCAGAATTTACAGCCTTAACAACCGGCGGGTTAAAAATTGTCTTTGCACTGCTGAATCAAAATAAAATAGGTCATCAAACTTATCGCGAAATAGCCACTTTTGCCAAAGTAGCTCTTGGAACTGTAGGCCCCGTATTAACAAACTTAGAAAACCGAGGCTTTCTCACTCCTGCTGAACTAGGTCCAAGGCGAATTCTTGATAAGAAACGACTAGAAGAGGAGTGGGTGACGCACTACCCCATTAAATTACGACCCAAATTAAATGCCCGCCGATTTACCGCCACCAAAGAAGATTGGTATAAAGGGATCAATATTGAGCAGTACGACGCCTATTGGGGCGGGGAAATCGCAGCAGAAAAACTCACCGGCTATCTCAAGCCTGCAAAAATAACCATTTATGCCCGTAAAAACCTAGATCGACTCATTGTAGAAAATCGGCTGCGCCCTGACGTTCACGGCGAAATTGAAATTTTGGAAGCTTTTTGGGCAGCAGATACAAAGTTGCAAATGAACGGGGTTGTGCCTGCGCTTCTGGTATATGCAGATTTATTAGCCACCACCAATCCACGCAATATTGAAACCGCTAGACTAATTTATGACCAATATCTCACTCAAGCTTGAAATTAGCCCTGACCGCCCTTTAAAGGTCGAATATTTGGCTATTTTACGAATTTTTGATGACGTGGCACGGTCTTTAAATATTGACTATTTTTTAGCTGGAGCCCAGGCAAGGGATCTTATCTTGGGGCATGTATTTAACAAGCGAACCGGGCAGGCCACCTATGATCTTGATCTGGGGATCTGCATAGAAGACTGGGCTAAGTTTGACAAACTTAAATCAAGCTTGATTTCTATGGGCTGCTTTACCGAGGGTAAGGCGCCTCAGAAACTGTACTTTAAAAGACCGCAGGACCAATACTCTACGCCACTTGATCTCATTCCTTTTGGCGGAGTTGAGAATTTGGACTCGACCATTGAATGGCCGCCTGAAATGAATGTGGTTATGAACGTCTCTGGATTTTCTGAGGCCCTAAGATCAGCTATTTTGCTAAAGATTACAGAAAATTTCTCTATACAGGTTGCATCACTAGCAGGTATGGCCGCACTCAAACTTATTGCCTGGCAAGACCGTGGCGAAGAAAACCAAGGTAAAGATGCCAACGACTTTCTTCTTATCGCCAAAAGTTATCACGACGCTGGAAATGAGGATCGCATTTATACGGAAGAATTGGCGCTACTAGAATCATTGGAGTATGACCCATAGTTGGCGGGTATTCAGATGTTGGGCAAGGATGTTGCCAAGATTTGCTTAGAAGCAACCAAGCAAAGTATCGATGCCATATTTTCAGACCTCACACTAAGACAACGACTGACCGACCAACTAACTAGCAATAGCCTCTACATCGGTGATGAGGGTTCTGTGCTAAAGGTTCATGCTCATCTTAATCACTTTTATAAAGGCTTTAGCTCAAAGTGATAAACAATAGCACCCCACTTATAACCGCCCAAATAGCGGAGGTTAATAAAATATTTACGAACGCCGCTTAACATAAAATATGATTGTTGAGCATTGAGGCTAGGGATCTAACAAGCCCTCTTTGGGAATTATTCGAGATATATATACCTGAAAATTTAATTGGTATTAAACGTTGTTTTTAGTTTTTGTCAAAACAAGGTTTTGAGCTTTATAGCCTTTATTTATAAAGACTTAAGACGTTTTAGACAATGTATAGTTGTTTAAGGTATTTGTATATTTTTTGTCGGTTGAGGCCTCCGAAGCTTGGCGAATTGCCATACTTTAATCAACCTATTATGCTAAGATTGAAATTCAAATAAGTGATTGAACTAAGAAAAAATGAGACTGTATTCGCTTGGCTGGCATTTACCCATAGCCGTTAATGTTCTCGAAGAAGTTGTTAACCTGCATAAAAATTTTACTAGTTGGTAAATGAGCAAAATCCCTCTTCCTATTGCCCCCCACTCAAAAAGTTTTGACGCTCTTGAGCAAATTAAGGTGCTGGATTTAAGTACATCAATCGCTGGACCTTATGGGTGTCAGTTATTGGCTGACTTTGGAGCGGAGGTCGTTAAGGTCGAAAAACCCCTTACTGGAGATGACTCTAGGGCTTGGGGGCCACCGTTTTTAAATGGCGAATCTCTTTGGTATTTAAGTGTTAATCGAAATAAATCCAGCATTGTCATTGATATGACACTTCAGGAAGGTCGCCAACTTCTTGAACAATTGGTCTCACAAGCAGATGTGCTAGTAACAAACTTTTTACCAAAAGTTCAACGTAAACTTCAAGTTGATGCCGCTCACCTTCATCAAATTAACCCCCGTTTAATTCATATCTCTTTAACTGGGTTTGGTTTAGAGGGTGAAAGAAACGCCTTTTCTTGTTATGACCTCATTGCTGAAGGTTATAGCGGTGTAATGGACATGACGGGAGAAATCAATCAGGATCCTCAAAAAATTGGCACTCCTGCAGCTGATTTACTTGCCGGCATGGATCTTGCTCTTGCAACGATGGCCGCTTTAATAAAGAGGGATCGAGATCAAAAGGGCCATGCGATTGATATTTCAATGGTGGATAGCATGACTCGTTTTATGACCCCTCGACTAATCTCTTACTTAGGCTCTGGCATTGTCCCCAGAAGAGATGGGGCAAAAGATAGCGTGATTGCTATTTATCAAGTTTTTCAAACACTCGATGAACCTATTACCCTTGGCCTTGGTAACGATGCTATTTGGAAAAGGTTTTGGATGGCCCTTGATGAGCCCGATTTTATTCATCATGAGCAATATCAAACCAATATTGATAGAAGAAAACACCGGCAACAACTTGTTACTTTCATTCAAGACCGATTGAAAGTGCATCCACGAAAATACTGGTTAGAACTTTTTCAAACAAACAATATTCCCGCTGGTCCAATTAACCGCCTCGACCAAATCAGCTCTGATCCTGAAATGCTCAAACGCGGTATGTTTTATGATGTGCCAAAGGATGGTGGTGTGATTCCTCAAGTTGGACTGGGAATTCAAATCGATGGTCAACAATCCTTTTGTCATAAACCCCCACCCGCCTTAGGTGAGGACTCTTCTGAGATTTTAAGTCACTGGTTAAGTTTGTCGAAGGAAGATATTAGGCAGCTTCTCCACAAAAACATTATTCACACCATCCCCCAAAAAAGCAAAGGCGCATGATGACTTTTGAAACCATTCTTTATGAAGAAAATGGCCCCGTTGGAACGATTACATTAAATCGTCCTGATGATGGAAATATGTTCACTCCACAAATGTGTCATGAAATACGAGACTGTATCAACGAAATTCGCCGAGAAACACGGACCAGAGTTATTGTTTTAACTGGCGCAGGCGATAAATTCTTTTGTATAGGGGGGCGTAAGGATGGCTTGCCCGATAGTCATTTATATGCCGGCGTATTACCCACGCTAGAAATGTATGAAGCCATTGAGCGCCTTCAAAAACCCGTCATTGCCAGCGTCAATGGCTTTGCTGTTGGTGGTGGCAATGTTTTACAAGTGGTTTGTGATTTAACCATTGCAAAAGAAACTGCTGTTTTTCGCCAAGTAGGTCCTATGATGGGTAGTTTTGATGCTGGTTACGGTACCTGGTACTTAGAAGATGCCATCGGGAAAAAACGCGCAAAAGAAATGTGGTTATTAAATGATCGCCTCACAGCAAAGCAAGCTTTGGAGTTTGGCTTGATCAACCGAGTTGTGCCTGATGCCAGTCTAAAAGAAGAGACTTTAAAAATGGCTCTCACGATCGCAAGCCGTGGTTCTTTTGCTCTAGCCTCCATCAAGGGTGCATTTCAAGCTCGTCATGGTGGAGTTGCTGGACTTTCGAGAATTACCCATGACTTATTGTTACGACCTTACCTTGACTCTGACGAGTCAGAGGAGCTACGAAGCGCTTTTGCTAATCGACGAGACCCTAACCCAGATACATTTGGTCATTAAAAATAATGTTGACACTTTTATCTTATTCCAAAGCAAAAAATTATTATGCGTCTGGCATTTGGCAAAACGATACCTTTTATTCCCTAATACAAAAACATGCCATAAAAAATCCTCAAGGTTTTGCGCTTCGAGATGGAAGTCGGCGACTGACCTGGTCCGAATTGCTCAACTGGATTGATCACATCAGTGAACAATTGGCGAATACTGGACTTAAGGTGGGAGACCGAGTTGCCATTTGGCTGCCATCAAGGGTGGAAGGTGTTGCCAGCTTTTTAGCTTGCTCCAGAAATGGCTATGTAGCATGTACCTCACTCCATCAAAACTACACACTTCAAGAAATTAGTGAGTTCTTAAAAAGAAGTCGTGCTGTCGTTTTAATCATGATGCCTGGTTATGGTGGCAATAAAGACTCTCAAGCACTCACGGCCATGGCAAATGAGTTAGAGGATTTAAAGCAAATTTTTTCGGTTGACAACATTTGGGATGATCATTTTTTACCCCTCTCGCAAAAAACGACCCCTGTGGACGGGAAGGTGTCCCTCCCGATGGTTCATGATGATCCTGACTCTATTGTTTATCTAGCATTTACTTCTGGAACAACCGGCACGCCTAAGGGCGTCATGCACTCTAACAACACCTTATTGGCAAATGGACGTGCCATGTTAGATGTCTGGCAATATCCAACGCATTCGATTATGTTGAGTATCAGTCCCATGAGCCACCATATTGGAACCGTTGCATTAGAACAGTGGGCCGTCGGAGGCTATGAACTGGTGTTAAATTACCCCCCCCACGGACTATCCATCATCGAATGGATCATTGAAACAAAAGCAAACTACATTCTCGGTGTGCCGACTCATGCAATTGATATTTTGGGTCATCTACAACGACTAGGCTTAAGTCAACTTGGTGATGTCAACATTTTCTACATGGCCGGATCCATTATTCCGATAGAGGTTGCTAAGTCGTTTTTAGCCATGGGGATTACTCCACAAAATATTTATGGCATGACAGAAAATGGTTCACATCAATTTACCGCCCCAACTGACGATGCTAAAACCATTATTGAAACCTGTGGCAGAGCCGCCAGAGGTTATGAAACGATTATCGTCGATCAAAACAATCCAAATATTTACCTAAGCGCTGGGCAAGTTGGAGAAATTGCAACGCGCGGTGGATTATTAATGTTGGGTTATTACGATAACCAAAAAGCAACTGAAGACTCTTTTAATCACGAAGGGTGGTTTTTATCTGGTGATTTAGGCCTACTCGACTACCGCGGCTGTTTACAAATTATTGGTCGAAAAAAAGATTTAATTATTCGTGGTGGACACAATATTTATCCTTCCTATCTTGAAGATTTAGCGCATCGACATCCAGCGATTATTAAATGTGCTGCCTTTGGTGTACCTGACATACGCCTTGGCGAGAAAGTGGCCATGACACTTTTATTAAAAGAAGGGCTCACGATCAACGCGGCGGATTTTTTAATGCATTTACACCAAGCGGGTCTTTCTAAATATGATATGCCTGAATATTTTGGTATCGTTCACGAGTTTCCTGTAACCGCTAGCGGCAAAATATTAAAACGTGAGCTTCTAGAAATGTTTAAGCATGACGTATTGAAACTTGAACCCATTCGCTTTACTGAACCCAAACCTTAGGCTGAATATGCTTCCCCAATTGCAATTTCATGATGACTTGGCGGTAATCACTTTAAATCGACCAGATGCTTTAAATGCTTTATCTTTTTCAATACTAGAAGAGTTACAAACACTGATAAAGAACGTTAAAAAAAGTGCTGCGCGAGCCCTTATAATTACTGGTTCTGGTGATAAGGCATTTTGTGCTGGTGCGGATATCAAGGAGCTCATGGGACGCTCTCGACAGGAACAACAAGCAGGCTCAGAATTTGGTCAAGATGTTTTTCATCAAATCGAGAGTTTACCAATGCCTAGTTTGGCTTTGATGAATGGTTACGCCTTTGGTGGGGGCTTGGAGCTGGCTCTTGCTTGCACCTTCCGCTTAGCAACTCCTAACGCCAAAATGGGGCTTCCTGAAATTAAATTAGGCCTCATTCCTGGCTATGGCGGAACCCAACGTTTAGCGAGAACGATTGGTATTACTCGAGCAAATGAACTCATACTGACAGGCAAGACGATTGATGCTGAACAAGCCTTACAGTATGGTATTTTGAACGGTCTAGTTGATAAGAACACATCTTTAAATGATGCTATGTCTTTCTGTCAACAGTTTAAAGACTTTAGCCTTCCGGTTTTACAATTCGCGAAATCTGCCATTCTTCGTTCATTTGATGTCAGCCTTCAAGATGGGTTAAAGATCGAAAGTAATTTATCAACCTTGGCGTATTCATTAAATGACGCTAATGAAGGTATGCAAGCTTTTATTGAAAAGCGCCCGCCTTCTTTTAAGGACCAATAAATGTCTAGTGCGCAGCAGGTGATTGCAGTTACTGGGGGAAGCCGAGGTATCGGCGCTGCCATTGTTCTCGAACTTCTTTCCCAAGGCTGGAAAGTGATTAACCTAACACGGAAGGGGCAAGGGATTGAGGAGTTTAAATTGGACTCGAAGTACGAACACCAAACCATCAATTTGCCCTGTGATGTAAATCAAACACACTCTGTAAGAAATGCGTTTGCGCAAATCTTTGAGTTAACTGGAAGATTAGATGGACTAGTTAATAATGCAGGGATTCATCGGGAAGATAAGTCGCACCTGATGGAAGAGCAGTTATGGGATGAGGTCATGGACACGAATGCAAAAGCTGTATTTATCAGCTGTAAAGAAGCCTATCCTTATTTAATTCAACAACCTCATAGTGTCATTATTAATATAGGATCCTTCTTTGACAAAATGGGGGTTAAATCAAATTTAGCTTATTGCGCTTCAAAGGCTGCAGTTGGAGCGATTACAAGATGCCTAGCCGTAGAATGGGCAAGTAAAGGTATTCGCGTTTTGGATGTAGCGCCTGGCTATATTCAAACGGAATTAAATCAAGATGCGATGCATGGCCCTCTTGCGGATTTTCTTGCAAAACGTATCCCACGTAAAACGCCGGGAAAGCCTCAAGAAGTAGCTAATCTTGTAGCTCAACTAGCCAATCCCCAAATGTCTTTTTTAACTGGTGAAACTATCTATATCGATGGTGCTCACGCAATTGCTCACTAAAATATCTTATGCAAACTATCTTTGAAAAACTTGATCAGCAGATTATCCTTAATCCAGAAGAGTCACAACTCATTCAGAGCGTGCAATCTATTTGTAAAAATGTCATTGCCCCAAATGCCGCTCGATTTGATGAAACGGGGGAATTCCCTTGGGAAAATATTCACGCGATTAATGAGTTGGGTCTCAACGCAATGTTTGTTCCAGAAGAATATGGTGGGGCACCTCTTTCCTACACCGCGTATTTATATTGTGTCAGGGAAATCAGCAAAGCTTGTGCCTCCACAGGGATTATTTGGGCAACCAATTTTCATGGCATGAAACCAATTATTGATTTTGGTACGGAAGATCAAAAACAGAAATTTTTACCAAGCATTGCGGCAGGAGCAATAGGGTCTTTAGCCATCACTGAACCACATGCTGGCTCAGATGCAACAGGTATGCGCCTCAGTTTTACTCCTGACGGTGATGACATCATTATTCATGGAAATAAGATTTTTATTTCTAATGGTGACGTTGCTGATCTCTATCTTCTGTTTGGTAAGTGGTCTGAAATATCTGGTTCTAAAGAGGCCATTTCTGCATTGATCTTTGAGAAAGGCACCCCAGGTTTTAGTGTTGTGGGTCTTGAGAAAAAAATGGGGCATCATGCGGCAAGTACAGCATCGATTTCCTTTGACCAGTGTCGGGTGCCACGATCTAACTTATTGTGCAATCCAGGAGATGGCTTAAAAATCCTTTTATCGTCATTAAACAAATCACGCCCTAGCGTCGCAGCTCACGCTCTTGGTATCGCCCGCGCCGCTTTTGAGGATGGTGTTGACTACATTAATGAGCGTCAACAATCTGGTAAAAAAATCATTGAGTTTCAAGGTATTCAATTTCAATTG
>CAIQUZ010000057.1 GCA_903875135.1 uncultured beta proteobacterium | reverse complement strand
GCGCATTTTTGGGTGAGTGGTTGGACTATTATTGAAATTACAGACCCAGAAAAACCAAGATTCGTTCGCTTTATCGAAGGTCCTCCCAATACTTGGACTCTACAAATTCAAATTGCTGATGGAAAAATGATTACGTCCATGGAGCGCATTATGGATGGATGGGGTGGTGATCCTAAAGCTCCCTATGGAGAGGGCTTTTCAATCTGGTCATTAGATGATCCTGAGAATCCTAAAAAACTAGGTCATTACTACACTGGAGGCGAGGGTACGCATCGTAATTATTACGCCGGTGGTAAATACGTTCATGCGACTGCTTTACCGCATGGCTATGACGGGCATATTTATCAGGCAGTAGATATTTCAGATCCTGCGAAACCTGTTGAGGTTTCTCGTTGGTGGCGAGAGGGACAATGGGTTGATGGTGGTGAAGGTGGTGTTGAAAAAGGATTACTTCTACACGGTGGTGCGTATGTCAAAGGTGATCGTGCCTATTTGCCATATAGTGCAGGTGGGTTTGTCATTTTAGATATTTCAGATATCACTAAGCCTGTCATGATTTCAGATTTACCGTTTTCTCCACCATTTGTTTCTTATATTTCCGTGCACTCTGCCGTTCCATTGACCAAGAAGCCACTCGTCGTAGTGAATTCAGAAGCGATTGCTGAAAATTGTGGCGAGCCAATTGGTTACGCTGCGATTGTGGACATTAAAGATGAAACAAATCCGCATTTGATTTCATTATTCCCGATGCCTCATCCACCGGAAGGGATGGGAGTGAAAAACTTTTGTGAGCGCCCTGGTCGATTTGGCCCGCACAATCAACATCAGCCGCAGTTTCAGGATGTCTTATGGCAGGACGAAGATGTGGTTTTCTTAACGTACTTTAATGCAGGTCTTCGTGCTTATGACATCAGTGACCCTCGTTTACCGAAAGAAATCGGTTACTTCATTGCCCCAGATCCACTTGTCAGGCGTGGTCCACTGCCGAAGTCAGGATTAGCGACTCAGTCGGAAGATGTTGTCGTTGATGCGCGAGGCAATGTCTTCGTTTCAGATAAAAACCATGGCCTTTATTGTTTGAGACTAGAGCGTTAGTAAGAATAATTTTTGTAATAGTGAATTTCTAATAATTCAATAAGGAGACAGTATGAACTTAATCAATAAAAAAAATTTCAGAGTCGCAGTCAAAAAGACCTTTCTGTTGTTTGGTTGTATTGCAGCGCTAGGATTAACGAATAGTAGCTTTGCAGATCAAAAAACACTGGTCGAAAAGTGGTTAGATGGCGAAGTGAAAGCGAATTATCCAAAGCTTACCTACAATGGACCACCAATTACGCTCAAATATAGTACCTTTGTTGCTCCAGGTACGCCAATGGGGAAAATTCAGCAACGTACCTTTGACAGACTCAAAGCAGATACCAATGGCAAACTCCTCGTTCAACCCTATTGGAGCTCAAGCCTAGCCAATGCCCAGCGTGGTGCGTTCGATGCGGTGTCACAAGGTATCGCTGATTTTGGTACTTGTTACGTGATTTTCAATACTGGTGGATTTAAGATGTTTTTAGGTTTACAACTGCCGTATGTTTTTGAAAACTCACTACAGTCGTCCTCGACAGCGGAAGAACTTTATCCGAAGTATTTGAAAAAAGAATATGAAGGGCGTGATGTGTATTTGTTGCATGTCAGCACAACCCAACCTCAGCAAATTCTGACACAAAAGAAACAAATCTTAAAACTTGAAGATTTGAAGGGTCAAAAAATGTGGGCCCCAGGGGGTCTGTCGCAAGAAATCGCATTAGCGCTTGGTGGTTCGCCAACGAGTGTGCAAAGCTCAGAGATTTATACGGCTTTCCAAAGTGGCGTGGTTGATGCCGTGCCAATGCATGACGCCGGAACGAAATTATTTCGTTTAATAGAAACTGCGAAATATCGCACGGTTGCCAATCTATGGATTAACCCAACCGAGTACTGCCTTAATAAAAAAGCGTGGGCCGGGTTACCACCTGATTTAAAGGGTATCTTTTATCACTGGGCTCAAATTGCGAACACTGCTGAAGCGCAGTTATATTACGACCGTGAATCGGTTGAGGCCTTAGATGACATGAATAAGCGGGGTATTAAATCAACGACGCTTCCGCCAGAGGAATTAGCGCGTTGGGCGAAGGTGAGTGAGCCCGTCATACAAAACTTTATTAAAACCAACACTGCGGAAGGACTGCCTGCCAAAGCTTTTTATGATGACATGTTAGCTTTGCAGAAAAAATATAAGGCGATGACTCCCGATCAGGTAACGCAAGCATTACTTGATAAACCGATTCCAGGAATTATTGACTTCTAAAACAACATTATCTTTTCGATAGGACTGAAAATTGACAAATAAGATCGCCAAAAATAGTGGTTTCAAAACCGAAGAACGTAATGGCATGTTGATCGATTGGGATGTGCCCATCCTGATGGACGATGGCTTAGCCATGCGCGCTGATATTTACCGCCCTAAAAAAGCGGGCAAGTATCCAGTCATCATGACCTACGGTCCTTACGCCAAGTGGTTGCATTTTGAACAGATTTATAAAACGTGTTGGGACCGGATGTGTGAAACATTTCCGGATGTACCGGCCAATTCGAGTAATCAGTTTCAGGCTTGGGAAGTGGCTGATCCTGAAAAATGGGTACCCGATGATTATGTGGTGATTCGGGTGGACTCGAGGGGCTGTGGTCGTTCCCCTGGTTACATTGAGCATTGGAGTGCGCGTGAGACGCAGGACTTTAAGGACTGTATTGATTGGGCGGGTGTTCAGTCTTGGTCAAATGGCAAAGTGGGTCTGAATGGTATTTCTTATTACGCAATCAATCAGTGGCAAGTTGCTGCCTCTCAACCAAAGCACTTAGCGGCAATGTGTGTTTGGGAGGGGGCGGTGGACTTCTACCGTGACGTCAGTCACCATGGCGGGATTCTCACAACATTCCTGGCGAACTGGTATGACATGCAAGTCAAGAGCATTCAAAATGGATTAGGTCAAAAAGGTTACCGAAGTCCCTTTACTGGCGATTGGGTATCAGGACCGGAAACACTCAGTGAAGAACAACTAGCTGCCAATCGTTATGATTTTGGTCGGGTGGCTTATGAACACAAACTGGATGATGCTTATTGGAGTGATCGAACTCCTGCGTGGTCAAAAATCAAAGTACCTTTATTATCAGCAGGTAATTGGGGAGGTCAAGGCTTGCATTTAAGAGGCAATATTGAAGGCTTTGTCAATGCGGCGAGTAAAGAGAAGTGGTTAGAGATGCATGGTATTGAACACTGGACACATTTTTATACGGCTTACGGTATTGAAATTCAGAAACGTTTTTTTGATCATTACTTAAAAGGTAAAAAGAACGACTGGGCAAAGCAGCCTAAAGTATTTTTACAAATTCGTCATCCGGGAGAGAAGTTTGTGCCTCGGGCAGAAAGTACTTGGCCATTAGAGTCTACCGTCTGGACCAAGACGTATTTAAATGCTCAGAATCTCAGTTTAATTAATGAAAATACGCCGCATCAGGGCAGTATTAGTTATCGCGGACTGAGTAATGGCGTTACTTTTTTAATGGATCCTTTGGATCATGACGTAGAGTTAACCGGGCCGCTAGCGACCAAGTTATTTATTTCCTCATCTACGAAAGATGCGGATTTATTTGTGATTGTTCGTGTCTTTGATGAGAATATGAAAGAAGTTGTTTTCCAGGGAGCCTTAGATCCGCATACGCCGATTGCACAAGGATGGCTACGTGCTTCGCATCGCGCACTTGATGCTAAAAAGTCCAAGCCCTATCAGCCGTATCACACACATCAAAAAATTGAGCCGTTGCAACCTGGGAAGGTGTATGAACTTGATGTAGAAATTTGGCCAACCTGTATTGTGATTCCAGCTGGTTATCGGATTGGATTGTCGGTCAAGGGTCAAGACTATGTTTACCCTGGCGGAACCGGCGGCAAGTTATCGAATATGAAGAATGAATTTACTGGCGTGGGACCATTTTTACATAACGATGTCAGAGATCGACCACCAGAAATCTTTGATGGTAATGTCACCATCCACACTGGCGGTCAATATAACTCTTGGTTGATGTTGCCAGTGATTCCGAGCCAATCACAGAAAGTGAAAAAGAAAAAATGAGCGTAACGGCTTTAGAAAAAGGCTGGATATTTCAGTTGTCCGTGTTTTTACATGGAGTTTGTGCTTTTGTTCTATTGCCAGCCCTAGCCTTTGTTGTTTGTTTGGATGTGACGGCTCGTTATATCTTTAATAACCCCTTACCTTGGGCATCTGATTTAACCACCATTTTGTTGTTATGTACTTTCATGAGTGCAGTACCATTTTGTACGGCTCAGGATGGGCATATTCGAGTAGAAACACTGTATGAAGACTACTCTGAAAAAAAGAGGGCGTGGATGGATGCCTTAGGGGATTTAATGGGATTATTTTTTACAGTGCTTCTGACTGTGCGTTCTTTTTTAGATGCACCGCGTTTTTTTGCCAGAGGTGAGCGTTCCGACATGATCAATATTCCCCACTGGATCATTGCGGTTTTTGTTGGAACTTGTGCCTTAGTAACGAGTTTAGTTTTGTTGGGCAGAATGCAACTAGCGATTCAGCGGGCACTGAGCAAAGAGAAAGCCAGTTAAGTGATGTATTTAATAACTTTAGCGATTGATTCATAAAGCATGGAACCTATTTATATTGGCTATATCGCTTTAGTCGCTCTGCTAGGATTGCTGGCACTGGGTGTTCCTATTTCTTGGAGTGTGGGATTAATTGGCGTATTGGGTGGATTTTATTTAAATGGCGTTAATCAAACAGCCTCGCAAATCGTTTTAACTGTTTGGGAAAATGGTACCTTATTTGTATTTATTGTTTTGCCACTATTTTTATTGATGGGGCAACTGTCTTATCACACGGGGATTGCGAATGACCTATATGACTGTGTGCATAAATGGTTTGGTCATCTCCCGGGTGGGCTTGCGGTAGCAGCGGTTATTGCTAATGCCATTTATGGAGCCGTGACTGGAAATAGTGTTGCGGCGGTTGCGACGATGGGTCCCATGGTCATGCCGCAGTTTCGAAAATACAAATATAACCTCTCCTTAGCAACCGGAACACTTGCCTCAGCGGGTACCTTAGCGGTATTAGTACCTCCTTCTACATTACTCACGATTTATGGTTTATGGACAGAGACATCCATTGGTGAATTATTTAAGGCGGGAATTATTCCTTGTATTTTGATTGCGACCGCTTACTGTTTAGTCCTGATGGTCTGGTGTATGCTAAAACCCGAAATGGGACCACGGGGCCCAGTTTATTCATGGAATGAACGCATTAGCTCCCTCAAGCAATTGCTTCCCACGATGGTGGTGATGTTTTTAGTCCTTGGTGGAATTTACGGTGGGATTGTTACGCCAGCAGAGGCCTCGGGGATTGGTGTGGCTGGGGTCATGCTGGTTGCTGCCTTTGCAGGGCGATTGACTAAAAAAGCGGTGGTAGATTCATTCAAAGCAGCTGCCACGACCAGTGGAATGGTATTTATTATCTTGGTGACCGGTATCGTTTTTAGCCGATTTTTAGTACAAACACAAGTCACCTCCAGTATTTTAGAGTGGATCTCTTCGATGCAATTATCTAAATATCATGTATTGATTGCCATCCTTATTTTTTACTTTATTTTAGGAACAGCTTTAGATACTTTTGGGATGTTAATTCTGTCATTACCGTTTGTGATGCCGATTGTTGATGCTTATAACATTGATAAAATTTGGTTTGGAGTTTTTGTCGGGGTGATGGTGGAGTTAGCGGCGGTGAGTCCACCTGTAGGGATTACGGTCGCGGTGATGCGATCGGTGGCCCCAGATGTTTCAACCACGGATATCTTTAAAGGTTGTTATCCATTTTTGATTCTAACTTTACTATTAGGTTTAGTTCTCATCGTGTGGCCTGATCTTGCCTTATGGCTGCCACGTACATTACGATAACGTACGGATCACTCGATTTTCTAAAAATTCGCTACCGCCTTTAAAAACTGTTTTTCTGCACCAATCTTAAGCAAACGCTCATTCAACGCGTGGTATGTGGCTATTTTGGTGCATAAACTCTGATGCAGCTATTTCTTGCTCCACATAATGAATCTTGTCATTGTGTGAGAGTTTTGCGTTCATTGGCAATTCTTTGAACCCTTCTTTCACATTACGTTATCGATTCATCTTTTACTACGAAAGCATCCTTTATGAGCATTCTGAAGCCTTTTGATCCGAATCAACCATTATTTACTTCTGCTTGTAGTTGCGGTCAACACGCGAGCTCTGAAGAGCACAATAGGGCGAGTCTTATTTCCGAAGATGCGGAATCGATCAGCGCCAACTTTATTGAGGCCAGCCTAGTCAAAGCTTTATTCCCATCAGAATTAAAACGTCGCGCCTTTTTAAGAGCGGTCGGTTCAGGTAGTGCGCTGAGTGCGCTCAGCACGGTATTGCCGATTGGTGCATTGCAAGCTATGGCGCAAGAAAAAGCACCTTTAGAAAAGAAAGAACTTAGTGTCGGTTTTATTCCGATCACTTGCGCCACGCCGCTCATTATGGCCGAGCCATTAGGTTTTTATCGTAAGCAAGGTCTGACGGTATCACTCATGAAAACCGCCGGTTGGGCTTTGATTCGTGACAAGATGCTTAACAAAGAGCTCGATGCTTCGCATTTCTTATCACCGATGCCGCTGTCGATTTCCATGGGCTTGGGTTCTAATGCCTCGCCGATGCGCGTTGCCACCATTCAAAACGTCAATGGCCAAGCCATTACGTTAGCGATGAAACATAAAGATAATCGTGATCCTAGTAAGTGGAAGGGTATGAAATTCGCGATTCCTTTTGAGTATTCCATGCATAACTTCTTATTGCGCTATTACTTAGCGCAACATGGTTTAAACCCAGATAAAGATGTGCAGTTACGCGTCACACCACCGGCTGAGATGGTCGCGAACTTAAGAGCGGGCAATATTGATGGCTTCTTGGGGCCTGATCCATTTAATCAACGTGCCGTCTTTGATGAAGTTGGATTTATTCACATTCTTTCTAAAGAAATTTGGAACGGCCATCCTTGCTGTGCGTTTGGTACGTCAGAAGCCTTTATTCAACAAAACCCCAATACCTGGGCGGCTCTGTACCGTGCGGTATTAAATGCCTCAACCATGGCCAGAGATCCGGTTAATCGGCCACTCATTGCCAAAGTGATTTCTCCGCAAAACTACGTTAATCAGCCCGAGGCAGTTCTCATGCAAGTATTGACCGGTAAGTTTGCTGATGGTTTGGGTAATGTGCAAAACGTTCCGGACCGCGTGGACTTCAATCCGATCCCTTGGTACTCCATGGCGACCTGGATGTTAATGCAAATGCAACGCTGGGGATATATCAAGGGAGATGTGAATTACAAAGATATTTCGGAAAAAGTGTTTCTCATGACAGATGCCAAAAAGTATATGGATGAGACCGGTATTGCGATTCCTGCAGCGGCTAAATCCGGATACCAGAAAGTCAAAATCATGGGTAAAGAGTTTGATCCGATGCAGCCAGCGGCTTATGTCAAATCTTTTGCCAGTACTTAAATCATTTACAGCCATTTATAGAGAGTCTTTATGTCCAACGTTACAACAGCTAATTATTTACGCCCTATTGATCGTGAAGGTTTATTAAAGTTTGCCCAGAGCGGTCGTGAAAACCCGGAGCGTCGTGGCACGAATAAAGTCAAGACAGTCATGCAAGGAGTATTTCGTTCATGGAGTTTTGTCGGCTTTCATAACCCAGTTGTCGTGGATGAGCCACCACATTTAATGGGTGAAAACTCTGCGCCTGCGCCAGGAGAGATTATTCTTTCAGCGCTCGGTGGCTGTTTGGGT
>CAIQUZ010000056.1 GCA_903875135.1 uncultured beta proteobacterium | reverse complement strand
TTGGGGGAATTTTGCTGGATTTTGGAGTGCCTATTGGGGAGCAAGAAGACTGGGTTGTCGCATTATGTCTGGTGGAGGGCTTGATACGAAGGGACATATTGAAGCCATTTTGCGCATGAAGCCAACCGTCTTGATTTCAACACCGACTTTTGCTTTACGCATTGCCGCTGTAGCAAAAGAGATGGGCGTTGATTTATCGAAATCTTCAATTCAATTTACATATCATGCTGGTGAGCCAGGACCCACAGCTTTACCGGGGATGAGAGAGCAAATTGAAACTGCCTGGGGTGCAAAGGCTGGTGAGCTTTTAGGTATTGCTGAAATTGATGCGGTAGCACCAGGTTGTCCCAACGGTGATGGGGTTCACGTCAATGAGATGAATGTCTATTCATGGGCATACGACCCATCCACAAAACAAGAAGTAGCCGATGGGCAGATCGGGGAGAATATTGTGACAACCTATGCCAATACATCGCAACCATTACTCAACTATCGAACCCATGATTTAGTGCGGCGGCGTCATGGCTGTAGTTGTGGTCGGACATGGGTCAAGTTAGAGGGTTCTGTACTTGGACGAACGGACTTTATGGTGACTGTACGTGGCACCAATGTTTATCAAACGGCAGTAGAAAATATCTTAAGTCAAATTGATGGTATGAGTATGCATTATGAGTTGGTACTGACACATGAAGAGGGTAATGATGTAATGCGCGTTCGTTTTGAGCCCTTGCCTGGTATAGATGCCGAACAAGCCAAGAAGATTGCGCAGGATGCTCAGGAAAAAATTCATATGGCATTACATGTGAAATTGCCTGTGGTGCCGGTAGAGGTGAATTCTTTACCAAGGTTTGAATTAAAAACAAAACGTATTATCGATCAACGTCCTAAAGAGCTGAGAAGAGCTCTTGATAGATAACTGGAGGGTGCGATGACAGCAGAAGATATTCAAAAAATTCATGGATTGAGAACACAGATCATTGAGTTGATAAAAGCATGTGATACACCACAAATAGAAACGATTCTCAAAGCTGCAGATCTGGAACTGCACTGTGCATTATGGAACTTAGGCGAGTTTGTTAGTTTGCGACCGGAGATGGATTATTGACTGTGCTGTTGATTCAGCATTTTAAGACGTTGCTGGGCTTTTATATGACATCTCATAGCGTACTTGTTGAGGCAAGATGGCTTCTCCACAATGGGTACAAACCACCGATGGCTTAAAGTCATTTCTGCAGACCATATGCGTCAAGATGAGTGGGGGTTGATTGTTCGAAAGCCATTGATCTCCCCACTTCAGCATCGCTGTAAATGGGCCAAATAGATCTCGTCCCATGGTCGTCAGTTTATATTCAAATCTTGGTGGAGTTTCTTGATAGGCAACCTTGTTTAAGATGCCATTTTGTATAAATTTATTTAAACGATTCGCTAGTATATTGGGCGATACTCCAAGTGCCGTTTGAAGTTCATCAAAACGGCGCACGCCAAAAAAGGCTTCTCTGACCACCATAAAGCTCCATCGATCACCAATGATACTTAGGGCACGAGCTACAGAACTTGGTCGAATACTTTCAGTGGACTTAAAAAAATGGGTGTGGCGACTTTTAATCCGATCGGGGTCCGTCCTTGACCACCCAGAGCCGGGGCCATTTCGGTAGGTCACTTCCTCACTTTTTATTTCGCGACGACATTGGGAACAGGCGACGATGGGTTTTAATACATGATCACAGTTTCGGTGAAAGAGTTGAACGGGAAGCGGCGCAGAGCCGGAGAGCCATTTATCACCAAAGGCAATTAAGGAGATCATGACGTTATAGAGTCCAAATCCTTGTGGGGTAAGACGATATTCAAAACGGGTGGTCGAGGCGTTGTAAGCGACTTTTTGAAGGACTCCTTTTTCTGTTAGCAAGTTTAAGCGGGAGGATAAGGTGGTTCTTGGTATTTTTAGTATTTCTTGGAATTGTGAGAAACGTTTGATACCAAAGTAACATTCCCGCAAAATCATGAATGACCAGGTATCACCAATGATCGAAATGGTTCGGCCTACCGAACAATTTCTTTCCAAGGGTGCTTCATCCAGCTTTTTTTTTGGGATTTGTGAGAAATCCGTGAAGCTTAATTCAGCAAGGGCATCCATTGTCATGATGAAACTAACTTAGAGGCCATTGCTGATCAAGACCAGATTATTTTTTAACGAGAGGGCAAGTACTATCGCTGAGTGATCTGAAGGCCTCATCACCAGGGATTGTATCTAATAAGGTTAAATAATCCCAAGGGTATTTTGATTCAGAGGGCTTTTTCACTTGATATAAATACAGGTCATGAACCATGCGTCCATCAATGCGAATTTTTCCGTTTTTAGCGAAGAAATCGTTAATAGGTAGTTCTTTCATTTTCGCCATCACAGCACTTGTCTCATCCGTGCCGGCTGCTTGAATTGCCTTGAGGTAATGCATCGTAGAAGAATAATCGCCAGCATCTCCCATGTTCGGCATTTTTTTCATTTTTTCAAAAAAGCGCTTTGACCATTCACGAGACTCTGGTGTGCGGTCCCAATAAAAGCCATTAGTCAACATCATTCCTTGTGTATCTTGTAAGCCGATACCATGGATATCGGTAATCCAAGCGAGCAAAGCAGCGAGTTTTTGGTTCGATTTATTGATACCAAATTGATTCGCAGTTTTGACGAGATTGATAAAGTCCGTACCAGAAGTTGCCAAGCCAATCACTGATGCTTTGGAGTTTTGGGCGGTAATAAAGAACGATGAATGGTCGGCAGAGTTGGGGGGGAAGCGCAGTGCTCCAACAACTTGACCACCATTCGCTTTAACAATGGCAGAGGCATCGTTTTCAAGAGCTTGTCCAAAAGCATAGTCCGCGGTCAAGAAGTACCATGACTTATCGCCACGCTTGATCATTGCCTTAGCGGTACCATTGGCAAGGGCGTAGGTATCGTAAACATAATGCACGGTATTGGCATTACAGCTATCCATGGTGAGTCTAGATGAGCCAGATGTGGTAACAATGGCAACTTTGTTTTTTTCTTTAGCAACTCCAGAAACAGCAAGCGCCACACCAGAGTTGACAAGGTTCGCAATCATATCTACTTTAGTGACATCAAACCACTCTTTTGCTCTTGCGACGGCAATATCGCTTTTATTTTGGTGGTCAGATACGACGACCTCAATGGGTTTGCCTAATACTTTTCCACCAAAATCATCCACTGCCATTTTGACGGCAGTCACTGCCCCTTGACCAGCCTCGGAAGAGAACATTCCAGACAAGTCGGTAAGAACGCCGATTTTGACAACACCATCACTGATTTTTTCTTGAGACTGGGCTTGACTCATGAGTGTTACAGCACTTAAAGCGATTAACGCTAGGCGAAATTTGGTCCATTGCATACGGTGTCTCCATCCATTATTGGTCTAATAAAAAAAGTTTGTATAGCGAGATTAGCTCAATCAACTTTGAATTGCAATTAGGGAAGAGCTTAATTTTTAATAAAAAATAGCGATATGGGGTAAACACCTAAAGCCTGAATGAATAATAATGATTTCAATTTTATTAAATTAATTGCAAAATAAAGATATATTAAGTCTAATAAAGATAGTTAATAAACTATCTAAAAGATATTTACAGAAAAAAGAGAACATGGATCAAGGACAATCAACGTTGTATGCTGTTGCTGTTAAACAAGTACTAGAAGATCGACATATTGAAGTCGAGATGAAGGAGCAGGTGGCGATTGTGACTTTTAATCGCCCTCAAGTTCGTAATGCGATGACATTGAATATGTGGCGAGCCATCCCTGGCATTTTTAAAGACTTAGAGTCTGATCCTGAGGTAAGAGCCATCATTCTGCGTGGAGCTGATCGGGATTTTTGTGTAGGCGCTGATATTGTTGAGTTTAGTCAGGTCCGAAAAGACATTGCGCAAGCGAAAGAATACGAGGTCGCTGTTGATGCCTGTTGCGACGCGATTTTTGAGATCAACAAACCAACCTTAGCCGCTATTCAAGGTTATTGTTTGGGAGGTGCCGTACATTTAGCGATTTCATGCGACTTTCGTTTTGCAGCATATCAATCGACTTTTGGCATACCTGCTGCCAAACTATCGATTGTTTATGGTGTCAAAGGTACACGTAAACTCAATAGTCTGGTCGGCATGACGAACGCTAAAAAGATATTTTATGCAGGGGAGCAATTTACTGCAGAAACAGCACATGAGATCGGTCTTGTGGATCAACTTTGCGGTGTTGCTTTAGCAGAAGTCTCGATGAAAGATTCGAGCCATGCGAGTGAGCAAGTCATGGATGCAGCTTTTGAGTATGCGAAAAAGTTATCGAAGAGTGCTCCACTCACGATTATTGGCGCTAAGAAGATTTTAAATGGACTCAATTCTGGGATGGGTGACATTACTTTTGAGATCGCTGATAACGTGATTGATCAAGCGGCTGCCAGTCAAGATTATCTGGAGGGGCGGAATGCCTTTATAGAAAAGAGACAGCCCCAATTTAAAGGCAAGTAATGAAGCCGAATCGATTTCAATATATCGCCGCCGAAACTATTCCGGAAGCATTACGTTTGTTACATACGCATCAACAGGATGTCAAGATCATTGCCGGTGGACAGAGCTTAATGCCTATGCTGAACTATCGGGTGCTCAGTCCACAGTATCTAATCGATATCGGCAGATTACTAGAGCTCGATAGTATTTCTGTCAATGCTGGAGTGATAGAGATTGGAGCAATTACGCGTTATGTCACCATGGAGAATTCCCCAGTGATACAGCAGTATTTGCCGATCATGCCTGAAGTGATTCGTCATATTGCACATTTAACG
This sequence comes from uncultured beta proteobacterium, assembly GCA_903875135.1. GTDB lineage: Bacteria > Pseudomonadota > Gammaproteobacteria > Burkholderiales > Burkholderiaceae > Polynucleobacter. The sequence goes on along the minus strand of CAIQUZ010000056.1, from coordinate 6,351 downwards.
ATACGAAACCGTGGGACGATTGGTGGAAGTCTCTCGCATGCAGATCCAGCCTCTGAAATGCCGATGTTGATGAGACTTTTAGATGCTCAGTTTGAATTACGATCAGAACATGAAAGTAGGATGGTGAGTGCACATGATTTCTTTTTAGGTCCGCTACACACCAACTTAAATCATCATGAATTGCTGACCAAGGTCGTGATCAAAGTACCTTCACCACAAATGGGCTGGGCATTTGAAGAGTTTGCTCGTCGCAGTGGTGATTATGCATTAGCTGCTGTAGGGATTACCGTAGAGGTAAAGCAGGTGAGTGGTAAAAATAGTGCTCATCAATTAAAAATTGCCATGATGGGCGTTGGCGACACACCTTTAAGGCTGAGCTCAATTGAGACCTTGATGAATGGTCAAGAGTTTTCTGATGATCTCGTAGCTCGAGCAAAAGATCAAATCTTACAAGAGCTAGATCCCCGTCCTGATCTTCAATCGAGTGCTGCATTTAAAAAGCATTTAGCGAGCAATATTTTTTCAAGAGTGATGCACCAAGCATGGGACAATGCGATGGTTCATCATTCGGGGAGAGCCGAGTCATGATGGATTCTCAAATCCAAAAACAAACCGTGTGGTGCATTGTTAACGGAGAAACCGTTGAGCGCGAGGTAGAGCCTCGACTTTTATTATCTGACTTTATTCGGTATGAGCTAGGGCTAACTGGCACGCATGTAGGCTGTGAGCATGGAGTATGCGGCGCTTGTACGATTCTAGTGGAAGGTAAGAGCATGCGCTCTTGTCTCATGTTAGCGATTCAAGCTCAAGGCTTAGAAATTCAGACCGTAGAAAGTATTGGCAAACTGAAACATTTACATCCTTTACAAGAGTCTTTCAGAGAGCATCATGGCTTGCAGTGCGGGTTTTGCACACCTGGGTTTTTGATGACAGCGATTGATATGGCTCAATCGGGAAAAACATTTACACGAGAAGAGTTAAAAGAGGCCTTATCCGGTAATTTGTGTCGTTGTACGGGATATCAAGGAATTATGAATGCTGTAGCGCATTATTTTGAACAAATTGGTATCCTGCGCATTTCAGTGAAGAAAGGTTCCTGATGAAAATGCATATTCTTTCTGGTGGTCGATTGCGCATGAAGAAAAAGGTCTATCACGCGCAGGCGCAAAGTGATGAACTGATTGATTTACCAGTGTCTTGTTACTTATTAAAACATCCTCAAGGCAATGTGTTGTTTGATACCGGATGTCATCCATCGATTCAAAGCGATGCTCAAGCTCGCTGGGGTAGTATGGCAAAGGCGATGGTGCCGATTGGCGCTGCTGATGAAAACGTGATTGATGATTTAGCCAAGTTGAATATGTCACCACTAGATATTGATGTGGTCGTTAACTCACATTTTCATACTGACCATTGTGGTTGTAATGCATTTTTCAAAAAAGCCACCATCATTTGTCATGCTAAGGAGTTAGCCAATGCACAGAATGATGACGCCGCTACCAAGGGATTTCTTCGGATAGATTGGGATCACCCGATGCCGATTGAACCGATTCATGGTGAAAAAGATGTGTTTGGTGATGGAAAAATTCTCTTAATACCCATGCCGGGACATACGCCCGGTATGACAACAGCATTAGTCAACCTTGATCAAGATGGTAGTTTTTTATTGGCCTCTGATGCGGTTGCTTTACAGCATAATTTAGAGACAAGAACGAATCCCCGTAACACATGGGATCAAGATGCTGCATTCAAATCACTTGAAGAAATAGATAAAATGATCAAAGCGGGATCGACCATTATTTATGGTCATGATATTGATCAGTGGCAGGGACTACGCAAAGGTATGATGAGTTATGGCGAATAATTCTGACGCATCAATAATTCCGTACGCCAGTTTTGAAGCGGATCAAGAATCCAACTTGGTTGGTAAGCCTGTACGTCGGGTAAATGATGCAAGACTTTTATCGGGTCATGGTAAGTATGTGGATGATATTCAAGTTAGTAGCTTATTGCATATGGCGGTTAAACGCAGTGATCAAGCCTATGCCAAGATTGTCAACATCGATACCAAGGCGGCTAAAGAGTTACCTGGAGTTAAAGCTGTCTATATCTATCAGGATATCGCGCATTTAGTCAAACCGATTGTGGCGACCTCCAAAATGGCCGATTATTTGGCGACCGAAGTCCATGTTCTCGCCAATGAGTTTGTCCGTTATGTCGGTCAGCCGGTGGTTGCGGTGATTGCTGAAAATCGTTACATCGCCGAAGATGCTTGTGATTTAATCACGATTGATTATGAGGCATTAGCTGTGGCGAATGATGTAGAAGCTGCTGCAAAAGAAGATGCTCCTCATTTATACGCATCTTTTCAGACGAATGTTATTTTAAAAAGAAGTTTTGTTCGTGGTGAAGTGGATGTTGCATTTTTAGAAGCTGATGTGGTACTTCAAGAGCGTTTTCGTTTTAAACGTAAAACGTCCATTGCGATGGAAAACCGAGGCTATCTAGCTCAGTATGACGTTGGCTTAGATGCGTTGACTCTGCATACTTCAACACAAGTGCCTGGCATTATTCGGGATGCGATTGCGAATTTTTTAAGTTTAAGCGGAGCTCAAATCCATGTGATTGCGCCAGACATAGGTGGTGGTTTTGGTGGCAAGACGTCCCTTTATCAAGAAGAAATCTTAGTCTGTTTATTTGCCCGAACTTTAGAGCGATCCATTAAATGGATTAGTGATCGTCTTGAAGACTTTATGTCGACTAGTCAAGGATTTGATGAGTTGATTGATGCACAAATTGCAGCCACTGTCGATGGTCGCATTCTAGGTTTACAAGCGGATGTGTTGAGTGATATTGGCGCTTACTCCATTTATCCGTGGACGGCGGCGATTGAGCCTGTGCAAGTCGTTAGCTTTATGCCAGGGCCATATAAGATTGCAGCGTATCGTGGCAGTGTGCGAGGCATTTGTACGCCAAAGCCACCGATGGGACCATATCGTGGAGTGGGTAGACCGATTTCGACGTTCGTGATGGAGCGTTTGATCGATTTGTTAGCTGACCGACTCAATATAGATCCTTTTCAATTGCGCTTAATTAACTTAGTCAAACCAGAAGATTTCCCTTATAAATCGCCATCAGGGCTGGTCTGGGATCAGTCTGCTTTTGTGGAGGGTTTGCAAAAAGCAGCACTACAGATACAGTATGAGGAGTTCCGTCAGGAGCAAATTCAAGCAAAATCTCAGGGACGACTGCTTGGTATCGGGATTGCTACCTATGCAGAGTTATCTGGGATTGGTTCCAAGATCTCCGCTTCGCCGGGGATGCCCATCAATACAGGAACCGATGCCTGCGTGATAAGTCTTGATTCCACTGGATCAGTGACGGCCGCTTTTGGAAGTTGTGATTATGGTCAGGGTCATGCCACCACATTAGCTCAAGTTGTTTCACAGCATTTAGGTACCAAATTATCGGATATCAAAATTATCAGTGGTGATAGTAAGGCCGTACCGCATGGCACAGGTAGTTATGCCAGTCGTACTGCGGTCATTAGTGGCGGTGCTGGTATCTTAGCGGCTAAAGAACTTCAGGCGCGGATTAAACGCATGGCAGCATACCTTTTTAGCGTGACTCCAGAAGAGATACTGATAAATTTGTCGATAATTACGGACAACACCACAGGTAAATCGATTTCACTCAAAGAGTTTGCAACGGCATTGTATGCACAAATGGGGAGGATTCCTGCAGATGTGCGTGAGGAGCTCAGTGTGACTAAAGTCTATGACCCTATTTTTGGTACCACTAGCTCAGGAACGCATATTGTTCAGGTAGAAGTTGATCCGATTTTATTGTCCGTGAAGATTTTGCGATATGTCGTGGCAGAGGATTGCGGACAAATGATTAATCCTATGATTGTGGATGGTCAAATACGTGGAGCTGTGATGCAAGGTATTGGAGCGGCACTTTATGAGGAGGTTATTCATAATGAAGAGGGGCAACTTTTGACGGTCAATCTGGTGGATTACCTCGTACCTACCGCCGTGGAATCCGTCAACGTTGAGATTGTGCATCTTCAAACAACGGCCTTGAATACTTTAGGAGGTTTTAGAGGAATGGGTGAGGGTGGAACGATTGGCGCACCGGCGGCGATTGCTAATGCAGTGAGTGACGCACTTTCTCAGCACAATATAAAAATTACCGAATTACCGATTACACCAAATCAGTTATATCGGCTGATGTATCAATAATCACATTTAATCTATAAAGGAAATAAGATGGATCTGCAATTACATGGACGCATCGCGTTAGTCACTGGGGCTGCAAGTGGAGTTGGTCGAGAAATCGCTTTAGCCCTTGCTAAAGAAGGCGCAATTTTAGCCTTGAACTACAACCGTTCAGCAGAAGAAGCTCATCATATACAGGATGAGATCACGGCTCTAGGTGGAAAAGCGATGGCCTATCAAGCGGATGTGGGAGACTATGACGAGGTTAAAAAGATGGTTGATCAGATTGTGAAAGACTTCGGTACTGTTGATATTTTAATCAATAATGCGGGTTACACACCACGCGAGTTCTTTGTCAATAGTAAGCCAGCCGATTGGGAACGACAAATCCGTGTAGGGCTTTATGGTGTGATGAACACCTGTCACGTGGTTGCACCGATCATGATTGAGAAAAAATATGGACGCATCATCAATTTTGGTGGTGATTCAGCGCGCGTTGGTGAGTCTGGTTTATCCGTCACAGCTGCTTCGCGTGGCGGTGTTTTAGCACTGAGTAAATCTCTTGCTCGAGAATTTGGACGAGACAATATTACCTGTAATGTCGTTACCTTTGGATTATTAAAAACAGCGCATTCCGATGAGGCTTGGTTAGAAAAAAATCTCGACAAGATTCTTAAACAATATCCTTTAAAGCGGATTGGTGTGCCAGAAGATGTGGCGCCGATGGTGAGCTTTTTAGCCTCAGATGCATCAAGTTGGGTAACGGGACAGACAATCAGTATTAATGGTGGTTTTGCAATGCTCTAACGCTTAGTAAAGGTGGATACGCAATGATTCAGGCAGATATTATTATTCCGATTGGTCAGTTATTAGAACGTAATAAGAAGGTTTATGGCGCTAAAGTGGCATGGCGCGATGTAAGGCAACAGATTACGTATGGCCAACTTGATGTTCAGACGAAAAATTTAGCAGGCCATTTTCTATCGCTAGGCATTACGCCAGGCCAAAGTATTGCTGTGTACTTGCCAAACTCTGTTCCTTGGATTATTAGTGCGTTAGCTATTGCCAGGGCCGGCTTTGTTTGTGTGCCGATTTTTTTTGATGCTAGTCCAGCTGAAGTTGCTTATCGCATTAGTGATGCCAATTGCGTTGCCGTGATTACACTCTCTGATCGTTATCAATCCTTACAACATATTGCGCTGCAAGAATCTCTGTCATTTAGAAATATTTTAGTCGGTGAAGATTCTTTACAGAATCTGCTCCATGTTGATTTTTTTGATCAGTTGATTACAACTCAGCCAGAGAAAAATGCTCCAGATCAAACCGATATTGATTGTTTAGCTTTTATTGTTTACACCTCAGGTACAACTGGTAAAGCAAAAGGAGTGATGTTAAATGTTCGCTCTTTATTGTGGGTCGTTGGTTCCTGTTTAATCCCCGTATTTGGATTACATGAAGACGATGACGTGGTATCTCCATTACCGCTATTTCATTCCTATGCATTAGCCTTCTCAGTATTGGGTATCTTAGCAACTGGATCGTCTGAATATATTATGGAGCGGTATTCGAGCTCTGAGTTACTGCAATTAATTCAAGAAAATGACTTTACTGTTTTACCTGGTGTTCCCACCATGTTTCATTATTTGTTGGAGGGCGCAAAAAAGGAATTGATTAGTTCCTTGAAGAATATACGTTTAGGGCTTTCTGCCGGGGCGATCTTACCCGCCAAATTAAATCAAGAGTTTGAAGAGTATTTTGGAATCAAACTATTAGACGGTTACGGTATTACAGAAACAGCCACATTTGTGACTTTAAATTCGCCAGTCAGCACACGTATCTTTGGCTCTTGCGGTATTCCAATTCCTGGCCAGGCCGTTCGTATTATTGACCCCGTAACATTTTTGGATACTCCTGCTGGTAAAGAAGGTGAGTTAATTGTCCGTGGTCCTAACCTAATGATGGGGTACCACAATAAGCCGGCTGAAACTGCGGTGGCTCTTAAAAACGGGTGGTATCACACAGGTGATTTAGCGATTTTTGATATGAATGGTTTCATTACTATCACTGGGCGATTAAAAGAACTGATTATTCGTGGGGGGCAAAATATTGCTCCGATTGAGATTGAAGAGGC
>CAIQUZ010000055.1 GCA_903875135.1 uncultured beta proteobacterium | reverse complement strand
GGTGAGACACCGATTGGATGTACCGCCGTTGCTGGGGTTTTTCAATTCCATAAGCAGGGGAAGGTACGTATTTTGGCGGTATCAAGTACCGAGCGTATTGCAGACTTACCAGATATTCCTACGATGGCTGAACTTGGATATCCACAAATTAAAGATTACACGTGGGTTGCTGTCTTGGCCCCTGCAGGAACAAGTCCAGAGATTGTCAATCAAATGAATCTAGCGATACAAAAAGTGATTGACGAGCCGGAGACGAAAGAGAAGTTATTACAAGCGGGATTAATTCCGGTTGGTGGAGCAGCCGCTCAGACAGCAACTTACATCAATGATGAGCTCAAACATTGGAGTAAAGTGGTCATAGACACTAAAGCAAAAGCAGAATAGAAATCGATAGAGGAATCAAATGACAGGAGCTAAAAAGCCACTCTCACAAAATTGCAAGATTTCAGGAAGTGCTTGATCAAGATTTGAGCCAACGCAACGACCACGAGAAATAACTTCAATACGACCCGTATTAGAAGCGACGTAAATATAAAGACCCATGACAAAAATCAATCTCCATGAAATAGACTCAATGCTTAAGTGCGGTAATGTTTTATGAAGTTCATCAACAAACTCCAGACTTACTTTATCGTAGTAGGAGCTGCGCAGCTCTTGAGAAATCTCCTTAGGTTCGTTATGCAACCGAGCTTGAAGTTTTACAAAGGCTCTACCACTCGAACTCTCCGAGGCGATTCTCAAAGGCGGGAAGACAAAAGCATAGATCAAGTCGCGCAAAGGGATGGCATGTCCCGCGACTTTTTGACGAGCTGCGTCCAACAAACTCAAACGTTCCTCAACCAACACTTTGGCCCGACGCTCAAAGATAGCTTTAAAGAGTCCTTGTTTACTCTGAAAATGATAGTTAATCAACGCTTGGTTGATATCAGCTTTTGCCGAAATATCTCGAACCGTCGTACCAGAAAAGCCGGATTCAGCAAACAGCTCTTCAGCCACATCGAGCAATTTTGTCACGGTCTCTTTCGAGGTGTTCGACAGATTGTCCAAATGATTTTTAGAAATATTTTTTTGCATGTGCATACAATAACCCAAGTTCACGCAATACATTAGAAAGGAAGTCCCATGAGTAAAACCATTATTACCTGTGCCATCACCGGAAATCTTACCAAACCGGAAATGACACCTTATTTGCCAATTACGCCAGAGCAAATTGCCAACTCCGCACTAGAAGCAGCCGAGGCTGGTGCTGCTGTTGCCCATATTCACGTTCGTCATCCAGATGGTAAACCATCGATGGAAATTGAGCATTACGCAGAAACGATTCATCTGATCAAAAAACACAATAAAGAACTGATTATTAATTTAACCACCGGCCCTGGTGGACGGTTTGTACCAACGGAAGATGACCCAAAGATCTTTGGCCCTGGTACAACCTTGATGCATCCTTTAAAGCGTGTGGCACACATCATGGAGCTCAAGCCTGATATTTGTTCATTAGACTTAAATACGATGAACTCAGGTGCTGATGTGGTCATGAACACGCCAACCAATTGTCGCAAAATGGCGAAAGTCATCCGCGATGCAGGCGTCATGCCCGAGCTTGAGATTTTTGATACAGGCGATTTAAATTTAGCAAAAGATATGATTGCTGATGGCAGTCTTGATGGCCCAGGCTTATACACTTTTGTGATGGGTGTGAAGTATGGCTTAAATACAGATCCAGCAACACTCTTATTTATGCGTGATCAATTACCTCATGGTGCCAAATGGGCGGCTTTTGGGATTTCAAGAGCAGAGTTTCCAATTGTTGGTGCAGCTTATTTATTGGGTGGCCATGTTCGAGTGGGTATGGAAGACAATATCTACATGGAAAAAGGCATCTTAGCTAAATCTAATGCAGAACTCGTAGCAAGAGCGAGAGTCATTGTTCAAGAGCTTGGTGGTCAAATAGCTTCGTCGAATGAGGCTAGAGGATTGCTAGGCCTTAAATAATTTAATTTGAGCGTTATATGCATATATAACGCTCAAATTCGTATGGTTCACTTGATGCAATACCTTTCCCATTAGCTTCTGACGCTACAACTCTTAAAGCTTGCCCCTTACAGTTATTTGCAAATTCTATAGGTTTATTCTCTGCAACCCCAATATATTAGGGGCGAAGACCGGCTAAAAGTAAGCTATTGCGATGTTTTTGAGCGCAAAGATTCAAATTGATGCCCATTGATGAACCCTAAGGCAAGGTTATAAATATGATAATAATTGTCATTTTTAACACATACTCATGTGTAAAACCTCCATAAAGAAAATATTTGTTGCGTCGCAACAAAAGTGCTTGCTTTTTCACTTTAAAAGAGTTAAATTTATTGCAGTGCAACAAATACTTTATTTAACCTTTAAGGAGCTCTCCATGAACTACGAAAATATGGCATCAAAACTCAATGAATTTAATACCAAAAATGTACAAAGCCTCATCGCTTTAACAGAGAAGTCTGTTGAGCGTACACACAAATTAGCTGAAATCAATTTCGAAACTACTAAATCATTACTTGGTGAAGTTAACGAAGCAGTTGCTCATGTAATGACTGCTAAAGATCCACAAGCATTTATGGCCATGACACAAGATGGTTCTTTAGATCAGTTCGCTGGTAAGTTTTTTGCTCATCAACAAGCAGTTTCTAAAGTAGTTCGTGAAGCTGGCGAAGAGATGGCGCATATGGCTGAAGTTAGCATGGAGCAAGTTAAAGTGAGCATGAAGGATTGGGTTGATGCAATTGCTGCAAATGCACCTGCTGGATCTGAAGCAATCGTTAACGCAATGAAGACTTCCTTAGATTCTACAATTCAAGGTGTTGGACAATTCCAAGCAGCTGCTAAAGAAGTAGCAACAAATGTAGAGCAAACAACAGAACAAGCAGTAAAAGCATTTCAAGGTCAAGTAGCTACAGCTAAAAAAACAGTAGCAACTAAAACAACACGTAGTACAAGTAAGTAATACGCTTTACTGGAAGTTGAAATGATCGAATCCTCCTAAATTATTAGGAGGATTTTTTTATTCCTCGGATTTTTCTACCAATGGTGTTGGAAGTGATTTATTCGGTTTAACGCCAAGTTCCCTGACTTTTTGTGCCGTGCGTACTAAATTACCATTACCCGTTGAAAGCTTCTTATAAGCTTCATCAAAGCTCTTTTGAGTTTGTGATATTTTATCGCCAACATTATCAAGGTCACTGACAAAGCCAACGAACTTATCATACAGAGCCGCACACTGTCGTGCAATCTCTTGGGCGTTACGATTCTGATGTTCTTGCCGCCAAACGTGCGCAATAGTTCTCATGGTGGCATGCAGAGTGCTTGGACAAACGAGCACAATATTTTTTTGTAATGCCTCCTGAAATAAACCCGATTGATGACTAATCGCTGCCAGGAAGGCCGGCTCTATGGGTATAAACATCAGAACGAAATCAATTGCACCAAGCCCATATAAGTCCTGATAGTTTTTAGCAGATAAACCACTCATATGCGATCTAATGGAGTTAACGTGTGCTGTCAACTCAAGAGCTTGTTGATCTGGGTCATCTGTTTGCACTGATCTTGTGTAAGCAGAAATAGAAACTTTACTATCAATGACGACATGTTTACTATCTGGCAAATGGATCACCACATCGGGGTAGACGAGGTTTCCATCATCGTTTCTTTGAGTATCTTGAACATCAAATTCGTGACCTTTTCGTAAGCCACAATTTTCTAAAATAGTTTCTAAAACAAGCTCGCCCCAATTACCTTGTGCTTTTGAATCTCCGCGTAAGGCTTTTGTCAGGGCGTTGGCATCTTGGCTCATCTTCAGATTGAGTGCTGTTAAATTATGGATTTCTGTTTGTAGTGAAGCACGTTCTTTCGTTTCTTCCGAATAAACATCATCGACACGTTTGCGAAAATCAGAAATTTTTTCTTGAAGAGGCTTTAGGAGTAAATCGAGGTTCTGTTGATTTTGTGTTGCAAAACGCTGTGATTTCTCTTCTAAAATCTCTTGGGCTAGAGTTTTAAAGTGATCCGTCAGCTGAATTTTACTTTCATTAAATTGCTCTAATTTCTCTTGAGAAACCCTTTTTTCTGAATCTAACTCAGCAAGGGCTTTGGTCAATTGATTTGAAAGTAATTGAGTTTGAGACTGAAGCTCAGAGACTTGAGCCTTGAAACTTTGGTTATCAGACTGAACTCGTTGATATGAAAGTCCAAAAAAGATCGCCGCAGAAAAGACAATACATGCAAAGATTAATAAAAACCAAGAGAGATTTGTCATTTCCATAAAGAATAGTAACTGATATTGTTCGTTTTATTAAAAAGGCAAAAAGAAAAAAGCGTGGCAAAACCACGCTTTGACAAAAGTAGCTTGTAATTAACTAGTAAAGACGTTTTGCAGTTCACCACTTTCGAACATTTCCATCATAATGTCTGATCCACCAATAAACTCACCCTTGACGTAAAGCTGAGGGATCGTTGGCCAATTAGCAAAATCCTTAATACCCTGACGTATTTCGTTATCAGCTAATACATCGACGGTAAATGGCTGTTTAACACCGCAAGCTGTCAGAATTTGAATCGCCCGACCTGAAAAGCCACATTGCGGAAACTGAGCGTTGCCTTTCATAAACAAGACAACAGGATGTGAGGTAACGATTTCTTTGATGCGTTCTTGTGTATCCATCAATATTCTCCAATAAAAATCAACAATTTCTTATTTTAACGCTTTTCAATGAACCTAGTGACTAAGATATTTGAGCTACTGTAACACGGTCAAGCCCCGCTAAATCTTTCAAGGTTTCTATAGAGTGAAGGCCATTTTGTCGAAAAATATGATGGATAGACGATTTTTGAAGATATCCATGCTCCACCATTAAAGTCCCACCAGGATGTAAAAAAAATTGACATTGATACGCCAAGGTACGATAAGCCAATAAACCATCTTGGTGATCAGTGAGGGCTATTTGAGGTTCGAAGCGAAGATCACCCTCTAATAAATGACGATTATCTTTAGCAATATAGGGTGGGTTACTGAGTATCACATCAAATGAGTCCAGATCAGAAAGCGCTTCAAACCAATCACTTTGAATCCATTGAATCTGATTGATATTCAATCTAGAGGCGTTTAATCTTGCAACCTCAAGCGCATGAAGACTAATGTCGGTCGCTACAAAATCGATTAAATGATCAAGTTGCTTATCTTTAAAATAATGCGCAATAGATAAAATAATGGCACCACTACCTGTCCCCATATCCATCATTCTGAAATGTCGATCTTTTGAAAATTGATTCG
>CAIQUZ010000054.1 GCA_903875135.1 uncultured beta proteobacterium | reverse complement strand
TTGAATAATTCGATAGCGCAAATCGACAAACAAAAAGCACAAATGAATGTTCATTTAGCAATGTTGCAAAAACAATATCAGGCAACGTACACAGCGCTTGATTCGACAATTGCAACCTTAAATTCAACTTCTAGTTATTTAACTGGTCAGTTGAGCTCTATCGCGGCAACATCAAATTCAATTGCAGCAAATAATAAATAATATATTTAATTAACTAAGGAACTGGGAAAAATCATGTTTGGTACTTATAAAAATCCAGCAAAAGCATACGCTACGACAAATCTAGAGTCAGGTGCGATTGCTGCTAACCCCCATAAGCTCATTGCGATGTTGTACGAAGGTGCATTGATTGCTATTTTAAAAGCTGAGCATCATATGAAGCTCAATCAAGTTGCTGAAAAAGGTGCTGCCATCACTAAGGCGACCGATATCATTTTGATGGGCTTAGATGCTAGTTTAAATATGGAAGAGGGTGGCGAGATTGGCCAGAATCTGCATGCACTCTATGCCTATGTGTGTCAGCAACTTATTTTGGCGAATTTACATAACGATCACAAAAAGATCCGAGAAATTTATTCTTTGATGCTTGATCTCAAGAATACGTGGGATTCGATTACCCCTAAGGCAGCCGGAAGTAATGCCATGCCTAATATGCCGAATCTAACTGCGCAAGGGCCTAGTTCTTATACTCCTGTGAGTGCGTAATCATGAGTACGATGAATGAAGAACAAGTGATTCATTTGTATGAAAACGTCAAGTTTATTACTCACGAAATGTTGCTTGCTGCGCAAATGAAAAACTGGGAGCAGTTTACGAGTCTTGGTGATCAGTGTAATCAAGAGGTCAAGACCTTAAAAAGCTTTGATGCCGTGGCGAAATTGACAGGTCCTTTACTCGATAAAAAGTTTGAATTAATCCAGTCGATTTTGGGTACCGATAAAGCGATTAGAAACATTACTGAACCGTGGATGCAAAATCTAGAGAATCTCATGAAAAATACAGCAATCTCTAGGAAGCTAGAAGGCACTTATAATTCAGGAGTTCTCTAAACTAAGGAATTGTTATGGCTGACTTGCCAAATATCAATCTGGTAAGCGCCCAAACAGTATCTTCGGTCGCGTCTCTGCGAAACACCGCATCGGTTGGAGACCTTCGTCTTGAGGCGCAATCACGTTTCGATCAAGTTGCGGTCGGAAAGACCTTTCAAGCCACAATTACCGCCATGTCGCAAGATGGCAAGGCTTTGGTGCAATTTCCTCCACTACCACCCACCAATCAAAGTATTCAAGTTCAAGTTCAGTTGCCTGCAGGTTATGGCGTTGGCGACAAGATTGATTTACAACTCCTTAAACCTCCCCCAGATTTAACGTTTCAATTGGGTAATGAATCGATCCAAGTAACCATGGACGAGCCGGACTTAAGCCCAGCAGCCAAAATGCTAGGTCAATTACTACAGTCATCTGATCCCAATAATCCTGAGACATCTACATTAAAGGGCTCTCAAGCCTTACTTCCTGCCACACCTTCCGATACAAAACAAATGGCTAGTGAATTACCGAGCCATCTTCATCAAGCGGTGCAACTCAGTGGTGCCTTTTATGAATCACATTTAAAGGAGTGGGCCAATGGCAAACGAACTTTAGAGCAGGTACGTCAAGAACCACAAAATCAAAATCCACCAACAAAACTCCCTGGTAGTGAGCATCTATTCGATCTTCCCCAAACGCAGTTAATACCGGCACAACTGAATGCTCAAGAGAATCGTCAGTTTTTATGGCGTGGAGAACTTTTACCAGGTCAGCCTTTTGAGTGGCAAATTAAAGAAGATACTTCTAAGAAGTCATCATCACCTACTAGCCCTGAAGAGCGATCTTGGCAAACAACGGTCAAGTTTGATTTACCTAAGTTAGGTCAAATCAATGCAACAATTAATTTAACGGGTAAAACCGCTAGTTTTCGGATTGCCGCCAAAAATCCTGATTCAGCGCCCATTTTGACGAATGCTCAATCTTTGCTGACGGACTCATTGGAAGCCAGTGGTACAACGATGTCGCAATTCTTGGTAGAGAAAGATGGAACAAGCACCTAAGAATCTTAAAAATGCGGTTGCATTGGCCTATGGTGCTGGCGCCAGGGCTCCAACCGTCGTCGCTTCAGGTAAGGGTGCGATTGCGGATCAAATTATTAAACTTGCCAAAGAGCATGGTGTTTACGTACATGAGTCTAAAGAGTTGGTAGCGCTTTTAATGGATATCGATCTTGACCGAGAAATTCCTGGTGAGTTATACCGAGTAGTTGCAGAACTTTTAGCTTGGCTATATCAAATCGAAGCTGCGATTCCGCCAAATAAAAAATAGCAAAATCTTCAATAGTTGCTTTGCCTGTAAGTTGTCACTTACTACTAGGTCAAGATTCTTAAGACGGACTAAGCCTGTGGCAAAATAAGCTACTTTAATTCATTCCTTGGGGCTTGCATGCACTCTTTACCGAAAATTACTTCTATTGGCTTTGTTGGCGTTGGGATCATGGGCCAAAGTATGGCGGGACACTTATTAGCTGCGGGTTATTCGGTGAATGTATTTAATCGTACAAAATCAAAAACAGATGCGCTGGTTGCTAAAGGCGCAAAGTGGTTTGATAGTCCTGGTGAAGTTGCATCACACTCCGATGTCATCATTACGATGGTTGGATTTCCAAGTGATGTTGAAGAAGTATATTTTGGTGATCAAGGTATTATTGCCTCTGCCAAGAACGCTATTTTGATTGATATGACTACATCTAGTCCATCTCTCGCGAGAAAAATTGCTGATGAGGCGGCTAAAAAAGGCCTAGCATCACTCGATGCCCCAGTATCAGGAGGTGATATAGGTGCTCGTGATGCCAAGCTCACCATCATGGTGGGTGGAGAAAAAAATGTTTTTGATCACGCCTTACCTGTTTTGCAAAAATTAGGCACTAGTATTATTTTGCAAGGAGGTCCGGGCATGGGGCAGCATACCAAAATGTGTAATCAGATTGTGATTGCCTCGACTATCATGGGTGTTGCTGAGGGCTTATCTTACGCCATCAAAGTTGGACTTGATCCAACGGTCGTTTTGCAGTCGATTGGTGGTGGAGCGGCATCAGGATTCCAGCTCAATGTTCTTGGCGCCAGAATGATTGTTAAGGATTACGCCGCCGGATTTTATGTCGAACACTTGATTAAAGATTTGACGATCGCTCTAGCAGAAGCTGTGCAGATGCAATTAGATTTACCTGGTCTTACGCTTGCAAAAAGCCTATTTGAAAAAATGGCGACTAAAGGCTTGCACCGTGATGGCACACAAGGGATTATTCAAATTTATTTAGAATAATTATTGTTGAATTTGGCTTGAATATCCAGCGCAATGGCTTTTATCCCTAACTCTGATAAATCATCTGTTGCGATTTCTGGAGCTTGTTGGTAGGCTGCAAAATTACGTTCTTGAGAGCGCTCATAGAGGCGATCATAATGAAGTTCTAATAAAGATCTGACTAAAGTATCCCAGTCTTGATCTTGGATATTTTTTTGCCATTGATCGAGTTGCTCTTGTCCGAGTAATGATTTGAGGTGACTAAGTTTTTCCGTCAGCAGTGCTGGATTGTGGATCATATACACATAATCTCTTTTGAGAAAATCAATGCGTGCAGACATCGATGCCTGAATCCGGATGCATGAGCTACTTCGAATTTTTTCGAGCAAGCCATCAGGAACTTGTAAGACACCAACCTTTCGGCTTTCGGCTTCGATAAATACAGGACGCTCATTGGTAAAGGTTTTTAGTTGTTCAACGATTAGAGATTCAAAAAGTTTTTGTCCAGGTTGTCCGGTTTGCGGATGACCTCCTAGAACTGAGCCTTTGTGATTCGCGTATTTTTCTAAATCTAAGACCTGACAACCCAAGTCTTGCAATGCCTCTAAGATCATACTCTTAGCACTTCCAGTGCGACCAGTAATGACCTGATAATGAA
Organism: uncultured beta proteobacterium; assembly: GCA_903875135.1. Taxonomy (GTDB): domain Bacteria; phylum Pseudomonadota; class Gammaproteobacteria; order Burkholderiales; family Burkholderiaceae; genus Polynucleobacter. Next base: position 38,058 of record CAIQUZ010000054.1, on the reverse strand, counting down.
ATTCCTGTGGTAGTTCTTTTAACTGTTCGAGTACCCATGACCGGTAGGACTTATAGCCACCTTGAAGTATGTGGGCATCCCAGCCAATTTGTCGAAGGATGTGGCCCATTGCACCACTGCGTTTACCACCTCGCCAACAATAAATCATCGGCTTCCAATTCTTGGGACGAGTTGAGAATTCATGTTCAATATGTGTAGCGATATTGCGGGCAATGAGGGTAGCCCCTAATTTTTTTGCTTCGAACGGCGACTCTTGCTTGTGCTTGGTGCCGACAATCACGCGCTCCTCGTTACTCAGTACCGGAAAGTTCACTGCACCAGGCACGTGATCTAGTGCGTATTCTGCGGGAGTTCGCACATCGATAATTTCATCAAACTGATGAAGATCGGTAATGAGGGATGTTGAGTTCGACTTCATCAGGCTTATAAGTTCAGCATAGATAGCAATTTTCTCATGGTTTGCTCAGCATCGATCTTTCCCAAAGGGATCGTATAGAAGGATTGCCCCTTTAGTCTACGTATAATGATATCTTTACCCGATCGAAGAAGGACTCAGAGATGGCTTATAACGGACGTTTAACTTCGTTGTCGCATGGTGGTGGTTGTGGCTGCAAAATTGCGCCAGCGGTTTTATCGGAGATTCTGAAATTTTCTCCATTCGTCACCTTTGCTCCTGCTTTACTTGCGGGGTCTGAGAATAACGAAGACGCCGCCGTCTATCAAATTAATGAAAACCAAGCGATTGTTGCAACGACCGATTTCTTTATGCCGATTGTGGATGATCCTTTTGATTTTGGCAGGATTTCTGCCAGTAATGCGATTTCAGATATTTATGCCATGGGTGCTAAACCGCTCTTTGCTTTAGCGATTCTTGGTATGCCAATTAATGTCTTACCGATTGAAACCATTCAACGCATTACCGCTGGCGGTCAAGCCGTTTGTGCTGCAGCGGGGATTCCCATTGCAGGTGGCCATTCGATTGATTCGGTAGAGCCTATTTATGGGTTGATTGTGGTTGGTATCGTGGACCCTAAAAAGTTCAAACGTAATCGTACTGCTCAGGCGGGAGACAGTTTAATTTTATCCAAGCCGATTGGTATTGGTATTTTAAGTGCCGCTTTTAAGCAAGAGAAAATCTCTGAAAAGGCCTATGCCAAAATGATTGATTACACCACTCAGCTCAATACACCGGGCATGAAGTTTGCTCAGATGCGTGAAGTACATGCTCTGACCGATGTCACCGGCTTTGGTTTGGCGGGTCATTTATTAGAAATGACCCGGGGTGCTAAGCTTCAAGCGCAACTACAATTTGATCAAATCCCTTTCATTGATGAAGCGTTAGACTATGTGAAAGAGAATATTTTTACGGGTGCTTCTACGCGTAATTGGCAAGGCTATTCTGATCAGATTACTTCGCAAAATGAGCTGTTCATCTGGCAAAAGCACTTACTGAGTGATCCGCAAACGAGTGGTGGATTGCTGATTGCTTGTGATCCAGTCGCAGAAAAAGAAGTCCTAAAGACCTTGCATCAAGATGGATTTATTACTGCACAGAAAATTGGATACCTAACAGAAGGTTCTGGAATCGTTGTTAGCTAATTCTTAGGCGGGAACGGTTGATATATAGCCAAGTGACAGCAACGCCTATTGCGACGCTGGGTATCAGTGTCCCAATATTTAAAAACTGCCAACCTTGCGTTGTTACTAGAGCGCCTGAACTAAATGAACTGATGGCCATTGTGCCGAACACGAAAAAATTAATCGTGGCTTCTGCTTTATTTTTTTCTTCGGGTTGGAACGACGAAATCGCCAAAATAGTAGCGCCATTAAACAAAAAGTTCCAAGCCACACCTAGCAAGAAAAGGGCAATTAAAAATTGCGGCAGACCATTACCTGAGAGCATGATCAAGAGGCTGATAAAGTTCAAAACTGCGCCAACGCCCATGATTTTTAGGGGACCAAATCGTTTAATGAGTGATCCTGTAAAAAAACCTGGCGCGAACATGCCAATGACATGCCACTCTAAAACGAGAGCGGTTTGCGGAAAAGATAAGCCACATACTTGCATCGCTAAAGGCGTGCCAGCCATCATCAGATTCATCACACCGTAACCCATCGAAGAGCAAATGAGAGCGCCTAAAAATGTTGGTTGCAGAATAATTTCTTTTAAAGGACGACCCGTATGTGTTGAAGGATCAGTTCGATAGTCATTCGGAAAATCAATCATTTCCATCAAGATCATACCGACAACACCAGCGATCGATAGGACGATATACGCACCCAAGAACTGTGTATCAAACATATTCTTGGTCCAGTTCGAAAGGTTCGGTCCTAAGACACCGCCAATCAGACCACCGGCTAGCACAATCGAGACCGCTTTTTCTTTAAAGGATGGGTGAGTTAATTCGGGGGCTACAAAACGATAGAGTAGACCATTAGCGCTATAGTAGCCAGCCACGGCGGTGCCAACAACGAGTAGCCAAAAACTTTGGATATAGGCTGAATAGGTACAAATTAGACAAGCAATGACGACAATAAATAGAGCAAACTGAAACGATCGTTGGCGACCATAACGATTTTGCACCCGCGCCACGATGATTGTCGCAATCGCTGCGCCAAACACATAAGCCATTAGAGGTAGAGTGGCCATCCACGGTTCGGGGGCTAACTTTAAACCCACCAAACCATTAATGGCCATAAAGGTCACATTATTGGTGAGGTAGAGACCTTGGCAGATGGCCAGTAAGAGGATGTTTTTATTAAAAAAACGTTGATTAACAGTCATATTCACTTTTCAGTAAATATGACTATAGCATGCAGGTTGTAAGAAAAAATTATTTCAAAAGTCCTGCGTTGCGCAAGGTTTCTTTCGTCTGCGCACTAAAGTCAACTTCTGGAGCGTCGCCACCAATGACAAACATCAGGGTATGGTTTTTATCGGGTTCAGAAAAAGTGACATTTTCAAAACGACGTTGCACGCCTGCTGGGAAAGAGCAGATATCCCATTGCCCCACATCGAAGAACTCTACTTTGCCGTCGACTTCCCAAGAGCAGCGCCAAGTGCCGGTCATGGGGATGAAGGTTTCATTGGTATCGTGGTTATGCATCATCGGCCCAAAACCAGGCTTACATTCACAAAAGCCGATATTAAAGCCCTCACTAATTTTGATCGCTGAGTTTTTTGAAGCGTCATCACCGACTGGAGATTCAACATCGGCCCCACCTTTACCTCGCGGCGGCTGAAAACCAACAGCATTATAGAGAGTGCGATAGGCAGAAGGGTACTCACTATCGATGAGTCCTGTATCAAAGCCTTTTAAATCTTTGAAGAAAGCGACACGCGCCATCATTTCTTCTTTTGTTACGCGAATTTCGGGTAAGCCCATGATTTGTCTCCTATGGTGTTGATATTTTTATCTAGTTTAATACGGTTCAGCAAAAAGAGTAAAGATGCGGTGATGCTTAATGCAAAAAGGCCTTCAAATTAAGGCTGGACAGTGTTAATCACTAATTGCAGTTGTTTTGCACCGAGTGGAACATGATCCAATTGACCGATGAGATCACCCGGTTGCGGCATGGCATTGCCACTTTTGGAAATTCTGGCGATGACGGTAAATTCTTTGAATTTGGATAAGGACATTTCTGGCGACATGGCTTGGGTATCATTTAACTCAAAAGAACGTGGTAGTTCATTTGCGTTAAATCGCATAATCGCCACCGGCATTCTTGGGCCGTTCTGGGCACGAGCATAGATAAAAACAATATCTGTTGGTGATACTTGTTTTGCGATTGCTGGTGCAACTGCGACTGTTCCAGAAACTTTCCCAACAGTGCTTACCGCTTTGCCAGATTTTACGATTTTCATTTGTTGCTCAGCATCGGCAATACTAGCTTTCAGACCACTCGCAAATGCTTGATCTTGGGGGCCTAGACTTTGGATTGCTAGATTCCAATCTTTAATGGCTAAAGGATATTTTTTTTGGTCGAAGTAGGCAGAGCCTCGCAGGGCGAGCGCCTTGACGTTCTTTGGGTTGATCTTGAGAGCCTGCTCAATATATCCCATCGCTTCTGCATTAATATCTTTATTTTGGAAAGCGACTAAGTCTGCTAGATCGGCCAATAAATCAGCATTTTGTGGATCTAGAGCAATGGCTTTTTGGTAAGCAGCTTTTGCTTCAGGAATCCGGTTCATGACCGCGTATGAGCGACCTAAGAACATCCAACCGCTCGGGTTATTAGGATCTTTCTTAAGCTTACTTTCTAATTGGCTGACCATTTCCTCTACTTGCTTGGCTTGAGGGTCTTTAGCGACATTTAGTGCGGCAGGGTTGCCGAGTAAAAAGTAAAGACCCACAATCGCAATCGGCATTCCAAGCACAAAGACATAGGCTAGCTTCTTGTCGTAGGTTTGCGTTTTGGCAGAAGTTTGAGGCGCTTGCAATACTTCGTCCACCGTTCTTTTTTCAATCTCTGATTTTTGGAACTCAAATTGTTCTTGGTTGATTTGGCCTTCTTGTAAGTCTTGCTCAAGGGATTTCAGTTGTTCTTGCAAGATCACCAGATTGGTATTGGCTTCTTCAGTTGCCAAAGCCTTTTTCGACCGCAATATAGGCCAGCTCACCATGAGCACTGCGACACCAATCAATAGCACTGCAATCACAATAAATAAGCTCATTTCGAGTCTTTCTGAGGGGTTTTCAATAACGCTCTAGCGCGTTCGATATCGCTTGATGGATTAACCGAGGGTGAAGTCGATTGTTGTTCACGACGGATATGCCTGAATAAAAGAGTAAACCCCAGCGCAAGAAGTGCGAATGGACCCAGCCATAAAAACAAGGTGTTCTTCTTGAGTGGTGGATTGTATAAGACAAAATCACCGTAACGCGCCACCATGTAATCGAGGATTTCTTGTTTCGATTTACCTTGTTGAAGTTGATCGCGAATTTGGCTTCTAAGGTCGATAGCGAGATCTGCATGGGAGCCGGCGATCGTTTCATTTTGACAAACGAGACATCGTAAATCGATCGCAATATTCATGACTTGAGCTTCCAGTGCTGGATTATCAGCCAATGATTTAGCTTCATCGGCAAATGTATTGCCCATAAAACTCATCATGACCAGCATGATGGCACAGCACAATGCCGACCGTAATGAAAGGATGCGCGACATCATGGGGTCGCCTTGAGTTTGTTAATCATCGGAATTAATTCGTTTTGTATGGAGCTCAGTGTTAAAGGGCCAATAAATTTATGCACGATGGTCCCCTTTTGATCGATTAGGAATGATTCAGGAACACCATAAACACCGTAATTAATCCCTACTTGTCCCCCTGAGTCGACGACTGATAATTGATACGGGTTGCCCATGCTCGCTAACCACTCAGTAGCAGGCCCATCTTTATCTTTATAGTTTAGACCGATGATGGGTAGGATGTTTTGCTTTGCTAAATTATTGAGCAGGGGGTGTTCTTCTCGGCAAGACACGCACCAAGAGGCCCAAACATTCATTAACCAGACTTGGCCTTTCATATCGGTGGGGGTAAATGTCTTTTTAGCATCATTCAGAACGGGCAGTTGAAAAGCCGGTGCTGCTTTATTCACCAAAGGGGAGGGGACTTCTTTCGGATTGAGTTGTAATCCGATGACTAAAAAAACACATAAGCCGGCAAAAAGGATGAGAGGTAAAAAACGTTTCATGCATCCACCTTGACTAATGCGAGTGGTTTAAAGCGATACTTTTTATCGATGATGGCGATGAAACCTCCTAAAGCGATTAAAAATGCACCACCCCAAATCCAGCTCACGAAAGGTTTATATTGGACTTTGATGCCCCATTCTGTTTCACTGACGGGTTCGGCCATGGATATGTAGAGATCGCCACTGATTTTGGAATAGATTGCAGCTTCAGTCATCAGCATTTCGCTGGAATAATATTTTCTTTTTTCAGGTTGCATCACGTTCACTACTTGGCCATTTTTACTGATGGTAATTTGTCCTTGAGCCGCGGTGTAGTTACTTCCTTGTGTTTGCTTTACACCATCAAAACGAATTTCGTAGCCGGCGAGTGTGCTCGTGTTGCCAGCTTGCATGCGTAAGTCTTTTTCTTCCTCAAAGCCACTCACCATGGTCACACCAAACACAAATACCGCCACACCAATGTGCGCCATGACCATACCAAAATAGCTGGCACTTTGTTGCCGTAATCCTTGAACCACTCCCTGAGGATGCAGACGCAGTCGTACCAACAGATGATGGAGGGTCGAGACAGCAATCCAAACAGCCATTACAAGACCAAAGCCGATAATCGGTGACCAAGAGCGGATGACGAACGGTGCGATCACTGCTGAAACTGCAGCAATGCCTAAAGCCCAGCGCAATTGGATCACGAGCTCGATTGGTTTGGCTGAGCGCCATTTGGTGATGGGACCCACTCCCATTAAGAAAAGAGCCGGCGTCATGAGAGGGACAAAGACTGCGTCAAAGTAGGGTTTACCGACCGAGAGTTTGCCTAGTGATAGAGCATCTAAAACCAGCGGATACAGAGTCCCTAGTAACACGGCAAAAGCGGCGACTAACAACAAAATATTGTTGGCGAGTAGCATCGAGTCCTTGGATACGGTATCAAAGGATTCTCCGGTGGAAGCCTTTGGTGCACGAAGCGCAAAGAGGGTCAAAGAGCCACCAATTAAGACGGCTAAAAATATCAGAATAAAAATACCACGGGTAGGATCGGTGGCGAAAGCGTGCACTGAAGTAATGACACCTGAGCGGACGAGGAAGGTGCCCAGTAGGGACAGAGAAAATGTCAGAATCGCCAAGAGTGCGGTCCACATTTTAAAACCGCCTCTTTTTTCAGTCACGGCTAAAGAGTGGATTAGGGCCGTGCCTAACAACCAAGGCATAAAGGAAGCATTTTCCACAGGGTCCCAAAACCACCAACCACCCCAGCCTAGTTCATAGTAGGCCCAAGCACTACCTAAGGCGATACCCATCGTTAAAAAGCACCATGCCATCGTAATCCAAGGACGCGACCAGCGTGCCCAGGCTGTGTCAAGCTTACCCGATAAGAGGGCAGCAATCGCTAAAGAAAATACGACAGACGTACCGACATACCCCATATACAGCATTGGTGGATGGATGATCATTCCCGGGTCTTGTAAGAGTGGGTTGAGATCACGACCATTCATTGCTGCAGGCAGCAAGCGTAAAAAGGGATTCGACGTCGCCAGAGTAAATAGAAGAGTTCCCGCGCTGATGAAGCCCATGACACCGAGAGTGCGCGACAGAATGACCTCTGGTAAGTGTTTTGAAAAACGGGCGACAGCACAACTCCATAGTCCTAGCATGAGTGACCATAATAAGATCGATCCTTCATGACTTCCCCATGAGGCGCAGACGCGATAAATTACCGGTAGAGAAGCATTGGAGTTTTCTGCAACATTAAGAACAGAAAAGTCACTATTCACAAAAGAAATGATTAAACAAATAAAAGCAATAAAGATCATCAGACACTGCGCATAAGCCGTTGGACGAGCAATTGACATCCATTGCCTACGTTGTGTGTATGCCCCCCACAATGGGACGATGCACTGCAGGAGAGTAATAACGAATGCAGTAATTAATGCAATATGGCCAATTTCAGGAATCATTATTTGTCGCTCTTGATCAGAGTGTTAGAGGAGTTGTTTTGATTTGCTTTAGCAGAATCAAGGGCGCTTTTTGCTTCAGGAGGCATATAATTTTCATCGTGTTTAGCAAGGACTTGAGAGGCAACAAAAACGCCTTGGTCATTGAGTTTGCCCTGCGCAACCACCCCTTTACCTTCTTTAAAGAGATCGGGCAAGATACCGTTAAACTGCACTGGTACAGATTTCACCATATCGGTCACGACAAAAGCCACTTGTAAGCCACCAGGTTCGCGTTTGAGACTATTTTCAACCACCATGCCACCAATCCTAAAATTCTGATTGACGGGCGCTTCTTTCGAAGCAATTTGGCTAGGGGTATAAAAGAACACGAGGTTTTCATTAAAGGCTCGCAAAATAAAAAAAGTGGCGACACCAATGGTGAGTAGTGCCGCGAGAATAAAATAGGTGCGACGTTGACGTGGGGTCATGAATGATCCTCGTAGAGTGCTAGTGTTTTTTTCGCTTGACGAAGGCTCAGGGACTCTATCAAAAAGAGTATCAACGTAACGCTGAAAGACCCCCATACATAAGGGCCATAGCCATTCATGTTGATAAAGTCAGCAAAAGAGTTCCAAATCATGAGTGAACACCTTGTAGTTGTAATTCGGTTTGTACCCAATCCGTATGTGACTCTTCTTGTAAGGTCTTGAGATTGACGCGTGTTAAGACCACTGCAAAAGCATAGGCCCAAAAAGCAAAGGTCATGATGAGCATGGCCACGAGCATCTTGCTGTCCATACTTGTTTTTGTCAGGGTAATGCTTGCACCTTGATGCAGCGTATTCCACCACTTCACCGAGAAGTAGATAATCGGTATATTGACCACACCAATAATCGCTAACAGTGAAGAGGCTTTGAGCGCCTTGCGTTGATCATCGATAGCGTTATACAGACTTAAATAGCCAATATATAAAAATAACAAAATCAGTTCTGACGTTAAACGCGCATCCCAAACCCACCAAGTTCCCCAAGTAGGTTTTCCCCAAAGAGCGCCGGTCCAAAGAGCGATGAAGGTCATGACGGCGCCAGTGATCGCAATGGAGTTAGACAGGCGATAAGCTAGACGAGCATTGAAGATCATACCAATCGCGCCCCAAAAGGCCATTGCGATATACAGTACCATCGACATCCAGGCGGATGGGACGTGAATAAAAATAATGCGATACGAATCCCCTTGAACCGCATCGGTTGGCGCAAATAGCAGACCAAGAACGAGCCCAGAAATGCCTAAAACAATAGCTAATGCCCAACACACGGGAATCAATTTTTTCGCTAAAAAATAAAAACGACTTGGCGCCGCAAACAAGAACCAGTTCAGTGATTTTTGTGAGGGATTTTTAAGAGTTGGTTGGGTTGCCATAGGTTGTCGTCATTGTTTAATCCAGTGCAATACGCAGACCGGCAGCACAAGCCAGTGGAGCAAAAAAGCTTGCTAAAACAGCGAGAGCTAACAAGATGTATAAGTATACCGAAAAAGGCAAATTGGAGGCGGCAGCATCCACTGCCATGGTACCTAGAATCAATATGGGTATCAGGAGAGGTAGGATCAATAACGAGATGAGTGCTCCTGAGCTTTTAAGACCGATGGTTAAGGCTGCGCCAATCGATCCGATAAGGCTCAAAATAGGTGTACCGATCAGTAAAGTCAGCATTAAGGCCTCGATCGCAGGCATGGATAAATTAAATTGCAGAGCGAGGATGGGGGATAGTAAAAATAAGATGAGTCCGGTATACGACCAGTGCGCCAGAATTTTCGCTAGAGTAATGAGTTCGAGGGGACAAACACTCAGAGTGAGTTGTTCAAGAACGCCATCTTGAAAATCATCATTAAATAATCGGCTGAGAGAGAGCATCACACTCAGTAGGGCGCTGACCCATATGATGCCAGGAGCAATTTGTTGTAGTAACTGTATTTCGGGGCCTATCGCCAGAGGAAACAAACTAACGACTAAGGCAAAGAAAAAGATGGCGCCTGCTGTATCTGACTGACGCCGAATCGCCAACGCCATATCTCTGCGATAAATCGATATTAGAATCTGCAAGGTAGAGGCAGTTTTGATCATCACAGTTGTAGTATTTTTTCTTGAGTTGATAGTGATGGTATGAGTGACTGTAAGTTGTCATGCAAATGGCTCGTGAGTACGGATAATTTTTGCTCAGTATGGTGTTGTTCTAAATGCGCTTTCAGAATATTAGATCCTTGCACATCAAGACCGTTGAATGGTTCATCGAGAATCCACAATGCTTGATTGGATAGGGTTAACTGGGTCAACGCAACACGCTGTTTTTGCCCCTGGGACAGTTGCTTGGTAGGGAGGTGCATTGTATTACCAATGATCATCCAGGTGGCTAGCGCTTGTTGGATGTCTGAAGGGCTGGGCACATGACCATGTAATTGACACAGCGATGATAAATTTTCGATCGCACTGAGTTCTGGCTTGAGTGGAACTTGGTGCCCAATATAGAGCAACTCGGCTTGATACTCATAGCGATGTTGTTGAATAGCTTGAGTTTTCCAAGTAATGGTTCCTGCGTAGGGCAAAAGCAGTCCTGCGAGCATGCGTAATAGCGAGGACTTCCCTCGACCATTTTCGCCTTTCACAAACAGGACCTCCCCAGGCACTAATGTGAGATTGAGATTTTCCCACAACAGGTGGCGTCCACGCTGACATGAAATTTCATGGGTATTAAGCATTTTCTATGGGGTGTTGGCTCTTGATCGTCTCGAGTACTTCCTGAATAACGGCAAGAGTCCGTTGTGGATTGACCTCATGGAACAGGTGTCCACCTTCTTCAATCTTGATGGTTGAATCAGGAAAGTATTGATGAATCATTGGCAGTAAGGCGTTTTGCGGGACCCAAGGGTCTTGCGCGGCCACTAAAAAAGTGAAGGCGGTTTTGAGTTGTGAACTATTTTTTAACAGTTCTGGAATATTGGAGGCTGCCATAAAGTTCATGGAACCGTAAATATGACTATGCTCTTTGTACAACAGGTTATAGGGCTCCCTTTGCTGTGGACTTAAGATAGAGTTGGTCGAATCCAAGAGCTTATCAATCATCCCGACGTAAGGGATGCTACTTGCTAAAATGCTGGCCATGAAACCTGAGGTTGCAATAGGATTAATGAGGGGGCCTAGAAAATAATTATAGAGACTTGGAGGACTGACAAAAGAAGGGTTCAGTCCAATGATCGCTTGCGGTGGTTTGTCTAAGAGTAGGCTTAAGGCTAGGGTGCAGTTGGAGCCGGCGGAGTGACCAATCATCACATTAGGAATTTGAATATCTAACTCAGTGAGTAATTTTTTTAAGCTTTTGGCGATTTCATCGATATGTAATTCTGGCTTTTTAGCACCCTTCGTAAAGCCATGTCCTGGAAGATCAACAGCGATGACGGTATAGTTTTTTGCGAGTGATCCAAAGATTTCGCTCCATGAGTGGGCTGATGACCCGGTACCATGGATTAAGAGGATCGATAGCGCTTTTGGATTGCTGTGACGGCTTAATTGAAAATGCCAATCCAGGTTTTCAATCCTTCGAGATTGGCTAAACTTTCGATTGGGCCATTGAGGCGGAATTCTGGTTAAGTCGGATTGGGGCATAAGTTCTATAGTTAATCATTTCATTGTAAAGGACTTCTTTTTAAAAGACTTACTCTCATGGTTCAAAAAATCTTTTTTCTGACTACTCCCCATGGCTAAAGTGATGGACTTTACGCTGCTTTTGGTAATTTTTTTGACCTTACTTTTGATGTATTTATTTAAACGGTCATCCATCGTTTGCTCTGTCCCAAGATGGACATTTTTAGTCATTTCGTCGGCTACTTCATCAATGACAGACAAAATAGCTTGTGCCATTACTTCAGTAATTAAAAAATATAGCTAGCTTTCACTCCAATTTCTTTGGATAAGCTCTTACCACCGACCTTAAAGGCAAATTGATGAGATAGTCCTGGATCAATTGAAGTGCACATTAAATCATGAAAAGGAGTTAATATCTTATCAGTAATATTCAAGGCTTTTGTTGAAAAATTTCCCCCATCTAGGGACTCATTAACGATTGATTCATTCGTTGTTGAATTGTTTTTCCCAGGCTTCAAGTCCATCTAGACCTAAAGCGTTGTTATAGTCTTGACTGCTCAGCATCTGTGGCCGCATGGATTCTAGATTACCGGATGACTTGAGTTGTGATAGCGCCATTTGTATTGCATAACCAAAGATAGCTCTTCCTAAACTTGGGTGAATCGCGATATCAATCCCATGAGCTTTCATTTCATTGGCTTTAAGTGAAGATACTGGACCGCCAACATCGACATTAAATAAGCAAGTGGTGCCTAGTTGATCTTTGATTTTTTTGATCTGATCTAATGCTTGTGGGCTCGCTTTTAATTCGACAAAGACTGCGTCAGCACCTTCAGCGACAAATGCTTTGGCTCGGTGGATGGCTTCATCGATTCCAAGGCTTGCAGCGCAATCCGTACGCGCAATGATCATGAAATCAGAATCAATACGACTCTGCACTGCCGCCTTAATGTGGTTGACTGCTTCACTAAAATCCAAGACAGCTCTCGCGCCCACAAATTGCGCGCACCGCTTTGGAAATCGTTGATCCTCTAGATGAATCGCCGCCACACCTGCTGCTTCGAATTCTTGAACAGCGCGTTGGATATTAAAGACTCCGCCGTAACCAGTATCAGCATCACAGATTAGAGGTAAATCCATACACCCAGCAATGCGCCGAGCATGATCCGTGATTAAGGTTAAATCGACTTGTCCGATATCGGGGTTACCTAACAGAGAGGCTGAAACCCCATTACCCGTTAAGTACACCGCCGCAAATCCAGCGTTTTGGACCAATTTTGCGCCGTAGGCATCATAAATACCTGGAGCAATCACTGTCTCATTAGAAAGAATCAGTTTTTTTAATTGTTTTCTCTTATTGCTAGGGGAAAGTTTCATGCAGCAAAGTTCCAATCGGGATGTTGGGTAATGAAATTCAACAAGCCACCGACTTCGATAATTTTGAGAATTTCTTGAGGTAATGGTTTTACCGAAAGTTGTAACCCGGAACTAGCGCTGACAGTGCCGTGATATAAATCAATCGTCAGTTCATCGTTGGCATGAATTTGTGATATATCGCTCTCAATAATAGGTAAGCCATTATTGATCGCGTTTCTAAAGAACTGTCTGCCAAATGACGGGGCAACGATACATTTCACCTTCATTAAATGAAGAATATGTACCGCTTGCTCTCGAGAAGAGTTGATGCCAAAGTTGGCTCCTGCGACGATGATTCCGCCTTGGTGTTTGCTCATGCTTTTAGCAAAACCCGGCTGTAATTTTTCAAAGGCTACTGTACTTACAAAGACACTATCTTTACCAGGCAGGTATTTACTCGAGCAATTGATATCGGTATTCACCTCGTCACCTAAAATAAAAACTTTACCAGTGATCAGGTTCGTCATCAAGCATTCCTCCACAGACCACCATCGACTGTACGAGGGTCGGTAATAAATCCAGTCAGAGCAGATGCCGCTACAGTAGCTGCTGAGCCTAACCAAATATCCGCTTCATCATTGGAGAGTCGACCTTTAAAGTTGCGATTAGCACTTGAGATGACTGTCTCTCGATTACCTGGAACTAGATGGTTCGTGATCCCCACACAAGTACCGCAACCGGCAGCTTCAAAAGAAGCTCCTGCAGAAGTGAGTATTTCGATGAGTCCTTCGCGCAGAGCGGCGAGATAAATTTGACGAGAGGCGGGCGTCACGATCATGCGCACGCCCTTCGCAATTTTTCGTCCCTGCAAAATATGCGCTGCTTGACGGATATCATCAAGACGGCCATTGGTGCAAGTGCCGATGAGCGCAAATTGAATCGCTTGTCGATCAATTTGATCCGTACCCACAACATCGTCGACTTCATGTTTTCTGGCAACTTGAGGGGCTAGTAAAGACACATCGATTTGATCTTTAAACGAGTAGATTGCATCATGATCTGCATACACCGCATTGGGTGGTTTGGCCCCATGCGCAGCAAGCCAAGTAAAGGTTTTTTGATCAGCTTCGAGAAGGGCTGCTTTGGCACCTAGCTCTGCAGCATGATTACAAAGGGTCATGCGATCATCGATATCCATTTTGCTCACAGCAGATCCGACATACTCAATGGCTTTGTAATTGAGTCCCTCAGCTTTATATTTGCCAAGCATGTGTAAGGTAATATCTTTTGCCCACACGCCTGGTTGAAGTTGACCACTTAAATGAATCTGAATCGACTCTGGCACTCGGAACCATAATTTTCCGGTAGCCATGACAGCGGCTACATCGCTGCCTTCAATACCTGTACCAAATGCATTAAACGCGCCATAGGTGACTGAGTGCGTATCGGTGCCGACGACGAGATCGCCACTTGTGAGGTGACCACCTTCGGGTAATACTTGATGACAGATACCATCACCAATATCGTATAAGTGCGTTTTTGCTTCGCCAGAAAACTGGCGCATTTTTTGGTGGATTTCTGCCGCTTCCAAATTGGGTGGGGGGGAGTAGTGATCTAATACAAGTGCTGTATTTTGAGTAAATTTTAGACTTTCCCGATCTAATTTACTCATCATTTTGATCGTGTTAGCGGCTCTCGTATCGGTGACCATTGCAAAGTCAACATTGCAGACAACAACTTCTCCAGCTTGAACGTCTGATTTTTGAGCATGCTTAGCGAGTATTTTTTCGCTGATCGTTTGACCCATTATTTATCCCACTGTATTTTTTTGATAATTTTTCCCCAAGATTCATTTTCTGATTTTACATAGTTATACAACTCGGTTGGGCTACTAGGAGAGCCTTCAAGACCAACGAGATGAAGACGATTGAGTGTTTCAGGATCGCGCATGGCCTTTGACAAAGCCGCGTTGAGTTTACTCACTATCTCGGGAGTCATTTTCGGTGGACCAATAAAAGCATACCAATTTTCCGCTTGATAGCCCGGGTAACCTTGTTCAGCGATAGTGGGGACATTTGGAAGTGCTAGGGCGCGCTTTGATCCAGTCACACCAATCGCTCTTAATTTACCTGCTTCAATAAATGGGATTGCCGTTGGGGTACTGGCAAAAATAGCAGTAATATTTCCTCCCAGTAAATCATTCATAGCAGGACCACCACCTTTATAGTTAATGTGTTGTGCATTCATGCCAGAGCGTATTTTTAGCAGTTCTCCAGCAAGGTGACCAGTACTTCCATTTCCAGAGGATCCGAAAGTAACAAAGGTCTTCGTCTCCTTACCAGCATTAATAAAATCTTTGAGGTTTTTGATGGGTGAGTCTGCCCGGACAACTAAAACATTTGAAAATGTAACCCCTTGAGTAATCATGGTGAAGTCTTTTAGCGGATCAAAGCTAGTGCCCTCGGGCATATTGGGATTAATCGCTAAAGAACCAATTGTGGCGAGTGAAATGGTATATCCATCCGCAGGCACTTTGGTTAAATAGTCACTTGCGAGGTTCCCTCCGGCACCAGGTTTATTCTCAATAATGATCGTTTGGCCAATATATTCTCCAAATTTCGGTGCAATTAATCGAGCTGAAGTATCAGATCCACCACCTGCAGCAAAACCAATAATCATTCGAATTGGTTTATTGGGATAATCATTTGATGATTGAGCCCCAACTTGGGCGCATAAAAATAATATACCCCCCAAGATGAGACAGGAGAAACGCAGTATATTTTTCATGGTAAATCTTTCGGTGACGAACTTTATAGAATAGGCGGAACTCCCGCCATTTTTGCACAGAGATTCAAATTTCTCAGTAATCCTGCCGGAATTGGTATTCCATCCCGATTTCTGGTTTGCTTTGCTTTTGCGGCGCCGTCTCCAGGCACTCTGATTTCTGAAACGCCAGGTAGCGTTTTGGAGTTCTTAATTTCGCTAATTAACTGACCAGATGACATTAATAAGTTTTCAGTACCACCCAAAAATGCAGGATTAATAGCGACGATCGTTTGACCTGTATTGGTGATAGCTTTTTCATCATCGTTAAAGTCCACGAGTTGTGATCCAACGGCGGCTCCATTCATACTTCCTGCCAGTAGGGCAATCATTAGAGACAGGCCATAGCCTTTGTAATCTCCGATGGGTAACAAGGTTCCCTCAGAAGATCTGTTTGGGTCGGTTAACGGCTTTCCTTCTTTATCTATCATCCAACCTTCTGGCATAGACTCGCCTGCTTGCGCTTTCATTTTGACTTTGCCGTAAGCAGCCACGGTTGTTGCCATATCGAGTAGAACGGGCGGTTGATTTTCACCCATTGGGACAGAGATTGCGATCGGGTTTGTTGATAGTAAAGGGGCGATGCCACCCCATGGCGCCATATGGTTTGCGCTTCCTACAGCGAGATAAATTCCAACCAAGCCAGCATCGGATATAAGGCCTGCGTAGGTTGATCCTGCGCCGGCATGGTTGCCATAACAACAGCCCATCCAACCAATTCCGGTAGCTTTTGCTTTTGCAATGGCTAGTTCCGCACAGCGGTGCATGACTAAATGTCCCATCGCATTATCGCCATGTAAAAGACCAATGGAAGGGGCGTCCTGCACTAAGGTCATGTTCGGGTGAAGATTAATTCCCCCAGCTTGGATACGGCGCGAGTATTGTAAGAGTCGAAAGACACCATGACCATCGCCGCCTGAGAGATCTGTTCGCACCATTAAATCTGCGCATAACACAGCATCTTGTTGTGGCATACCTAAGCCACAAAATACATCCGTGATGAAGGTGCGAACCTTATCAGCGCTTAAATAATTTGTGTCCATGTTTGGGATCCTGTGCCATATTTCTTAACAGCAGCTTCATCAAAATTAAATCCTAGACCAGGTTCTTGATGCAGGATGAGATCACCTTTATCAAAGCTGAGTTGTTTGTCAATTAAGCGGCGGAAGTTTAAAACTTGATCATCGGTAAAAAACTCGACTAGACGGGCATTGGGCGTTGCAGCGACGAGTGGCGCGTGTAGGTCATGGAACCAGTGTGGGCAAATTGTCACACCTTTAGAGTCGGCATAAGCAGCGATTCTGCGCCACTCACTAATACCTCCGCAAACAGCAGCGTCGGATTGTAAGATTTCACAACCACCAGACTCAATCAGTTCACGGTGTCTCCAGCGACCCACTTCAATTTCCCCGGTTGCGACAGTAATTGTTGTCCGACTAGCTAAACGAGCATGTAAGTCGATTGCATCTGGGGAGAAGGGCTCTTCAATCCAATACGGATTGTACTGTTCAAAACGTTGAATATATTCCATGGCAGTTGGTAAATCACGCCAAGCATTATTGGCATCCATTGTGACGAGAATGTCATCACCCACAGCGTTGCGAACCGCTGCCAAACGATCTTCTTCCTCACGCGGAGATAGGCGTCCCGTTTTCATTTTGACAGCTTTAAAGCCCATCGCCACATACGACTCCATTTCTTTTGCAAGCTTTGCAGGAGTTTTTCCGTCGACATAGTAACCACCGCTGGCATAAGCAGGAACGCGATCTAAAACCACAGCGCCGAGATACTTGTGTAGTGGCAAATTGACGGAGCGCGCATTTAAATCCCAGATGGCGGTATCTAAAATGGAGATGCCGCGCATTACTGAACCAGAGCGTCCTTGCAAAATCGATTCGGAATACATATCTTGCCAGAGACCTTCGCTTCGATGGCTCTCTTGCCCAATCAGTTTTGGCGCGAGCAATTGCTCAACGGCTACTTTAGCAATCTCACCAGCTTTACTACCAACATAACAAAAGCCGATACCTTGAACACCATCCGTATTGGTGACCTTCACTAAGCAGTAGTGACGCTCAGAAACGGTCCTGGTCGAGAATGATGTGACGACGTCTAAAGGAACGCTAACATTTGCAACATGAACTGATTTGATAATTGACATATTTTGTATCCGTTGATGATTAAATTAGAGGGGCTGGGTCTATGATGATTAACTCAGACCAAACATTTTTTTACCTGCTACTGGCAAGCGAGCTTTGAGAATATCGCCCGACATGGATTCGGTAATATATAAATCACGTCCATCTGCTCCGCCAGTACAAATATTGGCCAAATGATGGTGATGTTTATTTTCTGAATAGATTAAATGGGTAGGAAGCATATTGCTATCAAAGCGCCACACTCCAACGCCCAGATGACAAACTAATAGCCCATTTTCACTATCCATCTCGATCCCATCAGGGCCAGCAGCGCCGCCGGATAATTGGATGGCTACACCTGTTTTAGAGACTGAGCCATCTGCCATGATGGGTAAACGCCAAATTTGTTGCGACCTAGTGACGGCGACGTAGCAATGCTTGTCTGTTGTCGAGAGTGTGATGCCATTTGGACTTGGGACATTGATTGCTAAACGATCTAATTGACCATTGGCGCGCAGACGAAACACACGGCCAGTTGGATCGGCAATACCTGTTTGACCTTGGTCAGTAAAGTATAAATCGCCATTGGCGGCAAAGTGCAAATCATTCAAGCCCTTAAATGATTCACTGTACATAGATCCTAAGATTGTTTCAATTTTCCCAGTTTTAGTATCTAAACTTAAGAGGCCCATTTTGTAATCGCAAATAAAGGCGCGACCATCTTTATGGAATTTCAAACCGTTCGGCCAACCGTCGTATTGGGTAATGAGTTCCCACTCGCCTTTTGTAGAGATTCTGAAAATACGCCCGTACGGGATATCTACAAACCATAAATTACCTTCACGATCAAATGAGGGACCTTCTAAAAAGCATTCAATCTCAGCCCCTTGACGATTTGGATCTGCCCAAGCTGAACGTTTTTTTTCACGAAACTTAGCTGGCATTGTCATAAATGGTTCAGCTTTAATAAGTTCTACTTGTTGGAAGGGATTAAACACGAGAAAAGCTCCTTAATTGATCGGAAAAGTTATAAAAATTAAAACGGATTGATTTGTTGATAAAAATGGTCTCTATTTTTTATTGTTTACAATGGTTTGAACCATTTACTACAAGAAGTATACCCAAATTACTTGTTGCAACGGGTGAAATCATTGGAGAAAGCATGAAAAAAATAGTCATCCTTGGGACAGGGATTATGGCCGTTGGAATAGCCTCAGGCTTTTTAGCTAGCGCCTACTCTGTCATTCTTTTGGGGAGAACGAAAGAACGAGCTCAAGATCAACAAACAGAAATCGAGAGCCTCACCAAGAGTTTAAATCCTGATTGGAATCCAGAAAATTGCCCCTTAGTCTTTGGTGCGATTGACGGCTGGAATGATTGGTCAGGTGTGATTTGGGTATTAGAAACGATTAAAGAAGATATGAGTCTTAAACAGGCACTATTTGCCAATTTAGATCAACGCGTACCCAAACATATTCCCATCGGCAGCAATAGTTCGGGTTTTCCGATTTCCAAAATTGCCGCGAATTTAGCAACGGCGCATCGCATGTTTAATGCGCATTACTTTATGCCTGCGCATATCGTGCCATTGGTTGAGGTAGTGCTTGGGGAAGCCTCAGATCCTGTTATGGGAGAAGCGGTTTGTCAGATGTATCGTGATGCAGGTAAAAAGCCAGTTTTAGTCAAAAAAGATATTCCAGGCTTTTTAGCTAATCGGATTCAGCATGCATTAATGCGAGAGGCTTTGTCATTGGTTGATGCTGGTATTGCAACACCTGACGATGTGGATACTGCAGTGCGATATAGCTTTGGATTCCGATACGCCGCGGTTGGTCCAATGACCCAAAAAGAAATCAGTGGTTGGGAGGGGATGGCAGGCGCCTCGGTAGAGATTTGGCCATCACTGTATAACGTGGACGGACTCCAACCAGTCATGGCGAACCTGATTGCACAAGGGAAGTACGGTATGAAATCGAAAGAGGGTTTTAGAACATGGAGCGATGAAGAGATGAAGGAAATGCGTCGTAAATACAATGCTCGGCTCAAAGCGGCATTTGATGTTTTGCAAGTCGAACCTGATTAATTTTTGAATTGTTAATACAAATAACGATTTGTCAGTTAATATATTTAGGCTTTTGAGGTAGTTTTTAATTAATTTAATTGGAGTAGTTATGGAAAATCAGAAAAAATATAAAGACATCATTTTTGAAATTAAAGATCAAGTAGCTTGGATTACGATCAATCGCCCACGCGTGATGAATGCGTTCAGAGAGCAAACTCTCGATGAGATGATTGATGCGGTCAAGTCGACCCGTGAAGATCCATCGATTGCTTGTATCGTCTTTAAAGGGGCTGGTGATAAAGCCTTCTCAGCGGGTGGTGATTTTTATGCGATGAAGCGTTTAACGTTTACGAACGCTTCCATGTGGAATGACCGTATGCTAGGTTTAGCCATGGCGATTCGTGGTGTTCCAATTCCTGCGATTGCAATGGTCAACGGCTGGTGTATGGGCGGTGGTCATGAATTAGCTTTGTGGTGTGATTTAGTGATTGCCTCAGAAAAATCGATGCTCGGTCAAACTGGTGCAAAAGTTGGTGCTTGCCCAACGGTTGGCGCGACACAATATTTACCAAGAATTGTTGGCGAGCGGATTGCGCGTGAAATGATTTTTTTAGCCAAGCGCTTTGATGCTAAAGAAGCAGAAAAGATTGGTTTAATTAACAAGTGTGTTCCAGAAGAAAAATTGATGGAAGAGACACTGGCTTGGTGTGAAAATATCAAGAGTAATAGTTCACAGACGATTCGGATGACGAAGAAGAGCTTGAACTTTGAATCTGATCAGTTATACGCATCATGGCAGCATGGTATGGAATTATTGGCGTATGTTTGGGGTTCGGAAGAGAGTTTAGAGGGTATGAATGCTTTCTTAGAAGGTCGCAAACCTGATTTCCAAAAATTCCGTATGAGAAATAAAGAAGCCTTAGCCGATTATATGGATGGGTTCCACAAGAACCTCAATGCTCCGCCAGATATGCGTAATCTCTAAGATGTCGGATGGACGCAAAACTCCTGAAGGAGCTTTAACCGGTTTTAAGGTTCTGGATCTCAGTAGGATTCTTGCTGGGCCATGGTGTGGCATGTTGCTTGGAGATATGGGCGCAGAGGTGGTTAAGGTGGAGTCGCCCAAGGGCGGGGATGATACCCGTGCTTGGGGCCCCCCTTTTTTAGAAGGGGAGTCCTCTTATTATTTAGGGTGTAACCGAAATAAAAGAGGGATTGCTATTGACTTCTCGGCGCCTGAAGGCAAGCAACTGCTCGCTACTCTAATACCGAAGTTTGACGTTGTTTTAGAGAATTTTAAGAACGGTACTTTAGAGAAATGGGGCTTTGATGCCACATGGTTTGAGACCCACGCTCCTCAAGTGGTGCGATGTTCGATTACTGGTTATGGTTTAGAGGGGCCTCTTTCCCAGTTGCCTGGCTATGACTTTATCTTGCAAGCTGAGTCAGGACTCATGAGTATTTGTGGTGAGGAAGAGGGTGTGCCCAGTAAATATGGGGTTGCGATTGTTGATCTTGCTACGGGCATGATGGCTGCCAATGTGATTCAGGGGGCTTTACTTGCCAGATATCGCACGGGACGTGGTCAGCATGTTGAAGTGGCGCTCTACGATAGTTCGATTGCACTTCTCGCGAATATTGGCGCAAGTCATCTTGCTACTGGAAAAGAAGCGAGGCGGTTTGGTAACGGGCATCCTACCATCGTTCCCTATACAACGTTTAATGCCAAAGATAAGTTGATCGCACTTGCCGTCGGTAATGATGGGCAATTTGCGAAATTAGCCGAGATCTTGGGTCATCCTGAGTGGTCAAAAAATGAAAAATACCAAACCAACACTGCCAGAATCGCCAACCGAATTGAGGTGGACGCAATGGTTGGTGCAGAGCTAAAAAGTATTGCTTCTACGGATTTGATTCCGTTGCTTCGTAAACATGGTATTCCGGTTGGGCCAGTGAACACTGTGGCAGAAGCGCTGGCCAATGAGCATACAGTTGCACGCAACATGATTGTCAAAACACCACACGCTGTCATTGAAGACTTAAAGGGACTGGGCACACCGCTGAAAATGAAAGATACACCCACATCAGTCAGATATCCACCACCCCGATTAGGTGAACATACACAGGAAGTCTTGAGAGAGTATTTAGATCAAGCAAGTATTGATCAATTATTGGAAAAAAAGATTATTGCTTAAATGATGACTTCACTTAATTAATAAAAAAAGCCCTCAGAATGATGTTCTGAGGGCTTTTGTTATTTGAAGCTGTTGTTTTATGCCGGAGCAAACATTTGTCCGCCGTCGACGTTAATTACTGAACCACTCAAATAACCACAAAGGGTTGATGAGCAGAACACGGTAAGATGAGCGATTTCATCAGGCTCAGTCATGCGACCAAAGGGTAATTTTTGAGTCAGCTCTGTCCAACGGGCCTCATCACCTAATTTGTTTTTGGCATTCGCCTTCATCATGTTTTCCATCCGATCACTTCTTGTTGGAGAAGGATTGATACCAAACACGCGCACGCCATGCTTATGGCTAGTTGCGCCAGTCGCTTGAGTAAACGCCATGAGGGCTGCGTTGGCTGTTACACCACAGACATATTCAGCACGGGGAGCTGCACCTGCCATACCGATAATATTACCGATAACGCCAGAGCCTTGTTTCTCCATACTCGCCAGATAAATTCTGGTTAAGTTGATGTAACCGAACAGTTTTAATTCCCAAGCTTGTCTCCAACGCTCTTCATTAATATCGGCCAAAGTTCCACCAGGGATAGCTCCAGCGTTATTAATGAGGATATCAACTTGACCCACTTTTTCAAAAAGTGCCTCAGCTGATTTAGGCGCACCTAAATCGCATTCAATGGTTTCGCACTTCACGCTGTACTTAGATTCTATAGCGGCTTTTGCGCTCGCCAAATTAGCTGCGTCGCGAGAAGTAATAATTGGGGTTGCTCCCTCAGCTGCGTAAGCCATGGCAACGGCTAAGCCGATCCCTTTTGACCCACCAGTAACAAGAACTCTTTTACCTTTTAACTGCAAATCCATATAAATACCTTTCTAAATTAACTTACTTCACAAAATGGGAAGACTCTTCCAATAAACACAATCATATTTTTAATGATCATATGATTAATACGGATAGTGAAATGAAATTGTATTCTTTTTTTTATGTAACCTTTTTTTATTACTCGATCAAAAAAAATGCTATTGATCATTAGGGATAGACGAGAAACTGAATGAAATTCAGATTGTTATCATCTTGTACTAGGGAAAGCCCCTAGTACAAGATGCTTGACGGTTCAGCATTAAAAGAAAAAAATAGTCATTACAATTAAAATCCTAATTGAAGAGCTGATCATCAGCCAATTTACACAACGGAGATAGAATGAATTTTCACAAAAAGCTTTTAGTAGCCCTATTGAGCTCAGTAACAACTGTTGCATTAGCTCAAACACCTCCAACAGCACCTCCAGCACCACCGACCGAACTCAAGATTGGAATTGTTTCCTTTTTGTCTGGTCCAGGTGCTGCTCCATTTGGAGTGCCTGCTCGCAATACGGCGGAGTTCTTGGCGGATGCATTTAATAGCGGTAAAGCACCGGCTCCTTATAACGTAAAAGGTTTTGGTGGTCTTCCGATTAAATTAGTCGTGATTGATGAAGCCGGTTCAACCACCAACGTTGTAACGGAATACCGTAACTTGGTTCAGCGAGAAAAAGTTGATCTCGTGATTGGATATGTATCGAGCGGAAACTGTTTAGCCGTTGCGCCGGTAGCTGAGGAATTAAAGACCTTGACGATGATGTATGACTGTGGATCACCCCGTCTTTTTGAAGAGAGTCCTAAAAAGTACGTATTTAGAGCGGTCAATCATGCGACCGCTGATGGTGTGGCGGCAGCTTTATATTTAAAAGCAATTAAGCCAAATGCCAAAACCTATTCAGGATTAAATCAAAACTACGCTTTCGGACAAGACTCATGGGCTGACTTCCAGGGTGCGGTCAAGATGGTTAGTCCTAACTTAGAAGAAAAAATTTCACAAATGCCGAAGTTATTTGCTGGCCAATATAGTGCGGAGATATCTGCCTTGTTAGAGAGCAAGTCTGATTTGATTCACTCTAGTATTTGGGGTGGAGACATGGAGGCATTTATTCTCCAAGCAGGGCCTCGTGGTCTGTTTAAACAGTCGACAGTCTTGTTAACTGGTGGTGAAGTTGCCATGTTCCGTCTTAATACGAAGATTCCAGAAGGCACCGTTATTGGTGCACGTGGGCCTTATGGTGTTTATGCGCCCAAGTCCGCTTTAAATGATTGGTATCGTTCAAATGTGATTGATCGCTATAACGCCCCACCAAACTTAGCAGCTTATCAAATGGCTCATACGTTGATGGCTGCTAAACTAGCCTTTGAAAAAGCTCTAGCTGCTAATGGTGGAAACAAACCTAGTTCTGAACAAATTGCTGATGCGATGAAGGGAATGACTTATGAAGGTCCGGGCGGTATTCATAAATTCAATTTAAGTAATGGTCACCAAGCTACCGCAGAGATGGTTTATGGTCGTGTTAAGCACGTGAACGGTCAGATCCAACTAGTTGATCAGAAGCGCTTTACAGCAGAGCAAGTGATGCCACCGGATGGTGTGAAGGCTGCTGATTGGATGGCGTCTGCAGTAAAAAAATAATTTATATAAGTAAAAAAATAAGCGAGGCGAATTTTGCCTCGCTTTTTTAAAGGTTCGGAATGTCCAATTTATTAGTTGTATTGATTGACGGTATTAATTACGCAGCATGGCTTTTTCTTTCTGCAGTAGGTTTGACCCTTATATATGGAGTGATGCGCGTTTTAAATGTAGCGCATGCCAGTTTTTACTCATTTGGTTGTTATGTTGCTGTGACGATTGCTGGTTATTGGTTTACGCATAACTATCCGCCTTACCTCTCATTTTTCGCCTTATTTAGTGGTTCTTTAATTGCTGGCTTTATTGTTGGTTGGGTGCTTGAACGCTTCTTATTAAGGTATCAGTACGCTAAAGACGAGGTGGTTATTTTACTCATTACCTATGCCGTCTTTTTAATCCTTGATGATGTTCTCAAACTTATTTGGGGTGTTGATCCTTATTACGCATCTGACCCCTATGAGCTCTTAGGTAACTTTGAGATTGGTGGTATGACCTACCCTAACTATTACATCTTAATGGTGGTGGCTGCCTTGATCTTGGGGTGTGGTTTAACTTACATGTTAAAAATGACAAAGTTTGGTAAGTTACTCGTTAGCGTGATTCATGATCGTGAGATTAGCTCTGCGATGGGCATTAATGTTGGGCGAGTATTTAGTCTGACATTTGCTTTTGGCTGCGCCTTAGCCGCGATTGCTGGAGGGATTACTACACCAACGATTTCGGTGGTTCCTGGTCTTGGTGTTGATGTCATCGTTCTCTCGTTTGCCGTCGTTGTAACGGGTGGTCTCGGTAGCCTGCCCGGTACCGCTTTAGCCGCAATTATTATGGGAGTTGTTCGATCATTTTGTGTTCATTATGTCCCCCAACTGGAGTTATTTGTCATTTTCACTGTGATGGCTCTAGTGCTTGTCTTTAGACCTCGGGGTCTATTTAGTTTGGCAGAGGCACGCAAGATATGAAGGTGGATAAATCCATCGGATGGATGTTCCTCTTTTTGGCAGCATTGATGGCAGGATCACCTTTCTTGCCTCAGTGGATATTATTTATTGTGACTTTAGCAGGGGCTAATGGTCTAGTTGTGTTAGGTCTCATGTTGTTCATGCGACTTGGACTAGTTTCCTTTGGACAGGCATTGTTTTTCTGTGTAGGTGCCTACACGACCGGCATGATGAGTTTATTGCTCAAGGTAACAGATATCTTTTTACTCATGATTGCTAGCGGTATTTTGGCTGGATTTTTAGCCTATTTATTAGGTTTCTTGTTAGCGAAGTATCGTGCCATCTTCTTTGGTTTGTTATCACTCGCTTTTTCAATGATTCTTTATGGGGTTCTGGTCAAGAGCGAGACATTAGGGTCAACCGATGGGTTTAGCATTACAGGTGTGACATTGTTCGGTTGGCGCCCTGAGCCTGATCAAATGAAATATGTTCTTTTGGGTATTGCTAATTTGACGGTTATGGGGTCACTTTTATTTGTTCATCGCTTGTTAAAGAGTCCTCGTGGGCTTTTGTTAACGGCGATTCGGGATAATGAAATACGCGCTGAGTATATGGGTGCTTCAGCGCAAAAGACAATTCATTTGATTTATGTCATTGCTGGTGTTTTATCGGGTTTAGGTGGTGCGATTGCAGCGATCGTAGCTGGGCATATTGACCCAAATATGACGTTTTGGACTTCTTCAGGTGAGTTTGTCTTTATTGCTATTTTGGGTGGTATTGGAAATGTCATTGCACCATTTGTGGGGGCGATTATTTTTGGGGTGATACAGACAGTCGCTTACGGTTACTCTCCCAATACCTGGCAAATGACGATTGGTATTTGTTTGATTACAGTCATTCTTTTATTGCCAGATGGCTTATGGTCATTGGTGGCAAAGATGAGGAGTAAGCCTCGTGTCTAAGACCATACTGCAAGCAAAGAATCTCAATAAGTGTTTTGGAGCAGTAACTGCTGCGGCAGATATTCAGGTAGATGTCGAGGAGGGGGCCTGTATCGGTTTGATCGGTACCAATGGTGCAGGAAAAACTACTTTCGTCAACATGATTACCGGTTATTTGAAGCCGGATACTGGTTCTATTATGTTTAATGGTCAGGACATTACGGATTTACCTCCAAGAAGAATTACACAACTCGGAATCTGCCGATCTTTTCAAATTCCCCAGTTGTATAACACCATGACCGCCTTAGAAAATCTTGAAGTGAGTTATGGGATTATTGCTTTACAGGAAAATAAAGGCGCTCTCTTTACGGATTCAAATGCCATTATTCCGTCCTATGGAAAATCACCTCGCGATTTAGCGATAGAGGCTTTAGAAAAATATGGACTATTGCAATATCAACATCAAGTCACTCGAATTTTGCCAGGTGGTGTGCGTAAGGTGCTAGATATAGCGATGGCTATGTCGACTCGTCCTAAAATTTTATTTTTAGATGAACCTACTAGTGGAGTGTCTGCAGAAGAAAAATTTGACATCATGGATATGATCATGAAAGTGATCCGTGATGCTGGCACTACGGTGTTATTTGTCGAGCACGATATGGAGGTCGTGATGCGTTATGCACAACGTGTTCTGGCTTTTTATGAAGGAAAGATTATTGCGGACGATCATCCTGATTTGGCATTAAAGGATGAGCGAGTACTAAAGTACATCGTTGGTCACTCGCAAGCGCAACATGTATTGGCAGAAAAATCAAATGCTTAAAATCAAAGATCTGAATGTTTCGATTCAATCGGTAGATATTTTAAGAAATATCTCGATTGAGCTCCCAACCGCTAATATGGCAGGTTTGGTCGGCCGTAATGGTGCCGGAAAAACGACCCTGATTAAAAGTATCATGGGGCTGCTTCATCCTAAATCTGGAACGATTGAGTTTGATGGCCAAGATTTGATCAAGACGCCGACCAATTTGCGTAATAGTTTAGGCATTGGGTATATGCCTGAAGATCGGCGCTTAATTCCAGACTTAACTGTTGAAGAAAATATTTTAGTCCCCCTTTGGGCGAACAAGTCTAAAGGGCCACAAGCGCGTCTGGATTACGTCTATCATTTAATTCCTGAGTTGATTGAGTTTGCTCCAAGACGTGGCTTACAACTTTCAGGTGGGCAACAAAAACTCGTTGCACTTGGACGGTCCTTGATGATTGGCACCAAGTTACTCTTGCTAGACGAACCTTTTGAAGGGGTTGCGCCAGCTCTAGCCCAACGTTTAGCGGAGGTAATTGGTCAGCTCAAGAGCGAGGGCATGGCTGTAATTTTTTCAGAATCAGATTTGCAATACTCACGCCACCTGGTGCAAAAGATTTTTGTGATTGACCGCGGTGACCTAGTTGAGCAAGCTGTCGATGCCTAGCCGATTAATGAGGCACTTCGACAAGCTGACCTGTTTCAACTGATTTCACAATCGCTTCAAACATCGCAATGGTTTGCCCCATTTGCAAGGGTGAAATAGAGTATGGGATTGCTACACGATCCTGCGACACTCCCTGATGAAACTTCGCTGGAATAGCCTGAGCAAAGGCATCTAATTCGGCTCTAACGGAATCTACGGGAGGTAATCCATGTCGATCGATCCGACCACCTTGGTGACGAACAACAATTTCATTCTCACCAATCGCTTCAATGGAGGCGTGATCACCAAAAATATGTACACGCCAAAATAGTGGGGTTGCCCGCACCATGGCAAAGTAACCACTTAAGCCATTACGAAATTTGACCGTCACCGAAGTGGAGTCTCGTGGATCAGGCCCAGTACGTTGAGTACTGACCATTGCGTTCACGTGCGATGCAGGCCCAATCAAATTAACAAAGGCTTCAATCATGTGGATGCCGGTACCTGTTAAACCACCAGCAGGAGACTCCGCTGGTGACTCGCGCCAGTCGGAGAAAAATTTGGTGGAATGTTCGTTACTATAGTGTCCTTCAATATGGAGGATTTGACCTAAGATGCCACTGGCGACTAGTTCGCGCATTTTAGCCATTGCCGGCCAAAAATGTTTGTTTTGTCCTACCGCAAGGACGACTTGATTTTTTTCACAAGCGGCGATAGCTAATTTTGCTTCTTGATAGGTGAGGGTGAGAGGTTTTTCGCAAAAAACATGTTTACCCGCATTGGCGGCAGCAATAATTTGTTCAGCATGCATCGAGTGTGGGGTAGCTAATACGATCGCCTGAATTTCTTTATTTGATAAAGCTGCTTCAAAACTATCAGAAAGTTGCATTGAGTGTTTGCTAGCAAATTCTTGAGTTTGTGGCACTTCTTTGGTAACACCCATAAGAAAATGTAATTCTGTACTTTTATGTTGGATAGCTTGCGCAATATTTTTACCCCACCAACCCATACCAATTAATGCTGCATTAATCATTTTCTTGTTCCTTATGCTGCTAGGTGTTGTTGAATCACATCTTCATTGACCGTCACCCCAAGTCCTGGCAGAGATGAAATGTTAAAAAAGCCATTCATCGGCTTGTCTTGGTGGCTCACTACATCTTGATCTAAATATAAATGGGTTGGGCTTACTCCCCAATTTACATTGGGGAGTACTGCGCTCAGGTGTAACAACGCGGCAGCGCCAATTCCAGTTTCCGCCATTTTGCTCGCGAGATTCATTTGTAAACCAAAGGCTTCACAAATATGACTGGCACTGATGACTCCAGATAATCCCCCGAGTTTTAATGTCTTCAGCGATACGCCTTGAACACCATCTTTAGCCGCTTGCAAAATGTCGTCAACAGAAGTGACGGACTCATCCAAGCCGATAGGGATGGGGCTCACTTTGACGAGGGCTTGGGTACCGGCTATATCTTTTTTATGGAGGGGTTGTTCCAGATAGGCTAGGCCGGTATCTTTAACTGCTTGAACATAGCGGGTCGCTTGTTCGATGTTCATTCCCATGTTGGCATCTGAACACATTTGTAGGGAGCTACCAAATTTTTCTCGCATCGCCGTGGTTAAAGCAATATCGTCATCTAACGATTTAACGCCGAGTTTGAGTTTAAAAAAACGATAGCCATCATGCCACTTCTTGTCGGCCTCTATAAGATCTTTTTCGATACTGCTATTCCCGATCAGCCACAGAGGTGGAACTTGGTGACGTTTGGCACCACCTAAGAGAACATGCACTGGCACACCCAGGTGTTTACCTAGCAAATCAAACAAAGCAACATCCACTGCAGCTACAGTACTTTTTGCATTTTTAGCTAAGCGATTGAGTTGATAAGTCAAACCAGAAAGTTCAAGGACATTTTTACCGATTAAAAAAGAGTGTATTTCATCATGAAATGACTTCAACATATCCGCTAAAGAGGCTCCCCCATGGGTTGGAGCAGAGGAAGCCTCACCCCATCCAACGAGACCGTTGTCTGCTTCAATGCGTATTAATAGGGTTTCAACGACGCTGAGCTCAACACCTGACATGAGGACAATTTTATTGAGGGGTAGTTGGATACCAAAAGCTTCAACACTTTTAATCAATAGAGAGGTTGCGGCAGAATGGATTGTCATAGTTAATTCCGTCTTCATTATTTAGGGTTGTATTTTTAGTTGTTGGATGGCTTCAAAAATAATAGCGTTATCTAAATGGCCTTTACCATCGTTTAACTGTGATGATAGTAAGCTCGTATAGACTTTTGCAAAGGGTAAAACGATATGATGTTCCTCGGCAAGATCTTGGATCAAGCCAAAGTCTTTCAAACTTTGGTCGACTTTACTTTGTGGGTTGTCATAGGATCTTTTTACCATCAATGGACCTTTGATTTTCATGACACTCGAAGCGGCGGCCGAGTTTTGAAAAGTTTGTAAGAGGTTTTCGGGGTCGAGTCCGAGCTGTACGCCAAAATGAAGACCCTCAGCCAATGCTGCGCGGTGTAAGCCTAAAACCAGATTAATTGACAACTTAGCTTTACTAGCATCTCCAACCGGACCGATATATTGGCGATTGGGCGTCAGAATATTGAGGAGTTCAGATAGCTGATCTGCTAATTCAAGTGAACCGCCAACAAGCCCCAGACAATCACCGCGAGCCAGTTGCATACTCGTACCAGAAATGGGAAGTTCTAAAAATTGGTGACCCATTTGATGGGTTTTTTCTGCGAGCTGATGCATTTTATTGGGATCGCAGGTACTCGTACAAATAATATTGAGCGGGTGCTTTGCGTTTTTCAATAGGCCTTGATCAGAAAATAAAGCGTCTTCTACTTGATCACTATTAAATACTGCCATGATGATGGTATGACAGGACACCGATAATTCTGATAAGGTAGCAAATCGGTGTTGACCAAAGGATTCAATGGCTTTAGGTTGAACGTCGAAGCCAAAGACCTTAATATTTGCCTCATCGAGACGTTTGACAAAGCTTTGTCCCATGAGTCCCAATCCGACGATGCCGATCGTTTGATGGATGAGTTGTATTTGTGGACTCATGGATTGGTCGATATTGGAATGATATTCGTCAGAGGCTGCACGATACTGGCCTGCATCAAATCATTCGCACTCCAAGTTTGATAATGTTTTGTTCTTGCTAAGAGGTCTTGCAACATCTGATGTGCTGGATAACCAAGTCGTTCAAGATGCGCTAACAAGTGATTTTCGACGGATTTAATCTTTTCTCTCCAGCGAAGTTGTTCATCAACACTTAAAGAAATGAACTCCATCCCATGATCTAAAAATGTACTACAAGCACGGGCTCCAGCGAGGCCATAGAAAATTTGTGCACCTGCTTGTGCAAGGGATCTTAGCCATTGATTGAAGATAATTTGCAAAGAGGGAGGTAGTTTTTCCCAGAATTGGTGTGATAAGCCGTATTCCAGATTAACTCTGACAAGGTTGGCACTAGTACGATATTTGGCACTTTTGTAAAGACCAACCGTTTGTGCTGCGCTATCCGAAATGGATACGGCAAACACGGCATGATCCGCAAATTGTTTTTTGGCTTCAGGAGTACTGCATCCTACTGGGATTGCTCCAAGAGCTGCAAAAATATCCGATTCAACCCCATTGCTACAGGCAATTTTTTGGCCATGGATATCAGCGAGAGAGCGGATCGGCGATCTACTAAATAAATTATATTCGCTGGTAGCAACCATTCGCCCCATATAAATATGATGTTTTTCTACATCCTTGCTAAAGTAAGGGCGGTAGAGGTCTTCAGCGACCGCAGTAGCGATTTCGGCACTATCAAAAATAAACGGCAGACTTAATATTTGCGCGGCAGGAAATAGTTCGGCATCCCATGCAGAGTAAACGGGACAAAGATCGGTTAACCCTGATTGAAGAGCTTGGATACCTTCACGTTCAGGGTGAAGAGAGCCTTCCCAGAATGCTTCTACGTGAATAGCACCATTCGTCATCACTTGGAGGCGCCGAAAAGCGGGTTCAAATACCTCTTGAACAGCTGGTGAATTTGCTGGAATATGGGCGCTAACACGTAGGGTAAATTCAGGGGGGCTTTTTGGAATATCGGATGCTAAGACATTTAACCATTGACGAGCTAAGAGAGTTTTATCAATTACTTGTTGAGTATTATCGGAACTGATAATTTGTCGATGGTTCATAGCGAGCGTAAATGGTGGGTGGTTAGGTTGGATTTTGCCGACTTCAGTGCTTGTCTTTATTCATTTCTTTCCCTCTATTGTAAGCAAACTAAAATCAATCAGTATTAAACTGTCGGTATAGCCATCTTTTTATGAGAATCTCATGCCATTACCAAGCGCTTTGTCACAATTAAGTATTCCTGTGATAGGAGCACCCTTATTTATTATTGCTCAACCCGACTTAGTGATTGCCCAGTGTAAAGCGGGCATTGTTGGAGCTTTTCCTGCCCTCAATGCAAGGCCAGTTGAGATACTCGATGAATGGTTAACGCGCATCAAGTCAGAGCTTGCTCAAGCCGCAAAGGATCATCCTGAGCGGCCTATTGCTCCGTTCGCTGTCAATCAGATTGTGCATAGTTCTAACGATCGATTGCAGCATGATGTTGATCTTTGTGTAAAGCATCAGGTGCCCATCGTCATCACGAGTTTAAGACCGCCTGGAGAGGTTGTTGAGGCAGTGCATTCCTATGGCGGTCTAGTTTTTCATGATGTCATTAGTGTGCGTCATGCTCAAAAAGCGATTGAGATGGGTGTTGATGGATTAATTTTGGTATGTGCTGGAGCCGGAGGCCATGCGGGCTTGATGAGTCCTTTTGCCTTGATTGCTGAGGTCAGAAAATTTTGGGATGGACTGCTGATTCTATCTGGAGCGATGTCCAAGGGCGAGCATGTAGTTGCAGCTTTAGCGATGGGTGCTGATATGGCCTATATGGGGACGCGGTTTATCGCCTCAAAAGAAGCGATAGCATCTCCAGAATATAAACAAAGTCTTGTTGATAGTTCGGCATCTGACATTATTTATAGCAATTTATTTACTGGTGTTCATGGTAATTATTTACGTTCTAGCATTCTGCAGGCTGGTTTTGATCCAGACAATTTGCCACAAGCAGAAAAAAACACAATGAACTTTGGCAATACCTCTTCGAAAGCATGGCGGGATATTTGGGGAGCTGGTCAGAGTGTCTCAGGAATTGAGTCAGTTGACTCCGTTAAAGAGATTGTGGATCGCATGGTACGAGAATTTCAACAAGCTCAGTCTCGCCTGACTGCTTACAATTAATTCGATGACTGACTTTTTTGCTGTTGGTATGCCATGATTCAAATTACGGAACTTCGTTTACCGATTGATCACTTGCCTCAGGATTTGGAATTAGGCATCTTAGCGCGCTTGCAGATTTCTGCAGAGAATCTGATTCGTTTTCAAATTTTTAAACGTAGTCATGATGCTAGAAAAAATGCGGTTTTATCTCTGATCTATACCGTTCACGTATCCGTCAAAGATGAAGAGCAAGTCCTGAAAAGATTTCAGGGCGATATCAATATTCGTCTTGCACCTGACACGTCTTATCATTTGGTTGCCAAAGCACCAAGCGATCTAAAGAGTCGACCTCTAGTGATTGGCTTTGGCCCTTGTGGTATTTTTGCCGCTCTGCTTTTAGCTCAAATGGGTTTTCGCCCGATTGTCTTAGAGCGAGGAAAAGCAGTTAGGGAACGAACTCAGGACACTTGGGGTTTGTGGAGAAAAAAGATTTTACAACCTGAATCGAATGTCCAGTTTGGTGAGGGTGGTGCGGGACTATTTTCAGATGGTAAGTTATATAGCCAAATTAAAGACCCAGAGTTTTATGGTCGCAAAGTCATCGCTGAATTTATTAAAGCTGGCGCTCCACCAGAGATTGAGTTTGTGGCTAAACCGCATATTGGAACTTTTCGACTCGTTGGTGTTGTGGAGCGGATGCGTGAAGAGATTATTCGATTAGGGGGTGAGATTTATTTTTCCAGCCGCGTATCCGAATTTTTGATCGAGAATCAATCGATTCGTGGTGTTCGACTGGCTGATGGTCGGCAGTTTGATGCGGAGCGAGTCGTGCTTGCTTTAGGCCATAGTTCACGCGATACCTTTTATGCACTGCATGCTGCCGGGGTGCATATGGAGCAAAAACCTTTTTCTGTTGGATTTCGGATTGAGCATCCGCAGTCTTTAATTGACCGAGCTAGATTGGGGCCGCATGCCGGCAACCCGATTATTGGAGCGGCGGATTATAAGTTGGTTCATCACGCGAGTAATGGCAGAGCTGTTTATAGTTTTTGCATGTGTCCCGGGGGTACAGTAGTAGCAGCAACATCGGAGGCCAATCATGTTGTAACGAATGGCATGAGTCAGTATTCACGTAATGAACGCAATGCCAATGCAGGGATTGTGGTAGGGATTACTCCTTCTGACTATCCAGGAGGGCCCCTTGCAGGTATCGAGTTTCAGAGGGCGATTGAAGCCAAAGCGTTTATCTTAGGGGGTTCTAATTATGAAGCGCCAGGTCAATTGGTGGGGGACTTCTTAAAAGGTATTCCATCAACAGCATTTGGTTCAGTGACTCCCTCGTATAAGCCGGGTGTTCATTTGACAGATTTAGCCACAAGTTTACCGGAACCGATTATTTTGGCCATCCGAGAGGCACTTCCTGAGTTTGATAAAAAAATTAAAGGATTTGCCATGAACGATGCCATATTGACGGGAGTTGAAACACGAACATCTTCACCGCTACGCATTCGTCGTGGCAGAGATTTTCAAAGTGTCAATATTCAAGGTTTGTACCCAGCTGGTGAGGGGGCTGGCTATGCTGGCGGCATTCTCTCTGCTGGAGTTGATGGTATTCGGGTGGCGCAGGCTCTTGCTCTCAGTTATACCTAAAAGGGTAAAAATCAATCTTTTGCTCGTATAATCAAAACATCAATAATCGGTAAGGATTTTTAATGGTCAAGATGAGTCATGTTTTTACAGCGGTTTTCACAGCGGCAATGTTCTGCTGTACAGCATCGAGTTATGCTCAGTCTGGCGCCGTTGTTTCTGTGAATGGCACAAAAATATTTCAAAAAGAGATTGATG
Source organism: uncultured beta proteobacterium (assembly GCA_903875135.1). Lineage (GTDB taxonomy): Bacteria > Pseudomonadota > Gammaproteobacteria > Burkholderiales > Burkholderiaceae > Polynucleobacter. Next base: position 3,260 of record CAIQUZ010000054.1, on the reverse strand, counting down.
TTTTTGTGAATAGCGCTGAGAAAAGAGGCGCCAAAGATACTCCAGAATTACGTCAAGCCATCACTAATGACCTTATTTTGCGCGAAGCAATTATGCAAGATATTAAAAAGACGGGCCTTGATAAAAAAGGTGATAATCCTGACAGAATAAAAATCGCACAACAGCAGATTTTGCAAGAGTTATGGTTTGAAGATTATTTAAAAGCACATCCGATTACTGAGTCGGACATACAGGCGGACTATGACCGTCAAGTGAATTTAACAAAAGAGGGTCGCAATTCAAACGAGTACAAGTTTTCACAAATTGTTGTTGCTAGTGAGTCTGAAGCCAACGAGATGATTAAACAAGTGTTGGGTGGCGCTTCTTTTGAAAAAACCGCAAAAGAGAAATCCTTAGAGAAGACTTCAGGTGCGCAAGGTGGCGTTGTTCCTAACTGGGTATTGCCAGACATGGTGGTTAAATCCTTAGGTGATGCTTTAGTGAATTTGTCGAAAGGAAAAGTTAGCGCGGCTGCAATTCAGACGAACATTGGCTGGCATGTGATTAAGGTAGATGATATTCGTAAATTTAAAATGCCTACGTATGAAGAGTCTAAAAACAATATCTATCAAGGTTTGTTAAGCAGAAAGAAACAAGAAGCGGTTGAGAGTCTCGTTAAAAAAACAACAATCACCAAGCTCAATTAACTCTTTTTTACGATTGGTGTAGATAGTTCAAACAAATCTAGCATCTCAATCCAATCAAGTGGAATTGGGGTGCTTTTTTGTTGTTGTCGATCAAAAAAGACATAAATCATTTCACCGCTCACGAGGTACTGTTCATTCGAATAGATCTCAATGATGAAAGTGATAGATGTATGACCGATTTTGCTACAGCGTACGCCGATGTCAAGAATATCATCAAACTTAGCTGAGGCGTGATATTCAAGGCTTGCTTTCTTGACAAATAACTCTGTACCTAACTGTGCTTGAAGTATGGGGGAAGGTAGACCTACTGTTCGCCAATACTCCGTGAGAGCAACATCAAAGTAGGTCAAATAGTGCCCATTAAATACTACTGCTTGCATATCGACTTCTGCCCAGCGAACGCGAAGAGAGTGGGAGAAGGAAAAATCGGATTGAGCCATAGCTTGCTTAAATTCAAATAATGTAACATAACAAAAAAGGAGCCAAAGGCTCCTTCTTGAGTGAGGTCGACTTGCTTAGTGAACGGTAGGCGTTTTCCAAGAAAACGTCACAAATCCAGCAATTTTCATGAGTAACTCATTAAATTCCTCTTGAGTTACTGGTAATAGGCCTCGAGCCGCTCTTTTACGATTAAAGACATCGAGCTCTTGCACGTTCGTGTTGGCACTTAAGCTATCTACGGTTTGTCTAGTGACATCATTCGTTTTCATCAAAATCTCCGATATTCAACAATTAGCTAAACAAATTGTGATAAATTTCACATAAATTGATTAACCTGTGTATTCAACGCAAAGAAATAGATAAGGTTGACAAAAAAGATCAAATTTATAAAAAAGATGTTTTTTTGTAAGTTGTTGATATAAATAGATAAATTATTATACAGAGCCTTTTAGACAAATGAAATCAACATTTTTAAAGTATGCCGCTATTGTTACCCTTGGTTTTTCATGTGTTTTGGGAGGTGGGGCTTGGTATGCTACTTCCCAGGCGCCTAAATGGGCCAAAAGTTACGCTCATGAGTTCGGTCAATCAATTGGCTATCTTATCGATTTCAATGACTTAAAGATTACTTTGCGGGAGCCAAGTATTGCTATATCTGATTTGAAAATTGTGGAACTAGCAAATCAAAATCAGCTCTTGGATGTCAAACGGTTGCAGGTGAACGCAAAATGGGGTCCGCTATTTCAACGAAAAATTGAGTTAAGTCAGGTATCGATTGATCAAGCGCATGTCTTAGCTGATAAATATCCAGACAACTGGAATTGGTTGCGTTTTATTCAGGCGGTTCAGAAAAAATTCCCAAAAAAAGCAGATACAAAGCCGAGTAAGCCCATGGAATTTTTAGTGGATGAGTTCAACTTGACGGACGGAAGTTTAAAAATTCATGACCCAGAACAGAACTTTACAACAGAATTTACGCCATTAAATATTGAGTTAAAAAAAACCACGAACATTGATTCCAAGGGAGAATTAGGGGGATTAGAAACGAAGTATGTGGTTAGTCTTGGAGATGTCTCGTTACCAGTTCCTAAAACAGATAGAAAGCTCCATTTAGGGAAAGTTGTTCTTGGAGGTGATTTTGATTTAGATGAAAATAAGGATATCTTTTTGCGTATGAAAGCAAAGATTGAAGAGGGCTTAATTGATACGAATACCCATATATTTAAAACACAAAATAAAATAGAAAGTGATATTAATTTAGAGCAACTAAGCCTTGTTCCCTTCATTGATTTTGCAACGCCCAAAGTCGATCGAAGTGAAAAGTCAGGAACAGCTACTGGGCAATTCAAGTTCATGCATCATGAGAAAAATACTGTGCTTGATGGAGAAGTCAAAGTGGAGGATATGAGTGTCGTGCCATTTATTAGTTTGGCCCCCACCCTGAATACTATTTATGCAAAATCAGGTGGAACCTCAGGCGAATTTAAGATTCACTATGATCCAGAAAATACCATTGTTGGTGGAAATATTGTACTCAATCAATTAGCTATTTTTGAACCAGATAAAACAAGTGAATTACTGGGCTGGGATAGTGCCAAAGTGAATCATTTTGATTATGAAAAAAAACCGACAGGACAGAAGGTGCGAGTTGAAGAGATTAAAGTCGATGGTTTAAAAGCTCGTTATGTGGTTTTTGGGGACAGGAGTAATAACTTTCGTCGCATGTTTAAACCTTCTACTGAGGAAATTGAAAAAATAGAGCTAGAGAAAAAAAACGCATTACTTGAGAAAAAAGTTAGTCAACAATCCGCTCCAGAAGCTCTCGTGAAAGAGGTGCTTGTCAAACAGGTACTGCCTGCGATGGTACACCTAGTTGCTAATGCAAGCAGTCCCACTAAGCCAGCAAAGAATCAAGACTTGGATGATGCCGTTGACACTAAAACATCTGCTGTAAAAAAACCATTTAATTTAAATATGAAATCGATCGAGATCACGCGGGGTAAGATTGATTTCTCTGATTTCTCAGTCAAGCCCAACTTTAAAACAGATATCCATAATTTTCATGGCACTTTAATTGGTATTAGCACTTACCCACAACGTTATGCGACTGGTGCGTTTGATGGTTTGATTGCG
>CAIQUZ010000053.1 GCA_903875135.1 uncultured beta proteobacterium | reverse complement strand
ATACACTACTGGTGCAACAAAAGAAGGCTTGAGTTTGCATAGCCAATCCGTGCAGGCTGTGAATGAAGAATTTGTAACGCGACGAATTCAATTCAGAAAAGTAAAATTGCGATGGAGAAAATCTCATGGTTCTCAACGCTCACTAGGATGGATTCCATTCAAGAAGTCTGCTATCAAATATAAGAATGGACAGGTTCACTACCAAGGAAAAGCAATCAGTCTTTGGGACTCCTATCGACTATCTAATTACGAATTTGGAACTGGCTCATTCTCAGAGGACTCCAGAGGTCGTTGGTATTTCAACACGGCAGTAAAAGTAAAAACTCAGGAAAGTAAAGCATCAAAGTCAGTTGGTGTTGATTTAGGTCTCAAGGAATGTGCTGTTACCAGCGATGGAAATCGATTAGAGGGTCGCAACTATCGCAAGCTAGAGCAGTCGCTAGGTAAAGCTCAGCGAGCCAATAAGAAGTCTTTAGTAAAAGTGATTCACGCAAAAATAAAGAATCGCCGTAAAGACCAGCTGCACAAGTTCTCTACCATGCTCGTCAAAGAGTATGGTGCAATCTTTGTCGGCAATGTATCAAGCAGTCAATTAGTAAAAACCAAGATGGCTAAAAGCACTTTAGATGCTGGATGGTCATCACTCAAAACGATGTTGGAATATAAAAGCCGTCAGGCTGGCGTGGTATTTGAGGAAGTAAATGAAGCTTATTCAACCCAAATCTGTTCGAGTTGTGGAGAAATCTCCGACAATAGTCCGAAAGGTAGAGCTGATTTGAATAAGAGAAGTTGGAAGTGTCATTGTGGATCTGTTCACGACAGGGACATCAATGGAGCTCTCAATATTCTTGCGTTCGGACATGAACGTCTAGCAGTAGGAATCCCCGTCCTTTAGGGCGGGGAGGATGTCAAGTCCATATACCAAAGATGAGAAAACAGGCCGACGGGCGGCCTGTTTAGGGGTTGAAACGATTTCTGAATATATTCAGATCACCACATTTGCCTGTTAAACAAGCTTCACTCAAAATGCCTATTTTCCAAAGGAATAAGGCTGACTAAGGATAGTGTATGATGATTTTTAATAGTTTTCAACAAAATTGATGAATATTCTTTTTGTAAGGTGTTTTTTAAAAAATATTCCGTTTTAATCCCGTATAAATAAACTTGAGTATTATAAATACAGGATTTTCGATTCCGGCCTCGGGCACCATAGTTGAATAAAACCCCCTTTTTTCATAGGGGGTTTTAGTTTAAAACCCCATTGCGAGGCATACCCACAAGGTTCTCTCGACACCTTATTCAGTAACCAACATTAATTACAAGTGTTTATCAGTAAATCCAACTGTTCAAGTAGGTACTTTTAAAGGGCAGGGTGCTGACGGATATATTCTCTTAATACGCTATCGATTTTCGATTGCCAGCCTTTGCCAGATGCTTTAAAGGTCGATATGACATCAGCTGACAAGCGGATAGAAGTTTGTATTTTAGTTGGAGCAATTTGAACACCTCGAGTAGCTCTCGATTTGAGCTTTTCTTGTAATGACATTGGTAATTGATCAAAGCGTTTTGCGCTTTTCATCATTTCAGCAGTCCACTCCATATCGTCTTCATCTAATTTAAGTTTTTTGTTCATATATTTTTTTCTCTCTAGAATTTGCTTTTCTAAAGCTAATCACACGAATTCCATCCACGGTCTCAGTAAATACTAAAACATGAAGTCTGTTCTCTAAGAGTCCGATTGCCCGCATTCTAAGTTCTCCATAGTCTATGCGTTTATCTACTTCATAAAAGGCATTTTCAAAATCAAAGTCTACAACTTTATCAAAAGAAAGATTGCGATCCTGAATATTGCGATAGTTTTTGATGGGGTCATATGAAATATCCATACATCAAATTGTATCTACTATTAGATGGTAACTGAAATTTTGATAAATAACAATAGCTTAAATAAGGTTATTAGAAATGAATGAAAAAACTACCAGAAACATCATTTTAATTCGCATATATAGAGATACATTGATCAAGATCACAGTAGTGACTCCAAGATTAATTATTTGGGTAGATTCAGTTTATGGAAAGTCTTTAAAGGCGGCAGGTATACGACATTTACAACGGATTCTGGAGATGATCCATATACCTACTTATCAGAAACCGGATCACAATGGTTTGCTTTAGATCTTGGTGTTACTACTAAAGTTTCTAAAACAAGTTCAGAAAATATTAGTATTGGTGGTGAAAATTCGATTAATGACGCTAATTACTACTCATACTATGGAAGATTAACTTACCAAAGTAGGTTTTAAATAGATACTATGATCTCTAAAGTGCTTGGATCATTTCTGTTGGTTGATTGTTACATTAGGAAGTGTGGCACACAGGCCATGGTAATCCCCCCTTTAATGGGGGTTTTTAATTTAAAACTTCATTGTGGGAGGGCTACTACTTTGTTATACAGGCTCCTTCTTCTGAAATCACAGTTACATAAAAGTGTTTATCTGAAAAGCAACTGATTACATAGTTAACTTTTAGTATGGGGTGATGACTTATATATTCTCGTAAAACGCTATCGATTTTTGATGGCTAGCCTTTCCTAGATGCTTTGGAGATCGATATGACATCAGCTGACAGGCGGGTAGAAGTTTGTATTTTAGTTGGAGCAATTTGATCGCCTCGAGTAGCTCTCGAGAATCCTAATTCTGTTAATGCCGCGACAACAAGTGCTGATGAATCTCGGTCGTCAACAGACGGTGGTGAATAGAAATAGCCAGTATTTGCCTCGGAATTGATCCAGAATGTTGATAAAAATCATAATGAACAATTGGTGCATTTGAATCAGTTTGCGTCATCAATATTGAGTATGATTAAAACATGAGTATTTCAGTTCAATCATTCAAAGGAGTTGCCAATGAAGTTCCACGCTATGAATATTTCTAGACTATTTCAACAAGCGATTCTAGGTTCTGTATTTCTATTTTTGATGTCAAGTCATTTGTCGTTTGCGCAATCCGTCTCCGAGGTAGTGAATCATCCAGTGCGAACCGCTCAAGATCGCAGTTTGGATGCGAAGCGTAAGCCGCAAGAGATGCTCAATTTTATTCAAGTCAAACCAGGTATGGCGGCTTTAGATATTTTTTCTGCCAGTGGGTATACTGCGCAACTCATGGCATTAGCGGTTGGACCAACCGGCAAAGCCTACGCTTTTAATATCAGAGCTTTTCCCGCATTAGATGAGCGTTTAAAAGAGCATCCGCAAGCGAATTTCATTTCAGTGGTTGGCGCGCTCAACGAATTATTACCAGCAATGGATGGTCAAATTGACGTGATTACCATCATTAATTCTTATCATGATTTAGTGAATATCAATCCTGACATCCAAACGATGAATAAAAGAATCTATGCTTTATTAAAGCCAGGTGGTATGCTCATCGTTCGTGATCATGCTGCTAAAGAAGGTGCTGGTCAATCAACCACGAAAACATTGCACCGGATTGAGAGCGTATCGGTAGTTGCTGATTTCGAATCAATTGGATTAAAAAAAGTAGCCGAGGGGGATTTCTTAAAAAATCCCCAAGATCCTAAAGAAGAGCATTCCAATAAAGTCAATCCGCCGGAAGGCTTTATATTAAAGTTTGTTAAAAGATAAGCGGGTTCTTTCTCAAAAAAAAGGTATGAAATGCTTCTTCGTTGGTTACGTTGTTGCTTCATCATCTCTTTCTCACTGGGGATTTCAGCATTTTCTTTTTCAGCCAATTATCCCCAGAAGCCCATCACCCTTATTGTTCCCTTTGTGGCGGGTGGTGGCACCGATAGTATTGCAAGAGATCTCGCAAAAGCCTTGTCCGATGCTTTAGGTCAGCCCGTAATTGTCGATAATCGAGGTGGTGGAGGTGGTGCTATTGGTGCACAGATGGTTGCAAAAGCAGATCCTGATGGCTACACTTTGCTATTTGTGACATCGACCTTTGTGACGCATGCAGCGACGGAAACAACGCCTACCTATGATGTGGAAAAAGATTACGCACCGATTGCTATGTTGGGTAGAGGGCCATTGATGGTTGTTGCCAATAAAGAGCTTGGCCTAAAAAATATAGCTGATCTGATGACTTTGGCTAAACAATCACCCGATGGTATCAATTACTGTTCGGCAGGTTTAGGGAGTATTAATCACTTATCGGGCGAGTTATTTAAACAAAAATCGAATCTACCCATGACCCATATCCCCTATAAGGGGAGTGGCCCTGCGACCCTCGATCTTCTTGCCGGCAGGGTGCAAATCTTCTTTGCGACGATGCCCACCATGCTGCAATATGTAGAATCAGGTAGGGTGACTTTGCTGGCGATGACCAGTGAGAAGCGATCGCCATTATTTCCGAATACACCGACCGTGAGTGAGTCAGGAGTTCCGGGGTTTGATATTTCTACTTGGTGGGGTGTCGTGGCGCCGGCAGGAACACCTACTGCCGTGATTCAAGTTCTTCATCAAGAAATTGCAAAAGCGGCTAGTAAAGATCCTATCAAAGGACGGCTTTTAAAAGAGGGGGCACAGATTTATCAAACCACCCCAGAGCAAATGCGTCAATTGTTAGCATCTGAGCTACGCCAATGGAAAAGTGTCGTTAAAGCCGCCAATATGAAATTACAATAACGGCTTGCGACGATTAAGGGGTTTCTGTCACAAAACCAATCTTAATCAAGCCATTACGCTTACTCGTGCTCAGTACTTGTGCGACGAAGTCATACACGACATGTTTATCCGCACGAAGATTGACTTCAGGAGCGGGTTCTTGTGCCGCAGCTTCTTTCGCCTTTAAGGCATACTCCTCGATCGTGACTTTAGTGGTATTCCAAAAGATTTGGCCTTTGGCATCAATCGATACTTGAATCGTTTCAGGCTTGCTTGAGCTGGCTGAACTAGTCGCTTTGGGTAATTCTATTTTGACGGAGTGCTGAATCACTGGCAAAGTCACGATAAAAATAATCAGCAATACCAACATGACATCAACAAAGGGAGTCATATTGATTTCTGCCATCAGTCCAGAATCGTCATCGCCTTGGGGAGAGGAAAAAGACATGGTTATGGTCTTTCGTTTTGGGTGAGGTAGGTATAGAGATCGTCGGAAAAGCGACGCAACGACAGGAGTAAATCTTTATTCGATTTTGAAAGGGCGTTGTACCCTAATACTGCTGGTATCGCCACCACAAGGCCCATCCCCGTCATCACGAGTGCTTCACCAATGGGGCCCGCAACTTGATCAATCGATGCTGAACCGGATGAGCCGATGGTCATTAACGCGTGATAAATACCCCAGACAGTTCCGAATAAGCCAATGAAAGGGGCGGTTGCCCCGGTGGATGCTAAAAATGCTAAACCTTTTTGAAGCTTCCCAATGATGTCATCTAGCTCACCTTTAAGATTGCTCGATAACCAATCTTCTTCCTGGATCTGACTTGAAAGGGGAACTTGGTAGGGGTTATGGGCGTCCTTTTGACGTTCTTGCATGATCGTGTGTGCTCTAGCGGCCATTTGATGGAAGGGATTCGTCTCCTTCAGCGTAAAAGCGTTCAGGCCTTCTTGCCAAGATGACTTTTTCCAAAATTGAGCGACTTCTTTAATCAATGGTTTGATTTGGTAAAGACTCATGAAACGAATGATGATAATGTACCAAGATCCGATGGACATTAGGATGAGCAAGATGGCGACCAGATGAGTCACTGTATCGCCTTGAAGCCACAAGTGTGAAATACCAAACTCTGATGCGGCGGTGGTATCGGTAGGAGTATTTGTAGGATTCATAGGTTTATTTTCTCAAATTAATGACTTAGTTGGAATTTTATAGAAATACCGGCGCTAACACGACTTGGAACGCCGTTAATTTTGTAAGGGGCAAAGCGGATTCGGCTTGCGAGATCGCTAGCGGCACGATCTAATCGTTCATATCCACTCGAGGTGATGACTTGGACTCCTTTGACTGATCCAGTTTCATCAATCATCATCTTGACATTCACAATACCTTGCTCCCCAATATCTTTAGAAAGACGAGGATAGAAGACCTCTGTATTTGGCCGGTAAACCATGACCAATTGATTGAGTTCGACATTGCCGGCATCGGTACCAGTAGGAGTTATCGATTTGGAGTTATTACTGTTGGATACGGGCTCTGGAGTTTTAGCACTCTCAGGATTGACGGTTTGTTCCGTTTTGCTTGGGGTTTGTACAAGAGACTTTTCTTTTGGTATCTCTTGCGTTTTTTCTTCTTGCTTGGTACTTGCTTTTTTTTCAGCGGGTGCAACACTGAGTAATTTGGGGGCTTGCTTTGGGGCGGGAGGTGTAGGCGGTTTTTTAAGTGGCGGAGTTTTAGGGATGGGTGGACTAATCAGTTCTGCTTGCATGACAGTGGTTGGTGGTGTTTGATTGTCATCAAAATTGATCATGGATACTAAAAAAATCAGAAGGTGGACCAAAATAATGGCCAACAATACAGAGCGTTCTTTCCAGGTTGACAGCATTTAGAGATCTACCGTATGGGCTTGTGCCTGATCAAGTTGATGAGGGCTTAATAGTGATTTAGCAAGTTTAAGAAGGGATTGCCCATTGCTTGTTGAGTAAAAATGAACACTGCCAAGGTTTGACCCTGCCGAGTTCACCAAGCGACACATTTGTTTGACAACCGCATGGCTCGTATCAATGATCTGTAATTGCTCACCATACATCTGTTGAATACGAGCTTCTAAAAATGGGTAGTGCGTACAGCCTAAAACAAGGGTATCCACACCTTGTTCGATCATTGGATCGATATATTGGTGTAATAGTGCGTTGATCGATGGTCCTGATAATTGCCCTTGCTCAATCAATGGCACCAGACCAATTCCCGCTTGTTGAATAAATTCACAATCAGCTAAAAGGCTCGCGAGAAGTTGTTTAAACTTATCGCTCGCCAGTGTGTTTTGGGTAGCCAGAACGCCAACTATTTTTTTCGAGCTTTGCAAGGCAGCTGGTTTAATGCCCGGTTCGACGCCAATGATGGCGATCTTGGAGAAGGTCTCGCGAATTTGGGCAATCGCTTGTGCCGTTGCTGTATTGCAGGCTATCACGATGGCTTCACAGCCTTGCTGAACGAGCCACGAGCAAAGAGTTAGACTACGCGATGAAATCCATTCGATCGATTTTTCACCATAAGGCGTATTCGCTGAATCTGCTAAATACATATAGTGATGTCCCGGAGCCTGGGTAAGGGCTTCATTAAGGATCGATAAACCACCTATACCTGAATCGAAGACACCAATTTTAGACAAGGGGACAGATTCCTCTTCGCTTAAGCGCTTAGGCAATAGAGACCGGAATTTTTCCGATTTTCATTTGCCATTCACGAGGTCCTGTTTCGTGAGCGGAGATCCCATTTGCATCAACGGCAACGGTTACCGGCATGTCTTTCACTTCGAACTCGTAAATCGCCTCCATCCCCAAATCGGCAAAGCCAACTACCTTGGCTTTTTCAATCGCCTTAGCCACTAAATACGCGGCTCCGCCGACGGCCATTAGATAGGCAGAACGATGTTTTTTAATCGCCTCTATTGCTACAGGCCCACGTTCAGCTTTACCAATCATACCGATCAGACCCGTTTGGGCGAGCATCATTTCGGTAAATTTATCCATTCTGGTAGAGGTGGTTGGGCCAGCTGGACCGACCGCTTCTCCTGCAATTGGATCAACAGGACCTACGTAGTAAATCACTTTGTTCGTAAAATCGACGGGTAATTTTTCGCCTTTAGCGAGCATTTGTTGAATCCGTTGATGAGCGGCGTCCCGACCGGTATACATTTTTCCGTTCAGGAGTAAGGTTTGACCCACTTTCCAAGTGGCTACTTCTTCAGGGGTTAAAGTATCGAGTTGCACACGTTTTGATTTTTCTGTATCGGCTTTCCAAGCAACATCTGGCCAATCGTCAAGATTGGGGACGGGTAAGATTGCTGGGCCACTACCATCGAGATGAAAGTGAATATGTCGGGTTGCAGCACAGTTCGGAATCATTGCTACTGGGAGAGATGCGGCGTGGGTAGGGTAGTCCATGATTTTGACGTCGACAACGGTGGTTAAGCCTCCAAGACCCTGTGCACCAATGCCTAATGAGTTCACTTTATCAAAGAGTTCGAGACGCATTTCTTCTAATTTATTTTGTGGGCCTTTTGCCATCAGATCATAAATATCGACAGGATCCATTAATGATTCTTTGGCCATTAGCATCGCTTTTTCTGGTGTACCTCCAATTCCAATACCTAAGATACCAGGAGGACACCAACCTGCGCCCATTGTGGGGACAGTCTTTAATACCCAGTCCACGATGGAGTCGGATGGGTTAAGCATGACGAGCTTACTTTTATTTTCAGAACCGCCACCTTTTGCGGCGCAAATCACATCAACGCTATCGCCAGGCACGATTTCGTAATGAATCACGGCTGGAGTGTTATCTTTTGTGTTGGTGCGCTTACCACCTGGATCGCGCAAAATCGACGCACGAAGAGGATTATCGTGGTTTTCGTAAGCACGACGCACACCCTCATTAATCATATCTGTGACACTCATGGTGGCTTCCCACTGCACGTTCATACCAACTTTAATGAAAACGACAGCAATACCCGTATCTTGACAAATGGGGCGCTTACCTTCAGCGCACATTCTGCTATTGGTCAGGATTTGTGCAATAGCGTCTTTTGCGGCTGGACTTTGCTCACGATCGTATGCTTTGCCTAAAGCCTGAATAAAGTCGAGGGGGTGGAAATAAGAGATGTATTGAAATCCATCTGCAACACTTTGAATGAGGTCTTCTTGGCGAATAGTTGTCATAGTTGTCATTAATCAGGTTAAAGGATAATCTAGTAACTATTTTATAGGGTAAAGCTGTCAATGATTTGAAAGTTGAGTAAAAGTTCTTTTTTTGGATAAAAATGTAAATCTATATAAAATAGTTATTAAATCCATGATTTAAATCATCATTAAGAAAAATTATTTCAATAAAGGAGAGCGTTGTGAAAGAGATTGAACACTTACTCATTGAGAATCGAATATTTCCGACTCCAACATCTTTTGCAAAGACTGCTGCGATTAGCAGTATGGCGCAATATAAAGCGATGTGTAGTGCTTTTGAGAAAGATTTTGAAGGTACATGGGCACGCCTTGCTCGAGAAAATCTGTATTGGAAAAAACCTTTCAAAAAAGTGCTGGATGAATCAAAGGCACCTTTTTATGAGTGGTTTGCTGATGGTACGACAAATGCATCCTATAACTGTTTAGATCGCAACATTCAGGCAGGACTTGGCAAGAAGACCGCGATCATTTTTGAATCAGATGCGGGTGAAGTCACCAATATCTCCTATTCAGAGTTATATGAGCGGGTTTGTCAATTTGCCAATGGTTTGAGAAGTCTGGGAGTGCAAAAGGGTGACCGTGTTGTTTTATATATGTCCATGTCGATTGAGGGCATTGTAGCGATGCAAGCCTGTGCCAGGATCGGGGCAACGCACTCTGTGGTGTTTGGTGGTTTTTCAGCGAAATCCTTGCAAGAGCGAATTGTTGACGTGGGTGCGAAAGTCATCATTACTGCGGATGAGCAGATGCGGGGTGGTAAAAAATTACCACTTAAGACGGTGGTGGATGAAGCGCTTGCTTTAGGGGCTGATGCGGTTGTTCAGCACGTGATTATTTATCAAAGAACCCGTAGTGACATCCCTTTTACCACTGGACGCGATCATTGGATGCACGATTTGGTAGCTGGTCAGCCAACGAGTTGTGAGCCAGAGTGGGTCGGTGCTGAGCATCCATTATTTGTGTTATACACCTCGGGTTCTACTGGCAAGCCAAAGGGCGTGCAACATGCAACTGGGGGCTATTTACTCTGGACGCATTTAACCATGCAGTGGACCTTTGATATTCGCGCTCGGGATATTTTTTGGTGTACTGCAGACATCGGTTGGATTACTGGGCATAGTTATATTGCTTATGGGCCTTTATCGGTTGGCGCTACGCAAATTGTGTTCGAAGGTGTACCAACCTTCCCGAATGCAGGGCGTTTTTGGCAGATGATTGAAAAGCATCAGGTCAGTATTTTTTACACAGCTCCAACGGCTATTCGATCTTTGATTAAAGCTGCGGATACTACTCCAGAGACTCATCCTCGTAACTACAATTTAAAGAGTCTTCGTTTGTTAGGATCTGTCGGTGAGCCGATTAATCCTGAAGCGTGGATGTGGTACCACACAGAAGTTGGTGGGGAGAAATGTCCTATCGTAGATACATTTTGGCAAACGGAAACGGGTGGTCATATGATTACTCCTTTGCCCGGGGCTACTCCTTTAGTGCCAGGCTCATGCACACTGCCGTTGCCGGGGATTATGGCAGCGATTGTGGATGAGACAGGCCATGATATGGCCAATGGACATGGCGGTATTTTAGTGGTCAAGCGACCATGGCCTTCCATGATCCGAACGATTTGGAATGATCCAGATCGATTCGTGAAGAGTTATTTTCCGCATGACTTGGGTGGTAAGTTATATCTTGCTGGAGATGGCGCGATTCGTGATGCGAAAACTGCTTACTTTACGATTACGGGTCGTATTGACGATGTGTTAAATGTGTCTGGGCACCGCATGGGAACGATGGAGATTGAATCTTGTTTGGTTGCCCATCACGATGTCGCTGAGGCCGCTGTCGTTGGTCGCCCAGACTCTATTACTGGTGAGGCGATTGTTGCTTATGTCGTTCTCAAGGGAGCACGCCCAACGGGAGATGCGGCAGTCGCCAAAGCCAAAGACCTCAGAGATTGGGTTAATAAAGGGATTGGGCCCATTGCCAAACCGAAGGAAATACGTTTTGGGGATAATTTACCTAAAACCCGATCGGGGAAAATTATGCGGCGTTTATTAAGAGTACTGGCAAAAGGTGAGGATATTACGCAAGATACGTCTACTTTAGAGAATCCTGGCATCTTAGATCAATTAAAAGAAGCTTTGTAAGGAAAAAGGACATTTTTTGTAGGGCGGCTTGGAACCATTGATATTGATGGTTCAATTGTGACAAATTGGTGAAAACATCTATTGCGCCCTCAGTTTTTTTGGTCTAAGATGAATTTTTAATGCAAAAGGGGGTCACATGAAATGTCCTCGTTGCGATAGTCCAATTGCCATAGGGTTTAATCGTTGTGTCAGTTGTTTACAGGATCGCGTCAGTACAGAGCCAATACCATGTAAATATTTTGTAGCGATTGCTTCGGTTGTATTGTGGGCGCTGGGATTACAAAACTCGATACAGGGTTTAGGTGTTTTTTTTCAAGGAATATTTGTTGCCATTTTAGGTGGCCTTATTTTCGGCTCTATTGCTTGGCTTTTTTATGGCATATTTCGTCGTGGACACCAAAGCTAAAGAATCAATCTTTAGTTTCGGGAAATAACACCGTATAATCTACTATTCCAAAGGAAGGGTGGATGAGCGGTTTAAGTCACACGCCTGGAAAGCGTGCGTAGGTTAATCGCCTACCGCGGGTTCGAATCCCGCCCCTTCCGCCAAAATGTCAATAACTTGTTGGTTCCTTACTACTTAATATCTATTGTTCCCACAATTGTTCCCACAACACCTATTTATTGCTCTAATCGAAGATTAACTATTCGTGATTTCCATTGGGGGTAGGGTAGGGGAAAAGATCCACAAACAACTTTAAATATAAAGCCACTTCAATTAGTTATTGATGTTTTCAAATTTAAAACTTCTCTAATAACCTTTTAGTGAAGTTTGTTGGATTGATACCTATCCCATTGCAATAAGTAATGAACTCGATGACATCTAGATTTCGTTCTCCAGACTCAACTTTGGATATATAGCTCTGGGGTTT
>CAIQUZ010000052.1 GCA_903875135.1 uncultured beta proteobacterium | reverse complement strand
GTGGCAGATAAAGCCTTTAGCATTAACATCTTTTTCTTGGTGCTCGAAACAATGGCACGCTGCGAAACAGAGTTTAAATCTTGTTTTTCGATTTGACGGCCAATTTGTGCATAGACTAATCTTGCTCCATAAATGGCTGCGCGACAATCTCTTGGTAATTGAGCAATTCCAGTTTGCGATCGTTGATATAATAAGTCAGCTGTTTGCAAGACCCGGTGTACAACTCTGGCAATTTGAGGAGTAAAAATCGGATCTTTTAACCAAGCATCTGGATCAATTCCCTCCTCACGCATCCAATTAAGAGGTAAATAGAGTCGGCCATTACGTGCATCCTCTCCAACATCCCTTGCAATATTTGTCAATTGCATTGCCAAACCTAATTCACAGGCTCTAGCCAAAGGCACTTGTTGTCTAGTGCCCATGATTAAAGCCATCATGGCACCTACTGTACCAGCTACACGCGCGGCATAATCATATAAATCTTCAATGGAGTTATAACGACGACCAAGTTTATCCCATGCAAAACCCTCTAATAGAGCTTCTAATAAAGTTTTTGGAATCTTATACTGTTGAACTACTTTAGTTAAGGCTCGATCAGCCGGAACATCAACGGGATTGCCTTCGTAAATTAGATCAAGACGTTGCTGTAAGGTTTGAATAATACGAATATCCTCCCCACCTTCATCCACGATATCATCCATTAATCGACAGAATGCATACAACGCAATAGCAGGATTACGAACACGCTTAGGCAAAACACGTGAGGCGGCAAAAAATGATTTTGATCCGCCACGCATGAGCTCTTCACACTGGATGGTATCTGTCAAATTACTGGCCGAACCATTTGCCATTAAAGAACTTTTCTGTATGAGTAACAAAGGATTTAGAAATAATTTAGAAGGCATATTTACTCCTTGTATTTACAGTGGGCATGACACTCTCCAATGCCTTTGCCGATGATAAAACCCCAGGTATGCCAGCACCAGGGTGGGTGCTAGCTCCGACCATATATAAACCCTGTACATCTTCACTAATATTGTGCGGTCTAAACCATGCACTCTGGAGAAGTAATGGCTCTAATCCAAAAGCAGCTCCTTTGAAAGACAAAAGACGATCTTTAAAATCTTGTGGAGTCATACAAAATGACTCTGTAAGATGATCTCCCAACTCTGGCAATACGGTCTGTTCTAAATAGTTCTGTATAGATTGTCTATACGCTTCCATATGTTCTGACCAATCTATTCCAGCATCGAGGTGAGGCACTGGTGACAAAACATAAAAAGTATCATGACCTTCAGGAGCTAATGACGGATCGGTAGCCGTTGGTCGGTGCAAATACAAACTAAAGTCTTTAGCTAAGTGATGTTTTTTAAAGATATCCCTTAACAGTGATTCGTAACGATCACCTAGTAACATCATATGATGCGGAACTTCGGGGTATTGACGTTTTACACCAAAATACCAAACAAATAAACTCATCGAATAGCGGCCATTTTCTATTTTTTTATTGGTCCAATGTTTACGATATTTTTCATCTACCAAATAACGATACGTCCAAGCTGAATCAGCATTTGACACCACGTGATCGGCGTACAGCGTTTGTCCATTAGCAAGAGTAACGCCGGTTACTTGATTTTCTTGAATATTTATTTTTTTTACTTCGCTTTGATAACGAATCTTTACACCTAGCCCATCTAATAGGTTCGCCATACCACGAATTAATTCACCGGTTCCACCCATTACAGAATGAACACCCCATTTACGCTCTAAAGAATTAATTAATGCGTAAACAGCAGTTACTGAAAAAGGATTCCCCCCAATCAATAATGGGTGAAAACTCATCACTTGGCGTAACTGAGGGTCTTTAAAATATCTTGCCACGAGTTGATAAATGCTCTCCCAAGCTTTCATTCTTATCATACTTGGTAAGGCTTTTAACAAATCAGTAAATTTAGTAAAGGCAACAGCACTTAAATCTTCAAAACCAAGCTTGTAGCACTTCTCAGCTTCTTTTAGAAACTTTTCATAGCCAAGTAAATCACTCGGTGCAAACTTTGCAACCTCTTCACGCATTTTCTCAGGATCCCCCGTGTAATTGAAAATACGGCCATCATTAAAACGAACTTGATAAAAAGGATCCATTAAACGTAAATCAATATCATCACTCATTTTCTTACCACACAGAGTCCACAACTCTTCTAACAAGAAAGGGGCGGTAATAATGGTTGGCCCAGCATCAAACGTATACCCATTACGACGGTGCACATAAGCCCTACCACCCGGCGCATCGAGTTTCTCAAGAACGGTGACTTCATATCCCTTAACCGCCAAACGAATCGCAGCAGCTAATCCACCGAAGCCTGTACCCATAACAATTACTCGGGTTTTACTTGGTTGAGAACCATCTATATCCGTTAGGAAGGGAATTCTAAATCGATCGACTTGTATATCCACCAACTTTGACCTTTGTTAAAAAAATGGCGCCCGGAGGCGCCATAAAACAGCGCTACAACACCAATACACCTACTTAGCTGCAACTGTTTTAGTAGTCGCGGCTTTTGTTGGATAAGACTCTGCTAAAAATGGATAATCAGCAATCATGCTTTTCCCATAAAGAGGTTTATTGACCCCTTGATGGCAGGTTAAACAATTTGCTTTAGCAACGTCGCCTTCTACGCCCAATCGATGCGCTGGAAATATACTTGTTAAAGGATTCATATAAGTGTTATTAACATCTTTCACCATTTGAATGCCATACCAAGCTTGTGACCGCTGAGGAGTACTTTGCGACCAGTCTGAAAAAGCTCTGGAGTTATGGCAATAAGTGCAATTCACACCCAATGCTTTAGAAAAATGCATCATCAAACCATAAACATCCTCAGTCTCTTGAAAAGAGTGAACGTTTCCGTTCGGCAACCCATCTTTACCCTGAATCCTCGCAGGATTACTTGCTAAAAGATATTTTGAAAACGGTTCATACGTGAGTGATGAGTATCCTACACTGGTAGCGGCTTGATTTTGTCCGTTCCGATTGCCAAGTGCCGTTCCAGTTGCTGTTTGCGGATTTT
>CAIQUZ010000051.1 GCA_903875135.1 uncultured beta proteobacterium | reverse complement strand
TTAGGCGTGCATTTAACCGACTTCTTTATTTCGCTAGTGGGTTGTCCAACACATGTGCGTGCTAAAACGGGTCGTGTTCTTAAAGGTGCGGTTGGTAAAGATCAAGTGATTGTGCAATTTGATTTTCCGCAAGGAGTTACTGGCTCGGTGACGTGTTTATCCACTACACCGTTTCATGGAAGAATTACTGTTTTTGGTAGTTTAGGATGGGTTGAAGTCAAAGAAAATGGTAATGTGGATTGGGGACTTCCCACCGAGATGACCATCACCAATCAAGAAGCGAAAAGAACCGCCAAGACCTTCCCAGCATCCAATGTTGTTCTCAAAAACTTTGAGTCTTGGGCAGACGCTGTTGCGGGTAAATCAACCTACCGTTATACCCCGGCTCAGATTTACAACAATATCCAGGTGTTAGAAGCGATTGTGTATTCCTCGAATCATGATTCTGTATTAGTTCATCTCGAGTCATGATGGATGGTAGAAGAAGAAATGCATTGAAAGCATTTCTTCTTTCTAATGACTTAAATAGACTGGGGTTGGTTGAGTATAAAAACTGTATAAATAGTGATAAACACTCAAGTAGTTCTTTTGCTGAAATGAGGCATGGGATATACCTGGCATGACAATAAACTGTTTGTCAGGATTTGGTAATAATTGAAAGAAGTTAATTAAATCTTCCATACTAGCGATACCATCAAATTCACCTCGTAAAATCAAGGTGGAATTCGTTATTTTTTGAGGATTTACCAGTGGCAATCTTGAGCACATATCGACATATGTTCCCGTTGGCATTGAATCATCCAACGCCAAGATCGCATCGGCAAAGGCATTGATCGTATTTTGGTCAGCAGTATCCGGATGATCTCTCTCAAAAACAGAAAAAACAAAAGGTCGATCAATCGGGCGCCTGTTGGCGGCAATGAATTTTGGTAAATTCTTTTTGCGTTGTTCTAAAGTAGGGCTTCCCTCACCAGTCCAAACAAAGGCGTCAAGGACCAGTTTATTGACTCGTTCTGGAAATTTTTCAGCAAAGGAAGCTGCTCTGAGTGAGCCTGAGGATATTCCGTACAGCATAAGGTCTTTAGCACCTGATGACTTCATGATGTATTCACTGACCACTTCTAAATCATCTACACCATTGGCAATATCACAATTAATGAGACGAGATTTAGTCGAGCGACCATAACCTTCCATATCGCAGCACCAAGTATCAAAGCCTCTTTGAGCAAACCAATCCATCACAGAAGAATCGGGGCGGTTCGGAACTGTTAAATCAAAAGTCGGTTGAGACGCCATCGATGATCCGTGGATAAACAAGATAGTTCCTAGAAAAGGTGCGGAAGTCTCACACTTCTTTTGCCAAACAAATAAGCGGACATCCCCCTTATTTAACCAATGCTCTTTTCCGATGACCGGAGTATTCATATGTTGATCCTATGATTAATGAATGTGAAATTATCCTGAGAAAGAAACAGAATCCGTCTCACGAACTGTCCAACGCGTCATTCTTCTTTCGAACAATGCGCAGATTAAATACAGCATGATTCCCAGCGCTCCAGTCACAATCAGGCAGGCAAATGCTAGCGATGTTTGAAACCGTGAAGAAGCTACCAGCATGAGATAACCTACGCCGAGATTGGAGGCGATGGTTTCTGAAACAATCGAGCCTACAAAGGCAACTGTTAATGCTACTTTTAATGAAGCAAAAAAATAAGGCATTGAACGGGGCAATCCGACTTTGCGAATCATTTGTGTTTTAGTGGCTCCAAGCGCACGTAAGACATCTCTTAACTCAGGTTCGACATTGGCAATACCTGCCGCAACGTTGACTAATATAGGGAAAAAAGCGAGGAGGAAGGCTGTGCAGATCGCAGGAATGGTGCCGATACCAAACCAAATGACGAGGATCGGAATAAAAGCCACTTTAGGAATTGAATTAAAGGCAATGAGAGCGGGGTAAAAGCTTTCATAAATAATGACGGATGACCCTAAGAAAATACCGCCTATTAGGCCAATGATGATGCCGACCATGAACCCAACGAGCGTTGTCATTAAAGTTTGTAGGGAGTTCTGAATAATTGGTTCACGAAATTGGTATAAAGACTCAAATACTTTTGATGGGGCAGGGAGGATAAATTCTTGGATATGAAAAATTCGGACAAATAACTCCCAGAAGATAAAAAAGACAACAAAAACAAGGACCGGTGCAAACTTGCGCAGGTAGATGAGTTTCCTCGATGAGGAAGTTTCTGTTTCTAGGTCTAGATTGATTTCTTCTGACATTTTAATGAATCCTTGCCTCTTGAATACAGCTTCTCAATTCGGCGATTAAATCAACCGATTCTTTTTGGTAACTCGATTTCAATTCTCTTGGCCTGGCTTGTCCAATGATCGATTCATGAATTATCTTGCCGGGGCGGGAACTCATCACTAAGACCCGATCGGCTAAAAATACTGCTTCACGCAGGTCATGGGTCACTAAAATGATGGTAGGCCTTTTTTCCATCCATAAGCCTTGTAAAATCGACCATAGTTCTTCGCGAGTAAACATGTCGAGCGCCCCAAAAGGCTCATCTAGCATTAATAATGTAGGTTCATGAATAATCGCACGACATAATTGGACCCGTTGTTGCATACCTCCTGAAAGCTGCCAAGGAAATTTTTTTTCGTAACCATGAAGCCCCACCAACTCGAGCAGTGAAGTGGCTTTTTCGCAATACTGAGAATAGTTTTTTTTAAAACTTTTCGCATAAAGCTCGACGATTTCCAT
>CAIQUZ010000050.1 GCA_903875135.1 uncultured beta proteobacterium | reverse complement strand
CCAATAAAAAATAAACCACCCTCTTGGTGGTTTATTTTTTCTACATCGAATCAGTAATGTGACCGATAGCGGTATTGATAGGGAACAATCACTGGTTGTTGAATCTGATAGCGATGACCATAATAGCCTCTAGGTTGTTCACCATATTCTCTTGGAGAGGCGTAATAGGGTCTGGGTATCGACATATAAAAAGGTGGTGGCCTGATTTGTTCAACATAACTGTGCTCACGATATTCACCGTGATGCCTCCACCCATCATCGCGGTCCCATGCAAAGCTCATGGAACTAAAAATAAGGGCAACTAAAGTGATAACTCTGAAAATAAACTTTTTCATGGAATCCTCCTATTTGTAATGTGCTTCCATGTCCCTTTAACGCATGAGCCAGAGGGTGGAGTTGACACTTTAAGAGAATATATTTATTTCAAGATTGAATTCAAATTTCGAGATTGTCGATCAACCTTGTTTTACCCAGTTTGGCAGCTGCCAGGATCACCAGTGGATCTTTTTTGTTAAACTGCTCTTGAGAAGGTACTAAGAGGTTTTGTTGTAACCTCACTGACAAATAATCAGGTTGCCAACCACGCTCTAATAATTTTTCATGAGCAGCGCGCTCGATTTCTTGAATCATTGAGTGTGTCATTGAGGAAGCACTGGCGACTGATTGTTTGATCTCATTGAGCACCTTAAAGAGCTCAGGTGCTTCTAATCTTTCATCCTTAGACAGGTAACCGTTACGTGAAGATAAGGCAAGGCCATCATCTGCGCGAATCGTTTCAGCTCCAATAATTTCAACAGGTAAGGCAAATTGCTGAACCATGCGGCGCACGATCATCAGTTGTTGGTAATCTTTTTTTCCGAAGACGGAAGCATTGGGTTGAACACAAGAAAAGAGTTTTAGGACGACCGTGCAGACTCCTTTAAAAAAGCCTGGCCTAAATTCACCTTCTAGTATGTCACCTAAGTCATGAGGTGGGTCGACCCGGTAATCTTGAGGCTCAGGGTAGAGCTCTTTTTCGGTAGGTGCAAAAAGAATATAAACACCTTCTTTTTCTAATTTTTCGGCGTCCTCTTCAAATGTTCTAGGATATTTGTCAAAGTCTTCACTCGGTCCAAACTGCAAGCGATTGACAAAAATACTAGCCACAACAGGATCACCATAGGTTCTTGCGAGTCTCATGAGAGAGAGGTGACCCTCATGCAGGTTGCCCATGGTCGGTACAAAGGCTGCACGGTTTTGACCACGTAAGTGATTACGAAGATCATTAATATTGGAAATAATTTTCATGCTTGTGGCGTAAAAGACAGACGCACATAAATTGGTGCGTAAGCTTCAGCCTGTGTAATTTCCACGAGGGCTTCTCGAGACAATTCAAGTAAGGCAACAAAGTTCACAACTAACATCGGCACACCTTGACCTGATTCAATCGCATCTTCAAACAGTTCAGTAAATTCGACAAATTTGGTCGTTTGCAGACGACGTAAAATTCTGGTCATATAGTCTCGAACGGAAAGCGTTTCGCGAGAAATCGTATGGTGCTGGGTTAAACGCGCTCTTTCGACTAGATCACGCCACGCCATTTGTAAATCGACCAAGTCGACATGTGGTGGAATCACGACCACGGAGCGATCCACATGGCCTTGTGCCTTAAAGAAGTCTCTACCCATTTGAGGGATTCGGTCAAGCTCTTGGGCGGCTAACTTCATTTTTTCATATTCGAGCAAACGACGAACTAGTTCAGCGCGAGGGTCATCGACTTCCTCCTCGCTGTCTGCTTTTTTCATAGGCAGAAGCATTCTTGATTTGATTTCAATCAACATCGCAGCCATCAGCAAATATTCAGCGGCTAACTCTAAATTATGGTGTCGAATTTGTTCAACATAGCTCAAGTATTGAAGAGTGACTTGTGCCATCGGAATATCGAGCACATTAAAGTTTTGCTTACGGATCAAATACAGTAAAAGATCCAAAGGACCTTCAAAGGCCTCTAAAAAAACCTCTAGGGCATCGGGGGGTATATAAAGGTCTGTTGGTAACTGAAATAATGGTTCACCATACAACTTAGCGAACGATGCCGACATGCCATCCATGAGGGATGGCGTGGAGTCAGTCATTAGAGTAGACGTAAGGTTTTTGTCGAATTCTTGCAAGTTGATTTCGCTTTTGTTCATCAAGAGTTACTGGCTTTTTATCCCATAAAAGTGCACGACCTTCTAATTGCCCTTTTTCAATTTCAGGGTTTTGACTTTTGAGATCATTTAAAAACAAGGTAATTGTAGATTGATAGTGCGCCATAGTGAGTTTCTTTTATAAAGGTTAAATCAAGTATTTCGCTTCTATTTTATGCATTTTCCATGAATTTTAATCATTTTAACTTGTCGTAGGGACGGTTAACTGATTTGCTTCAATGAGAGTATCAATCATTTTGGAATCGACCCGGCTCATCAAATGCTGATAGGGCTGGATAATGTTTTTCTCGGTAAGGCTATTTTCCACGCTAGACCACGTCAGAGGGGGGATGTTCAGGAAAACCTCGACATTTTTAGCTAGTTCTGGCAAAACCGGTTTTAAGTAGATGGTGAGGATTCTAAAAGCTTCCAAAGTGACACTACAAACTGCCTGAAGTTGTGCAGCAACCGATGGGTTAAGGCCAGTATTGAGGGTTTTTGCTATTTCCCAAGGTTTATTAGCATCAACAAAGATATTGACTTGATCAGCGAGCTCCATGATCAGACGTTGTGCTTTGCCAAACTCACGTTGTTCATACATGGCAGCAACTTCTTGACTTGCAGCCTTTAAAGAATCAATTAATGGGTGTTGAAGTGCTTCTGGGGCGATGATTCCATCAAACCTCTTCACCAAAAATCCAGCGCTACGACTGGCGATATTAATATATTTGCCTAAGAGGTCACTGTTAACGCGGGCAGTGAAGTCTTGGAGATTTAAATCTAAATCTTCTAAAGACGCGTTCAGCTTCGCTGCAAAATAATAGCGAAGCCATTCTGGGTTTAGGCCAGAGGTGATAAAGCTACTCGCAGTAATAAAAGTACCTCGTGATTTACTCATTTTTTCACCATCCACCGTTAAAAAGCCATGGGCGAAGACATTGGTTGGTGTGCGATAGTTCGAGAATTCGAGGGTGGCTGGCCAAAACAGGGTATGAAAATAGAGGATATCTTTTCCAATAAAGTGATACATTTCTGTCGTTGTCTGTGGCTCTACCCATTCATCAAAATTGAGGTTTAACCGCTGGCAAAGGGCTTTAAAGCTAGCAAAATAGCCGATAGGAGCATCCAGCCACACATAAAAGTACTTCCCTGGTGCGTCTGGGATTTCAAAGCCAAAATAAGGTGCATCTCGAGAAATATCCCAATTACTGAGTTTGCTTTGTCCTGGCTCACCAACCCATTCCTTCATTTTGTTGCGTGCTTCAGGCTGAAGAGGTGTTTTTACTTGTGTCCAGTTTCTTAAAAACTCCTCACAACGAGGGTCGGAGAGCTTAAAAAAGTAATGTTCTGAGATTTTTTTGATCGGGGTAGCCCCACTCACAACCGAATAGGGATTTAAAAGGTCGGTGGGGGAGTAAGTCGAGCCACATTTTTCACAAGAATCACCATATTGATCTTTGGAATGGCATTTTGGACATTCCCCTTTGATAAATCTGTCCGGCAAGAACATTTCTTTGACAGGGTCATAGGCTTGTTCAATCGATTTTTTCTCAATTAAGTCTGCTTTTTTTAATCGTAAGTAGATTTCTTGAGATAACTCCTTGTTTTCAGGGGAGTTCGTCGAACCAAAATGATCAAATGAGACATAAAAATCATCAAAATCTTTTTTATGCTCAAACCAAACTTTCTCTATTAAGGCTTGAGGTGTGATGTTTTCTGCTTGTGCTCGTAGCATAATTGGTGTTCCATGGGTATCATCAGCACAAACGTAATAAATTTCATGCCCCATCATGCGTTGGAAGCGAACCCAAATATCAGTTTGGATATATTCCACCAAATGGCCAATATGGATTTGTCCGTTGGCGTAGGGTAGGGCAGAAGTAACTAAAATTCTTTTATGATCTAATTTCATACCTCAATTTTAGTATCCCATTAAAGTAATGGGTAAATTCATCAAATTTGAATCATTTTAAGGAGAAGATTTTGGAACTTTCCAAAGATGCAGTAATGGGTGTTTTAGCAGGGGTCATCGATCCAAATACCGAGCGCGATTTGGTCAGTTCCAAAGCGATTAAAAATTTAAAAGTAGATGCTGATGAGGTCATTTTTGATGTGGTTTTGAACTATCCATCAAAAAGTCAGTTTGATGCTATTCGTAAAGCATGTATTCAAGCGGTCCGCCAATTAGATGGCGTCAAGAATGTCAGCGTTAATGTCACGATGGAGATTGCCGCTCATGCTGTGCAACGTGGCGTCAAGTTAATGCCTGAGGTGAAAAATATTATTGCTATTGCAAGTGGTAAAGGTGGAGTAGGTAAATCGACAACTGCCGTTAATTTAGCCTTAGCTTTATCTGCTGAAGGTGCTAAGGTCGGTATTTTAGATGCCGATATTTATGGTCCGAGTATGCCCATGATGTTGGGTATTTCTGGGCGTCCTGATTCATATGCTGAGAATTCGATTGAGCCAATGGCTGGTCATGGTTTACAGGTGAGTTCAATTGGTTTTTTAATTGAAGAGGATAGTCCGATGGTTTGGCGTGGTCCTATGGTGACTTCGGCTTTAGAGCAATTACTTCGACAAACCAATTGGCAGCAATTAGATTATTTAATTGTAGATATGCCTCCTGGAACGGGCGATATTCAGTTAACCCTTTCGCAAAAGGTACCTGTTACAGGGGCCGTTATTGTTACAACCCCTCAAGATATTGCTCTTTTAGATGCGCGCAAGGGGCTAAAAATGTTTGAAAAAGTCGGGATACCAATTTTAGGTATTGTAGAAAACATGAGCACCTATATTTGTCCTAGTTGTGGTCATACCGAGCATATTTTTGGTTCAGGTGGAGGCGATAAAATGTGTAAGGACTATCAAGTGCCTTTCTTGGGTAGTTTGCCTCTCAATTTATCGATTCGTGAGCAGTCAGATGCGGGAAGACCACCAGTTGTTGCAGAGCCAGACAGTGCGATTAGTGCAAGTTATAAGGCGATCGCTCGTAAGGTGGCGATTCAAATTGCGAATATGTCAAAGGACATGAGCAGTAAGTTTCCTAGTATTGTGGTTCAGAACACCTAATGGGAATTGCTTTAACCGTATCGATGCGTTATGAAAAAATCGATAATCCATGGATATCGCATCGATGGGCCTTAGATGAGGTGATGGTGGATATTGGGCAATTTGATCACTTATTTGAGCGCCCGGTATTTCAGCTTGATCAAGTTCAGGGATGTCAAATAGATAGTGAGCATTCAAATCAGCGGTGGTTATTTAGAGGGTTCTCTTTAGATTTATTTGCTGATGAGTCTGAGGGGTATTTTTTGAATATCACGAGTGAAAAGCCGTGTTGGTTTGTGATGTGGCGGCTTGAAGAGAGTGGTTTATTGGCTGAAGGGCAGATCGCTATTCCTCACCGAGTGATGCTGAGTTATAACGAAGCGGCTAGATTACTCGATGGTGGGGAGCAGGTTGATCAGTATCCGATAGATCCTTTAATTTATGACTCCGTGAAGCAGTTTGTTGATGAAAATTACCGACCTGAGGTGAAAAAAAGACATCGTCCTGAGTCTTTTAAAGGGGCGGATCGTGGTGTTCAGGGTGCAAGAGAGCATAAAAAATGAGTAATTTTTTTCAACGATGGTCAAAGCTGAAGCAAAGTCAGACGGTAATAAAGGAAGAGGTTATCCAACCATCGGTCGAAATAGAGGTGGAGCAATCCTCCATACAGGTGAATGACAATCTATTAAGTGATTCAAGTACTGAGGCCTATGAGGGCCCCACGATGGCAGATGTCGAAAAACTGAATCAAGATTCTGATTTTTCATCATTTACAGCCACTGGTGCAAATGATGAAGTTCATCACGCGGCGATGAAAAAATTATTTTCTGATCCTCACTACAATGTAATGGATGGATTAGATATTTATATTGATGATTATTCGAAAGAAGATCCATTACCCCTTGGAATGTTAGAGAAAATGAACCAATCATCGATGTTAGGTTTATTTAAAAAGGCGCAGGACAATCTGTTGTCGTCAACTACTGAAAGCGAGAACATCTCACCTCCCAATTCCTTGCCTAGCCAATCGGATTCAGATGAAATCTCTCGTATAAACTTAACAGAAGATATCGATAAAGAAAAAGACGTAGAGGAAAAGAAAAATGTCTAAGACATTGGTTTGTAACTGCAATCATACGATGCCGCTTGAAGAGCATTTTTTTAAGCAACATATACCTGGTCATACGCAGATTTATGATGGTCTATGCCGTCAAGAAATTGGCCAATTTATTCAGGCGATGGGCAGTGATGAAGAAATCATTGTTGCTTGCACCCAAGAAAAAGAATTATTCCATGCTTTATCCACTCAAGTAGATAAGCCTTTGATTGCACCAATTCGGTTTATTAACATTCGCGAGTTGGGCGGATGGGGTAAAGATGCAAAAGCGGCACAACCCAAAATTGCGAGTTTATTAGCTCTAGCGAATTTGCCGGAACCAGATCCATTACCAACAGTTAGTTATGACAGTACACAAGCACGCCTGTTAATTATTGGACCAGGCTCTGAGGTATTTCAGTATGCTCAGCAGTTATTTCAAGACGTTTCGGTAACTGCCATGGTAAGTGACGGATCTCCATTACCGCAACGTAAAAATTTCGTGGTGATGAATGGTGAGATCGAGCAACTTCAAGGGTATCTGGGGCAGTGGCAAGTTCAGTGGCGTGCCTCCAATCCGATCCAACTTGATTTATGTACGCAATGTGGGGCCTGTATTAATGCTTGTCCTGAGCAGGCAATTGATTTAAGTTTTCAGATTGATTTGGCTAAATGTGACTCTAACCAAGCTTGTGTGAAGGCTTGTGGGGCGATTGGTGCGATTCAGTTTCATGAGCAGTTCCCTTTGATGGACGGAGAATTTGATTTTGTACTGGACCTTTACCAGCAGCCTTATTTAGATATTCCTGAGCCACCTAAAGGCTATTTTGCACCAGCCGGTGACGTGCAAAAACGATTGCTCGTTGTTCAGGAAATTTTGAACTCGATTGGTGAGTTTGAAAAGCCTCGCTTTTTTGCTTATCAAGAAAAGTTATGCGCCCATGGGCGCAATGGTCAGGTAGGCTGCAAGGCTTGTATCGAGATCTGTTCGACCCATGCTATTACTTCGATGTTTGAGGGCGGTAAGGGCCGCGTTAGCGTCAATCCGCACTTATGTATGGGGTGCGGTGGATGCGCCACAATTTGCCCATCTGGAGCGATGACCTATGTGAATCCTAACGTGCCTTACTTAGCGACGAAGGTCAAAACGATTGTCGATACGTTTGCTAAAACCACGAATGAACGTTTTTTTCCAACACTCATTTTGCACTCAGGGGCTGAGGGTGGTGATGCCTGGCTTGAGGCAGTTGGTCGATTGGCTAGATTATTACCAAAACAATATGCTGGCATCCCTGCGCATATAGTCCCCATAGCGCTTCACCATATTGCTTCTACAGGGCTTGATTTATGGTTCGGTATGTTGACGCATGGGGTAGCAGAAATTATCTTGCTTGCTAGTGGGGAAGAATCTCCACAATATGTAGAGATGCTGAAGGGGCAAATTAAAACCGCTTCCGAGATTTTGGTTGGTTTAGGCTACAGCGCTAGAATCCGTTTGATTGAAATGGGCCACCAACAGGACATCAATCATTCTGCGAATCTACAGTTTTTAGATCAGGCTTTACAAAATGTCGTACCGCAGTTGCCTCTGACGCCAATCGCTAGCTTTAGTTATGCGAAGGAAAAACGCCAAACGCTAGAGATGGCTTTAGAGCATCTCATGTTGCACGCGCCATTACCTTTAGAAGAAGACCAAACGATTCCATTAAGTAACGGGGCATTAATTGGTGGAATCAATGTAAATACTGAATCCTGTACCCTTTGTATGTCCTGCGTCAGTGCATGTCCGGAGGGCGCATTACTAGATCATCTTGAGCATCCCCAACTTGACTTACTAGAAAAGAATTGTGTCCAATGTGGGCTTTGCGCCACAACATGCCCTGAACAAGCGATCACACTACAGCCGCGTTTAGCGCCGGCGAGTCAGAGAAAAGTCAGAAATACCTTAAACGAAGCAAAGCCGTTTTACTGTGTGAAGTGCGCCAAACCATTTGCGACCGATAAGATGATGCAAACGATGCTCTCTAAGATTGGTTCACATCCAGCGTTTGCAGGAGCAGCGCAAAATCGTCTCAAAATGTGTAGTGATTGTCGTGTGATTGACATGATGCATCAGCAGGATATTTAAGAAAAAATCATGACAGAAAAAAACAATAGTTCTCTTGAACTCGATACGAATCTATCTGCGGAGGATTTAGCTAGAGCAGATTTGTATGGCTTATTAGCGCTGTTATTTTATGCGCCTCCTCCAACTGAATTATTGGAAAAAATTACGCACTTTAGTCAAGAGATGGATTCTAGCGAAGTGGCGTCCACTTCTCTTTTACAAGGTCCGTGGAATGAATTGGTAGAGCTAGCTAAATCTTCACAGGCAGAAGAGTGGGCGGATGAATACGAAACAAGCTTTATTGGGGTTGGTAAACAGGAAATATTCTTATACGGGTCTTTCTACTTAACTGGATTTTTAAATGAAAAGCCTCTTGTTGCACTGCGACATGATCTGGAGCGAATGGGTCTTGAAGGTTCCGAGGATATAACAGAAACCGAGGATCACATTGCTTGTTTGTGTGAGGTAATGCGTTATCTCATAGCAGGAGAGGATTTAAGTATTTGTAACTTAACCCAACAAAAACAATTCTTTAATCAACATATCCGTGTTTGGGTGAATGAGTTATTTGATATCTTGGAGAGTTATCCACATTTAAAGTTGTACAGGGCGGTTGGAGAGTTGGCAAGAATCTTCTTTGAGATTGAAGGTCAAGCCTTTGACATGGTTTGAAAAATGTTCTAAGTCAATATGACAAATTGACATAATTGGTGGATAATTAGAATTAGATAAAAATTTAGTTATAAATACAATAACTTGGGGGATTGTTACAATGTCAAAAATTACATCGAAATCTTTCAATCGGCGACATTTTTTTGCTGGTGCTGCTGCAATAGCGGGCACGGCTGTTGTCCTTT
>CAIQUZ010000049.1 GCA_903875135.1 uncultured beta proteobacterium | reverse complement strand
CAAGTAAGTTATCTCTGAAGGTTCCGTTAAAGCTTTCACAAAAGCCATTTTCCCAAGGACTACCTGGTTCAATATAGGCGGTCTTGACACCAATACCGCTGAGCCACTTACGAAGGTCTTTGGCAATAAATTCTGGGCCATAGTACATGCAGAATGGTAGTCAGTCGTAGCAATTTAAGCCATGCTTGAGATTGCGAGATCATTAACAAGGAGTATTACTATGGCTGACCACTTAAATAATAAACCCTATGGGGCATGGATTGCAATTGATATTGCCAAGAACTTTAATGCTGTGTTGAGCGAGACAAATGAGGGTAAACGACAACATTTTCGGATGGCTAATTCTGCCGAGGATCATGATCGATTTATTGTTTTTCTAAAGAGCTTGCCCTCGCCTTGCATCATTGGGTTTGAGGCAACCGGTAATTACCATCGAGCGTTGGGGCATCGCTTGATATCGGAGGGGTTTGAGGTCTGTTTTATTTCATCATTAGCCAGTGCCCGGTACCGCGAGGTGATGTTTAATTCATGGGATAAAAATGATCCCAAAGATGCTGCCGTGCTTTTGGAGCTTCTCAAACAGGAGATCACTCAACGTTATGTTGACCCATTAATTGCAGGGCATCACGATCTCCAGGAGCTGTCTAAAACCTACTATCAAGTGACATTAAGTCGCACGCGCTTGCAGCACTCTATACTCACGCACTATCTGCCTTTGTACTTTCCTGAGATGGGTAAATGGTGGAACAGTACCCGATCTGCTTGGTGGATTAATTATCTTTTGCACTTCCCCATTCCTAGTGCAGTAACGAAACACTCTCAAGAGACGTTTTGCGAGATCGCCAGTCCTATTGTTGGTCGTAAAGTGAATAAAGCAGCCAAGCTTATTGAACTTTATGAGACCGCCCAGCATAGCATTGGACTACCCATTACAGAGGATTCTTTGGCTTGTAAAACCTTTCAAATACAACTGCGACGCTATCAGGAGATCAATGATTGCCGCACTGAGTTAGAAAAGACCGCTCAAGCAGTATTGGCTAATAATCCAGACTCTGTGGTTCTGCAAAGTGTACCGGGGATTGGTCCGATTAATGCCTTAACAATTCTGGCTGAGGGTGGCGATTTACGTCGCTTTAACCATCATCGTCAGTTCTTAAAGTATTGCGGGTTTGATCTAGCCAAGAACCAATCTGGCAATTATCGTGGTCAAGAACACATCTCCAAACGAGGTAATGCACGTTTACGTTTGGCATTGTGGATGGCGGTAAACACCGCCATTACTCAGCCAGAAAATAGTTTTCAGCAAAAATATAACCGCTATATTAAAGATGCCCCGCAAAATAAGGATTTACAACGCAAAGCACGGACTGCCGTCGCAGCGAAAATGGCACGTGTCGTTTATGGATTAGTGAAGTCAAAACAGATGTATCAAGGTTACTATGAAAAAGCTTTACCCAGTGGATCGATCCCTCTCTGTGGGGCCGTAGAGGCCGTAAGGACCTCGTAGATAATGCTTGGACCTTCCACTGGGACCTCAGATTGTTTTAAGTAGGGTAAAGACCAAAACGTGATGTGGCGGATCTTGTGTTCATTATGGTTAATCGGGACCCCCTGATTTATTCGTGGAAGTGACTGTTTGGGTAGAGGTGAGTAGTAATTTTTAATTTTTTAACTGCAAATTGCAGTGACGGGATGGCTTTGCCTATCGACAGAAAAAGTTCTTGCATTTAGTACGTTGTCTGCTCGAATTACACAGGGCTTACCTCGCCAACTAATAATTTGATCCAAACTTCGCATCACTCTTTCTGAGGGTAATGAAAAATCTACTTCAATTCCTAAAGCCTCACGATTAAAGTCATCAATAACATTAAACAACCTAATGCTGCGCCCATCCTCTAGCTGGTCATGCATAAAATCAATTGACCATACTTGGTTGATGGTTAGTGGAACAGTTAAGGCCTCCGGTTTCTCCCGTACTAGACGCTTACGAGGCTTGATACGTAGGTTCAACTCTAACTCTCTGTAAATACGATAAATACGCTTATGATTCCAAGTAAAGTTTTTGATATTACGCAAATACAAATAGCAAAGGCCAAAGCCCCAACTGCGGTTGTTATCCGTTAAACGGATCAGCCAGTTAGCAATCAGCTCATTCTCGGCATTGTTCTTGGCTTGATAGCGATAACAAGACTCGCTGACCCTAAAGGCTTCACACGCCAAACGAATGGGAATCGCTTTATCTCTTACTGCCCGCTGGGCCATCTCACGTCTGTGAGACGGCCTTACCACTTTTTTGCGAGAGCTTCGGTCACGATCTCCGCTTTGAGTTTCTCCTCGATATACATCTTCTTTAAGCGGGCGTTCTCAGCCTCAAGCTCCTTCATGCGAGCCATCATCGATGTATCCATGCCACCATACTTCGCACGCCATTTATAAAAAGTAGCCGTACTAATCCCTAACTCTCGACAAATCTCGGGAACCGCTAAACCACTATCTACCCTTTTTAGGGCTTCCATAATCTGACTATCTGTAAATTTTGAACGCTTCATGTAGAACTCCTCTTAATGAGAAAATTCTACTTCTAAATCCGGCGAATTCAACCGGTCAGTGCAACGCTTGTTCAAATACTTCTGCTGGAGTTTTAAATCCCAATGTTTTTCTTGGTCGAGTATTAAGTTTATTAGCAATTTCATCTAGCTGACTTTGAGAATATATTCCCATCCCTTTGCCTTTAGGAAAGTACTGACGTAGAAGACCATTCGTATTTTCATTTGATCCACGTTGCCATGGGCTGCTAGGATCACAAAAATAGACTGTCATATCAGTTGCCATCGTAAAACTCTTATGCGCACTCATCTCATGGCCGCGATCCCAAGTTAAGCTTGTAAGTACCTGCTTAGGCAAACGCTTCATTTGTTCAGTTAGGGATTGCACAACCGAAGTAGCTCTTTTGCTATCTAATTTACATAGTACGGTAAACCTAGAGTATCGTTCTACGACAGTTGCAATCGCACTATTGTTAGAACCAATAATCAGATCACCTTCCCAGTGACCCGGAATGGCTCGATCTTCAATCTCGGCAGGTCGTTCTCGTATTGAGATAGCATCCACAATCTGTCCTCGGGTTGATACCCGATGAGACTTTGCATGACGAAACATGCGCTTGGTTCGAAGGTGCTTTTTGAGTTCCTCCCGAAATAAGCCACGTGTTTGTATAAATAAGGACTTATAGATTGTTTCATGCGATACGCTCATCTGCTTTCCATCATTAGAATACTTCTTTAACCAGCCTGATATCTGCTCTGGGGACCAGTCTGATTCAAGCAAGCAAGCCACGATTTCCCTTAATGAATCATTTTCTCCTAATAATAGTGGTTTGGGCCTTTTACTACTCTTGAGAAAATATTTTTCTGCAAGGGTAGCTCGATATCGCTTCAACCCACCATTACGGGATATTTCCCTAGAAATCGTGGATGGGTGACGATCAAGTTGCCTAGCAATATCGCGCATACTTGATCCGCTGGCAATACCTCGAGATATTGTCTCTCGCTCTTCAAACGTAAGACAACTTGAGCGCCTGATTCGCTTTTTTGGCTCAATGCCACCGTGATAAAGCAAGTAGGAGTAGACGGTAGCTGGCGGTTTTTTAATATCACGAGCTATGTGACTCATGGGAGTCCCCTGTTGCCACATTGTCCAAATCTTTGCCTTGCGTTCATGAGACATCCCTCCGTAAACACTTACCATTGCACACCTCCTAATTTTAATATCAATTTTTTAAGGTGTTGCACTGACCGGTTGAATTCGCCCTAATTAAGAGTATCTTATCACTGCATCAGGGTGGGTTGAGTTTGCTTGAATTTGGCTGCGTTTGAGCATAAAACTAGGAACTACCACTTCCCTAACATTCCATGAATATAGCTTTGTCTTTGAAGACTACATCCCCAAAT
>CAIQUZ010000048.1 GCA_903875135.1 uncultured beta proteobacterium | reverse complement strand
TTGTCATAATGACCTCATGCACAATTTGTTATTCAAAGAATAAGAGGGTTTGATGCTTCCGACAAAAAACCATTTTTCTAAAATACTCATTATATCGGTCATCCTATCAGGGCTATTTTGGCTATTGGGTTTTTATCTGGCCATTGATCAAGTGTTATTTACGCGGAATCATTCTTTCTTATACCAATTATTTTGGTTTCCATTCCATATTCTTTTAGCGTATTTTTCGATTTTGGTCTATAAAAAGGCTGCTTTTGGAACCCACTACAAAGATATTAGCATCAAGTCGATTGCCAAGGACCTGAATAAAAATTATCGAGCGGTGATTGTTTCTTTATTTTTAGTCACGCCATTCATGATTGAAGACCTTGTTGAAGGTTATTCGATGATTCAAGATCAATTTGCAACGATGGGTAATTCAACTTGGGTCATGGTGGGGCCCATTTGGATTATCGAGTGGTTGATGCTCGCTGTTATCTGGTCGAGAGTCCTTGCAACAATTCGTTTAACGGTAAAAACGTACACCCCAAAATATGTCGATGAGCATTTAGATAACTTATTAATCCTTGAGCCGCATTCTCCGTTGTTACAAGCTGGCGTTGAGAACGCCTTAATTAATTTATTGTATGCCGCATCAACGATTGTCTATATTGAATTTACAGGAGGTGAGTCCTCTGATTATCAAACAGTGGTGATTTCTGCGGCATTAGTTCTCATTAGTTTTTTAGCTAGTTTTTTCTTTTTGAGAATGCAGGTCAATGATGCGCTTGAAAGATTAGTCGCTAAACATGCCAAGTTTCTCGATAGTATTTATAAAGAACCACAACATCCCCTGACAAAAGAGTCATTTAAGGAGATGAAGATGAATTCCTTACTCATTGATGGTTTTGTTTTATTCAAGCCGGCCAAATTTTCTAATCGAGCCATTGAGCGGATGAGTATCATACGTGCTAGCTTATTGATTCAGTCGATTCAAGAGAATGGCTATGCTGAACAGATTAGTGTGCCGATGGGTATTGAGGCCATGAAATACGGTCAATTTGAGCAGAAACTCGCCTCTTTAGGCATTGTGGAGTTGCAAGGCGTAATTTTGCGATTAGGTTCACCGATTCTGATGCTGCTTGCTAAGTCCGGAATCTTGTCAAGCTTGCACTAACTCTGGAAAATGCTGATGGGTCATCCATTTGTTTGCATTTTGAGGGGTTGTGTTTAACCACTCTATCATTTGATGAGGGCTGAGTAAGACGGGTGTTCTTTTTTCTTCCTCAGGTTTGTGAAAGGTATTCATCAGTGGATGATCATCAGCATTGATGGTGATCATAGAAAAGCTGGTCACCACGTTACCGGAAGCGGGATCTATCCAGGTATCCCAAATGCTAGCAATTCCTAGGGGTTCATTGTTCCTCGATTGGATGGCGGTTCGAATGGCTTTACCGCTGGCGTAACTGGGTTCATAAAAATGATCGACAACAGCGATACCATAGCGACGAGATCTCCAGGGTGTGCGATAGGATGGTTTTTGGGAGATGGTTTCAAAACGCGCATTGTAGGTATGTTTTTGGATCTTTCGATCTTTCGACCAATGGGGTATCAGTCCAAACTCAGCGAGGCCGCAAGCGACTCGACCACTTTGATGACTCTTAATGATAAGAGGTGCTAGGTATCCCGGAAAAGCTTCTGTCGGATATCCCGATGGCAAATCAACACCTAAATTTTTTTTGACCCATACTGCATTTTGTGTGGATGCAAAGCTAATACACATAGGGCTTACTTAAAAAATGCCAAAGCTTCTTCAATCAAAATATCTGGAGCTTCCTCCGGAATATAGTGACCACTAGGGACAGTCTTTCCAGTGACTTTGAGTGCTACTTTTGACCAATCTGCGAGAGGATTAAAGCATTGATTGACTAGTCCATGTTCACCCCACAGAACGCGCAGTGGCATGCTAATTTTTTTACCAGCAGCGATATCTGCACGGTCATGAACAAGATCAATGCTGGCTGCTGCTCGGTAGTCCTCGCACATGGCGTGTGCGCAGGCAGGGTTTTGCATCGCAGTGACATACTCATCCCAGCAAGACTGCTCAAAAATACTCAGGCCTGCGTGACGACCACCCATCAATTGTTTCATGAAAAATTCCACATCGGCACCAATCATGGTTTCCGGTATGGGGTGCTTTTGGATCAAGAAAAACCAGTGCCAATAACCCTGAGCGAAAGCCATATTTGTTTGCTCATACATTGCTAAAGTCGGAGAGATATCTAAGACCATCAATTTTTCTACTGCTGCGGGATGGTCAGCCGCCAAGCGATGAGAGACTCTCCCGCCACGATCATGACCTAGGAGATAGAAATGATCAAATCCCACATGTTTCATGAGTTCGACTTGATCCTGGGCCATCGAACGCTTGGAGTAATTCGAGTGATCTGGTTGGCCAGCAGGTTTGGATGATTGTCCATAACCCCGCAGATCACTCGCGATCACGGTGTAATGTTTTGCGAGTGTTGGTGCGATGAGATGCCAAATGATTTTGCTTTGTGGAAAACCATGTAATAGAAGTAACGCAGGCCCACTTCCTGCTTGTTGGTAAGCAATCGTAATTTCCCCATCGGTGGGGTGGCGATATGTCCAACTTCCTGAGCGAAAGCCCTTAATGATATTTTTCATAATTTCTGTCAGAGTGATTAATAAGGACTATTGTCGCAAACATTGCCTAATTCTTGACATCCTCCACGCGCTAAAGGACGGGGATTTCTTCTGCTAGACGCTCATGTCCGAGCACGAGTATATTTCTGGCCGCATTGAGGTCACGGTCATTGACCGAACCACAATCTGAACAAATCCATTCTCTTATTCGCAAACCCGCTCTACCTTTCGGACTATTGTCGGAGATTTCTCCGCAACTCGAACAAGTCTGGGTTGTATAAGCTTCATTCACTTCCTCAAATACTGCGCTGAACTGACCCATAAAAGTTGGACAGTTTAATTAGGATAGCAGAAGGGATTGATTTCGGATTTTTGTTAAAATATGACTTAGTCCATTCGATATGAACTGAATACTTTCCAAAAAATGATTAGTGCTAGGATAGATGCATTACCGAGCAACATCAATGGAGATTTTTTTGAACCTTTCCGCGATCACCCACATTGTTAAGCAGGTGCATCAAGCCTGGGCGACAACTTTTTATCCAATGGATCCGGTCGGGATGGCATCGCACTATAGTGAGGATGCTATTTTGTATGGGAGTGCGATTGCATTATTTTCCGGAAGAGATGGTGTCCAGCAATATTTCGAGACCCTGCCTGAAGGAATGTATATCGGGGTGAAGTTTGTCCCTGAATACATGGTGAGTTTGACACCTGAGGTGATAAGTATGGCCGGTAGCGCATCTTTTTTACGCCAAGGTTATGATCCTTTAGAGGTGCGAATCACTCAAGTCTTTGTAATGCGCACTAACAAGTGGTTGATTGCTAGTCATCATGTTTCACCAAAGCAGGTTCTATAGATTGCTCAATGCGTCAACAGTAAGATTTCCTAGTCGCTACCAAAAAGATCATTCAGTTGTTGTTTGGC
>CAIQUZ010000047.1 GCA_903875135.1 uncultured beta proteobacterium | reverse complement strand
TCTAAATTAAAAGACGGTTACGCCGTCGGCAGTGGTTTTGTTGTAGCGAAAGAAATCGTTGCCACCAACTTTCACGTGATTGATAAAACTCAAGAATTGTTTGTCCTGAGAAAGTCGGCTGACGGGAAAGAATTAAAGCCGGTTCCTGCCAGTATTCTTTGGAGTTCGTCCGACTATGATTTGGCTTTGTTGGAAGTTCCTCAACTAGGTTTGCCGATTATTTCGGTGAGAGAATCTTTTCCCACTAAAGGTAGTCAAGTCACGACGATGGGATATCCTGCTGTAGCTGATGAAGCAATTGAGATGTCGGAGATTGGCTTTGCCGAGTCCACGTTTACACAAGGTATTGTTGGGCGTCTTTTGGAAGGTTCTTGGTCGAAGAGT
Organism: uncultured beta proteobacterium; assembly: GCA_903875135.1. Classification (GTDB taxonomy): domain Bacteria; phylum Pseudomonadota; class Gammaproteobacteria; order Burkholderiales; family Burkholderiaceae; genus Polynucleobacter. The sequence goes on along the minus strand of CAIQUZ010000047.1, from coordinate 10,196 downwards.
GGTCATAAACAATCGATTATTCAGCACAGTGCGTCGGTCAATAGTGGCAATAGTGGTGGACCGCTGATTGATGGGTGTGGCAGTGTCATTGGTGTTAACACGGCAAAAGCGCTTGGCGTCGTGATACAAAATGCGAATGCCGACATGACGGTTAATTCTAGCGATGGTATTTTTTATGCCTCCCATATTTCGTCACTCATTAAAGTAATGCAAGAGCAGGGTGTTCCGTATAAAGTTTCAAAGGAAGATTGTCTAGCGCCGATTAACGGCGTGAATCCAACGCCTAAATCAAATAATCGCTTAATGCCGATTTTGGTTGCTTTGGCGTTATTGATGGCTTTAGGAGCATTATATTTTTCCTTTAGAAAATCAACTGTGATTCGTGAAACATATACGCAATTCCAGCGCAGATCTAGCTCGAGTAGTCCTTCAACAGCAGCTTCTTCTGTTCCAGTCGTCCCCACTTTTTCCTGTTACTTGGTCGGCCAGGATAGTCAGGGCAATCCGATTCGGATTCAATTACAAGAAAACGCGCTGCGTTCAGGAGTCGTTATTGGGCGTGATCCGAAGGAGAGTGATGTCGTGATTGCCGACCCCTCGGTTTCCAGAAAGCATGCTCGGGTCACTTATGCCTCCGGTCGACTCATGATTCAGGATCTTCAATCGACCAATGGTACTTGGATGAATAACCAGCGCTTAGGGTCTCAGAGTGCGACGCTGCGTAAAGGTTTAAGCATTAATTTAGGTAAAGTTAATCTGCGAATTGAGGGGGATTTTTCATGAAATATGCAGGATTTTGGGCACGTGTTTTAGCTTATCTGATCGATAGTATTCTTGTGTCAGTGGTCTTTTATGGTGCGATGGGTTTGTGGTTTGCAAGTTCTGATGGGGACTTGATGGAGACTCTTCTTGAGCCATCCACATCGGGTATTCTTTCATTGGGTGGTTTTTTTGTGAACTGGTTATATTTCGCCTTGATGGAATCGAGTGAGTATCAAGGCACTTTAGGTAAAAAAGCTCTGGGGCTAAAGGTGACTGACGAGTTTGGGCGGCGGATTAGTTTTGGTCGTGCCACGGGAAGAACCTTTGCGAAGATTTTGTCAGGTTTGCTATTGTGTATTGGTTATATCATGGTGGCGTTTAGTGATAAAAAACAAGGTTTACATGACAGAATTGCCAGCACACTGGTCATCTATGCGAGTTCTGTTGTGAATCAGACTCCTGTTTACAATGCACCGATTGAATCTTCTTCACCGCTTGTTTATACAACCAATCGCCAACCCAGTTCTAAAAAGTTAGTGATGTTTGGTTTTGATTCAGATGGACGCACGGTTCGCGTTAGTTTTGATACAGAGGATCATCGGCTATTTGAAGGTGGTATACAGATTGGTCGAGACGGCCAAAGTGCGCCTATTTACATTAACGACACTTCGGTATCTCGCGTCCACGCCAAAATTTATCATCATGACGGCGCTTTATGGATTGAAGATTTAAAATCGACGAATGGCACCGTATTAAATGGGAAAAAACTGACAGCTGGGACAGCAGAGCGTTTTCCTGATCGTGGTGATTTAGTGATTGGTGATGTTCAGCTCACAATTGGAGAGTCTTAAAGAATGGCTTCAAATATCAGTGCTTTACCAATAGGAACGCTTCTTGTTGGAGATTATCAGATTGACAGTATTCTAGGCCAGGGTGGTTTTGGTATTACTTACCTTGGTATGGAGACGATGTTTGGCAGAAAAGTGGCCATTAAAGAATATTATCCAAGAGAGTGTGCCGCACGAGAGAGTGGCACTACTGTGCGGCCGACAGGCAATAAAGACGACGTTGATAATTTTACTTGGGGCCTGAATGCTTTTGAAAAAGAAGCCAAGTTATTAGCTCGCTTTGATGATCCACATATTGTTGGGGTACAGCGCTTTTTTAAGGCAAACGGTACTGCTTATTTTGTGATGGATTACTGCGAAGGTCGATCACTTGATGAGGTCATTCGTTCAGATGGTAGCCCATCTCCAGAGGCCTTAGAACAGATTATTTTTCCGTTATTAGACAGTTTAGAGCGGATTCATCGTGAAAATTTCTTACATCGCGACATTAAGCCGGCGAACATCTTTATTCGAGCCGATGGCAGTCCCATCTTGTTAGATTTTGGATCAGCAAGACAAGAAAACGTGACCCACAGCCGCAGTATTACGAATATGGTAACGGATGGATATGCTCCTCTTGAGCAATATAATGAAAAAGGTAAGCAGGGCCCTTTTAGTGATATTTACGGATTTGCAGCAACGCTTTACAGAGTGGTCACGGATATCAAACCGACTACTCCATCTGTCAGAATTTTAGAAGAAATCGATCCCGTTGTTCCCGCGGTGAATCTTGCAGCAGGAAGATATCCAGCGCATATTTTAAGTGCTATTGATCGAGGGATGGCGATTCGGCCCGAGGCTCGTCCGCAATCAATCGGTGAATGGCGCAAGATGTTTGGCGCTGTGAAGAAAGATGTACCACCGCCGCCACCGCCTCCACCCCCACCGCCACCGCCAAAGAAAATGGATCCTAAACTTCTGGCTGTTATTGGTGTTGTTGTGGCATTGGGTATTGGTGTCTATTTTTCAAGTGGCTCAAAGACTACTACGGTTGTTCAAACACCCCTGCCCACTCCTGTTCCCACCCCTAGCAATGGAGATATCGTATCTGCAAACTTAAAGGATCTTGAGGGTTTTTGGGCAAGCTCGGCGAACGAATGTGGACAAGAGATGATTGGCTTTATCCTAAAAGAGGGTAAAAATTCTTATGTTGTTAAAGTTGGTGAAAAAGAACAAGGAAAACGAAGTATTCGCTCCGCTCATACATCAGAGATCAGCGATTGGAATTCAAAAAAATTGACAGGTTATTCGGTCCAGGTGAGTTCTCAATTAATCTCAGATACCAGCGTCACTTTTGAAGAGCAATATCAGTTAGAAGCTGGAAGATTACGCTTGATGAAAAGAATCGTTGAATCATCCTCTCGGTCGATGAGTGAAGAAGAACGCAAAGCAATGAAGGACGACATGAAAGTGTTTAATGGTAAGAACCTGAGCGATGCTTCCGAAACGCTGAGCTATGTAAAATGTCCTCCTACCATCATTTGGAAATAATTGATGATGAGAATTTTCCCTTACCTTCTCAAGTGCTTCTGTATGGTTGCGATTGGCTCTTCGGCCTTGATTGTGCATGCCAAATTACCCGACTGTGGTGAAGATTTATCCGCCCCATGTTTTTATTCTGGAGCCATTTTGAGGGATGGTAAACCCTCCTCGGAGCGCTATGAAGGTGAAGTTAAAAATGGGTTACGCAATGGTCAGGGTACCTATACTTTTGCTGATGGGAAAAAGTATATAGGTCAATTTAAGGATGACGTTTTTTTTGGTAACGGCACTTTAATGAATGCGGACGGATCGAAATACGTTGGCCAATTTAAAGATGACCAAATGAGTGGCCAAGGAACGTATACATGGCCAGATAATTCGAGATATATTGGTCAGTTTAAGAATGGCACCTTTCATGGGCAGGGTTCTTACTTTTGGGACGATGGCCGTAAATATGTTGGCGATTGGAAAGATAACAAGAAGAGTGGTTATGGTGTTTTTTATCAAGCCAATGGCGCAATTGAAAAACAAGGAATTTGGAAAGATGATCTATTAGTTCAGGCGCAGACTGGAACAACAACTGCGCCTAGCGTGAGTCCACCCAAGTGGCAGAATAATGTCACCAATCAGCATACTGTCACCGATAGTGCACAAGAGCTCAAGAAGCAGAAGTGTATGAAGTTAGGTTTAGTTCCTGGCTCTGATGACTTTAAACTTTGTATGATGTGATGATCATGAATAAAATACGAATCAGTTGTCTATGGTTGGCTTATTGGTGGTGTATTCCAACTCACGCGCAACCGATTCAAAACATGCCGGAAATAACAAACACGACCAAAGGGACTTTGGGTAGTCCTGGGCGTGCGCCAGAGGTGATTCCACCGAAGGTTCCTGTAGCTCCACCCCAAGTTGTGGTGCAGGAGGTTCAAGAAATCAAACCGCCTGATGGATCCTATGAAGAGGTACTGTTTTACGAAAAGCAATGTCGCATTAAAAAAGATAGGACATGTGTCATTGCAGGAAACATCATCATGTCAGAAAAGCCGCCAAAGCAAATTTTTGATTTAGATGTTGCCGTGAGAGCTAAAAGGGCATTAAGGCTTTATGAGATAGCGATTGGTCAAGATAATTTAGAGGCCATGGAATATGCCTATGATTTGTATTATGACTCTTTTATCGTTGCTAGAGCCTTTAACTCGTATGGAGATAAGGCAAGAGGATTGGAGCTTCGCGAGGTGATGGTCAGTAAAAATTATCCAGGTGGTCTAATTCGGATGGCGCAGGATTATCTTGAAAATCCTGAGTATTTGTTATCTTTTGGTAAAAAGAAAGAGGCTTGTCAAATATTAAAGCAGTATGCTGATAGTAATGATTTGACCGTAAGTTCGAAGCAGATTATCACGAACTTAAAAATAGACCTAACTTGTAAAATCATCTAAGGGCTTCTTATTGGCCCATCTGCAGTAAATCCTCATTCAAAGCGAACTGATATTCATGCTAAATCATCTCATCTTTGACGCATGATGGACTCAGTAAAAGATGACGGATTTTGATACCGAAGTTCGTTAGATTATGGACTCCTTCCACTTTTATCTTAGGAGTCTTTATGAGCTTCATTATTCTATATTGCGTTATTTTGTCCTGTTACAAGTTGGGTAAAAAATATGTACCCAAAATTCATCAATTCATTCAATTCCTCATGCGTTTACCCCATAAAAGTCCATGGCTTACTGTTAGCGTTGCCATCGCGTGCTTTTTCGTTATCCATGAAGAGGAGTTTCAGTTTTCAAAGATATTAACGCCCATATTTTTCGCACAACGAGAAGTTGAGTTAGTGCCATCTGAACTGATGCAACATTTTCGACCTCATTCCGAGGATAAATATGTATTTGAGTTACTGAAACAGTTAATGGGGTTCGCCTTAGTGATGTAGGCCCATCAGTGTGATGTTCTATTGCAATTGTCTTTTGACGCAGGCCTCGTAGAGTGGCGAACCCATCTGCAAGCCCATTCCCAAGCAACGCTCAACGGCTTTTTGCAAATCATTGGCCATATCCGCATTCGATTGTCTGGGCGCTGGTGGAGGTGCTAATTGGGTTTGGGGCATTTGATTGGCACAAGCGCTCAGTAAGAAGAAAGAGCTGACACAGATGGTTCGATCCAGAGTTTTCATATCGTATTTCCTAATGAGTATGAGGGTGGGCTAATAATGGGTTAAACATCTTAGAACGATCGTTCATTTTGGCGAGTTGATTTAAGCAAGCTTCAGACTCCATGCAGGAGATACTGTTCGCCGCATTTTCTTTGCGTTCATAAACGATTTTTCCTTCTTTAATGGTTTGTAGGACTTTGACATCAGCAATTTTGGTGCGATCCATGGTGATGGGGTTATCTGACAGAATCACTAAATCTGCCAGCTTACCCACTTCGATAGAGCCTTTGCTCTTGCCTTCACCATATTGCATGGCAGGCCATAGGGTAATCGCCTTTAAACCGACGATGGGCTCAACTCGTTGATCTGATCCTAATACTTGTCCAGAGCGCGTCACACGATTCACTGTCGCAGAAAGAACGCGCATCATATCCGGAAACGCCACTGGTGCATCATGGTGTGAAGAGAACGGTAGATTCGCATCTAACAACCATTTGGTTGGCGAGATATTCGCAGCACGTTCTGGTCCTAAGACAGAGTCGCGATGCCAATCTCCCCAGTAATAGGTGTGCATCGGAAATACGGAAGGGAAGATGCCCAGTTTTTTTAATTCCGGAATTTGATCTTGACGTAGTGTTTGACCATGAACCATCACGGGGATTGAATGATCTTTAGGGTAAGCTTTTTTTGCGACGCGCACACTTTGAATCAATTGATCAATCGCTTTATCGCCATTGGTATGGGTGATCACCTGCCAGTGATTGGCAAAAGCTTGCAGCATAAAACGATTTGCATCGGCATCCGGCATAGAGCCGTAGCCAGCATAATCCTCTTTTTGACCTTCTGGAACTTGATAATATGGTTTGCTCAGCCAAGCTGTTTTACCTTGAGGGGAGCCATCGAGAACCAACTTCACGCCACCAATGCGTAAATGGTTGCGATAGTTTTGACCCACGAAAGGACTTTGCATGATTTTTTCAATGCCAGGAAACATGATTGGTGGGTAAGCCACCACATCAATGTCTAATTTTTGTACTTTTGCCAGTTCAGTTAAACCCAGTAAAAAGCCATTGATTGCTAAACCCTCTTGAGCAGTAGTGTGGCCGTACTTTTTATACAAGTTTTGACCAGCTGTTGCGAGATTCATCATTTCTTCTTTACCGACTTTGGGCAAAATTTTCGTATCCACTAACATCATTGCTGATTCTTCGAAAACGCCATTCGGCTCTTGAGTACCCACTTTGCGCTGAATCACACCCCCAACAGGGTCTTTGGTTTGATTGGTAATGCCCGCGATTTCTAAAGCTTTGCTGTTATATGAGCGAATATGGCCACTTTGATGAAAGCACATAATAGGAACATCTTTGGATACTGCGTCTAGCTCTTCTTTTGTTGGATGTCGTTTTTCTTTGAGCTGCGAATCATCATAGCCAAAACCAATAATGATCCCGTATTTTTTAGGAACCGCAGAGCTAGCGATCCAATCTTTCAATACTTTTTGTAATGCGGGAATCGAGTCAACACCGCCATCTGGAGGTGGCAGAAGGTTCGCAGAAATCGCTTGAACACCCACGTTGACGACGTGCCCATGGCCATCAATAAAACCTGGCACGAGAGTTTTACCTTGCAGGTGAACTTGTTGAGTTGCTTTACCGGTCCATGGTTTCATCGCATCTTCCGAGCCCACCGCAACAATTTTGCCATTCTTGATCGCCACCGCTTGTGCTGAGGGTTGTTGATCATTGACTGTCACGATCGGACCACCGTAGTAAATCACATCGGCGGAATGCGCAGGTTGGGCAAAGGTTGTGGCGTGGACTTGTCCAATCAAAAAAGTAGCGCTTACAAGGATGGTTTTGGAAAAATGATGGAGTCGCATAGGTCGAGAATAAGTTGTATTAATTTATAGTCTATTTGTCATTTATGACAGTTTGTAACAGATCTATTCTACAAAATACTGATCTGTATAAAAAAGATTTAGAATAGATTTAATTCAAAATAGACAGTCAAGGAGACAAAGATGGACGCATGGAAATCCGAAGTACGCGACGGTATGCATATTGATTGGGATATGCCCATTGTGATGGATGATGGGCTGGTATTACGTGCGGATATTTTTCGGCCGACGCAGGCGGGCAAATTTCCGGTGATTCTTTCTTATGGACCTTACGGCAAAGGATTGGCGTTTCAAGAAGGTTACAAGACGGCTTGGGAGATCATGGAGCGTGAGAACCCTGACGTCATGCGTGGGTCTACCAATCAATATCAAAATTGGGAAGTCGTTGATCCTGAGAAATGGGTACCGGATGACTATGTGTGTATTCGTATCGACTCTCGAGGTGCTGGCAGATCTCCGGGCTTTATGGATCATAACAATGCCCGCGAGACCAAAGATATTCATTTGTGTATTGAGTGGTGTGCAGCACAGGATTGGTGTAACGGCAAAGTCGGTATGAATGGTATTTCGTATTACGGCAGTAATCAATGGCGTGCTGCGGCGAGTAAGCCAAAGCATTTGGCAGCGATTTGCGTATGGGAAGGTTGGAACGATAATTATCGTGAGTCCAATCGTCATGGAGGAATTGCTTGTTCATTTCGTAAAAACTGGTTAGAAATGCAGATCAAGACAGTCCAGCACGGCGTTGGTGATCGAGGCAAGCGCAGCCCCATTACGGGAGAAACCGTTTGTGGACCAGAAACCTTATCACACGAAGAGCTATTACAAAATGTCGAAGATATTTGGAAGCGTGTGATTGATAACGAAATGATCAATGATTGGTATGTCGAGCGAACAGCGGATTTAAGTCGTGTTGATTTACCGGTCCTTAGTGCGGCAAACTGGGGTGGTCAAGGCTTACATACCCGCGGCAACTTTGAGGGATTTGTTCGGTCTAAGTCCAAGAATAAATGGTTAGAGGTTCATGGTGGATCGCACTGGGCGCCTTTTTATACAGATTATGGTGTGGGGATACAAAAACGCTTCTTTGACTTTTATCTCAAAGGGAAGAAGAATGGTTGGAATAAGACGCCGCCGGTTTCTTTACTGGTTAGAAGTCCTGGAGAGAAGTTTGTGCCACGTGCAGAAAAAGAGTGGCCACTCAAACGCACTCAGTGGACGGAATTATTTTTAGATCCAGCAGCGATGAGTTTTACGCAAAAAGCGGTCAAAGAGTCTGCTCAAGTGACCTATGACATGATGGGGAATGGAGTGACCTTTGCGTTCCCACCACAAAAGCAAGAAGTCGAAATTACTGGACCGATGGCGCTGAAGTTGTTTATCTCTTCATCGACCGTGGACGCTGATATTTTTGCCGTCTTTAGAATCTTTGATCCAGCCGGTAAAGAAGTTTTATTCCATGGTGCGCTTGATCCCAAAACACCGGTTGGTCAAGGTTGGCTCAGAGCCTCGCATCGTAAGTTAGACAAAAAGAAGAGTTTGCCATATCGTCCTTGGCATACGCATGATGAGAAGCAGCCGTTAACACCGGGCGAAATATACGAACTCGATGTAGAGGTTTGGCCAACCTGTATTGTGGTGCCAAAGGGCTATAGCATTGCTTTATCGATTCGTGGCCGTGATTACGAGCATGATGATGTGGCTGCTTCTTTATCCAATATGAAAAACCCCATGAAAGGTTGTGGGCCATTTACGCATGATGATGAGATGGATCGTCCACCAGCGATTTTTGGTGGTAAAGTCACCTTACATATGGGGCCTAAACAGGCAGCAAGATTATTGGTGCCTGTGATACCGCTTAAAAAATAGTTTGAACAACCAAAGGGGGCGTGATGCGACATACTGTAAAAGCTAGCATGATTGGTTTACTCGTGTTGATGTTTTGTGGCACCAGTTCTTGGTCTTTTGCCCAAGCTTATCCATCCCGCCCAATTAAAATCGTGATTCCGTTTCCGCCAGGTAATACCACCGACATCATGACGCGCTTGATTGCCCCAAAGCTTCAAGAACGTTTAGGTCAGGCCATTATTGTTGAAAACCGTGCTGGTGCATCGGGTACGATTGGCATGGATTATGTTGCTAAATCCAAGCCGGATGGTTATACGATTGTGGCCTCCCAAGGTGGGAACATGGTTGTTTTGCCACACACGAGTAAAACCATTCCGTATAACGCACTCAATGACTTCACGTCGATTGCCTTATCGACGTATAACTATCAAGTGATTACTGCTAATAATCAAGTGCCATTTAAAACTTTAGGTCAAATGATTGACTGGGCCAAAGCCAATCCAGGACTACTTACCGTTGGCTCGAATGGCGAAGGGGGGTTTCCTCATTTGGTTTTTGAGCATTTCGCTAAAACGGCGGGCATCACTTTTACGCATGTTCCTTATAAGGGCACCGCTGGCATTATTACGGACATGATTGGTGGTCAGGTGATGGCTTCAGTCGATGGTGTTAGTGGACCAGCTCCTCATGTTCGGTCAGGAGCGATTCGATTACTCGCGATTTCGAATAAAAGTCGGGTTTCTGAGTGGCCTGGTATACCGACCGTATCTGAAACAGTTCCTGGATGGACGTCAAATGGCTGGTTTGCGTATTCGGGGCCTGCAGGGATGCCTAAAGACATCGTCCAAAAACTGAATGCTGAAATCAACCGTGCCATGAATTCGCCAGAAATTGTTGAGCAATTAAAAAGCTATGGTTTGGAAGTCGTTTCTGAATCGCCAGAATATTTTGAAAAGATATTAAAGGAAGATTACGGTCGTTATGGAAAGTTAGTTAAAGATATTTCCTACATACCGCATTAGATTTTTTCTCATCAAAGGTTGATATTTTTGCTTGATTGAATACACATCATTTGCTTTTATTGCTATGCAAGAATATCCCGTTAGTGCGGATGTGTTTCAGTCTGAATTGTCTAATATGTGTTCTTTGAGTTGTATTCATTTGATGG
>CAIQUZ010000046.1 GCA_903875135.1 uncultured beta proteobacterium | reverse complement strand
GGTCCTTGCGCCACTTCAAAACCAATGGAGTGAAAGATCTCTTCGACCCGCTCCCACGTGCGCATCACAGGATGCAGTGAACCCGCGCCACGACCTCTTCCTGGTAGTGATACATCAATAGCTTCTTGGGATAGTCGAGCTTGTAATAAGTCGTCGGCAAGTTGATTGCGACGCTGACTTAAGGCCTCTTCAATGACAGCCTTCGCTGCATTGATCTTGGCGCCTTCAGATTTTCTTTGATCAGGATCCAGTTTGCCTAGACCTTTGAGCATTTCTGTCAAAAGTCCAGACTTACCTAAATATTTAGCTTTGGCCTCCTCCAAAGCGACCGCGTCGCAGGTGGAGGAGAAGCTTTGTTGCGCTTCGCTAACTAGTTGATCTAAATCAACCATAAACTACCAACTTACGCAGCCGGAGCTTGAATGGATTTGATTTTTTCGACGAGTGCAGCAAAGGCTGGCTTGTCATGAATCGCCATATCGGATAAAACTTTGCGATCCAAATCAATTTCTGCCTTCTTTAAACCATTGATGAATACGCTATAGTTTAAGTCGTGCTCACGAACCGCCGCATTGATACGGGCAATCCATAATGCTCTGAACACACGCTTTTTATTACGGCGATCGCGATAAGCATATTGCCCAGCGCGCATGACCGCTTCTTTAGCGATTCTAAATACATTACTACGACGACCCCGATAGCCTTTGGCTGCGTCGGTGACTTTTTTATGACGGGCACGTGCTGTGACTCCGCGTTTTACTCTTGGCATGAGATTCTCCTATTCAATAATTAAGCGTACGGTAACATCGCACGAACGGATTTAACATTGGTTTCATGAACCGCTGCTGAACCACGCAAGTGACGTTTGTTCTTCGTTGTCTTCTTGGTTAGGATATGGCGCTTAAATGCCTGGCCACGCTTAATCGATCCGCTTGCGCGAATCTTAAAGCGCTTGGCAGCACCGCTTTTGCTCTTCATCTTGGGCATGATTGCTCCCTTTTCACTAATTTGTATAACTCAGGTGGTTATTTGTTGCAATAACACTTCTAAAACCCAGCCATACTTCTATGAGCTTACGCTCTCACTACAAGGACTTATGTCCATTCATTACAAGGACTTGCGTCCTTTTATTACAAGGACTTGCGTCCCAATTATTTCTTTTTAATCGGTGATAAAACCATCACCATTTGTCGGCCTTCCATTTTCGGGAATTGCTCAACAACGCCATACGGCTCTAAATCGATCTTCAAACGATCCAACATCCGCATTCCAATCTCTTGGTGAGCCATCTCTCGACCCCTAAATCTCAGCGTAATCTTGGTTTTATCGCCTTCATCCAAAAAGCGGATCAGATTTCGCAACTTCACACCATAATCACCGTCATCCGTACCAGGTCTGAACTTCACTTCCTTGACCTGAATTACCTTCTGCTTTAACTTCGCCTCATGTGCTTTCTTGGCCTCTTGGTACTTGAACTTCCCGTAATCCATCAACTTACATACGGGAGGAACCGCAGTCGGAGCAATTTCAACGAGATCCGTTTCTTGCTCTTCAGCCAGCTTCATCGCATCAAATATCTTGAAAACTCCTAATGCCTGTCCTTGTGAACCAATCAATCGCACTTCAGGAACCGTTATTTCCCGGTTAATACGATGCAGTTTTTCTGTAGCGATATCTTTACCTCTTCTCTAAAATCATCAAAATACTGCTCATGCCTTCGCAGGTTGCGAGACGACTTTTTCCGAATTATCTTCTTGGAGTCTCTTCTCGAAAGCTTCAATAGACATTACGCCTAAATCCACCCCGCCACGTGCCCGAACAGCAACTAAGTTGCCATCACGCTCTTTATCACCCACCACAATTAAGTAAGGATGTTTTTGTAAAGCATGGTCTCGTATTTTATACGTTATTTTCTCATTACGCAAATCCGCAAACACTCTAAATCCTTGTTTTTTCAGTATTTGCGCTACATGTTGCGCATATGCCGCAGAATTTTCGGAGATATTGAGCACCACCGCCTGGGTAGGAGATAACCACGCCGGCATGGCTCCAGCATGATTTTCGATCAAAATACCAATAAATCGCTCTAAAGAACCCACAATCGCTCGGTGCAACATGACCGGAATCTTCCGACTGTTATCTTCCGCCACGTATTCAGCACCTAAACGACCGGGCATCGAAAAATCGACCTGTACCGTGCCACACTGCCAAGAGCGACCAATGGAGTCTTTGAGGTGATATTCGAGTTTAGGGCCATAAAAGGCTCCCTCACCGGGTAATTCTTCCCATTCTTGACCGGATGCCTGTATCGCACTTCGCAGAGCATCTTCGGCTTTATCCCAAATCGCATCTTCACCAACGCGCTTTTCGGGACGCAAAGCCAATTTAACAGCAACCTCAGTAAATCCAAAGTCCTGATAAACACTTCTGACAAGTTTGTCAAAAGCCGCGACCTCTGACTGAATCTGATCTTCGGTACAAAAAATATGACCGTCGTCTTGCGTAAATCCTCTCACGCGCATCAGTCCATGCAATGCACCTGATGGTTCATTACGCACACACTGACCAAACTCACCAAAACGCAGTGGTAAATCACGGTAACTATGTAATCCAGAATTAAAGATTAAGACATGACCAGGACAGTTCATGGGCTTGAGCGCGTAGGTGCGATTCTCAGACTCCGTAGTGAACATATTGTCTTTGTAGTTATCCCAGTGACCGGATTTCTCCCAAAGCACGCGATCTAAAATCTGTGGGGCTTTAACCTCTTGATATCCATGGTCTTGATAAATTTTGCGCATGTACTGTTCAACCTGCTGCCAAATTGCCCAGCCCTTGGGATGCCAGAAAATCAGTCCCGGCGCCTCTTCCTGGAAATGAAATAAATCGAGCTGCTTACCAAGTTTTCGGTGATCACGCTTCTCAGCTTCTTCGAGCATATGTAAATACGCTTCCAGATCTTCTTTCTTTGTCCAAGCGGTGCCATAAATACGTTGGAGCATTTCGTTTTTAGAATCACCTCTCCAATACGCTCCAGCAACCTTCATGAGTTTGAAGACTTTGAGTTTGCCAGTGCTTGGTACGTGAGGACCACGGCATAAATCAGTGAAGCCCCCTTCCGCATATAAAGACACATCTTCATGCTGCGGAATACTTTCAATGAGCTCTGCTTTGTAGTGTTCACCCAAGCTCTTGAAATAAGCAATGGCTTCATCGCGAGGAACAACCGTTCTGGTAACAAGCTCATCTTTTTTCGCAAGTTCTGCCATGCGCTTTTCAATCGCTAATAAATCTTCTGGTGTGAATGGTCTTGAATACGCAAAGTCATAATAAAAACCGTTATCCACTACAGGACCTATGGTGACCTGAGCTTCTGGATAAAGCTGTTTGACGGCATACGCTAAAAGATGCGCAGTCGAGTGACGAATCACTTCTAAACCTTCAGCATCTTTCTCCGTAATAATGGCGAGTTGGATATCTTTGTCGATGAGATAGGAAAGATCAACTAAATCTTCATTCACCCTTCCAGCTAAGGCGGCCTTGGCTAGTCCAGAGCCAATGCTTTTAGCAACTTGCCCAACCGTCAAAGGAGCATCATATTGGCGCTGTGAGCCATCGGGTAAGGTAACTACTGGCATATATTCCTAGAGGAAAACATCAAATTTAATAAGAAAAGTGATTATAAACTACTGATTCATCGATATAAATAAGACATATTAAGGCTTTTATGCCTTTAATTCTCGTTCTTGTTTTATGCAATCACCTTCATGGCTGATCTTGAAGCCGTCTTCTAATCTTTTGCAGGAATTTTTATCCTGCTCAACAAAAAAATAAATGAGGGATAAAAACACTTTATGACACAAATGAAACTAAAAAAATATCAAGGAGACATATCAATGGCTAGTAGTCAGACAAGCAGTTAGGCAAACACGCAGTTTTAAAACGGATTGGTTCTTTAATCCCTCCATCGAATACCGTTCAAGAACGAGAATTCTATGACGCTCTCAATATTCTTGCGTTCGGACATGAACGTCTAGCAGTAGGAATCCCCGTCCTTTAGGGCAGGGAGGATGTCAAGGAGCGTTTTTGTCCTTAGGGTTTGAGCCTGTTGGTGGTTCTTCTAAATCATTTGCTAAATATATTCAAGTAGAAATTACAAAATGGGACCGTGTAATCAAAGAAATGGGTACAACGGTTCAGTAAGGACTGATGTTGTTTAATTGATGAAAAAGCTGTTATCAAAAATAATTTCTGAAGTATCAATTGACAAAGGCAAAGACTTTTTACGCCAATACAACCAACTGACCTACTGCCTGTTTAGCAGGCCTGACTCTAATTTCAATATTGAATCCTAGTCGAGCTAAACAATCCATTAATTTTCTTTCCGATAGATTTGAGAAATCACCTCGAATCATTCCAGAAACCTTTGGTTGAGAAACACCCATTCTTTTTGCTGCTTGATCTTGAGTGAGGCTTAATCGCTTCATTGCTTTCATAATTTGTATCACTAAATCTGACTTAATCTTTAGTTTTGCAGCATCTTCTATACCTAAATCAGCATAAATATTTCCTGAACTTTCTAAAATTTCTACACCATGTAAATTACTTTTTTTCATCGGACAACTCCTTTGCTTTTAATCTAGCTATTTTTAATCTAGATAATATAATATTTAAATCTTCTTTTGGTGTTGCAATGCCTTGCTTACTTTTTTTCTGAAAACAATGAAGAACAAAAATAGCTTCAGAAAACTTAACTGTATAAACCGCCCTATAGGTATCACCGAAATTATCTGCAATAACCTCCAATACACCTGCACCACCATAACCTTTTAAAACCTTTACTAAATCATATCGCTCCCCTTCTTGAGCTAAATTAAGTAACATACAAGCGACAGCATTCTCTAACTTCGCCCCCTCATTACCTCTTACCAAACCTTGATCATAAAAATATACCTTGGGAGTTTTTAACAACGACCTGGCAATGTTATCGTGCATGGGATGAATAGTAAAAACCACAAACAAGGCTTGAAGAATATCTAAATAACGACTTAAGGTAATTGGTGAGCAACCAATATCTCTTGCTATCGATGCTAAAGACAAAAGCGAACCAACCCTCTCTCCCAGAATCTCAATAAATATTTTCATCGTATTGAGTTCTTGCAATCTAGAAAACTCCAAAATATCTTCTCGCAAAATATCTTTTGCGTAATCTGTCCGCCACCTTAAAACAAGCTCCAATTGATCCGCCAAAAAAGGTTCTGGGAAACCACCACGCTCCAGAAGATGATCAAGAGCTTCTCGTGGTTTTATCTGAGTATCAATACTCAACTCTTTAACTGAAATTGGATGCATTCTGTAAGAGTAATAACGTCCCGCTAAAGACTCTCCTGCCTGACGAAATGTATCCATCCGAGCACTACCCGTAACCAACAAGGCAGTCCCTGGACTTTTAGCATCCGTAATTCCTTTTAACCACTGCTTCCAATTAGTCATCTTATGAATTTTATCCATGATGACTAAATCATTTTGGTCATATCGACTCTGTGTTTGCAGGCGCACTCTATCTTCAGGAATATCCCAATTGAGGTACAGGGGCGTTTTAAATTGAGACATGAGTTGACGCCCCATATAAGTTTTTCCCACCTGACATGGCCCTGTAAGGATCACTAATTTCCTTTTTATGTCGCTTAAAACATGATCTTGAGGGTATCTTTTTATCCGACTATTTAATATAGCAGTATATTTTGGTCAAAAAAAAGAGTTATTGATTAAAAATCAATAACTTAAGTTGCGACTTTTTATTCTAAGAAAAACAAAACCCCTGTTGGAGTAATGCTTGCGGCAGTACCCATGCTCGGTAGATGCCAAACAGCCCCGACCCCATCAGTAAGGCTGAAGCAAGGTAGCGTACCCAAACCGATCGACCCAGTTGAGCCATCAGCGCCGAACAACGAGAAATCAATATGAGGTTGGGTAAGGTGCCCAACCCAAAGGCGAACATCAAGGCCATCCCCGTTAACACATTACCCGATAAAAACGCTAAAGGTAAGACGCTATAAATTAAACCGCACGGGAGCAAGCCCCAGAGCATGCCACTAAACCAACGTGCAGGTGAACTGCCGAGATTACCCAGATACTTGGCCCACGAAGTGGCTAATCGAAGCCCTAACCATTTTCCAAATGGTGATTTTTGCGGGTGATTGCGTAAGAGTAAACGTATCCCCATGAAGATCAATAAGCTGGAGCTGATAAAAAATAAAGGGCGTTGAATCAAGACGATGTCTTGCCGCCAAACAAAGATTCCAACCCAGGCTGCAATTCCACCAAGTAACGTGTAAGTCGTGATGCGCCCCAGATGCATTGTCAATTGCAAATAAAACAGTTGCCTTGCGCGCTGAAAATGAACCATACTCGTCGCCTGACCTTCAACCGCTGCAGCAATGCCGCCACACATCAGCGCACAGTGCCAACCACTCACAAGGGATCCTAAAAACACACTCAGTAAAAGGCCAATTGTTAACATCGCTCGGCTTAAATCTGCGCGCGATGAACGCTTTGATGCTGGTCCGTCTGTTTAATCCCCGGCACAATATACAAAGTCAATAAACTAGACAACGCACAAAAAAGCCAAATGATCAAAAAGCCTAAGGTGTAAATACCTTCATCGTCGATATCAGGATGATGCCCAAAGAAGACAATGTCATCGGGATGAACAAAACTAAATAGAAGACCAACTCCCATCATCGATACTAAAAAAGATGGCCATAAGACCCACATGAGAACGTGATGTTTCATTTTTTCACCTGCTCGACTTTTAAGCCTTGTCGAACCACACCTTCACGTAATGGCTCATCTGGGTATTGATTGACGGCTAACCAAATCGTGATGGCACAGGCAAAGATTGCCGCTGCTGGACCACACATTAATAGCCAAGGCCACAATTGTTGCCACCAGAGTTTGGGTTGATCTTGTTTAGTCATGTGCATGTTCTTTTCCATGTTCTTTTTCATGTTCATCTTCTCCTGGATGGATCAGTTCGTGGGGAATAATAAAAGTAGATCGCTCTTGACCGTTCCGCAGAATCACTTTGTGGTCAAAGTCTTGGTGTTCTTCGACCTCAAACACAATCGGGTAGTTACCAGTCTGCGCCGTTGCCATCGATGTTCTCACTTTAATGGGTAATAATTGATTGGAGGATGGCTCAATATGCAAATGACGAAGTTCATTACCCTGCGAGTCGAGTATCACGAGATGCTCTAAGCCCTTCACTTGCAAAATAAGATCCATCGAATGCTCAGAAGAGTTCATCATCTGGATGCGGTAAATGTTTTCAATACTGTCACCATCTACTTCACGAGCAAGTGGCCCACGATCGCGCATCACATCGATCCGCAAAGGATTACGGGTAACGATCGAAAATAAAAATACAGCAATCAATATACCCAAAATCGCGGTATAGATCAGAATGCGTGGCCGAAAAAAGAGATGTACGAAATCAAGAGACGTTTGTTGCTCTTCCATCGCCCGCTCCGAGGTGTAACGAATCAAGCCCTTAGGGTAGTCTACTTTTGTCATGACTTGATTACAAGCATCAATACACGCGCCACAACCAATACACATGTACTGTAAGCCTTCCCGAATATCAATCCCGGTGGGACATACCTGTACGCAAATATGACAGTTCACACAGTCACCTAAACCTTTGGCTATATGATCATCAGATTTGTTTCTGCTACCCCTTGGTTCACCACGAACCTTGTCATAGGTGACTACTAAGGTTTCTTTATCCACCATGACACTTTGGAAACGTGCATACGGACACATATATTTACACACCTGCTCACGCATCAATCCGGCATTACCCCAGGTGGCAAACCCATAAAAACATAACCAGAAGGTTTGCCATGGGCCTAAGGCGAGATGCACCAAGCGCTCAGTTAAGGTGTGAATCGATGTGAAATAACCAATAAACGTGAAACCTGTTACAAAGGCAATCAATAACCAAATAACATGCTTAGTGATCTTTAGACGAAACTTACGTAAGCTCCACGGCCATTTATCTTGATCTAAATGCAACCTTGCAAACCGATCACCCTCAACCTTTTTTTCAACCCACATAAAGATTTCGGTATACACCGTTTGTGGACAGGCATAACCACAAAAAAGACGTCCTGCAATGGCAGTAAATAAGAAGAGTGACAAAGCCGAGATAATCAGCAAGAGTGTTAAATAAATAATATCTTGGGGCCACAATACCAAACCAAAGATATAAAATTTACGATGTACCAAGTCAAAGAGAACCGCCTGACGGCCATTCCAGTTGAGCCACGGTAAGCCATAAAATAAAACTTGAGTAACTACAACCAGAATCAAGCGCCAACGGGCAAAGAGGCCAGTGACGGACCGCGGATGAATTTTACTGCGAATCTCATACAAAGACTCTTCAATGATCTCTATCGGAACAGGCTTACCTGTAGGTGTTGAAACACGCACTATTATTTGTCTGGCCTTTGTGATGGATGGTTTGACAAACCCCACACAAAAGCAGCAAGAAGATGGATTTTTTCTGGGCTCAAGACATGCTCTTGGGCGGGCATCATGCCTTGTCTACCCTTCTTTAAGGTCTCAACAATGGTGGCTTGCGATCCACCATATAACCAAATTTTATCGGTCAAATTGGGCGCACCAAGCAACTGATTACCTTTGGCATCCACGCCATGACAGGCAACACAGCTTTCTTTAAAGACCGCCATACCTAACGCGACTTTGAATCCATCGGTGGGCTGACCTGAAAGACTGCGTACATAAGTGGCAACATTAACTAGATCGGTTGCACTACGTTGTGGAAAAGCAGGCATCACCCCACCCCTGCCTAAGTTGATGGTTTGTAGTATATTTTCTGGCTCACCACCATATAACCAATCATGATCCGTTAAATTCGGAAAGCCCTTACCGCCACCGGCATCAGAGCCATGACATTGGGCGCAGTGATTTAAAAACAAACGCTGCCCCATCACTTTGGCTTGAGGATCTGCTGCCACTTGCTCAATCGTCATCGCCATATATTTGTCATAAACGGGTTTGAGTTCAGCATTGGCAGTGATCATCGACTTCTTTAGTTCTCCTTTGGTGGTATATCCAAATGAACCTGGACTTGATCCTAATCCTGGAAAAACATATAAATAACCCAAAGCAAAAAGGCAAGAAAAGAAGAACATCAACATCCACCACCGGGGCAATGGATTATTTAACTCCCGTAAATCGCCATCCCATACATGACCCGTGTCCTCCACAACGGCGCCATCTTTGCCATGGACCACCGCAATCTTGCGCTGACTAAACAATAACCAAAGACAAGCAGCAATCCCTACCAAAGTCATGATGGTGATATAAATACTCCACCCTGGGCTTATAAAGTCACTCATGGTTGCTCCCGCGGGAATTCATCAGGCAGATCAAACGGTAACTGCGCCGACTCATGCAGCGCCGGTTGATTTTTAGGTAACCATGCCCACCAGACAATCCCTAAAAAAAATAAGATGCCTAAAATCGTGGCAGTCGCAGAAAGGTAAGGTGCTAAATGTTGCATAAATATCCTATTCAATTAATTGGTGGGCATCTCATCGATGTTTAAATACCGACGGTTTGTTCCCAAACCTTGTAAATAAGCAATCAGTGCGTCCGCTTCGGTTTTTCCTTCAAGTTCTTTAGAGGCATTGGCAATTTCTTCATCGGTATAGGGAACACCTACGCGACGCAAAGCGGTCATGTGATTAGCGATGGTGTCTTGATCCGCCTTATTTTTCTCTAACCAAGGATAAGCAGGCATATTCGACTCCGGCACTACTGAGCGTGGATTATTTAAATGCACCTGATGCCACGCATCAGAATAACGAGCACCCACTCGGGATAAATCAGGCCCCGTCCGTTTACTACCCCATAAAAAAGGATGGTCATACACTGACTCACCCGCTAAAGAATAAGGACCATACCGCTCTACTTCAGAACGTAGTGTGCGGATTTGTTGAGAATGACAACCCACACAACCTTCGCGCTGATAAATATCACGTCCCGCAAGTCGTAGTGCGGAGTAAGGCACAACCCCAAGACTTGGCTCAGTGGTGGAGTGCTGATAAAACAGTGGCACGATTTGTACCAGGCCCGCTATCGCAACGACAATAATGGTGACAGTAATTAACAAGCCCACATTGCGCTCCAGAGTGGCATGGGAGAAAAAAGGATGTTGATGTTCTGACATAGTCCAAACCTTATTGAGCAGTTGTTGGTGTGAAACCGATGGACTTAGGGATAGATACCGGTATTTGGGGAATCAACGCATCCATAAATTTCCGGGGTCCAACGGTTTTATAAACGTTAAACGCCATCAGCAACATGCCACAGAGGAAGGCGAAGCCACCAATTAATCGCACAATATAAAAAGGATACGTGGCTTTTACACTTTCAACAAATGAGTAAGTGAGAGTTCCATCTGCCTCAAAGGCACGCCACATCAAGCCTTGCATCACTCCAGCAATCCACATGGCGGCAATGTAAATCACCACGCCAATGGTTGCAATCCAAAAATGCAGCTCGACCAAACGCTTACTGTACATTTCTTTTTCGCCAACCAAACGTGGAATCAGATAATACATCGAACCAATCGAAATCATCGCCACCCAACCAAGCGCTCCAGAGTGGACGTGGCCAATAATCCAATCGGTGTAATGCGCCAATCCATTGACAGTTTTGATGGACATCATCGAACCTTCAAACGTCGACATACCGTAAAACGATAAGGACACCACCATAAATTTCAGAATTGGATCATGGCGTAACTTTTCCCAGGCACCCGATAAAGTCATAATGCCGTTGATCATGCCACCCCATGATGGCGCTAACAAAATAATTGAAAATACCGTTCCTAAGGACTGTGTCCAATCCGGTAATGAGGTGTACTGTAGATGGTGTGGACCAGCCCACATATAGGTAAAGGTCAACGCCCAAAAGTGCACAACCGATAATCGGTAAGAATAAATGGGGCGCTCTGCTTGCTTCGGAATGAAGTAATACATCATGCCTAAAAAGCTAGTCGTCAAGAAAAAACCAACCGCATTATGACCATACCACCACTGAATCATCGCATCTTGCGCACCAGAATAAGCAGAATACGATTTAAATAAACCAGCTGGAATTTCAATATTATTGACAATATGAAGTACCGCAATCGTCAGAATATAAGCGCCAAAGAACCAGTTCGATACATAAATATGCTTGGTTTTGCGTTTCATGAGCGTGCCAAAAAACACCACTGCATAAGCGACCCAAACCACCGTAATCAAGATATCAATGGGCCATTCGAGTTCGGCATACTCTTTGGACGTCGATAAGCCCATTGGTAAAGTAATCGCCGCAGAAACAATGACGGCCTGCCATCCCCAAAATGTAAAGGCTGCTAATTTGTCACTGAACAAGCGAACCTGACAAGTCCTCTGGACAATATAGTAAGAAGTGGCAAATAATGCCGAACCACCAAAAGCAAAAATAACGGCATTGGTGTGGAGTGGGCGAAGTCGACCATAACTGAGCCAAGAGATATTCATAGTAATTTCTGGCCAAACCAACTGCGCCGCCAAAATCACACCTATGAGCATTCCAACAATTCCCCAAAGTACGGTGACGATGGCAAATTGACTAACAATCTTGTAATTGAAATACGCTTGTTTTTGGTCCAGGGTAATTCCCATGGCTTCTCCTCTTCGCTAACTGATGACAAACAACACTATTGGCCATTTTCCTGTGATGACCAAAAGAGCATTTGATATAAGTCAAAAAGAGCAAAAGTATTAAAAACAAGATAGAAAAAACAACAGAATACGTTGTTGCAAACTTATTTGGGCGTGTCATCGTCCATCAAAATCGACTCAGCAGGACCCTGCAGATCCTCAAATTGATCGTTCTTCATCGCCCAAGATAAAACAACGACGATCACAACAATCAAGGCCAAGGATAAGGGAATCAGAATATATAAACTATCCATGCGCACAGTCTACGCTTTTCTTAATCGCCAAGCATTTAATGTCACAAGTAAAGAGGATAAGGACATACCAACCCCCGCAATCCAAGGATTAATCCACCCTAGCATCGCCACCGGTAGCATGCCGACGTTGTAAATCAATGCCCAGGTTAAATTCATGGTGATAATCGACTGTGTTCGATCTGCTAACTTCAATATCTTCGATAAAGGCGCTAAAGATTGGGCTGTCAAAACTGCATCTGCTCCAGCAATCGCGAGTGGCGCTCCAGCCCCAACCGCAATTGAGACATCGGCACTGGCTAATAATGGAGCATCATTGACGCCATCACCAATCGCCAAAACTACTCGACCCGATTGCTGTAATGTTTGTACATATTGATATTTATGCTCTGGTGTACAAGCCCCTTGATAGGTCGTGATACCGACGTGCTTGGCCCACCATGCGACAGTCTGTGGATGATCTCCAGAGATTAAATGCACGTGGATGTTGCGCTCTTCGGCTGTTTTCAGAAAGACGTCTAAGCCAGGACGAACCTGATCTAAAAAGATCAAGCTCGCCATCACACCCAACTCATCACTTAAATGCACTTGACCATACTGCCCTTCCATCTCGATGGGTTCGGCTCCCATCCATGCAGATGCTCCCAAACGATAATGGCCTGAACTCAGGCCATGACCTAGATGGTTTTGAACCGGTTGTGAAAGACTCATCGGGGTAATGTTACGCATCTTAGCGGCGCGCAGAATAGCTAGCGCTAAAGGATGCGTCTGCCCCATCTCTAAAGCACTAGCAATCGATAAGACCTGTTCTTCTGTCAGATGTGGGCGCAGATGGCGAATCATCAAGAGCGCTGGCTCACCGAGTGTCATCGTGCCCGTTTTATCAATGACGATATCACTGGCCTTTGACAAACTTTCCATCACATGACCACGCACAATTAATAAACCAAGTTTCGTTGCTGTCCCCTGCGACGTTGCCAACGCGGTTGGGATGGCAAGCGAGAGCGCACAAGGACAACTCGCAACCAATACGGCCATCAACACTGTCCACGCTCGACTAGGATCAATCCATAACCACATAGCGGAAGAAAATACTGCCGCCAACATGAAGAAAATAACAAAATAACCAGACCACATTTGCGTTTTACTGAATAAAATAGGCTTCGCACTTAATGCTTGATCTAGCAGAGAAGCAATACCAGCAATCCGCGTGGATTGACCAAGGGCTGTGACTTGAAGATGGAGTGGATTAACAATGTTGTGCGTGCCGGCATACACCGTATCACCGATATTTTTCTGGATGGGTCTTGACTCGCCAGTCAATAAGGACTCATCTACCGCGCTCTCGGATTGCAGTACCTGCGCATCCATAGGAATCAACTGACCCGAACCCACCCGAATGACATCCCCGATACGACAATTAACGACTGGCACCACCTGAATTTCTGACGAATGAGGATAATTGACATACCGTTCACACGTGGCAGGTAATTGCTTCGCCAAGGCTTCTGCGCCACTTTGCGCATCTTGCCGCGCCAAGAGCTCGACATAGCGCGCTACCAAAATAAAAGCTACGAACATCGTGATCGAATCAAAGTAACTCGAACCAGATCCGGTCATCGTATTGACTGTGCCAGCCACAAAAGAGAGTCCTAGTGCAACAGCAATCGGCACATCCATATTGAGCTGATGACTTTTGGCAAACATCCCGATACTGTGCCAAGCCGACCAAAAAATGGGCGCCGCAGAATAAAAAATGACCGGTACCGTTAATAACCAACTCGTCCAACTTAACAATAGATGGAACTCGGGAGTGAGGTCGCCACTGCCAATATAAGACGGCCAGGCATACATCATGACTTGCATCATGCCTAATAAAGCTACTCCCAAACGAGTGAGTAATTGACGTCGTTCTTTTTTCGATTTTTCCATCGATAAGGAGGGCTCAAATGGCCACGCCTCATAACCAATGCGCTCGATTTCGAAGAGTAAACGCGCTAGGCTCGTGATATTTGGATCAAAGATCACCCTCGCCCTTTGCGTGACATAGTGAATCTGTATGTCATCAACACCAGGCAGCCGGAGAAGGTGTTGTTCACACAACCACACGCAAGCAGCACATCGGATTTTTTCTAAACGTAAGGTACTTTCAAGATGATCAGTCCCGAGCACCGGACGAGTATATCGCCCCACAAGTGACGGATCGTCATACGCTAACAGTTGTTCAGGGATTTGATCACTATGTATCGTTGCCAAAGGTTTTGGACTGGCTTGCGTGCGCCGTGTATAAAAAATATCCAATCCCTGCTGATGAATTGTCATAGCAATAGCAAGACAACCCGGACAACAAAAATAACGCACCTCTCCTCCAATCGATTCCTCAAAGGATGCATTGGGTAATACGGTGCTATGACAGTGATAGCACGAGTGTGTCAATGAAAATGAAGTAATCAGGTGATTCGACATGACTTACTTTACATCGCTTTACTTTGAACACGAAAAATGAACTCAATACAGCCGAAGATTGGGAAGTATAAAAAATGCGAAGACTATTTAAAGTCTTCGCATTATGTGTTTGGTAGGCTCGACTGAATTCGAATCAGCGACCCCTACCATGTCAAGGTAGTGCTCTAACCAACTGAGCTACGAGCCTATTTAGCCTTCTATTCTATCACCGACGACTCACTTCTGTCACCCCTTTTACTTCATAAAGTATATTTAGGGCGGTTTGGATGTCGCCAACATGGTGTACTTCAATCGAAAAACTCATCGTGGCCATACCTTTACTCGATAGTGTTTTTACCCCAATTACATTGATTCTGAGCTTAGAAAACACTTCTGAAATATCTCTTAATAACCCTTGCCGATCAATGGCTAACACATGAATCTCCACCGCAAATAAGGATTTGGCGTCGATCGAATGCGTCCCCCAAGCTGTTTTAATGATCCGCTCAGGGGCACGTGTGAGCAGTTGTTGGAGCGTGTTGCAATTTTGTCGGTGGATGGAAACCCCGCGCCCTTTGGTCACAAAGCCACTAATTTCATCCGGAGGTACTGGACGGCAACATTTGGATAATTGCGTCATGAGAGAATCCACACCGACCACCAAAATGTCGCCACTATCATTCTTTCGCTTAGAGGGCCGCAACAGAATTTCGGGAAGAGGTTCATCGATTTCTTTTTCTAGCTTGGTGTCTTTGCTATCTTTCGTTTCTTTGGTATCTTTAGCCTCTAAGGATTCTTGCGCATGAAACCAAGCCCTGACCTTGCTCTTGGCTCGATGCGAGGCGAGATAGGCTTTATCAGCAAGCAACCAATCTCGCGAAGGTCCGCCATTTTTGATGGTAATAATCTCAATAGTCTGCCCACTTTTAACCATGGTATCGAGTGGAACCATGACGCCATCAATCTTGGCACCCCGGCAACGATGTCCAATATTAGTGTGCACAGCGTAAGCAAAATCGAGCGGCGTGGAATTTTTATCCAACGCAATCACCCGACCCAGAGGTGTCAGGGCATAGACATGATCATCAATGGTTTGTCCTTTAATCTGCTCCCAAGCTTCTTCTTTCCAAGAAATTAACTGGCGTGCCCAAGCAATCCGCTGCTCATACAACGCCGCGTCACTAATCGTGCCTTTGCCACTGGTAACAGCACCCTCTTTGTAACGCCAATGCGCAGCCAAACCAAATTCTGCTTGATGGTGCATGTCTTGGGTTCTAATCTGAATCTCAAAAGCAATCCCTTGCGCGTCTTTGACGACGGTGTGCAAGGACTGGTAACCGTTGGGCTTAGGCTTGGCGATGTAGTCATCTAACTCTTGATCTACCGGTGTCCAAACATCATGAACCATCCCGAGCACAGCATAACAATCTTCAATAGAGTTGACTAAGACACGCAAGGCACTAACGTCATGCAAACGCGAAAAGTCTAAAGACTTACCTTGCATTTTTTTCCAAATACTATAGATATGTTTGGGTCGTCCTTGGACCTGTCCTTCAATATGATGAATCTTGATCTGCTCTTGCAACTGCTGCATGACCTTGTTGACAAAGCCTTGACGTTGATCTCGCTTCTGATCGAGTAAGCCCGCGATGTCGCGATAATCCAATGGCTTTAATGTCCGAAATGCTAAATCCTCCATCTCCCATTTAAGTTGCCAAATCCCTAATCGATTCGCCAAAGCGGCGTCAATCTCCAAAATCTCTGTGGCCCATTGTTCATCAACTTCAATCTTTTGTAGTGTGATCCAGCGTAAGGTCTGTAACCTTGAAACAAGGTACATCAAAACCACACGCAAGTCCTGAGAGAAGGCGAGCAACATTTTTCGTAAGGACTCCACCTGACCAGTAGCCGCCTTCCCTCTGGTGGCTTCTAGCGCCTGAAAACTTTTAATCAGTTCAGTGATCTCCGCGCCAAATTCTGCCTGAAGTTTGGTGCTGCTCTCTTGACGATATAAATACGTAATAGCTTGTTGCGTCGCTTCATCTAAAAACAGTGTTTTAGCAATATCGAGCATACCAGCTTGATGATGCTCTTTTGGCTCACCAAACCATGTCAGTGACTCTAGGGGATTTTCAACATCAATGGATGATGGAATTGTTGCACTCATCCTATGAATGTAAACCAATTAATCATTCGATTCAAATTACTGAAAAAAATCCCTGGCAATTTGTAGTTGATTCGGCAAAATAAATGCAGGTGCATGTCCCGCTTCTGGGACTTCAATGGCTATGGCATTTCGGTTGCGCTGACACATCTCAGCAACAGTGGCCGGGGCTAATAAATCTGACTCTGCCCCACGTACAATCAGAGTGGGGATTTTGATGGCATCAAAACTCTGCCACAAGGCCTTTTCTCCAGCCAGCGCAGTCATCGGATTGGTCGCCATAATGGGTACATTGATTTGCGGATCGTAATGCAAGCGCCATGCGCCGTCTTTATAGACGATTTGCGGCAAATTGAGTTCACGTAATTGCTCAGGAGTATGCCTACCAAAGGTCGTTGTGAGCAAATTGGCATACTCTAGACCCTTCTCTTGCGTGTCAAAGACCACTGGCTTGGAGAGGTATTGCATGAGTCGGATAAAAAATGCTGGATCAATTCTGGGGCCTACATCATTGAGTAAAAGTTTTCTAATGGGTTGCTGATCGATGCCAGCCAGTACCATCCCAATCAAGCCACCCATCGATGTACCAAACCAATCGAGTTGCTGTGGCTGGAGATGAGCAATGAGCGTGACCATGTCACTGACGTATTGAGGCACACCATACAACATGGGATTAGCTAAGCCATCAGAATTACCACGACCAACCACATCCGGACAAACCACGTAGTATCGATCTGACATGGCGCGGGCTAAAACAGCAAAGTCACTACCCCTTCTCGTTAGCCCATGAACGCATAATAAAACCTTGGGATTAGAAGGATCACCCCAAGCACTATAGGCCATGCGGTGTAAACCTGCGGAACTAATACACTGCACATACCGTGTGACACTATCCCGCGGTGTAAAGGGTTCACGAACGATGGGTGTTACCACCGCTGCAGAAGAATGAGGAACAACTGGGGTTGGGGTCTGAGACTTTGGTGCACTCAAGACCGCTTTAACTTTGTACCACCAAGATGTTTTCATGAGGCTAGTGCCGGTGCAGACGTCGGTGTAACTTCGGGCTGAAGCGTGACATGGTCTATACCGTGGTTTTGGATCAACATCGCGCGTATCGCATTCATGGTATGAGGCCAGTTGTGTAAATCATCGATTTCAATATGACCAATGAGTGCCGGAAATCCTGGCGTCATCTCCCAAACATGTAAATCATGCACTGCCATCACTCCGGGAACTTTGATCAAGTCTTCACCGACCTTGATGTAGTCAATATGCAGCGGCACACCTTTCATCAGAAAGTGATACGACTCTTTCAGAATACTGATGGTGGAACGCAGTAACAAGACACAAACCACTAAGGATAAAATCGGATCGATTTGCATCCACCCCGTGTACTGAATCACAAGTCCAGCAATCAGAGCCGCAATGGAGGCTAATAAATCGCCCATGACATGGATCATGGCTGCTTTAGTATTCATACTATGGTTATTGCGTGAGAGTAAATACGCCACAACCAGATTGACAACAACGCCAACAATCGCCATCAAGGTCACCGTACCACCAGCGACCTCATGCGCAGTAATTAAGAGTCGATGAATCGCCTCATAAGTAATCCAGACAATTAATCCGGCAATCGAAACCCCATTTAAAAAAGCCGCTAAGCCTTCTGCCCTGCCAAAGCCAAAAGAATAACGACTCGACGGTGGCCGTTTGGCAACATACTGCGCAATGACCGCTAAAAATAATCCGGCCGCGTCAGTGACCATGTGTCCCGCATCCGAAATCAATGCTAGGGAGTTAGCATAAATACCGGCTAAAAACTCGAGCACAGCAAAAGTTAGCGTGATGGCTAAGGCAATGGTGAGAACCGTTTGACTGGTGATCTCTTTGGCATGCGAATGATGCGAGTCACCATCTTTATGCGCGTGGAATTCTGTTGCGGAGACACTCTCGTTAGGATGCGAATGAGAGTGTCCAGGCCTCATCCGTTACACACCAATCTCTAATTTAGCGGGTGTCTTGGCAATCACTTCTTCAACCGTCACCCCTGGTGCTAACTCAGATAAGCGCAAGCCCGTTGGTGTGACATCAAGCACGCACAGGTCGGTAATAATCTGATCAACGACCTTGAGTCCGGTCAATGGCAAAGTACACTCCGGCAAGATCTTGAAGTCTTCAGTGCCGTCTTTCTTTCTGGCAACGTGCTCCATCACCACGATGACGTGCTTCACACCAGCCACGAGATCCATCGCACCACCCATACCTTTGACAACCTTACCAGGAATCATCCAATTGGCGAGGTCACCTGATGCGCTAACTTGCATCGCACCTAAAATAGCGATGTTAATCTTGCCACCACGAATCATACCAAACGAATCTGCCGATGAAAAAATCGACGATCCCGGTAAAGTAGTTACCGTTTGTTTACCCGCATTGATTAAATCGGCGTCCACTTCGCTCTCCAGCGGAAATGGACCAATGCCCATGAGTCCGTTTTCCGATTGCAACCAAACTTCCATCCCCGGCGGAATGTGGTTCGCTACTAAAGTTGGTAAGCCAATGCCAAGATTGACGTAAAAGCCATCTTTTAATTCTTGGGCAGCTCTTGCTGCCATTTGATCTTTTGTCCAAGCCATAATATTTTTCCTCGTTAATCGATGACGTCGTCTTATTCAGTGCGCACAGTTTTTTGCTCTATCCGCTTCTCAGGGGTCTTATTGAGTACAAGGCGGTGAACATAAATACCGGGCGTGTGAATCGAATCAGGATCTAATTCACCATTCTCAACAATCTCTTCGACTTCTGCAATCGTGATGCGACCAGCCATCGCGGCCATCGGATTAAAGTTTCTGGCCGTCAAGTGATAAACCAAATTACCCGATTTATCCGCTTTCCAAGCTTTGACTAAACCCACGTCAGGGGTTAAGGTTCTTTCCATCAAGTAGGTCTCGCCATCAAAATCTCGCGTCTCTTTACCTTCAGCAATTAAAGTGCCAACACCCGTCTTGGTAAAAAATGCCGGAATCCCACAACCACCAGAGCGCAGCTTCTCCGCTAACGTTCCCTGGGGAGTAAGCTCTACTTCGATTTCTTTCGCTAAGAACTGTCTCTCAAACTCCGCATTACCGCCAATAAAAGAACAAATCATTTTTTTGAGTTGGCGATTCTCCAGCAAAATCCCTAAGCCATAACCATCAATCCCGCAATTGTTGGAGATTGCGGTGAGGTTCTTTGAACCCTTGGCTTTGACCCCAGCAATGAGTGCCTCAGGAATACCACAAATACCAAAACCACCAACGGCCATCATCGTGCCGTCTTCAACAACACCTTCTAGCGCTTCTTTTGCTGATGCATAAATCTTATTCATTCTCTTCCCCTCTTTTTTCTAAAATCACATTCTTTTCTATGTTTAACATGATACCTTCTTTGGATGGCAATTATTGAACGATGTGACCATCGTCAGCGGCAATCATGGCACCATTGATAAAGCGTGATTCGCTGCTCGCTAGTAACATTAAAATCCCTTCTAAATCTTGTGTGCGACCAACCCGCTTGCGAGGCAGTTTTTGGATCAGCTTTTGACCTGCGTCCGTCTCCCAGTGCGCAGCATTAATTTCCGTTTCAATATAGCCCGGGCACATCGAGTTGATATTAATACCGTAACGTCCCCATTCTAAGGCCATGGCATTGGTCATGTGAATTACCGCCGCCTTGGTCATGGCATAGACGCCAATCATCGACAAAGCTTTAACGCCAGCCATGGAGGCAATATTGATGATGCGGGCAGATGGCAATTCTTGGTTTTGCTCTTGCGCAGCCTTTGCTCTGGCAATCATGCGCTTAGCTACCTCTTGAGCCACAAAAAACGATCCCTTGGTATTGGTATTAAACATAAAATCGTAATCTTCTTCACGCACATCCACCAAACGCTGGGTGGTGGATACCCCTGAATTATTGACAAGAATATCAATCGGACCTGCGAGACTTTCTGCTTGCGCGACGCCTTGTGCAATCGATGCCACACTGGAAACATCCATTGTGATCGGAAACGCCTGACCACCCTTAGCCTGAATATCCTTGGCAACTTGGTCTAAACGCTCAACGCGTCGGGCAGCAATCACCACCCTAGCACCCGCACTGGCTAAAGAGTGGGCAAATTGCTCGCCTAAGCCACTTGAAGCACCCGTAACAAGCGCTACTTTGCCAGTTAAATCAATCTGATATGCCATAAAATCCCCTATGTTT
The DNA here is from genome assembly GCA_903875135.1 of uncultured beta proteobacterium. Lineage (GTDB taxonomy): Bacteria > Pseudomonadota > Gammaproteobacteria > Burkholderiales > Burkholderiaceae > Polynucleobacter. The sequence goes on along the minus strand of CAIQUZ010000046.1, from coordinate 25,337 downwards.
TGTATCATTTTAAACAGAATCAACTTTTACCCAAAAAAGCGGTTATTGACGATAATGTAATAATTCATTGATTGCAAAAAAAATTAGGATTTTATGAACAGCGTTCTGACACCTCAAGCGATTTTGGAGCAATTTGGCCCCCGTGAGGCCATGGAATACGATATCGTGATCGTTGGTGGCGGTCCCGCCGGACTTTCCTGCGCAATTCATATCAAACAACTCGCCGCTCAAGAAAACCGTGAAATCTCCGTCGTGGTTTTAGAAAAAGGCTCAGAAATCGGCGCCCATATCCTTTCTGGTGCGGTGATGGACCCGATTGCCATGAATGAACTGTTCCCGAACTGGAAAGAGTTAGGCGCACCGCTCATGACCCCCGTGACTGAAGATCGTTTCATGTTCTTGACGAAATTATCAGGATTGAAAACCCCCAATTGGATGTTGCCTGACTCTTTTAAAAATCATGGTAACTACATTATTAGTTTGTCCGATGTGACCAAGTGGCTAGGTACACAAGCTGAAAATCTCGGTGTAGAAATCTTCCCCGGCTTTGCTGCTAGTGAAATCTTATTTGATGATCAAAACCGCGTCAAGGGTATCGCTACAGGTAATCTGGGTATCAGTAAGGAAGGTGAAGTCACAGATCAGTTCCAGTTAGGAATGGAACTCCATGCGAAATATACAATCTTTGCCGAAGGTGCGCGAGGTCATTTAGGTAAACAGTTGATCGCGCGCTTCAAGCTCGATGCCTCATCCGATCCACAAAATTACGGTATTGGTATTAAAGAACTGTGGGAAGTGGATCCATCTGTGCATGAGGAAGGTCTTGTCATGCATACGGCGGGTTGGCCGTTGTCGAATGATACGTATGGTGGTTCATTTTTGTACCACATGGCCAATCATCAAGTCGCCGTGGGATTTGTTTTAGGACTGGGCTATAAAAACCCGTACCTCTCCCCCTTCGAAGAATTTCAACGCTACAAAACACATCCAAAAATCCGTGGCTTTTTTGAAAACGGTAAACGTATTGGTTACGGCGCACGCGCGATCACCGCCGGTGGCCTTAATAGCCTTCCCAAAACCGTTTTTCCAGGTGGCGCTTTGATTGGTTGCGAGGCAGGTTATTTGAATGCGTCACGTATTAAAGGTAGTCACGCGGCGATTAAATCCGGCATGCTCGTCGCACGAGATATTGTTGGCGCTTTGGCTGAGGATCGCTCGCAAGATGAATTAAAACGCTATCCACAATACTTTAAAGCGAGCTGGCTCTACGACGAACTCTATCAAGCCCGCAACTTCAAAAGTGCAATGTCTAAAGGTTTATATACGGGCTCGCTGCTTGTGGGTGCGGAACAAAAAGTCTTTGGCGGCAAAGCGCCATGGCACTTGCATCAAAACTATGCTGATCATACGTGCCTAGAGCCAGCAGCAAAACATACGCCGATTCAGTATCCAAAACCGGACGGGAAAATCACGTTTGACCGACTGTCCTCCGTGTTTATCTCCAATACGAATCATGCAGAAAATCAACCCGCACACCTGACCCTCAAAAATCAGGATGTGCCAATCAATACCAACTTAGCTATCTACGCCGGTCCTGAGGCTCGCTATTGTCCAGCAGGAGTCTACGAGTTTGTGAATCGGGAAGGTATCGAGCATCTACAAATCAATGCGCAAAATTGTGTGCACTGTAAAACTTGCGATATCAAAGACCCTACCCAAAATATTGTTTGGGTCACACCTGAAGGTGGTGGTGGGCCTAATTACTCGGGTATGTGATTTCTGCTTTTTTAGAGAATTTGGTCGACTGCGAAATCGAAATATAGCCGAAGACACACGCCGCTACCGCGACATTAAAAGCAATCGTCGGGCCATAGTTTTCCCACACCCAACCAGCAACAACGCCGCCAATCGTGCCGCCAAAGCCATAAGACATGGTGGAGTACAAAGCTTGTCCGCGACTTTGGGTGGTGCCCTTGAACCATTTTTGTACCATATGAATACTGGCACTATGATGGGCAGCAAAAGTGCCCGCATGAAAGAGTTGCACAATCAGGAGTGGCCAAAAGCTCGGGAAATATGCAATCACTAAAAATCGCGCTGCCCCCAGAACAAAGGTAAAACGCAAAATCGTGTCCGTCTTGAATTGATGAAAGGCGTGCCGCTGAAAATAAAAATAGAGGACCTCTGCAGCAACCGCAATCATCCAAAAAAATCCAATGACCTGTTTGCCATAACCTAACTGTTGTAAATATAAGGAATAAAACACATAGAGCGTGGAATGGGCAAAGACCATCCAAAACGTGGAACTAAAAAACCAAAGGACTTCTGGCTTTTTTAAGATGCTTCGTAACTCGCCCCGTGTGAGCTGCTGTTTTTCAATGGGCGGCTCCCAAAGGCGCCAGACGGCAATCGTGACACATACCAAAATAGCAAAACCAATCCAAGGTAAGGTGGTAATACCTTTGGACTCAAACCAAAAGCCCCCTAGCAAAACGGCAATCATAAAACCAATCGATCCCCACAACCGAATCTTGCCGTAATGGCTCTCAAATCGATTGGTCTTTTGTAAGGAGTGCACTGTGGCAGCCTCCCCTAGTGGGGTTAAGCTACTGCTAAAAATATTGATCAAAAACATCCACAACAAAATACCAACAAAGGTTTGTAAATAAAAAATACTCAGAAAAATCATCAGAGTCACAAGACTGGTGATGCGCATAATGCCAATGCGATCTTGTCGCAAGTCGGATAACCATCCCCAAAACATGGGGCCTAAAATACGGGTAATTTGCGGTGTGGACATCACCAACGAAATTTGAATCGCAGTAAAACCTAAATGATCAGCATATAAACTAAAGAATGGACTAACAAGTCCAAGGTAGCCATAATAAAAAAAGAGAAAAATGGCGAAAACGTACTGGCTATTTCGCGAAGACGACATCTGAATTACGACTGTTGAGCAGGAATCATCGGTGTCAAAGAATGGACATCAGCACACTGCGCACGGTGTAACAACAGATGATCCATGACGACTAAAGCCAACATCGCTTCCGCAATGGGCGTTGCTCGAATACCGACGCAAGGATCATGACGACCCTTGGTTTGCACCACCACCGGCTGACCTTGCAGATTAATCGAGTCCTTGGGCATCAAAATACTAGAGGTGGGTTTAATCGCAATCGATACCTCAAGATCTTGTCCCGTACTAATACCTCCTAGCACCCCGCCCGCATGATTGGTTTTAAAACCGGTCGGCGTGATCTCGTCACCATGAACACTGCCACGCTGCGTGACACTCTCAAATCCTGAACCAATCTCGACACCCTTGACGGCATTAATACCCATCATGGCATAAGCAATTGTGGCGTCTAATTTATCAAAAATAGGACTGCCAATACCCACGGGCATATTGGTGGCTTTAACGAATATCTTCGCACCACACGAATCACCTGCTTTACGCAAACTATCCATGTACTCTTCCATTTGCGAAATCAAGGAAGCATTGGCGGCAAAAAATGGATTTTGATGAATGTGCTCCACACCTTCAAAGGGAATGGCCATCTCACCGAGCTGGGTCATGTATCCCACAAACTCCATCTGATAATGCTCTTTGAGCCATTTTTTAGCAATCCCTGCCGCAGCAACAACCGGCGCGGTCAGGCGAGCCGAAGATCTTCCCCCGCCACGCGGATCACGCAATCCGTATTTTTGCTGATAGGTGTAATCGGCATGGCCTGGACGAAAGGTGTCCAAAATATCCTTGTAATCTTGACTGCGTTGATCAGTATTACGAATCAACAGTGCAATCGGTGTACCTGTGGTTTTACCTTCAAAAACACCAGACAAAATCTCGACTTGATCCGCCTCTTGACGCTGCGTCACGTGCCGTGAAGTACCTGGGCGGCGGCGATCTAAATCGAGCTGTAAATCAGAGGCACAAAGCTCCATGCCTGGGGGACAGCCATCAACCACGGCACCAATTGCTGGTCCGTGTGACTCACCGAAGGTGGTCGTGCAAAATAAAGTTCCAAGAGTGCTTCCTGCCATAGACTATATTATGGCATTTTTGAGGGCTAAGCCGGTGATTTTGATACTAAATTACTTCTCGGCAATTTCTGGCCAGTCTCGAATATAGGCTTTGAGCATAGTGTTTTCAAAACCCTGAGCATCAACGACCGTTTTGGCAACGTCATAAAAAGAAATCACACCCATCAAGACCTTCTTCTCCAGAACGGGTAAATAGCGGGCATGACGATTGAGCATCATGCGCCTGACTTCGTCTAACTCGGTTTCGGGAGTACACGTTAAAGGTTGCTCATCCATGACTTTACCTACCGTTACCTGATCAACGGAGCCATGGTTATGTGCCAAAACCCCAATCACCTCACGAAAGGTCAACATCCCCACCAGTTCAGCATACTGAATCACAACGAGTGAGCCAATATCGTGCTCCGCCATGATACGCACCGCCGCATTGACCGTTGTCTCTGGTGTCACGCTGTAAAGGGTATTACCCTTTAATCTTAAAATGTCACTGACTTTCATGATGCCTCCCACTCTTATCTTTATGCTATGAGTCTAGCTCTAAATTACACATCTGTAAACCAATGATTATCCCTAATTAAGGGTAAGCTCGCGGTCAAAACCGCACCCGCTAAAGTGACCCACCACGTCAAATAAATCCAGATTAAAAATAAGGGGCCGATGGCAAAGGCGCCATAAAGAGCTTGATAAAGTGACGCCTTGGAAACAAAAAAAGTAAAGCAATATTTAGCCATCTCAAAAACAATGGCCGACAGCGTTCCACCAATCGCAGCGTCCGACCAGCGTACTTTGGCAGAGGGACCCAATTTATACAAAATAATAAATGGCAACATGGTGAGTAAAAAAGGTAATAAGGAATCCATCAAAACCCGATGAAAGGTAAATCCAAACTTTACGTGATGCGTTGCACCTAAGGCTAAGGAAGTAATATAAATACTCAAACCTAGCAAAATGGGACCACCGACAGTCACCAAGAGATAAATGATGGAGCGAAACCAGAACGGTCGTTGATATTGCACACGCCAAACTTGATTGAAAGCTCGCTCAATCGTCATTAAGGTTAAAAATGCGGTAAATAATAAGCCCACCACACCAAAGGTCGTTAAACCTTTGGTGTGGCTAGAGAAATTATCTAAATACGCATTAATATCTTCACCGAGATCTCCAGGAATTAAAGTGCTTGTAATCCAGGTTTGAATCGCTAGTTTTAAATTAATAAAAGTCGATAATTCACTAATCAGGATCGTGGCAATCGACAGCATCGGCACAATGGCTAAAATAGTGGTGTAAGCGAGCGACGCAGCAACTTGATTGAGCTGGGCTTGTTGAAAACGTCTTCGCCAAAACAAATAAATTTGGCGAAGACTTCTAGCTTGTTGTGTCCTTGAACGAACCATGATGGCTTTCACATAAATACCGAAATACGAATATGATACGTACTATGTTAGATACTAATTTACTGGTCTTATATTACTCTCGCAACGGCGCGACGCGCCGTTTAGCAGAACTGATTGCTGAGGGTATCGAATCTGTCCCTCATTGCCATGCTATTTTACGCACAGTACCCAACGTTTCTACGGTTTCTGAAGCGACTGAAAAAAGCATTCCCGACACAGGTGCTCCTTACGCTGAATACGCTGATTTAATCCACTGTGATGGACTAGCAGTAGGCTCTCCCACGCGCTTTGGCAATATGGCGAGCGCTATGAAGTATTTTTGGGATGGTAGTACCGCCCAGTGGATCTCTGGCGCACTGGTGGGTAAACCGGCTTGCGTCTTTACCAGTACTGGCAGCCTGCACGGTGGTCAAGAATCCACCCTAGTATCGATGATGATTCCGCTGCTGCACCACGGCATGCTCCTCATGGGAATTCCTTACACAGAAGTCGACCTTCATACAACGACGACGGGTGGCACCCCCTACGGCGTTTCTCATTTGGCAGGTGAGCGTGGCCAACTGCCCATCTCATCGGCAGAAGAAAAATTAGCCATCGCCCAAGGGGTTCGTCTGGCGACGATTGCCCAACAACTGAAAAAATAAGCTCGGATGACCAAGGACCTGAACTGGAATCAAAAAACGACGATTGTGGCCGCGATTTTGCTGTGCCTTTTATGTGTCGCATGGGAGTGGTTCTTAGCCCCTTTGCGCCCACATGGCTCTCTGATGGTTCTGAAAGCTGTCCCATTAGCACTTCTCCTACCAGGGCTAATCAAGGGGAAAAATGATTCAATGCAAGTAGCATCAATGGTGATTTTGCTGTATTTTTTTGAGGGCTTTGCCCGCCTTTTTGAACCAGGTATCCAAACATATTTAGCGTTGATGGAAGTACTGCTGTGTAGCGTAATTTTTTACGCTGTCCTCAAGCACTTAGGGCCCATAAAAAAAGCCGCCGTGGCGAAAAAGAAAGCCTTGGAGGAAGCGCAACTTCCCCCAAACGATTCGGTTTAAGCCGTCTCTCTTTCGCGATTTTTCTCAACCGCTGTAGCAAATACATTGGCAACACTCGAAAAATAATTAATCGCCAAGGTTGTTGGCTTGATGATTTTCTTTCTGCCATCAATGTCAGTATGAAAATCAACATAACCTTTTTTACGTAAGTTCTTGATTCTGGCATGTAAGGTTGCGCGTGAGCCAATTTCGTTGAGAGAAATCGCCTCATTCACCAGCAATGGATTACCATGCTTCCAAGTAATGGCAATCTCATTGAGCAAATCAAGTTCCATACTATCCAAAGATTGAAACTGATTCGAGTGTTTCAAGGAAGAAAGGCCCTCAATATACTGGAAATACATTTCAGAATGTTTGCTAGATTCAGTCATAGTTTTCGATAACAATTTAAGGGTTAAACATCTAAAACCATCAGCAATAAAGCCTAGATCAATACCCATATTGTTACGGAATTTAGTCCTATTAAAAGATTCATAAAGAGCATAATATGTCGCTTATTCAACTCTTTAATAGCTTTTAGAAACAATTTTTGTCAGGAATTCTCTGTAATAAATTGCACTAAGCGGCGTACATCTTTAAAACGTCTAATTCTACGACTTCCAGCGCATTGATATGCGTGCTCTCCAATTTGACTTTGGGAGCACTGCCAGCGTAAAAAGCCTCTTTCCAGCGATCCACACATAAACACCACTGATCACCAGCCACAAGACCAGGGAAGCGCCACTGGGGCATGGGCGTGGATAAATCATTACCACGCTCCTTCGAAAATTCTAAAAATTCATCGGTCATGATGGCACAGACTAAATGACTTCCTACATCATCAGGCCCTGTCTTGCAACAACCGTCTCGATAAAAACCCGTCAAAGGTTCAAATGAACAAGCAACCAAGGGTTGTCCTAAAACATTACGAGCGATAGCAAATGGATGCGCCATTATTCAGCCTGTACCTTAGCGTTCAAAACCAACTGTTCCCACTTTTTCTTTTCCGCAATCACAAAAGCTTTGGTTTTCGCTGGAGTTTCTGCGGGAGCATAGCCACCTAACTCGTTCAGTCTGGCTTTTACTTCTGGAGTACTAAGCACTTTTTTGAGAGCGACATATAACTTATCAATCACTGGTGCTGGTGTTTTGGCAGGGGCAAAAATACCAAACCAAGCAGTTACCTCAAAATTGTTAAAGCCTGACTCGATCATGGTTGGCACTTCGGGCAACTCAGGACTGCGCTTATTACTCGTCACCGCCAAAGCACGTAATTTACCGGACTTGATATACGGCATCGAACTGGGCAAATTATCAATCATCATGGTTACTTGACCACCTAATAAATCGACTAAGGCAGGTCCCGCACCTTTGTAAGGTACATGCGTAATATCAATCCCCGCTTGATATTTGAGCATCTCACCAGACATGTGAATCGACTGCCCGCGTCCCGAAGAAGCAAACGAATATTGACCAGGATTGGCTTTGGCCAGTGCCACTAACTCGGCCACCGACTTCGCTGGAAAATTGGCATTCACCACCAACACATTTGGGGTAGCCAAGACCATGGTGACTGGCTCTAAATCATCCATTTTGTAAGGTAAATTTTTATAGAGACTGTAGTTAATCGCATTCGGACCAATATTGCCCATAATGATGGTGTAACCATCGGGCGGACTGGCCACTAAGGCTTGCGTCCCAATAATGGCAGCAGCACCGGCCCGAATATCGACAATCACGCTTTGGCCAAGCTCTTTTGCTAAGGGATCAGCGATGGTGCGCGCCGCAATATCGGTAGTACCGCCCGCGGCGGCTGGCACAATTAGACGAATCGGCTTACTGGGATAAATATCGTTAGCCCAAATGGCCTGACTAAAAAACATCAGCATCGATGCACAAATAATTTGAAAATTGATCATGTTATCCCTCATAAGATACCTACTGAAGATACTATCTTAACGTAATCTATTTACGCGTCGATTGAACTTGACATGGCTTGTCGCCTAGCTTCGACTAGTTGTTTGAAACCTGCTTCTAATATTTGCACTTGGCTCGACTGAATCATCAGGCCTGATCGCAACATTTGCTCTAGTTGCGCGGCCTCTTTCGCTAAGCGATCGCCACCAATTTGAGAGGTCAGGCCTTTAAGTGTATGTAAGATCATTTGTGCTTCGACCCAATGATTTTCTAGAATCGATTCATTCAGGCGATTTAAAAATTTCGGAATTTCCGTTATAGCCGACATAAATATACTGTTGGCTAATCGACGATTACCACCCAATCGCGATAGCATGTCCTCTTCATTAAATATCGCTAAGGATAAAATTGGATCCGGCTGGAAATGATGGACCGCTTCCTTGATCTGTACTGGATTTAACCATTGCGACAGAACCCGTTGAAGCTCCATTAAGTCAATCGGTTTTGGTAAAAAATCATCCATACCGACCTTAAAGAAGCGATCCCGATCATCGTCATAAACAAGGGCCGAAACAGCAACAATCGGTGTTTTCTGTAAATGATGAACAGCCTCAAACTCTCGAATCATCTTGGTGGTTTCTTCCCCTGAAAGAAGTGGCATCTGACTATCCATGAGAATCAAATTGACGCAAGTGTCATTTTTAAAGACATCAAAGCACGCTTGACCACCATCAAATATCACCACCTCAATACGATCACTGATCGTTGAAATCAAACTCTCTAAGACTACTTGATTGGTCTTATTGTCTTCTACAATAAAGACTTTTCCGGATAATGGTTCTGCGGGAGTATCACTCATCGGAGAATCCGTGCTAGATTGGGCAATTTGCTGTGAATCTCGCACCCCACCATCAATCATTACCGCAGGAATTTTGAACCAAAAGGTAGACCCCTGACCAAGTTCAGACCTCACCCCATATTCACCACCCATTAATTTTACAAAATTGCTGACAATTGATAAACCAAGCCCAGTCCCATTTAATAGCGATTTTGGAGAAACATTAATTTGTGAAAAAGGCTGAAAAAGTAAGGCTTGCTGTTCAGGTGATATTCCAGTCCCACTATCCGTAATAGAAAAATCCAAAGTGGCGATATTATTTTGCCGCTGAATTTCTGTACAGGAAATCATGACCGAGCCGGAACTGGTAAATTTAATCGCATTACTCGTCAAATTTGTGAGAATTTGCTTTACTCTCAAGGCGTCTAAGAGATAGAGCTCTTCATTAGGCCCTGTATATTCATACCTAAGCACGAGCCCCTTTGCTCGACAAACTTCCTTAAATAGCTGTTCAACTTCTTGAATGATCGCTAAAGGGTTCGTTGGAGAATTAATTAACTCTAATTTACCTGCCTCCACCTTAGAGAAATCGAGAATATCGTTGAGTAAGACTTGTAAGGTTTTACCGGAATTTAAAATCGTCCTTGCCAAATGGTTTTTTTCTCTTTGAGAAACGTTCTTTGTGAGTAAAACTTGAGCCATCCCTAACACGCCATTGAGTGGCGTACGAATCTCGTGACTCATCGTGGCTAAAAACTTCGACTTTGTCAGATTGGCTGTTTCTGCAGAATTTTTTAAAATTTCTAATTGTCGAATCGAATCAGCAATCACTCGATTATTTCGATTTAATTGTTTATTACTTCTTTCAGATCGTATAAATTGTCGACAAATAGCCAAGGAAAATACAACCCCCAAAAGTGAAAGAAGAATACCAACAAAAAGCAGGACGAATCTTGACTGATAAAACCCCGATAAAGCCTGCTCTTCAGAAATGCCCGCGATAACATATAAAGGTCGATTCGCTACTTTTTCAAAGGCATAATAACGACTAACTTTATCGTAGAGCTGATGACTTTTAAAGGTCCCATTCTCATGGTCCTGCATCTCCATCGGAAAATCTAACTCTTTATCAAATAAAAGCGACTCATCTTTTTGATCTAAATATAAAGTTCTTATTTTCCGATCCTCGCCGACTAAAGTGACCAAACTATTGGAACCGATACTGATCTTTTTATAAAAATCAAACATGAGATTAGGTTCAAAGGAAACGGTCACTACACCATTAAAACTCCCATCCTTATTATTTAATCGCTGAGTTAATGCAATACATGGCTTACCAGGCGCAGGACTCGTAAACGGAGTGCTGATAAACGTCGTTTGCGGATAGTTTTTCTTGCGATGAACTTGATAATGTTCCCGAAAAGATAAATCTACTTTTTTAAAGTTATCTTTATTGGAAAAGACGTACATACCATCTTTATCAATAATTCCAATTTGATTAAAGAGGCTCATATCTTGAGAATTACTTTTGTAATACTCTTTTAGTGTCGGAAAACTCTTATCACCCAATCTTTCATAATAGTATTTTGATATCAATAAAATTTGATCACCATAATTCAATAGCGATTTTGTGTGCTCCTCAAAGCCAATGACGTGATTGGTGATATTGGTGTAAACATTTTTTTCAGTGGCCTTCTTATCTTCGTGAATCCTATAGTAAATAAAAGACCAAAAAATAGCCAATAAAATCACCATCATGAAAATCACAAAATAAACGTTAGGATATTTTTTATAAGAAACTTGCAAACGACGGTTTTTACGAACAAAACCTTTGAATAGCGGTTGAAATTGGTGAAAAGTTTGCATGCCCTAATTTATACATTGTTTTTAGAAAAAAGTATTTATTTGATTAGTTTATAAATTAATGAATTTCAGTTCTAAAAAATAGAATCAAATCAGCAAGTGAATTGATCGCCATCTTTCCATTAAGAGGGTAAAAATCCGATCGATAACCAAGGAATAAAAGCCACCAAAATAATGCCAATGAGCAGTGCGAGTAGATAACCAATAATGGGCCGCACTCCTTCATCTGGATTGACCTTGCCAATTGCACAAGCCGCATAGTATCCTACTCCTAGCGGTGGCGCAAACAATCCAATACCCATGGACAAAATAACAACCATCGCATAATGAACTTCATGAATCCCAAGTTGACGTGCCACAGGAAAAAGTAATGGCCCAAACAGCACAATCGCCGGTATGCCCTCAAGAACAGATCCTAAAACCACAAAAACCAGAATCGAAACAAGTAAAAAGATGGTTGACCCCCCATCTAAGCCATTCATGATCTGAGTTATCAGTAAGGAAAATCCAGATTGCGTTAAAGCCCAAGCCATTCCAGTTGCGGCTCCAATAATGAGTAAAATAGCTCCCGATAAGCAAGCCGTATCAATCAACATCGGCATGATCCGCCTGACATCAAACTTGCGGTAAATCAATAAGCCACAGATGATGCTATACACAATACCAATCGTCGATACCTCCGTTGCTGTGGCAATCCCTTCAACAACAGCAGCTCGAATCACAAACGGTAAAGCAATCGCTGGAAATGCAATCAACGCCCATTTCTGCATTTGTTGACGCGTTGGACGAACACCCGTTGAAAACGGTAATCGACGGTTCCTCCACCACACTAAGACACATAAAATCAAACCGAGAATGAACGCGGGTAACATGCCCCCCGTAAACAGTGCTGAGATAGATACACCAGTGACTGATCCAATCGTAATTAAAACAAGACTCGGTGGAATGGTTTCGGTTTGCGCACCAGTGGCTGCAAGAAGTGCGACTAACTCCCCTGGCGGCGTGCCACGCTCTTTCATCTCCGGAAATAAGGCAGGAGCAATGGCGGCCATATCTGCCGCCTTAGAACCAGAAATACCAGAAACTAAATACATGGCACCAACCAGCACATAAGATAGACCGCCACGAACATGTCCTAGTAATGAGGATAAAAAAATAATCATGGCACGGGCCATACCCGTCATTTCCATGAGTAACCCTAGTAATACAAATAACGGAACTGCCAATAAAACCATGTGCGACATCGCCTCATCCATCCGCCCTATGACGACATTAAGTGGCATGTGGGTACTTAAACCTAAATAAGCTACCGTACCTAATCCAAAAGCAAAGGCAATAGGCAAGCCACCTAAAATCGATACCCCTGAGACGCCAATAAAAAATATAAATAGATTGAGCTTCCCCAACTGCATTAGCGAAGGTGAAAACCCATAAAAAATGCCAAAAATGACCCCAAGAATCATGATGCTAATGATGGTTGGTTTTAATTGCGCACTTTTAATCATCCGAAATACACAAAAAAGTGTCATGAGTGCTATGCCAATCGGTATGGCACTGGCGCGCCAAGCATTCGAGATTTCTAAAGATGGTGTAGTGACAATGATTTCATCAATAGCGTAATGCCAAGCGGGACGCAAAATCAAATAGAGATAGAACAGTGAGGCAACCATGCCCAAATGATCAAAATACATTCGATAAGGTTCGCGTAATTGACTCACTAATGCCGTCATGCGCATATGCTCACCCCGACGTAGTGCAATCACAGAACCCAACATCGCAAGCCATAAAAATAAAATCGAGGCTAGTTCATCTGACCAAACAATCGGAGAATTTAAAGCGTAGCGCGCTACTACGCCAGAAAATAGAATCACAACACAAGCAAATACAAGTAAACCAGCAACCCACTCTACCAGTGTGCCGATCACCAACTCGACCTGAAATAGCCAACCCAAATGACGCTTCACAAAATCCGTAATCAAGTAGTTACCAATAATTAGGCGAGTTTGCCAGTATATTTTTCTAACAAAGCCCAAGCATCTTCACCAAACTTAGTGCGCCACTCTGCATAAAAACCAGCTTGTCGTAATTTATCTCTAAACAAATCAGCGTTCGTATTGTTGAACGTCATGCCCTTGGCTTTTAAATCCGCCTGCAAACTATCATTTAAACGACGGACTTCCGCACGCTGAAGAACTGCTGCTTCAGCAACATTACGTGTGACAATCGCTTGTAAATCTGGGGGTAATTGTTCAAAAAGCTTTTTATTGCCCATAAACCAGTAACCATCCCACATATGGTTTGTCATGGAACAATATTTTTGCACTTCAAATAATTTGGCAGTGTAAATAATCGCTAAAGGATTTTCTTGTCCGTCGACAACCTTGGATTGCAAAGCAGAATACACCTCTGCAAAGTTTAACGGCGTAGGCGCAGCCCCTAAATCCTTAAACAGGGAAACCCAAATTGGTCCTGGAGGAGTCCTCAGCTTGATTCCTTTCAAATCTTCAGGCTTTACTATAGGACGTACGCTGTTCGTGACTTCACGATACCCGTTATCCCAAATCTTGTCAAAGGCAAAAATGGTGCCTGTCGCCGCAATTTGACGACGCACATGCGCGCCCAAATCACCATCCATGGCAGCCCAAACTTGGTTGTAGTCCTTAAAAGCAAAACCCACACCATTGATTTGTGCCGCAGGTACTAAGGAACCTAAAATAAGTGGCGATAAAGTCATGAAATCTAAAGCACCCGAACGCAACTGTGAGAGCATGTCGGTGTCATTCCCTAATTGATTGAAAGGATAGACCTGAATATCCACCCGCCCTTTCGTCTCTAGCTTGACCTTGGATGACATTTTGTAAGCATGAATATTGAGCGGGTGCGTTGAGGGCAAATTACTACCGAATTTCATTGTAAACTCAGCCGTCTGAGCAAATGCACCACCGGCCATCAGTGGCAAAGTTGCTAAAGAGGTTTGCTTTATAAAATCACGTCTTGAAATTTTCATGATGTCTCCTATCAATTATTGAACTGAGGTAACCCAGCTAACGGTCATACTCTCTTGATGACTTACTGACCACCAATTTTGGTAATAGTTTACAACCCCTATTTGAACTCAGGTATTACCCTAATGGAGCGCTTTTAATGCCGTCTGAACAATGCTCTTTGCATCTACCCCAAAATATTGACGCAAAGCCTCCCGCGTATCACTTCGGCCAAAACCATCCGTGCCTAAAGTAATGTACTTTCTCTGCTCAGGTAGATAAGCACGAATACTTTCTGGCACTGCATGCACATAGTCTGTTGCCGCAATGATCGGCCCTTGCGTCTTCAAGAGTTGCGCTGTAATGTGGGGGAGTGATGACGAATCAAGGCAATGCCCTGACGCACTGAATTTGATACGCCCATCTCGAAATAACTCACTCCAACTAGTGACACTCAAGATCGTCGATGAAACACCATGCTGCGCCAGCAGATCAGCGGCCTTAATCACTTCTGTCATGATCGCTCCAGAACCGAGTAATGTCACTGCTTGGGGTTTTTTCTTGGTGGATGAAACGGTTTTTTTAAAAATATAAGCGCCTCGAATAATCTGTTCTTTTACATCCTCAGGGATATCCGGTTGCGTATAGTTTTCATTCATCAAGGTAATGTAATAAAAAACATCCTTTTGCTCCACCATCATCTCTTGCATACCCCGCTCAATAATGATGGCTAACTCACCAGCAAATGCAGGATCATAGGCTTTACAGTTCGGAATCGTTCCGGCAATTAAATGACTACTACCGTCCTGATGCTGTAGACCCTCCCCACCCAATGTCGTTCGTCCGGAAGTGGCGCCTAACAAAAATCCCCGCGCACGTTGATCGGCTGCAGCCCAAATGGAATCTCCGACTCGCTGAAATCCAAACATGGAGTAATAAATATAAAAGGGTAACATCGCGACACCGTGAACGCTGTAACTAGTCGCTGCCGCAGTCCAACTCGCGAGGGCTCCCGCTTCACTAATCCCTTCTTCTAAGATCTGTCCATCTAAAGCTTCACGATAACTCAGAACGGAACCTATATCTTCGGGCTCATAGCACTGCCCCGCACTGGAATAAATACCGACTTGTTTAAAAAGATTAGCCATCCCAAAGGTTCTCGCCTCATCAGCCACAATCGGTACGATATGTGACCCTAAGCTCGCATCTTTCAGTAAGTTACCGAGCATGCGCACAAAGGCCACGGTCGTTGACATTTCTTTACCCTCCGGTCCTATCGCAAAAGCGGCATAACTCGCTAATGACGGAATAGGAATGACTGGACAAACTGTATAGCGCTTGGGTAATTGACCGCCTAATTTTTGACGTTGTGCTTTTAAATACTGAATTTCAGGACTATCCTCGGCAGGACGATATAAACTCAGATTCATTGCTTGCTCATCGGTCAGTGGCAAATTAAACCGATTGCGATACTCAATCAAAGCTTGGTCATCTAATTTCTTTTGACTATGCGTAGTCATTTTTCCTTGACCGGCTTTACCCATGCCATAACCTTTTTTTGTATGCGCCAGAATCACGGTGGGTTGACCTTGATGCTGCTGCGCGGCATGATAGGCAGCGTAGATTTTGACAATATCATGCCCACCCCTTTTTAACCGATCAATCTGTTCATCTGTCATCCCCTGCGCTAAAAGGGCTAACTCAGGATTTTGTCCAAAAAAGTTTTCGCGATTAAATCTGCCGTCTTTTGCCGCAAAAGTTTGCATTTGACCATCAACCGTCTTGGCAAAAATTTTGACTAAAGCGTCGGTAGTATCTCTTGCAAATAAACCGTCCCAATCACTCCCCCAAACTAATTTAATGACGTTCCAGCCCGATCCACGAAAGAGTTTTTCTAACTCATTAATGATTTGCCCATTACCACGCACTGGACCATCCAAACGCTGTAAATTGCAATTGACCACCCAAACCAGGTTGTCGAGTTTTTCCCGAGAAGCTAGCGTGAGAGCACTCATACTCTCAGGCTCATCCATCTCGCCATCACCAAAGACACCCCAAACTTTGCGCTCGGAGCAGTCCAACAAGCCACGATCAGTAAGATAGTGCATAAAACGTGCGTGGTAAATTGAGCTGATCGGACCGATTCCCATTGAACCGGTGGGAAATTGCCAAAAATCAGGCATGAGCCAAGGATGCGGATAACTCGATAATCCCTGCGCACCAATTAAAGGGGCTGTGATCTCTTGGCGATAATGCGCTAAATCTTTTTCCGTCAAACGACCCTCTAAAAACGCCCTTGCATAGACTCCTGGAGAACTATGCGGTTGAAAGAAAATCAAATCGCCACGATGCCCTGCATCTCCACTCACATCTCTAGCACGAAAAAAGTGGTTAAAGCCGACCTCAAATAAATCGGCAGCACTGGCATAACTGGCAATATGACCACCTAACTCACCGTAAGCTTCATTCGCTTTAGCAACCATCACCAAAGCATTCCAACGCATTAACGACGCCAACTTCTCTTCAATGGCCAAATCCCCAGGAAACGGTGGCTGTTGATCTACTGGAATTGAATTGACGTAGGGCGTGATGAGATCAGGTACCCAATTGATTTGATGTTTATTCGCAAGTTTGACTAAGTGGTCAAGGATAAAGCGTGCTCTCTTCTCGTCACCACTCGCTAAAAACTGCACAAAAGCATCATGCCATTCAGCAGTCTCTAGCGGATCCGTATCGATAGGATCCATATCAATTAATGTAGGAATTGACTGGTTATTCATAAAGAAGGCTTTTAAGTTCGTCTCGCAATTAAATTTACTGAACACACAAAAAATAAACTAAGTGGGCAATGAAGCAGCCACCCAGAGTTCATCATGACATACTTTAATTAATCCATTTTGATATTGGCAGACTTGATGGCTTTTGACCACTCCAATGTTTCACGACTCAATAATTTCGTCATCTCATCGGGTGGTAAATACCGCAACTCAATCCCTGCTGCATCGGCACGCTGTTTGACCTCTGGCAAATCTAATGCCGTTTTGACAGTGGCTGATAATTTATCAATGACCGGCTTCGGTGTGCCAGTGACCACATATAAAGCCACCCAAGACTCTAACTGAAATCCTGGTAAGCCCGCTTCAGCGACCGTGGGGACATTGGGCAACATGGGATGGCGAGTCTTACCCGTGACCGCTAAGGCTTTTAACTTGCCAGTCTGTATATGCCCCATGACAGAAGGAGGTGTAGTGATAAACACTTGCACCTGACCTGCCAACACATCCTGAATCGCTGCACCAGAACCTTTGTAAGGAATATGAATCATATCAACTCCAGTCTGTTGCTTAAAGATCTCTGTACCAATGTGCGACACGGATCCATTACCTTGTGACGCATAATTCAACTTACCGGGATTGGCTTTGGCATACGCAATAAACTCTTTCAGAGTATTAGCGGGAACAGATGGATGCACCGCAATCACATTCGTGGCAACCGTAATTAAACCAATCGGCGTTAAATCCTTTAGCGCCCATGGCAATTTATCCATTAATATTGGATTGGCAATGTGGTATCCAGAGTAAGACACTAATATCGAATATCCATCCTTAGCACCAGTTGACACTTGCTGGTAAGCAATATTGCCACTCCCCCCAGGTTTGTTATCAACAATCACCGATTGATTCAGCAACTGACTCAAGGGTTCACTCACCAAACGCGCTGAAGTATCCACTAAGCCACCAGGAGGATTGGGGACGACTAAAGAAAGGGCATGCGATGGAAAGTTTTGCGCAAAACCACTAAAACTCAACAGACATGCCATCAGCAAGAAAAGGCTTTTCAGCTGAAGTTTTGATAGATATTGAATAGAACGCATTTTTAGCCTCGATATAAAATGATTAAAAACGATTTGTAACAACGACAGAATACTCTTTGCATCAAAAAAACGATTAAGTTGGTACCCAAGCCATTTGTGCCTGATACGCAAATTCTGTTTTGACATCAATCACCGCTGGTAAATTACTAGCCACCGCCGCATCAAAGGCTGCTGCAAAATCTTGGGGATCCTCCACCGTAACACCAAAGCAATGAAACGCTTGAGCGATTTTGGCAAAATCCGTAGGCTCATAAACGTAACACTCTTTTTTTCTTCCCTCAGGACGATTGCCATAAGCAATATTTAAATTCTTCACACCCTGCGATAAACATTCATTGTTATTGACAATCACGATGACGTTGAGGCCCCAACGTTTTGCTGTTTCTAATTCCGGTAAGTGGTAGGAGAATCCACCGTCTCCGACAAAACAAACCACTGTTCGATGAGGTGCCGCAGCTTTTGCACCAATCGCTGCGGGAAATGACCAACCTAATGATCCCGCGGCGCGCATATACAATTGATCATGATGGGTCATATCAACTAAATTACCAGTCCACAGTGCTGAATAGCCTGTATCAGCTACCAAGATGGCATCCTTTGGTAAAAGCTTGGTAATCTCTCGACACAATCGCTGAGGATGCATCGGTAACTCCTGACGAGATAGTTCAAGTTCCTGCTCTTGCCACCAAGCCGCTACCAAGGATGCTGAATAAGTTAGCCAATCATCATGTTGCAATGATGGACACTGTTCCACAAGAACTTCTAAAGCAGATCGAACATCGGCTTGTATCCCGATGCAGTTGGCATAATTACGCCCAAGCTCAACTGGATCCATATCAATCTGAATGGTGGGGATATGTGCTCTAGGTAACTTCCAATTCGCTGTCGTGTGATCGCTAGTATTACTACCTAAATAAATTACCAAATCCGCTTCATCGACAATATGATTGGTGCAACTTCTACCATATAAACCGACCATGCCACGAAACAATGGCTCACTCTCTACAACAAGCGATTTTGCATCTAAAGTCGCGGTAATCGGCGCTTGAATTTTCTGCGAAAATTGATGTAAGGCATCCCTTGCTCCAGATATCAAGGCCCCACGGTCAACAATGATGACGGGTTTTTTACTCTTTGTAATCGCAGTAACTGCCTGTGTAATCATTAAGCGATCAGGTTGAGGTCTAAACGCCGGAAAGGTCTGATGAACGGGATCAACAGCTAACTCAAAATCCACCTCTAAAGGGGTCAACGCATCTCCAGTAAAGCCTGCCACATCAACATGAGAAGGTCTAGGTGTGCCCGTTGTCGCCTCACGAAAAGCCTGCCGAATCAAATGTGGCATTTGTTCAACAACTTCCATGTGTGCATTGAATTTGGTAACCGGTGCAAACAAAGGTGCATGATCGACTTCTTGATAAGCATTGCGATATTGCATGGCAGCAACATGACGCCCTGTGAATGCAATGACTGGGGAATGACCTAAATAAGGATCTTGTAGGGAAGCTGCTAAATTGGCGGCACCCACCGACTGTGCCATACAAATCCCAGGCTTGCCTGAAACTCTGGCATATCCGTCAGCCATATAACCAACTCCTTTTTCTGAGTGGCCTAAGATCCGGTCAATTTTCGTATCTTCCATCTCAGCAAGCGCTCTTCTTAAAACAGCGTCCATAAAGAAAACATGGGTTACACCGTAAGCTTCTAGCATACGTGCAAAATATCTTGCACCTGTCATTTTTTCCGACACGCGTTTCTCCTTGGATATTGTCTTTTTTTACTTTTTCTAATGAAGATATTCTAAACCCAAAGATGCGACATGAAGATGATCCGTATTTGTACTTAGTTTTGACTCTAATGAGGCGAAATACCCTCATACTCAAGCAATCCACTGACAATCCCATAGATTGCATCAATAAGAGGTGAATCATGATCCGAGTCTACTTTCAAACGGCACTCATTTTGAGCCTGTTCATCGCAGGAAATTTGGCAAATATCGCCGCTGCTCAAGGCAGTCATTACCCCAATAAATCCATTCGTTTTGTCGTTCCGTTCGCACCGGGCGGATCAACCGACGTTACCGCAAGAATCATTGGACAAAAAGTCTCAGAGATCTTAAAGCAACCTATTTTTGTAGAAAACCGAGCTGGGGCTGGAGCGAGTATTGGCATTCAAAATATCGCTAGCTCTTCACCAGATGGTTACTCCATACTCGTCGTCTCTCCGTCAATTATTGTGAACTCGATTTCGATGGGGGCAACTGCTGGTTATAAACCCCAAGACTTTGAAGTGGTGTCGTTCGCGAGTAACTTACCCATGGGTATCTTTGTGAATGAAAAAGTTGCGGCCAATAATTTAGAAGAACTACGAACGATTGCACTGAAGGAGCACCTCTCATTTGCCACCGCAGGTAATGGCACGCCGCCAAGTATTACCTGTGAAAATTTGTTTCGTATCATTTGGAAAGCAGACGTAACGCATATCCCCTACAAAGGCTCAAGTCCTGCCTTACTAGCAACATTGGGTGGTGAAACCCCCATTACTTGTGGTGCAATGACAGGAGTCACTCCTTTTGCCAAACAAGGCAAAGTCAAAGTATTAGCAGTGTCTAGCGAGAAACGCTTGGCAAGCCTACCGAATGTTCCCACCGTAATAGAAGCTGGCTATCCACAACTGCGAGATGATTTGTGGACTGGGATCTTCGTTCCTAAAAATACTCCGATGGAGATTAAAAAAATACTCAATCAAGCCATTAATCTCGCTTTACAAAATCCTGAAGTCATTGAAAAACTGGACGCCAATGACTTAGTGCCGATGGGCGGCTCACTGAGTCAAAATACCGAATACTTCAACTCGGAAATCACGCGGTGGTTAAAAACCATCACCGCTCTAAAATCTCAATAAAGAGGATTACCGAATCACCCGCTCTGGATTCTCTTCATAGGGCGGTGAGTACACTACTAATAACTTGACCGGCTCTTCACTAATGACCGTAAAGACATGCATCGCCATTGCTGGAAAAAAACATGCGTCACCGGGGCCCATCTCACACACTTCACCATTCACTTCTGCTCTAGCACGACCCTCTAACATGTAAACGACCTGCTCAATACCGGGGTGAGCATGCGGCAAAGCCCCCTTCCCCTTTTCAATCGTCCCGTGCACTAATTCAATATGCTTTGCGCCAACATTCTCGGGTCCAATGAGGCGTCGATTGAGTGTCCCAACATGATTGGCTGGATGATACCCAACAACATCTCCCGCTTTGACAAAATATTTTGAAGCCGGTTGACTCGACATAAGGTCTCCTTCAATGTAAATAGATGGTTAATATGATTTTGGTAAACCTAAGACTTTTTCAGCAATAAAACATAAGATTAATTGCGGACTCACCGGCGCCAGACGAGGTATCCAGGATTCACGCAGATATCTCTCCACGTGATACTCCTTGGCATACCCCATGCCGCCTAGCGTCAAAATAGCACGCTCACACGCATGAAAACCAGCTTCCGCAGCCAAATACTTAGCAGCATTGGCTTCAGCAGCGCAGACTTGCGCAGTATCATATAAAGTCGCTGCCTTATACACCATTAATTGAGCAGCCTCTAACTCCATCCAAGAAACTGCGAGTGGATGTTGAATCCCTTGATTTTGTCCGATTGGTCGATCAAACACAATGCGGTCTTTAGCATATTGCGTTGCTCTTAATAGAGCCACTTGACCAAGACCAACCGCCTCCGCCGCGATCAATATTCTTTCTGGATTTAAGCCATGCAAGATATACGAGAACCCCTTACCCTCTTCACCAATTAAATCTTCTTTAGGTATTTTTAAACCCTCAATAAAAACTTCGTTGGAATCAACACAGTGACGCCCCATTTTAGGAATCTCCTGAACATCTATAGATGATCGATCAAGGTCAGTATAAAAAAGAGATAAGCCTTCAACACCCTGCGCATCTTCAATGGCTGTCGTCCTGACGAGCAATAAAATTTTATTCGCCACTTGCGCTGTAGAAATCCAAATCTTTTGACCGCTCACCAAGTAGTGATCACCTTGCTTGATGGCTTTGGTCTTAAGCTTTAAGGTGTTTAACCCAGTATTCGGTTCGGTGACCCCAAAACAAGCGCGGTCTTGACCCGCAATCAATGGCGGCAACCAACGTTTCTTTTGTGCATCAGTCCCAAATACCACAACAGGATGTAATCCAAAAATATTCATGTGCACAGCTGAGGCGCCAGATAGTCCGGCACCACTTTCAGAAATCGTCTGCATCATGAGAGCGGCTTCGGTTATCCCTAAGCCTGATCCACCATACTCTTCAGGCATAGCAATTCCCAACCATCCAGCTTGGGCACACGCTTGATGAAAGTCAAACGGGAACTCGCCCGATTCATCGCGCTCTAACCAATACCGCGCATCAAATGGCTGACATAACTTCTCAATCGCCGCTTTGATTTGTAACTGCGCATCGTTCCACTGAAAATTCATGAAGGCATACCTGTCTTTAATACAGCTTGTATCTCATCATCCAGATAACCTAGTGAGCGCAAGACTTCCGCCGTGTGCTGACCAAGCGTTGGAGTTGGCAAAAGTTGGTGACTAGTCGGTGTTGCGGACCAATCTACCGGATCTCTCATGACGCGTATCATCCCTTCCGTAGGATGCTGCTCTTCAACAATAAAATCTTTACTCTTTAAATGTTCATCATGAATCAGGTCATGAATCGAATTAACCGTTTGATTGGGGATATCAAATTGATCAAATAATGTGCGCCACTCTTGTGTCGTCCTTGCCTTCATTAAGATGGCTAATTCAGCATAGACCTGATCAATATTGGTGGCACGATTGGCGTGCGAGCAAAAAATTGTTTCTTGATACCTGTGCGGCTGCTCAATCGCCTCAAAAAAACTTTTCCAATGCTTATCGTTATAAATGAGGGTGGAAATATAACCATCTTTTGTGGCATAAGGTTTTCGATGGGGTGATATCAAGCGTTGATATCCTGCCTTTCCAATGGCGGGTAAATAAGTCTCACCTGCCATATGATCACCGAGAACAAATTGTGTGAGTGCTTCAAACATGGGAACAATGACGCGCTGACCCTGTCCAGTTTTTTCTCTAGCATATAAGGCAGCAGTCACCGCATTGACGGAATACAAACCAGTCACCCGATCACCAATCGTAGTGGGCACGTAGCGTGGCTCTTCAATGCCATACTCTTGCATCAGCCACGGCAGACCAACCGCAGCTTGAATCAAATCATCATACGCTGGCTTTTGCGCATTGATTCCATCTTGACCAAAACCCGAACAAGAAACATAAATCAATTGAGGATGCATCTGACGTAAATCCTCATAACCTAAACCTAGACGCTCAAGCGCTTGGAGTCGAATGTTCGAAATAAAGACATCCACTGTTTTAACCAGTGCAAGAATGGCTTTTTTACCTTCTACACTCTTTAAATCGAGGACAATACTTTTTTTACCGCGGTTAAGATGTAAAAAAATGTGACCCATCTTTTGATGTTTCATCGGCCCCACATCGCGCATGTTGTCGCCATCAGGCGTTTCCACTTTAATTACCTCGGCGCCCATCGTTGCCAATATATGCGTGGCAAATGGCCCCAAAATAACGGAAGTTAAATCAAGTACCCGAACTCCAGCTAAAGGCCCCATGACAATCCCTGAATTAGTTAAGCTCTGACTTAATGCCAGACTGTTGAATCAATTTACCCCAGTAAGCCATCTGCTCACCCACATATTGGGCAAAATCTTGTGGATTTTTTGATGGCCAGACAACAAATCCTAGTTGAGATAATTTTGCTTGAACCTCAGCATCTTTTAAAGATTCCAGCATCGCTGCGTTTAATTTATCCACGATGGACTTGGGTAAATTTGCTGGACCAAAAACCCCATTCCAAGAGACTAAATCAACGCCAGGTAAAGTTTTGGCAATGGGCGGAACATTCGGTAGTAATGCATAAGGTCGGTTACCCGTAAGTCCGATCGCACGCACTTTTCCGGCTTTGATCATTGCCATACCCGAACCCGTATCCGCAACATATACCTGAATCTGATTACCAATTAAATCTGTCATCGCTTGAGGACTCGATTTATACGGTATCTGGGTCATACCAATTTTGGCTAAATAATTAATCGTCTCCGTCGTGACTAAGGACGTACTATTGGGTGTGCCATAAGAAAGCTTGTCAGGATTTGCCTTCGCATAATCAATTAACTCTTGCACATTTTTTATCGGCAAGTCATTATTCACACACAGCACAAATGGCAACTCACCTACTCTAGCAATCGGCGTGAAATCTTTGATGGGATCATATTTGAGGTTTTGAAATAACCAAGGATTGGCGGAATGAGATGTGTTGGTGGTCATGAGTAAGGTATAACCATCTGGCTTAGCTGATGCAACGGCTTGAGCACCAATCTGTGCACTTGCACCTGGCTTATTATCAACAATCACCGATTGACCTAACAGATTACCCATTTTGGTCGCAACGACTCTGGCAACAGCGTCTGTACCACTGCCCGCCGCAAATGGGACAATCAGAGTGATGGTGTTATTGGGATAGGTTTGCGCCGTCGTACCAAATGTAGCAAGGCAACTTCCAAAAATAACTAATTTTTTTAATAATCTCATAAATATCTCCTATTGACGATTGAGTAGAGCTTTACCTACCCGAGATTGATTGGGTTTACCAATCGCGGTTGATATAAACTCACCAATCTTCACCACATCACCTAAATGAATACCCGTTTCAATACCTAAGCCGTGCAGTAAATACAGAACATCTTCGGTCGCCACATTGCCTGTGGCACCTTTGGCATAGGGGCAACCACCTAAACCGGCGACTGAGGAATGAAAAATGGCTACGCCCATTTCTAATGCGGCGTAGATATTGGTAAGTGCCTGTCCATACGTGTCATGAAAATGTCCAGAAAAGATCTTGCTCGGTGCCACCTTAAAAATCGCCTCATAAACTCTCTTCACTTGACTGGCAGTTCCAACACCAATCGTATCGGCGATATCAATTTCATCACACCCCAAATCCAACATTTGTTGCACCACATTGACGACTTGATGTGGCTCAATAGGTCCTTGATACGGACACCCCAAAGAACAAGAAATACTCGCCCTCACTAAGAGTCTATCGCGCTTAGCACTTTGCACAACCGGAATAAAGCGCTGAATTGATTCCTGAATACTGCAATTAATATTTTTCTGGGCAAACGTTTCGGATGCGGCAGAAAAAATAACAACTTCTCCTGCTTTGGCTGCGAGAGCTGCTTCGTAACCCTGCAAATTGGGAGTTAGTGCGGAATAAATTACTCCAGGCAAGCGTTTAATCTCACGCATCACCTCACTACTACCCGC
>CAIQUZ010000045.1 GCA_903875135.1 uncultured beta proteobacterium | reverse complement strand
TGGATGGGCGAGGAGAATAAAGCCCCACCGTTTCCAAACTTTGATTGCTTTGCTGCACCATCGAGCCATGTATTTGCATACAAAGGAATGTGGCAATGTAATTGGTTGCAAGCTTTTGAGGTAGGAATAGATCCAGTACATACTTCATTTTTACATCGGTTCTTAAAGGATGAATCCCTAGAGGGTATTGGGGATAATCAAGGTGGTAAACAATTTCGAAGTGCTAGTGCTGGTGAGATTAACGGCGAAAAGTGGCCAATGACCCGCATTATGCGTGAGTTTTGCCAACCAGAGATTAATTTTGAGAAAAAGCCGTGGGGCTTTCAGTTGACCACTCTGCGTCCAATGACGGAAGAATTAACCCATGTAAGGGTGACTCATGAAATCTTCCCACAAACTTTCGTGATTCCTTTATCGGAGACATTAACAATTACGCAAATGCATGTACCGATTGATGATATGCACACTTATTGGTATTCCTTTTTTACGAGTTTTGCGGGACCAATCGATAAACAAGCGATGCGTAGTCAGCGTTCACAATATATTCCACCACCGTCGTATATTCCGAAATCAGGTCGCCAAAATGACTGGGGATTTAACCCAAAAGAACAAAGAGAGTCAACGTTTTTGGGTATGGGTGAAGACGATATTAATGTTCATGATCAATGGGCTGTTGAGGGTATGGGAGCCATTCAGGACCGTACTCGCGAACACCTTGGAACAACGGATAAAGTCATTATGGCCAATCGTCGTTTACTACTGCAAGCCATCGAGTCTGTTCAAGCGGGAGGCCCCGCCCCTTTTATGGGAAATCATGAAGAGTCAGAGTTTCAACGGGGCCCAGATACCGTTGACGGAATTGCACCCGCATCAAATTGGAACTCTTGGTGGAAAGATGAAGTTCAGACCAAACGAGATGGAGCTCCTTGGATTCTGAAAAAAAACGATACTGAATCAGTATGACAACATTCGCAGAATCTTGCGGTGTACAAGACACGCATCGAGAGAGTATCTCTGAGAGAATTTTGCAACAAGTTCAAACGACTGGCGTAGAGTTAATTAGGGTTGGATGGTGTGATCTACACGGTGTTGTAAGGGGTAAGACGATAGTAGCATCCTCTTTACAGCGTGCATTCGATGATGGTATTGGCATGGTCAGCACGCTCTTATTAAAAGATACATCTGATCGAACTGCTTTCGAAGTTTTCTCACCCGGTGGTACGGATTCTTTGCCAGGCTTTGCACAAGGCAACAATGTACTTTTATTACCAGATCCAGAAAGTTACCTTGAGCTTCCTTGGGCTGATTCAACCGGTTGGTTACGAGCCCAACCTTGGTTTCTAGATGGAAGTCCCGTAGAGCTCGACACACGTAGGGTCCTGCAAGATGCGATCGAGAATTTAACTCGTCAAGGCATATCCATGCAATGTGGGCTAGAAGTCGAGTTCCATATTTATAAAATCGAAGATACTACTGCACAAATGAATCCCGAATTAGCGAACTGGCCTGGGGATGCCCCACAAGTCAGCATGATTCATCCGGGTTATAGTTTACTCAATGAGTCTTGGTTTGATATGGCAGAGCCTGCTTTAAGGATTGTGCAGAATACCGCGCAAGCTCTTGGTTTGCCTCTGACCTCCTTAGAAGTGGAGATGGGACCTAGCCAAGTTGAAGCGGTATTTGATGTCACAGATGCCTTGACTGCAGCGGATAACATGGTCTTGTTTCGTAACTCTGTAAAACAAGCTTTGCGTCGTGCTGGTTTTCACGCCACATTTATGTGTCGGCCACCATTTCCAAATATTATGTCGAGTGGTTGGCATCTTCATCAGTCCATGGTTGATCTGACTTCGGGGAGGAACTTATTTCAGAGAACATCTCCTGCGCCAGGTAGCACAGCCCTTGATGCGAGTCATAGCCTCTCAGATTTGGGAGAGCATTATTTAGCGGGTCTTTTAGAACATGCAAGAGGTATGACAGTTTTTTGCACACCAACAACTAACGGATTTGGTAGGTTTAGTTCTAAAGCTTTAGCGCCACAGTCAGTAGTTTGGGGGCGCGATAATCGTGGAGCGATGTTGCGTGTGATTGGTCAATGTGGGGATGCAAGCACTCGGATTGAAAATCGTCTAGGAGAATCTGGAGCCAATCCCTACCTGTATATGGCTTCACAAATTTATGCGGGACTTGATGGGATTGAGCGTAAATTACGCGCACCCTCAGCAACGCAAGATCCTTACAACCGATCTGCACAACAACTGCCCTCAAGTTTAGGTGAAGCACTGATTGCACTGGCTGAGGACACGGTTTTGGCCTCTCAATTTGGACCTCACTTTATTGCGTATTACAACACAGTAAAAAGTGCAGAAGCCCATCGTTTTGAACAGGCGAAGGATAAAATCAATTTTCAGCGCCGAGAGTACTTTAGTAGAATTTAGATTGTGATTATCAGTGTTATTTTTTTCGTAAGCCAATCATGATGACGGTGCCAACAACAATCAGTGCCCCAGCGATTTGCGTGATGGATATTGTTTGACCTAGTAGTATCCATGCAAAAACAAGAGCAAATATAGGTTCGGCATTCATAATGGCTGAATTGCC
>CAIQUZ010000044.1 GCA_903875135.1 uncultured beta proteobacterium | reverse complement strand
TTTATTGGAGACTTTATAGATCGAAGTTGTATCTTAGGCTAACCCAAAAGGTTCTAGGTGGGGCGGGTAAATAATTGTAAGCAAAACCTCCTTCAAAGTAAGTTTGATTAGAACCATAAACCGCATAATTTGTGTTGCTAACATTTTTAATCGAGAACCTTGCTTCCCAAGCCTTTATCTTATATTCCGCATAAACATCACCGAAAGCATATGATGGCATCTGGTTATATGCATTTTGTAAGTCACCATCATAATATTGGGAAGCAACGTAATTCAATACCCCACCTGCGGTAATTTGACTTGTTGCTTGATAGCGGGCGTTCAGACTAAACAAATACTGTGGAACCAATGACACTAGGTATCCGGAGTTTAATCCAGAAGTATAAACAGCTCTTTGATATCTCAACCCGGCACCCAAATTTAAACTTGGGGAAGCTTTCGTAGTTCCATTAATGTTGATGCCAGTTCTTCGAATATCTGCATCATTAATATTGTTTTGAGATTGTGTTGTGGGGTCATTAAATAATCGAATTTCATCATGTGAATCTGTTTGAAAAATACCTATATTAATTTTAGATTGTCCATAAGTAAAGTCACCCCCAATCTCAATAGTCTTATTAATTTGCGGTCGAAGGATTGCACCCGTTGAAAAATTTTGCTGTGTAACTGGGTTAAATCCAAAGTATTCATCAGTATTGGCAAATCGATACGACTGATCGTATTTTGTATATAAGCGCTGTCCAGGTAAATAACGATAATTAATTCCTAAATCATAAGCATTCGCCCAAAAAGTATTTAAATAAGTTCCATCAGGTATAGAAGAACTAAGGTTATCAACCTTATTGATTGTGGTCAGACGAATATCTTGTTGTTGACGTCTAATTCCACCAACAAGATCCAAAGTTTCATAAATTGGAAGTCGTTCCATCATATAAATAGATTGATTCTTTAGATTTACATGGGATGAACTGGACGGTCCAAATTGATTTGCAGGTGCAAATTGACCTCCATCAGAATTGTTATAGTCATAACCCACAATAGTAGTGCCCCATTTACCCCAATTTGCTTTGATTCTTGGAGTTATATTCATTTGACGCTTATCGTATAAAAAGGAGAGCCCCTGCTGAGGAGATAATGAGGAATTACTTCCATAAGCTCCATCTATTTCAAACAAAAAATCGTTACCTAATTCTTTAGTAATACCAGCTCTTACGGCACTTCCATCTTGGATGAATCCATCGCCTTTTTTTGTCAAATTAGACAAATAAGGATTACCTTTTCCAACTTCGAAACCATTGATAGTGTAGGGACTACTAGCTTGCATATGATATGCATTAGCTTCAATAAAGATTTTATCTAGACCCCCTAAACCTTGCGTTAATCTTCCATTAAAGGAATTCGATAATGCATCCGAGTTTTCTCTCCATCCATTTGTTTTAGATGAGTTAGCAAATAAAGATAAGCTCGTATTATTTTCTTTTTTAAGTAAAGAGATATCTGTTATTAAAGAGCCATAACTTCCATATGAGACTGAGGCTTGACTTGGCAGGTTTGAACCTTCTTTTGTAATAATGTTAATAACACCGCCTGTTGCGTTGTTTCCAAATTGGACACTTGCGCCCCCATTAACAATTTCTATACGTTCAATTGATGAAATAGGAACAATATTTAAGGGGGCGGATTGACTATCCATCGGATTTAACCTAACTCCGTTTAATAAGACAAGTGTATTACTAGAAGCATTCACCCCATATCCGCCCAAATCAGGGGAGGAGCCTTGCTGACCCACGCCGAGCAAGCTTCCAGATTGATTAACCATTTGAACATTCCCAATCTGCTGTAAAACCTCAGCAAGATTGGTCGAAGTAGATTGTTGGATTTGTTCTTTTGTAATAACCTGAATATTAGCAGGAACACGATCAATATTTTCTTCAAATCTAGATCCCGATACGACGATGTTTTCTAAATTAGACTGCGCTAATGCAATTTGACTAAATAAGGTACTTCCAAGCAGCAATGCACAGGCGTGTTGAATCATTTGATGCTGATGAGGCAATTTCTTGAATGGTTTCATGACATTTCCAAAACGAATATGTCCACAGACCCGTTCCCCGACAGGTACTCGAACTTAATTACTCTGTCACTTACCCCGTAACAATGTAACGCTTGTGTGGCCGGTATCCGGGCTCACATTCACTCAAACCGCCTTCCCAGCTAAAGCAGCCAGTGGCAAAATGGTTGAGTCGCCAAAACGTCTTGGCAGAATGCTTACCGTTGCGGGGGCAGCTCAGGCAGTCCTTACTTTTGCAAGCAAAAATTCCTGATTCCCGTTTAACTACGACTTTAGAATCAAATCGTGAGCACCTCACGCTTTAAATTATATACAATATGTAGATGGATGAAAATAATCACAATTTTGAGAATTTACAACCGCCCTCTTTAATCGAGCGAATGGATGTGCTTTCTTCAAAACTAGAGATACTTCAGCAAGAAATCAAAACCTTGGTTCAACAAAAGTACTTTATGGAAAACAAGATCTCCGATGCCCAAGGTCGTATTCAGAAGATACTGAATAAACTGCCACAAACCGCCGATACACGTCAATTAACCTTGTTAGATAACTCTTCTGAGACAGCCCATGAGTGAACCAAAATCTGTTCGCGTTGATGTTGAACTCGCTGGTCAAAAAATGGCCTTTATGACTTCATTTGAAAATGAAGATAAACTTAAAATAGCCGCTCGTGCAGTTAATGATCAAATTGCACAAATCACCTCAGGCCCAAACAAGAGTATTGAACGCGCTGCTTTAATGACCGCTGTGAGTTTTGCGGCTCAAATTCAAGACTTAAAAGAACAAGTGAATGTCAGTCAAGAGCCCAGAGTTTCTTCCGCTGCAGTTACTGAATTAACAAAAAAATTAGACGCAATCGAACAACAAATCGATTCTGCGTTAGACTGTCTATCCCTGCCTGGTTCGCCAAGGTCAATAGTTCCTTGAACCGATGCTAACGCATATGGCGCTCAATATGCATAGTGGGCGAGCGCGCCTTGTTTTTATAGAGTATGACGCAAGTCATATTCTCCCTGGAAATACTGACGTGCCCAAAGCTATGCTGTCGCGCCGCCTTGAACTCTCTGGGTTCAGGATGACGACCTAGCGACCAAGGCGGGGACCCTCTTATGAAAGATGTTGTTTGACTACTCTACAAATTATTTTATTGCTGTGCCTAGGATCGGTAACTGGTATCGTTGCAGGACTTCTAGGCATTGGTGGTGGAATGATTATGGTGCCATTTCTGACCATTCTCTTTAACACCTTTAATTTCCCCCAAGAACACGTTTTGCATATGGCGATTGCAACGTCAATGACCACCATTCTATTTACCTCAATCTCCTCAGTACACGCCCAAAATAAAAAGAAGACGATTCGTTGGGATATTGTGATCGCCTTAGCTCCTGGCATTATATTTGGCGGTATCGTTGGTGGTGGAAAAATCTTCGCCATTCTTAAAGGACCATGGCTAACGATCTTCTTCGCCAGTTTTCAGTATTTTTCTGCCTACCAAATGCTCGTGAATAAAAAGCCCAAACCCTCTCGTACCCTTCCCGGTAAAGTGGGGCTTTTTGGCACTGGCGGCTTAATTGGCTCTGTTTCTAGTCTAGTTGGTGCCGGAGGAGCATTTATTTCTGTGCCTTTTATGACCTGGTGTAATGTGCCAATTCATAATGCCCTTGCTACTTCCTCCGCATTAGGCTTCCCAATTGCTGCAGCAAGCGCCATCGGCTATATTATCGGCGGTTGGGATATAGAAAACCTGCCCAATCACACACTCGGATATATTTATTTGCCCGCTTTACTGTGCATCGCCATCATGAGCATGATGACGGCACCAATTGGGGTTCGTATCGCTCACCAACTCAATACTACTCAACTGCGCAAACTATTTGCCGTGGTACTCATCTGCATTGCTAGTTATATGCTGGCAAAAAATGTCTTCGGCCTGATCTAAACCGTACCAGAAGAATGCAACTGAGCAATTTGTTCTTCCGTTTTATGAAGAACTTTTTCTAATATCTCTTGCGTATGTTGGCCTAATGCTGGCGGTGGAATCTCATAGGTAATCGGCGTTGCAGAAAATTTCATCGGACTACCGACCAGAGTCACTCGACCAGCAGCAGCATGTGGTAACTCAATTTGCATACCGCGTGCCTGCACCTGTGGCTCTTCAAACACTTCAGCAATTGAATTAATCGGACCGTTCGCAACACCAGCATCATCGAGTAACTGAACCCATTCTTTCGTTGTTTTTTGAATAAAGATAGCGCCTAAAAGTTGTGTAATTTCGGCGCGGTTATTCACCCTCTCACCATTAGTCGAAAACTTCGGATCTTTTGCTAAAGCCTGGCACTGAGCCACCTCACAAAATTTGTTAAATAAATTATCATTACCGCAAGCCAAAATAATGGCGCCGTCTGCCGTTTTGAACGATTGATAAGGTACGATATTCGGATGAGCGTTTCCTAGGGCCTCAGGAGATTTACCTGTTGAAAAATAGTTCATCGCTTGATTCGATAGCAACGCCACACAAGAATCTAATAAGGCCACATCAATCCATTGACCTTGCCCAGTGACGGCACGATGCGCTATAGCGGCGCAAATGGCGACCGTAGCATACATCCCAGTCGTCATATCAATAATGGGTACACCAACCCGTTGGGGTCCTCCACCAGGTAAGTCGATACGCTCACCAGTAATACTCATGAGTCCACCCATGCCCTGGGCCATAAAGTCATAGCCAGGACGCTCTTTAAACGGTCCAGTTTGACCGAAACCTGTGACAGAACAATAAATAATACCGGGATTAATTTTTTTAATATCTTCGTAACCCAAGCCATAGCGCGCCAAATCACCAACTTTATAGTTCTCAACAATGACATCGACATCTTTTGCCAGCTCTCGGACTAAGTCTTGACCTTCAGGACTTGAAATATTGATGGTGATCGATTTTTTACCCCGATTCGCCGCACAATAATAAGCAGACTCTTTCGTCACATTGCCGTCTTGATCATTTAAAAATGGTGGGGCAAATGCTCTCGAGTCATCGCCTTTAACAGGGCGCTCAACTTTAATCACCTGAGCACCTAAATCTGCTAAATTTTGTGCAGCCCAAGGGCCCGCTAATACTCTCGATAAATCGAGTACCTTAATATGAGATAAAGGACCTGACATAATTTCCTATTGAATGTAATTTTTAAAGCATCTTAGACACTAATCGTGAGTGGATGACTTCACCATTCACAAAACGTTCATGATTATCCTCTATTTTGTCCAAATCATAGAGATAGTTCACCATCAACCCAGCAGACTGGCGTAATCCTTTCTTGGATAAATCTGCCGCCCAATTAATACGGTACAACTGAGCCCCATTACCCAAATGAAACTTTGCTACAGGATTACCACCTTTGCGTACCGAAAATTTGGCAAGGTAAATGGCGCTCAAACCTGATAATGCACTCTTCTCTTCTTCAGAAGCTGTGTCAGGATGCCATCCGGATGAGAGTTTTTCAGGCCAAGATTGTTTCTTTAAATTCATCTTTTCTAAGTAGGCGCTTACTTTATTTAAGGTGGCCGTATCTAGAACAGGTTCACCCAACGGAGCGCCTGCAATGACCCAATCCATAAAGCCAGGAATTGGGGATAAAGTAACAAAGGTTTTTAAACTAGGAAACTCTGCTTTTAAATACGTAGCGACGCGTTTGATTAAAAAGTTACCGAGAGACACTCCTTTTAAGCCCGGCTCACAATTACTAATCGAATAAAAGATCGCAGCTTTGAACTGTGAGGGATCAACCGTCTCAGATTTTTTATTGACTAAGGGGCCAACCGCTGCAGAGATTTCAGGAACTAACGCTACTTCCACAAAAATCAATGGCTCATCCGGCAGTTGCGGATGAAAAAATGCAAAGCAACGACGATCAGGCTGCAGTCTTCTTCTTAAATCATCCCAGCCATCAATCTCATGCACAGCCTCATGCTGAATAATCTTTTCTAAAATATGTGCCGGTGATTTCCAGTCCACACGGTGCATTTTTAAAAATCCTGGATTAAACCAAGAAACAAATAAATGATGTAAATCAAAGTCAAGTGGCTTGAGTTCAGGCTGCTTATCGAGGACTTTGATCAAGTGACGACGCATTGCGACGATTTCTTTCGTACCACCATCGACACGGTTAATTCTTCTGAGCAACTCCTGACGGGGTGGTTCAGCGACTGTTGTTAACTGAATTAGATTTTTTGTAGAAGGGTCTTTTGCGTAATCTTGCGCCACGCGTAACACAGTTTGCGGATCTGGATTGAACTTCGTCGCTAGTGCATGGTAAAAACTGATCTTTTGCTCTTCATTCAATAAACGATACTGACTAAAAATATCATTTGCCATACTTGCAGAATTAGCCTCGCCGCGCTCCGTGAGAATTTTTTTTGCCGCATTAATGGCGCGCGAGAGAGATCTCACCTGTGTGATTTTTTGCAAAAGGGTCATGCATAACTTTCAATAGAAATAAATCAGTTTTTAATATACATCGATTGCCTAAGAAATATATTAAATCAAATCAGGAACTTGTGGAAATTTTCTGGGGGCGAAACATTAAATAAGCGCCAAAAATAATCATCGGAATCGAGAGCCATTGACCCATCGATAACCCGAGTGATAACGTGCCCAGAAATCGGTCAGGCTCTCTAGTGAACTCTGCTAAAAAACGAACGATG
This sequence comes from uncultured beta proteobacterium, assembly GCA_903875135.1. Lineage (GTDB taxonomy): Bacteria > Pseudomonadota > Gammaproteobacteria > Burkholderiales > Burkholderiaceae > Polynucleobacter. The sequence continues at coordinate 8,521 of CAIQUZ010000044.1, read as the reverse complement.
CCATAACCCACCATAAATACCCCCGAGGTTTGCGCAGCTCTGCGTGGATGACGGGCATATAGCCAGAGCAAGACGCCAAGGATAATGCCCTCCCCAGCAAATTCATATAACTGTGACGGATGACGGATAAGCTCATCACCCGCCTGAGGAAAAACCATACCCCAGGGAACATCCGTTGGCCGTCCCCAAAGTTCGCCATTAATGAAATTTCCAATACGTCCAAACGCTAAGCCAAAGGGTACTAACGGAGCAATCATGTCGGCCACATGAAAAAATGCTATTTTTCTTTTATGACTAAACCAAGCAATAGCAACAATCACACCCAAAAATCCCCCATGAAATGACATGCCACCCTGCCAAACCTTAAAAATATCAAGAGGGTTTACTAAGTAATGCCCAGGTAAGTAAAAAAAGCAATAACCTAATCTCCCGCCACAAATGACCCCAAGGACCGCGTAAAACAGTAAATCCTCCAGATCCTCTTTGACAAATCCTTGGCTTTTTATTTGTGCTTGATCAACGCGTAAGCGCCCTAACAGTAAATACTGCATGAATCCGAGTAAATACATCAAACCATACCAATGAACCGCTATAGGCCCTAATTGGATGGCAATCGGATCAAATTGGGGATGAATCACGACGCGCCTTTTTGATCATGATTGAATAACTCAAGACCCATCGTTCGGTATTGTTTATACCTTTCACGTCCAGCCAACAAGTCATGCTCTTCTGTTGATACAACTTCAACGACTCGATCAAAGCGTTCTGTAATTTTTTCAATATCGTTTAAAAACTCTTGCCCTAAATGAATAAAAACATCTTGATGGGGGATCTGCGAAAAAGCTTGCGGATCAAAATGCTCACTGAAAACAATAGGGGTGTAAGCAGCAGCTTCATCATCTAAAAAACAATGGGGTAAAAACTCATCAGGACTAAAGGTCCATAGCAGTTGATCTAAGCCCTTCAATGTTTGTAAAGGCCCAACAATCACGATGTTTTTGATGGGATCTTTACCTTCAGAAATAGAGCATATCTTTCGGGCTAAGCGACAGGTATATGTTAATTTGTCACTAACTTGACTATGGAAATCAACCCTGGCCACTTTTGATCTACTCCTTCATTAAATATTCAGTCAGTAACGGAACGGGTCGTCCTGTTGCCCCCTTGGCAGCACCACTCTTCCAAGCAGTCCCTGCGATATCCAAATGTGCCCAATCATAAGCCTGTGTGAAGCGAGATAAATAACATGCCGCAGTAACACTGCCGGCAGGCCTTCCGCCAATATTGGCAAAGTCAGCAAAATTGGACTTTAACTGATCCTGATAAGCATCATCCATTGGCATATGCCAAACAGTATCTAAGCTTGCTTGACCAGCGTTTTGCAGGGCTTTAACCAAGTGATCATTTTTACTAAATAAGCCAGTGTGGACATGACCCAATGCAATCACACAAGCACCTGTGAGAGTCGCAATATCAATCACTGCACTGGGTCGAAAACGCTCAACGTAAGTTAATGCGTCACATAAAATCAAACGGCCTTCAGCATCCGTATTGAGAATCTCAACTGTCTGACCAGACATGGTGACAACAATATCCCCTGGTCGAGTTGCTTTACCAGATGGCATGTTTTCACAAGTAGGAATGACGCCAATCACATTTTTCTTGAGTTTCATTTGCGCAATCGCCTGCATCGTCCCTAAAACAGATGCCGCACCACACATGTCATATTTCATCTCATCCATACCTTCGCCAGGCTTAAGAGAAATACCGCCTGTATCAAAAGTAATACCCTTACCAACAATGACTATCGGCGCCTCTTTTACCGGGCCACCTTGATGGTGCATGATGATCAATTTTGGTGGAGCTTCAGAGCCCTGAGTGACGGACAAAAATGCTCCCATCCCTAATTGCTCCATATCTTTACGCTCAAGCACCTGAACTTTTAGGGCAAATTCTTTGCCAATATTTTGTGCTGTTTTAGCTAAGTAGCTCGGTGTACAGATATTTGGAGGCAAATTACCCATATCTTTCGATAAACTCATTCCATTGGCAACAGCTGTTCCCACGCGAACAATCTCTTTAAGTTCTTTTTCCAGTTTTTGCGATGTGGCAAATAAGACCGATTTCAATGTTAGCGGGGATTCAGTAGGCTTTGTTTTAAATTGTTTAAAACGTATTCCGAATCGATACGTAGCTTCTTCGACCAGTTGAATGGTTTGACGGATCACTGAACTGTACAGATGCTCTTTCTTGAGATCTAATTCTTGTTCGAGCAACCATAAAACAGAACCGGCGGAAGTCCCCAAGATGACTCGCAAAGCAGCTCTTGCCGCTTTTGAGTACTCACTTAATAATTTGTTTTCAGAGGTGCCCTCAGAAACCTTCGTGTGCTCACCTAAACCCACCAATAAAATACGTTTAGCATGTATTCCTTTAGGTTTCCATGACTTTTGTTGGTTGATTAAATACGTCTCACCCACTTTTCCGATAAAGTCCTTGGCCACGATTGCCGAATCAATGGCGCCGTCTAATAAATGATCCAATTTCTCAAATTGCTTTGGCAAGCCGGTTTTATTGGGGCTAGAGATCTGAGTAAGAGGTAAAATGATGCAATCAACGGATAACAGTAACTGTGCTGTTAAACGGTTTTGCCCATCAGGAAAGACTTTCGTGATAAATTTAGTTTGCATCTTCATCTGCCGTCAAGTGTTGTTAAAACTATATTATCCATCTAAAACAAAAACATGATTTTTGAGCAATCCTTAAGACGAGAATTATCCTACACCACTGGTGCAGTTTTTCTGGTCTTGATCACCATCATGATGACAACTCTGGTCATCCGCATCCTAGGTTTTGCTGCAGCTGGCGCAATTAATCCAAAAGATGTTCTGGTTCTGATTATGCTAGCCGTCATTGGTTACGTCGCTATCATCTTATCTGTCTCTTTATTTGTAGCAACGATGATGGTATTAATTCGGTGGCATAAAGATTCAGAAATGGTCGTTTGGTATGCCAGTGGCCTCAACCTGCGAATGCTATATGGCCCTGTCCTGCGCTTCGCAACGCCTTGGATCACCGTTATTGCAGTAATGGCCATTTTTGTTTGGCCTTGGACAAATTCAAAAACGACAGAAATCACTCAAAAATTTAAGGGACGTGACGAGACCGCAATGCTCGTTCCGGGTCAATTCTTCGAATCCTTAAATACCAACCGGGTTTTCTTTATTGAAAATATCGATCCAACAACCAATAAAATTCAAAATCTCTTTATTTCTGATTTGAAAAACGATCGCCTGACCGTTGCGATGGCAGAGTCAGGAAAAATTAATTTTTTAGATAATGGCGTTAAACAAATCAAAATCGAAAACGGTCGACGCTACGAAGGGCAACCCTCTAAAGGTGACTTCAAAATACTTGAATTTGAAGGATATACGGTGGACATTGAAAAAAAGCCCCCAAAGCCAATTACCTTTAGTCCTAAAGAATCAACCACATTGTCCCTGTTAGAGAAACCCGACCCAATTGCTCTCGGAGAAGTCCTTTGGAGAATTGGCTTGCCTCTGATGGCCTTTGGTCTAGTGATCATTGCTGTCCCCTTAGCCTATGTAAATCCTCGTCGCGGCAATTACATCACACTCATCTACGCTGTATTTACTTATCTGATCTACAGCAATGTACTTAATATTTCTCAAACCTTAGTGTCTGACTCTAAAAGAGACTTTATGAGCACCTTCTGGCCAATGCATATGATCGCAATCTTTGTGGCATTCTTCTTGGTTCAGCACCGTATTAATCCATCAATCGCTTGGTGGAAAAGACAAATTCCTGGCGGATCCAAACTCTAATCATGTTCTCCTTATTTCCTAAAATTTATGAGAAATATTTGGCTCGCCAAATCTATGTCAATTTCTTCTTTATTTTATTTGCTCTTATTTCTTTATTTATCTTTTTTGATTATTTAAATGAAGTCAATAATTTACGTGGTCAATACACGAACTATGTCGCTTTTATCCATATTCTTTTAAAGTCTCCTGCTCGTTTAGTTGAACTCATTCCGATGGCTGGACTGATTGGTGCGATCTATGTTTTCGCTCAACTGGCCAGTCAATCTGAATTTACAATTTTGCGTATGGCAGGACTGGATATCCCCAAAGGTCTGTGGACCTTATTTAAAGTTGGTATTCCCATCCTCGTTGCGACCTTTGTTTTGAGCGAATGGATTGGCCCATATTGTGACAACGTTGCCGAAGAGATGCGATCAAAAGCTTTAGGAGAGGCCTTAGGGAAGAACTTTAAGACAGGGACTTGGATTAAAGATAAATTACAAAATGATGATCTCAGCGAAAAACAATCAGGGATCCGTTTTGTTAACGTTGGCAACATTCAAAACCGTGGCGAAATTAAAGGGATCCGGATGTATGAGTTTGATGAAAATCGTTATCTTCTCGTGATTCGTGAAGCTGAATCGGGAAGTTACGACGAGCGGGGTTTTTGGAATCTGAAAAACATTACCGAAACACGCGTTGTTGAAGATCGTAAAGATGACGCTCTAGACACTAAATACCGAGCTATTTCTAAAAACTTCTCTAATCAACAACTGAAGTCTCAAGTAACCCCAGAAATTTTGAATGTTCTTTTAATCAGCCCCGAACGAATGTCGATCATGAGCTTATTTCGTTTTATTAACCATTTACAAGATAACCAACAAGATAGCCAAAACTACCAATTGGCGCTCTGGAAGAAAATTGTTTACCCATTTACGATTTTTGTGATGTTTTGCTTGGCACTTCCCTTTGGCTATCTGCATGCCAGATCTGGCGGTATTAGCCTGAAAGTTTTTGGCGGAATTATCTTAGGTATTAGCTTTATTCTCTTCAATACGCTCTTTTCCCATATCGGACTTTTAATCGCTTGGCCTCCGTTATTTACAGCCATTTTGCCTCTATGCATTTACTTAACCCTAGGATTATTTGGGCTGATTTGGGTATCGAAACGATGAAGGCCGTCATTTTCTTTGGTCATGGAGCACGAGACACTCGGTGGAAAGAACCTTTTGATCGCCTAATTACTCTTTGGAAAGAAAAATTTCCCAATACCATCGCAACACTTGCTTTTTTGGAAATGATGTCACCGAGCCTGCCGGAATGCATTAGCTCTCTCCAAGAACAAGGGATTGGAGAAATAAAGATCATCCCTGTCTTTTTCGGACAAGGTGGCCACTTACGCAAAGACCTCCCCGTGATTCTAGAAGAGTGCTGTCGTCTTTACCCTCATGTGCAATTAAGCACATCTTCTGCCGTCGGAGAGAGCGATGAGGTTTTGCTCTCGATTATTGATTTCACCGCACAATCGATCCTCTAGACTTTTTTCAGAGACGGTTCTTGAAAAGATCTCTTCGACCATCAAGATAGTCGGAGCATTTTACTGTCCCCAACCCTGTAAACCTTGTTGTAGAAGACTGTATAAATCGGTGAATAAACGACTCTCTTGAGGCAAACTAAAGGATGCAACCACCACGGGAGTGCTTTGATGTTTACCGCTATCAATGTGTTATTGGGCAATCATCGCACAATCTTTACGCCCCATGTAACAAACCAATGTTTCAGCATTCGGCAACGTTGCTGACTTCTGCGTTTGCAAAGCTATTGCATTGGTGACAAAAGTGATGCTGATCTGACCCAAAATATTCATAAGCAACATATTGTGCACAGCAATAATAAGATTTACAAATAATATTAAATCGTTTTAATATATTGTTTTAGATATAAAGAAGGTAAATAGTATGAATCTTCACCAATTTCGCTTTGTGCGAGAGGCAGTGCGCCAAAAATTTAACCTGACAGACGCAGCAAAATCTCTTTTCACCTCCCAACCTGGGGTGTCAAAAGCCATTTTGGAGCTAGAAGATGAACTGGGGGTAGATATCTTTAGAAGACATGGTAAAAGAATCCGAGATTTGACCGAACCTGGTAAAAAAGTTCTAGCGTGTGTAGAAAGGATTCTCAATGAAGTCGAAAACCTCAAAAAAATCGGCTCTGAATATGCCTCAACAGATCAAGGCAACTTTGTGATTGCCACCACCCATACGCAAGCTCGTTATGCACTGCCTCAAGTAATTTCTGAATTCACCAAGCGCTTTCCTAAAGTACGCGTCAGTATTCAGCAAGGAAGTCCAAAGCATCTCGCTGAATTACTCCTTAGTGATCAAGCAGATATCGCGATTGCAACTGAAGGCTTGTCCGACACGCCAAATATCGTATCTCTTCCAGGTTACCAATGGCAGCACTCCGTAGTAGTGCCCCATGGTCACCCTTTGTTAGATAAAAAACCCCTCTCTCTAGAAGAGCTCGTTCAATATCCCATCATTACTTACGATATTGCCTTTGCGGGACGTAAGAAAATTGATGAGGCTTTTGCTAAAAAGAACTTAATCCCTGACGTGGTCTTGGAAGCCATTGATGCCGATGTCATTAAAACCTATGTTGAAACAGGTTTAGGTGTGGGTATTGTGGCGGGTGTGGCATTTGATGCGACCCGAGACACCGCTTTAGAAATGCTCCCTGCAGGTCATTTATTTGGCAACAATACGACGCGTATCGCACTGAAAAAAGATGCCTACTTAAGATCTTTTACTTATACCTTCATTGAGTTATTTGCACCTAGCCTGACCAGAAAGCTAGTCGATCAAGCATTACAAAGTAACGACCTAACAGATGAAGAAAATATAAGCTACGATATTTAAACATATCTAGTTCTTTCAGCATCCCTAGCCATTGATTGCATAAAAAAAGCCGCTTAAAAGCGGCTTTGAAATTTTCAAGAAGAATTTATAAAACTTGACTAAAGATATAGAACAAAGAAGCTGATAAGAACATCGCCACTGGCAAGGTTAAAATCCAGGCCAAGGCCAAACTCTTGATCGTGCTAGCCTGCATACCAGAACCGTTCGCAACCATCGTGCCGGCAACACCAGAAGATAACACTTGGGTCGTTGATACTGGCAAACCATAAATATCAGCAGCACCAATCGTTAACATCGCAACTAGCTCGGCTGAGGCACCTTGACCATAGGTTAAGTGTGTCTTACCAATCTTTTCACCTACCGTTACAACAATCCGCTTCCAACCTACCATTGTGCCAAGACCTAGCGCAATGGCGACTGCAACTTTAACCCATAAAGGAATAAACTTTGTTGCATTATCCGTCTGTGCTTTAAATGCCTTCAAATTGTCAGTTGCATCTGTTCCTAAGGCTTCATAAGCAGATTTATTTTTTTGTAACCATCTAACCGACTCAGAAACTAAATACATATCATTTCTAGCATTCGATACCGCATCAGTTGGTAATCCTGATATTGATCCACTCGTCTTTACTTGCTCACCAATCGCTTGGGACATATTCGCAATAGCAGGAACAACATCATCATTTAATGTCTTCGTGCGAACAAAATCTGAAAGAACCTGACGGCTATCGATATCTTGTTTAGCCTTCGCTGCCGGCAAAACTTCTCTGATCTTCGCTGAAGTGGTTTCAGCTAGAGCAACGAATGCTGTCGATTGATCTGCTGTCATGGCGCTATTAAGAGCATATGCAGTTGGAACACATCCAATCAAAATCAACATGATCAGACCCATACCCTTTTGGCCGTCATTAGAGCCATGTGCAAAAGAAACACCAGTACAAGTAAGTACTAACAAACCCCGTATCCATGCTGGTGGGGCTTTACCTTTTTTAGGCTCAGTAAATAATTCTTTATTCTTGATCAACACCTTCATTGCATATAACAACAAAGCAGATGCACAAAAACCAATCAATGGTGACAACAATAAAGAATAACCTACCTTCGTTGCTTGTGGCCAATCAATACCACTTGTCGCATCGCGACCGTGCATTAATGCATTAGCAACACCAACACCAATAATTGAACCAATTAACGTATGTGAAGAAGATGCTGGAATACCTAACCACCAAGTTCCAAGATTCCAGATAATCGCTGCAATCAATAAAGCAAATACCATGGCAAATCCAGATGAAGATCCAACTTGTAAAATTAGTTCAACCGGTAATAAAGAAATAATACCGAAAGCAACTAATCCACTGGAAAGCAAAACACCTAAAAAGTTAAAAAAGCCAGACCAAATGACGGCCACGTTTGGCGGTAAAGAGTTGGTATAAATAACCGTTGCAACAGCATTCGCTGTATCGTGAAAACCATTCACAAACTCAAAACCTAAGGCGATTAAAAGCGCGACTCCTAAAAGGATAAATGGTGCCCAATTGGTAACAGGAACGTTTTTAGACGTAACCGAAACGTCATGCGAGATGCTAAAAGCAGTATAAATTAAACCAGCAACCAATAAGCCAACAAAAACGATTACTGTAACAATATTTGGTTTTGCGTCTAAATTTGGGCGCGCTAATCCCTCACCTAAAATACCTTGCGCATGACTAGAACTCATTTGATTTCTCCTGTTGTTTTGAAGTTATATGCTAAAGCCTGTAAATTTCAAAAATATGACTA
>CAIQUZ010000043.1 GCA_903875135.1 uncultured beta proteobacterium | reverse complement strand
TATTTTTACGTCTTCTTGTGTTAGATAAAATTCTTGACTATGGGGATCTAAAGTAAACATCTGAACACCATGACCTAAGGTCAGCACGAAAATCGTTTGAGGACCATATAAGGCATACCCTGCTGAGACTTGATTTGTTCCACACTGCAGAAAATCTGATTCGGTCGGGTCATTGGTGGTGGATGTCGCTTTTAAAATAGAAAAGATGGTTCCAATCGAAACGTTGACATCAATATTGGATGATCCGTCTAAAGGATCGAAAAGGAGTAAATAGGGACCTCTCAGAGCCTCTTTGACGGTGTAAATAGAATCCATCTCTTCAGAGGCCATTGCTGCTAGTTTGCCTTTTGAAGCGTTATCTTCCAGCAATACCTTATTGGCAAAAATATCGAGTTTTTGTTGAGTTTCACCTTGGATATTCCCACTACCTGCTGAACCTAGCATATTAGCTAAAGCACCTTGATGGACCGCCTGGCTGATTTTTTTGCAGGAGTTGGCTACATCGAGTACTAGATCTTTTAGATCTTTTTGAATGATTGAGTTCTTGTCAGAGTTCAAGACCTCAATCAATGTTTTTGAGTGTTGTGACATAAAAGATAAATTTAAGATAGTGCTTTATGGATAACTTCTGAGACATCATTGGATAGGGCGTACTTTGATACCGCTTCTAAGGATACACGCATTTGATCCTGATAGGGTGCGCTAAACCTTTTCCAATGGTCGAGTGCTCTTGCTAATCTGGCCGCGACTTGCGGATTGATTTTATCGAGTTCAAGAAGACTTTCTACCCAAAATGCATAGCCCTTACCTTGCATGTCATGAAAGCCTGCTGGGTTATTCATGCAAAAAGCATGGATCACACTTCGGACACGATTGGGATTGCGCAGATTAAATGCTGGATGAGACTGAAGGAATTTTATCTGACTCATTAAATCCAGATTAGCATGGGGTTGACGAGATGCTTGGATGGCGAACCATTTATCAATTGCTAGATCATCTCCTTCATAACGCTTGTAAAAGTCGTTTAAACAATCATTTGCTTGTGGAGCACAGTTTTGCACTAATGTAACTAGAGCGGCTAACCGATCAGTCATGTTATTACTCTTGTGAAATTGTTGGACTGCCAGTTTTGCACCCGCGATCGGTTGACTTTCAAGGATCATTTGAAGGGCTAAATTTTTAAGCGCTCTTTTACCGGATTGCGCTGGATTCGGAGAGTAACTTTCCGTCGTTTGATGGGTATCGTAGATGTCTTGCCAATGTTTTATCAACGACGATGCCATCGACTTTCGAAATTTATCTTTGGCTTCATGGATTTTTTGTGGATTCACTTCTTTCACTTGTTCATGCAGATATGTTTCAGCAGGTAAAGTAAAGAGCAGTTCTTTGAAAGCAGGATCTAGCTGAGGATTGAGCAGTAATTGTTGCCATATGTGAATCAGCTCTTCACTTGGATCGGAGTGGTTCAGCATCAAGTCGATTGCTATTTTTTGACCTGCTTCCCACTGATTAAAGGGGTTATCGTCATGGGCGTATAAAAAATAGAGATCAGATAGGCTTTGTTCAAATTGCAAAATAATTGGCGCTGAAAAGTCCCGATTGATTGACAGAGTTGGTTTGGTGATGATGTTGTCAAAAGTGAATGTTTGTGACTGCTCTTTTAATTCAATTAAGAACTCTTCGCTAGGTAACTTATCCCATAACAGCTTGGTTTTTAAAGGAATGTGAAACAAGGGTTTTGTATCTTGTCCGGGAGTGGCGGGACAGGACTGCGTCAGATTGATGGAGTAATGTTTTTTTGCCGCATCAAAATTTTCTTGCACACGCACATGAGGTGTTCCCGCAAAGCCATACCAATGTTTAAATTGCTCGAGTGATTGATGATTTGCATCCGACATTGCGGCTATAAAATCATCACAAGTGACTGCTTGACCATCATGGCGTTCAAAATATAAATCCATCCCTTTTCTGAAGCCTTTTTCACCGAGCAAGGTGTGTTGCATCCGGATGATTTCAGCACCTTTCTCGTAGATTGTTACGGTATAGAAGTTGTTGATTTCTTGATAGCTATTTGGACGAATCGGGTGCGCCATGGGGCCCGCATCTTCAGGAAACTGAACTTGTCTGAGCAAGCGCACATCTTCGATTCTTTTAACTGCGCGACCTGACTCAGATCCCATGAGATCAGCTGAAAACTCTTGATCGCGAAATACGGTTAGACCTTCTTTTAGAGATAATTGAAACCAGTCACGACAAGTAACGCGG
>CAIQUZ010000042.1 GCA_903875135.1 uncultured beta proteobacterium | reverse complement strand
GCAATGGCTCGCACTTTATCAATCAGAGGTAATGAATCTTCATACACAAATTTAAATTGATTAGGGCTATCACATAACTTAACAACTGCATGCGCTAATTCCGTAGCTCCAGCTCCACCTTGGGCCCAGTGTTTGGCTAAAATCATCTCGACACCATACTGCTCTGTCGTTGACTTTAATAAAGCTATTTCAGCTTCAGTATCATCTAAGCGTTGATTAATCGCGACAACACAAGGTAAGCCATAGTGGTTTTTAATATTCTGAATGTGTCTTTCTAAATTGACTAAACCTTTTTTCAGCGCATCTAGATTTTCAAGACTTGTTTGTTTAACCTCAACCCCACCATGGTATTTAAGGGCGCGAATGGTGGCTACTAGCACGACTGCTGAAGGCGTTAGCCCCGCTTTGCGACACTTAATATCAATAAATTTTTCTGCCCCAAGATCAGCACCAAAGCCCGCCTCAGTCACAACATAGTCCGCTAACTTCAGGGCTGTTTTAGTCGCAATCACAGAATTACAGCCATGCGCAATGTTAGCAAATGGCCCGCCATGAACAAAGGCAATATTACCTTCTAAGGTTTGTACAAGATTAGGTGAGAAGGCATCTTTTAACAATGCCGCCATAGCACCCTGTGCTTGTAAATCGCTAGCTAAGATGGGTTTTAATTCAGAAGTGTAACCAACAACAATATTGCCAAGTCGTTCTTTTAGATCATTGAGATCACTGGCTAAACAGAAAATAGCCATCACTTCAGAAGCCACCACGATATCAAATCCATCTTCACGAACAAAGCCATTCGCTGGACCACCAAGACCAATCGTAATCTTGCGTAAAGAACGATCATTCATATCCATGACACGTTTCCAAGTCACCCTTCTTGCATCAAATCCCAGCTCATTCCCGTGATGAATGTGATTGTCAATCAATGCCGCAAGCAAGTTATTCGCCGCAGAAATCGCATGAAAATCACCCGTAAAGTGCAAATTAATGTCTTCCATGGGGATGACCTGCGCCATACCACCACCAGTGGCGCCGCCTTTCATACCAAAAACAGGTCCTAAAGATGGTTCACGCAGGCAAATCAGGCTATTTTTACCGATGAGGTTTAATGCGTCGCCCAATCCAACCGTAGTTGTGGTTTTACCCTCACCTGCGGGAGTGGGTGAAATGGCGGTAACCAAAACGAGTTTGCCATTAGGCTTTGATGCTAATGACTGAATAAAGTCCAATGATAGCTTCGCTTTGTAATGCCCAAAAGGATTCAAAGCTTGTGCGGATATGCCATATTTTTCGTTAACTAAGGGAATAATAGGCTGAATGTGAGCCGCTTGGGCAATTTCTATATCGCTTTTCATGATGGTGAACGTTTTCTAATGATTTTTTTAATTAATTGTGCTTAATATAATGTATCTATTCAATAATAAAATGGGGATTTACGATAGTATTCTTATAAAACTCTATTAAATTGTTAAAATAATAGGATTATTTTAATTTAACGCAATTCGATACCCTCTATATAGGAAATCATATGCCAGGCTTACTCCCTAATGTTGATCCAGATGGACTTTTAGAATACTCCGTTGTATATACGGATCGCTCCCTAAATCATATGTCTAAGAAGTTCCAAAAAGTAGTTCAAGACATTACGATGGTTTTAAAAGAAGTGTATAACGCTGACGCTTGCGCTCTTGTTCCTGGTAGCGGAACCTTTGGTATGGAAGCCGTGGCTAGACAATTTGCCAACAAAGAAAAATGCGTGATTCTACGCAATGGTTGGTTTAGTTATCGCTGGACACAAATTTTTGAAATGGGTAATTTTTCTGGCGATTTACACGTCCTAAAAGCTCAACGTGTTGGTCAAACGAATCAATCTCCATTTGTGCCTCACCCGATTGAAGATGTCGTCGCCTTCATCAAAAAAGAAAAACCTGCCGTCGTATTTGCGCCTCATGTGGAAACATCTGCAGGTATTATCCTGCCAGATAGCTACCTAAAAGCAGTTGGTGACGCAGTTCACTCTGTTGGAGGATTATTTGTTCTAGACTGCGTGGCTTCTGGTGCCATGTGGGTAGATATGAAAGCATGTGCTGTCGATATCTTAATTAGCGCTCCACAAAAAGGTTGGAGTAGTTCTCCGTGTTGCGCCATGATTAGCATGAGCACGCTTGCTCGTGAAAAAATGGAAAGCACAACAAGCTCTAGCTATGCCAGTGATCTTAAAAAGTGGACGCAAATTATGGAAGCTTATGCCACAACAAGTTTTGTCTATCACACCACCTTACCGACCGATGCTCTGCGTATTCTGAGAGATGTCATGTTAGAGACACGCGCCTTAGGCTTTGCAAAGTTAAAAGCAGCGCAAATGGAACTCGGAATAAAAATCAGAAAAGTATTAACGAATCATCATTTTGCATCCGTTGCAGCAGAAGGTTTTCAGGCTCCTTGCGTCATCGTCAGTTACACAACTGACCCTGATATTCAATCGGGTAAAAAGTTTATTGAACTCGGCTTGCAAACTGCCGCTGGTGTTCCCTTGCAGTGTGATGAAGGTGCAGACTATCGATCATTCCGTTTAGGCCTCTTTGGTTTAGAGAAACTGCAAAACGTCGATCGATCGGTTGACTATTTTGAGCAAGCTCTCCTGAAAATGGAAGTACCTGTAACACAGTAAGACGTCGATTTTTCGTTGTGTTAAGTATGGCATTTACCCCAAAAAGCCCTCTGAAGAGGGCTTTTTGGTTCCTGGTTTAACTGATCGTTTTTGAGTATCTAAAGTAATTAAAAATCTCATCTTGCTTGCAAGGAGCTATATAAAAAAATCAGATCAAAGATGTTGTGCTAAAAATTGCACAATATCATTGAGCTGATCGTCTTTAGGGTCGGTATGCCCTCCTGGGTAAGACTTATAGATCTTGTCTAGGCTTTTAATATTCCGATATAAATCGAGTTGCCCCTCATGCGTAAAGATTTCATCTTGTTCTTTTTGCTGGAATAAAACAGGTATCTCAATCTTTGCAGCGTCCTTTTTTAAGCGAAGTGCTGGCTCCCGACAAGTTCCCCACATTCCTAATGCGGCAGCTTTTATTCTTGTATCGATAGCCAGGAGTGGAATTCCATAAGCCGTTCCCATCGAAATACCATACCAAGCAATTTTCTGTGGGTTAATTTGTGGCATTTGGCAAAGATGATCGATACACGATTGCCAATCTGCAATCATTGGGTCAACACTCTCTCCCTTTGCCCATAAATCCCTGAACTCTTGTCGCACGACTGGGCCATCAGAAAATGTTACCCTTCTTGCTCCATGGACAGGGCCATCAATCGCAACAACGGCAATTTGATATGGCATTAAGGCTTCCACCACATCAAGAACGAGCTGTGAGCGTTTATGACCGCTCCCTCCATGACCCACTAGAACAACTGGACATTGAGTACGTGAGGCTTTGGGCCACCATATACTCGCCGGCACTTGACGCGCTCCCGCCTGTGTAAAAAAGTCTTTTGTTTCAAAATGATTCTCTATATTCATTTACTTAGCACAAACCCTAATATGTTAAAAAAGAAGCTACTTCTATTATGAATGAGTCTAAGTAAAACTAAATCTTTACTAATCTTTTTTAATGCTACTCAATACAGTTAATAACTAGGTGGAAAATCTATGTCTGAAATCAAAGAATATGAAATGGAGATCAAAGAAGTTTCTCCAGAACAAATGAATCAAAGAGTGGCTCGTTATGGACAACTGAAATACCCACCCGACCGATATCCTGATAGCTTATTACCAGGGAATGAACGAAAAAACTATCTCGTCGTAGGCACTGGACTCATCGTTGATGGAGGTAAAGAACCGATGTCTGCGATTCCGATTTCTGAAGGCTTTCAGATGTCCTATGTGGAAGCAAAGCCTGGCAATGGACCTAAATTACACAATCACGACACCAACGAAACTTTCGTTGCGATAAAGGGCCAGTGGCGTGTTATTTGGGGACTTGGTGAGAAGTATTCTGTCGATCTCAACCCACTTGATGTTTGCTCGGTTCCACCATTTGTACCACGTCGTTTTATCAATCTCACGCCAGGTGAGGGGCGTGAAGAAGGACTCTTATTGACGGTACAGCCTGGTAATGTTGCAAAGGTTGAATTTATGTAATGTCGCTTTTTAGCACCATTCGTTGTTGCAATTCAATATAAAAATATACGGAGCCATCACATGAGAACAATGCACTTCATTCGAATCATTGTTGTATCTTTCATTACTCTTCTAAATTTTACTCATGCTCGTGCGGATGATTGGCCATCTGGCCCTATTAAACTCATTATTCCATTTGCACCGGGTGGCGGCGTGGATGGGGCCGGTCGGATGTTAGCTCAAGCCTTAGAAGAAAAACTCAAAGTATCTGTCTTCGTTGATAACAAGGCTGGTGCCAACGGCACTATCGCAATGAATATCTTGCGCCAATCAAAACCCGATGGCTATACCCTTGGGATGGTTTCTACCGGCGCACTGGATGTCAATATGGCCTTAATGACACTCCCTTACGATCCTGCCAAAGATTTTACGTATATCTCTTCCTTTAATAAGTATCCTTTTTATTTGGCAGTGACGCCTGAGTCCGGCATTAAATCTGTGAACGATATTATTGCACTGGCAAAGTCAGATCCTGGAAAAGTTACCTATAGTTCTGCCGGCGTTGGTAACGGCATTCATCTTGCAGGTGCCATGTTGAGCCAAATGACGGGCACGCAAATGACCCATGTGCCCTATAAAGGAGCAGGTCCTGCAGCAGTAGCTTTACTTGGCAATGAGGTAACTTTTACCTTTGGTTCAGGTCCGTCCATACTCGGCTTTGTCGATTCTGGAAAAGTCATTGCTCTAGCAACCTCAAATCTCTCTCGGATTCCTAATCGCTCAAACCTACCCACACTAAATGAACTGGGAATTAAAGGTTATGACTGTAGCTCGCTTGGAGGCGTTGTCGGTCCAGCTGGCATGCCACCTGAAGTAACTGCAAAACTGTATAAAGTGATTGATGAAATTTTATCAAGCAAAGCCATGCAAGAAAAAATACTGAAGTCCGGCATGGTGCCTTGGCAAGTTACTGGTAAACAATTTGAAGATGCGATTGCTGCAGACCGAAAAAAATATGGTGATTTAATTGCTTCAGCCAATATGAAAAATAATTAATTCTGCAGATGTTTTAGCAAACCTCAAATAGTCCCGCAGCACCTTGACCACCGCCAACGCACATCGTTACAACGACATACTTTACTTTGCGGCGTTTGCCTTCAATCAAGGCATGTCCAACCATCCGAGCTCCTGAGACACCGTAAGGATGCCCGACTGCAATAGCTCCACCGTTGACATTGAGAAGCTCATCAGGGATCCCTAATTTATCTCTGCAATAAATAACTTGAACAGCAAAAGCTTCATTGAGCTCCCACAGGCCTATCTCCGACATTTTGATACCGGTTCGCTCTAGTAATCTCGGAATCGCAAAGATGGGGCCAATACCCATCTCATCTGGTTCACAACCAGCAACCGCGAACCCTCGAAAGATGCCCAATGGTTCAATGCCACGTTGTTCCGCGAGCTTGGCGTTCATCACCACCGCAGCACTGGCCCCATCAGAAAACTGACTGGCATTTCCAGCAGTAATGACTCCGCCTGGTAAAGCAGAACGGATTTTACTGACGTCTTTTAAGTTCGTATCAGGCCGAATACCTTCATCTTGCGAAACCGTGACCTCTTTACTCGACAACATTTTAGTCTGCGGATCAGCAATACCCATCGTCACCGTAATGGGTGCAATTTCGTCTTTAAATAAGCCTGCTTGACTAGCAGCGTTCGCACGTAATTGGCTACGTACTCCATACTCATCTTGCTTTTCTTTACTAATGTTATAGCGCTTAGCAACCTGCTCAGCAGTTTGCAACATCGTCCAGTACAGCTCAGGTTTGGATTTTTGTAAGCTAGGCTCAAGTAACATATGCTGGTTCATCTCTTGCTGAACACAAGATATAGATTCAACACCACCACCGACCATGATCGGAACTTGATCAACAATCACGCGTTGGGCCGCCATCGCAATCGCTTGTAATCCTGATGAGCAAAAACGGTTAATAGTGACGCCACCAACAGAAACTGGAAGCCCAGCTTTAATCGCGATTTGACGAGCAATATTAAGGCCCGTCGCTCCTTCTGGATTAGCACAACCCATAATGACATCTTCAATCTCAGCAGGATCAATCTTGGCTCTTTGTACAGCATGCTCAACAACATGTCCGCCTAAAACAGCACCATGTGTCATGTTGAAGCCGCCACGCCATGATTTTGTTAGCGCAGTTCTAGCTGTTGATACGATTACGGCGTCAGTCATAATATCTCCAAGGATGAATGAGGTTCAAGAACCACAAATGGATGTTGATTTGGCAATGCAGTAATGCAAGAGCTGCGCAGGCTTCCAAAAGTCGTCTTGTGTTTCTTTATAGAACTGCTCCAGTTTTTGAACCACTTTATACAGTCCTATCTCGTCAGCATATTTCAGCGGTCCGCCACGGTAGACTGGGAATCCATAGCCGGTGAGATACACAATATCAATATCCGAGGCACGCTGTGCAATGCCCTCTTCTAAAATTCGACAACCTTCATTGATTAATGCATAAATACACGATTGCACAATCTCTTCACTGGAAATTTTACGTGCTGTTAAACCATTGTCAGCTCTGAATTTCACCAACATCGCATCAAGTTCAGGATCTGGAAGTGCTTTACGATTACCCGGCTCATACAAATACCAACCCTTACCAGTTTTTTGCCCATATCTTCCCGCCTCACACATCACATCTGCGAATTTGGAGTACTTCAAATTAGGTTGCTCTACCATTCTTCTTTTTCGTATGGCATACCCAATATCATTACCAGCTAAATCTGACATCCTGAAAGGCCCCATCACCATCCCAAAATTCTCTAGGGCTTTATCCACCTGAGGGGGGGTGGCGCCCTGCTCTAAAAGAAAGCCCGCCATACGCAAATACTGTTCAACCATTCGGTTACCAATAAACCCATCACAAACACGACAAACAACCGGTGTTTTTTTAATGGATTGTGCAAGTTTCATAACGGTTGCAAGAACATCTTTTGCCGTTTGCTCAGTGCGCACTACTTCTAATAACTGCATCACATTTGCTGGACTGAAAAAATGCATCCCTAAAACGTCCTGTGGACGCTTGGTGAAATTGGCGATCTTATTCATATCCAGGGTCGATGTATTACTTGCGAATATGGCCCCAGGTTTCATGACCTCATCAAGTTTTTTAAAGACGGTTTCTTTAACACTTAACTCTTCAAAGACGGCCTCAATGACTAAATCAACATCCTTTAAAGTACTGTAATCTAGGGTCGTCTCAATCAACGCCATTCTCTGTTGCATTTTTTCTGAACTGAGTTTGCCTTTTTTCACTGTATTTTCATAGTTTGCGCGAATAATTCCCAAGCCTTTATCTAATTTTTCTTGCTCAGTTTCAAGAATAATGACCGGCATTCCAATGTTCAGGAAGTTCATGGCTATCCCTCCACCCATTGTTCCTGCACCAATAATACCGACCTTTTTGATCTCTCGAAGTGGCGTGTCACTGGGTATGTCAGCAATCTTACTGGTGCCCCTTTGGGCAAAAAATGCGTAACGCATTGCCCGAGAAACAGAAGTATTCATTAGCTGCATAAAGTACTCACGCTCAGACGCTAACCCTTGGTCAAAAGGTTGGGTAATTGCTGCAGCTATTGCGTCAATCGCTTTGACTGCAGCAGGATAAGGGGCGGCTACTGTTTTAACAGTATTACGGGAAAATTGTAAAAAACTCTCATAATTGGGATATTCAATTTTTATATCACGAATTTTTTTATTCGGTTTTTTATCTACAACCAACTGTTTTGCAAATGCTATAGCTTGTTCAATGAAATCATGCTCAAAATAAGCATCAATCAGTGCACTTCCTTTAAAGCCAATCGCTGGAACAGGATCACCTGAGAGAATAAAATTGAGGGCTTTTTCAACACCAATGACACGCGCCATCCGCTGCGTTCCGCCCGCTCCTGGGATTAAACCTAGTTTAATCTCTGGTAGAGCTAAAGAGGCTTTAGGATGAGCCACTCGGTAATGACAACCGAGTGCCAATTCCATCCCGCCACCCATACATACTCCTCGAATTGCGGCAACGACTGGCTTGGTACAGGTTTCTAGCAAATGAATCAAAGTATGTAAGTGGGGTTCAGCAATTGCCATTGACGTACCAAACTCTTTGATATCAGCCCCGCCTGAAAAAGCTTTTTCGGTTCCAGTAATCACAATGGCATGAATCGCATCATTGCTTTGAGCATTTTGAATACCCTCAACAATGGCAGTCCTTAAGGCATGGCCAAGTCCATTGACAGGAGGGCTATTGAGCGTAATGACAGCGATTGAATCTTTTATATCAAATTGCGTTGGTCCCATTTTATTTCCTAACTCTTTAGTATTTGTATCATTATTTCATCGATCTATGGATTCGATTTTATACCCCCTATTCGGATACCAATCCCTTCGTCAATCGATATAAAAACTCTTGCCCTTCAAATAAAGAACTTACTGGTAAGCGTTCATTTAATCCATGTATAAAGCCCCCATTGGCATCTTTAAACATTCCAGTAATGCCGTAAGTTGGGATGCCTGCATTATTTAAAAACCGGCCATCCGTGGTTGCCACAATCATGGTTGGTACAACGGGTAATCCTGGGAATAATTGCTCCGTGACTGAACTGACTGTATTCATGATTTTAGGCGTTAGTGGTGAAGGAGGACTTTTTACCGCCTCATGATCTGGAGTGATTTTAATCTTGTCATTAGCAACGACTTTTTGTAGCGTTTGATAGACCTCTTCGACTGATGCCCCCGGCAAGATTCTGCAGTTGACCGTCGCCTTTGCTCTTTGTGGCAATGCGTTGGTAGCATGCCCTGCACTCAGCATGGTGGCAACACAAGTGGTTCGTAATAAATTATCGTAATAAGGATTGTCACTCATTCTGGTGAAGACATCTTTGCTATCCGTATTTTTTGAAATCGCTAAAAGATCCTGCGATAACTGACCAGTTTCAAATTTCGACATTTTTTCTAAATAGGCTTTCGTCACTTCATTGAGTTGCACTGGAAAGGCAAAATTACCTAAATTCACTAGACCCCTAGCTAAGTCATAAATGGCATTATCTTTTCTGGGTCTTGCGCTATGCCCTCCAGGGTTAGTGACTTCAAATGTGTAGGTTTGAAACACTTTTTCACTAGCCATGACAGCAACGAATACTTTTGTTCCATCAGATCTGACTAAATTATCTGCTCCCTCATTGATCGCAAATTCTGCATCAATTAATGTACGGTGATTTTTTAGAAGGTATTCAACACCATTAAACTTGGATGGAATCTTTTCTTCATCACAAGTTAAGGCCATCACAATTCCTCGTTGCGGTATAAAGTTTTCGGCTTTCATCCGCATCAAATTGGCCACATAGATAGCGGCCATCGATTTATCATCAGCCGCTCCACGCGCATAAAAATTACCATTTTCTTCTATTAACTTAAATGGATCACGTTCCCAATCTTCACGATTGGCTTCTACAACATCAATATGTGCGAGAAGCAGTATCGGCTTAAGTAATGAATTTTTGCCCTTGATAGTTACTACTAAATTACCTTTTTTCGGACCACCATCAGGAATAATCAAGTTAATATTGTTTTGATCAAAACCCGCTTTTTTTAAATGTTTAGACATAGCCTCAGCTGCAATCGTACAACTCCCAACGGAGTCAGTCGTATTAATTTCTACCAACTCTTTATAGATACCACGGAGTAAAGCTTGATCACTTTGTGGAGAAAGTGGCGTTTGGGAAATAGCGACAGTAGACAAAGAACAATACATTGCAATGCATTGCAATATGCCGATGAGTTTAATTTTCACTAATTCTCCTTTTTTCATTCTTATTGAACTTTACAGCAGTTTTAGTTTAAATCATTGCTCTAAGATTGCTATCCTTTATGATGAAGATTCGTTTAGATTGTTTATTCCAAAAAATGGTGGCAAATTACATTCTAATTAGTAGGCTTTATTGAAAAAACTTCAGACATTGCATTTAATGTTAAATTTGTTCACAAATATAAATATTATTAGGGGCCAACATGAATCGAAGATTATTGGTAAAAGTGTTTTTTTTAAGTTGCATTTCCTTGCTATCGATTGTTCCAAGCGCCCATTCTCAAACAAGTTATCCGTCTAAACCAGTAAAAATTATTGTTCCTTTTGGTGCTGGTGGTACAGGTGATATTTTGGCTCGAATTTTTGGACAATACTTAGAAGGACAAACCAAGCAAAGTGTTTTTATAGAAAACAAACCTGGGGCAAGTGGAATTTTAGGCACTGAAGCTGCTAAAAATGCTGAGCCAGACGGATATACTTTACTTTTATCCACCAATACTACCCACGCTGCTAACGTTAGCTTATTTAAAAAGCTACCCTATGATCCTGTTAAAGACTTCGTGAACATTGCATCTTTCGGTTATGTATCCATGGTTGGAACTATTCCCCCGGACTCCCCATTTAACTCTATCAGCTCTTTAGTAACTTACTCCAATAACAACCCAGGAAAAGTTTTTTATGGGTTTTATAACTCTGCCTCTTTGATGTCGGCAGAACAGTTGAAATCACGTTCCGGCGCCAATTTAACAGGGGTATCCTATAAAACGATTGGTAATGCTATTACCGATTTAATGGGTGGACAGATCCAATTACTCTTTCTAGAGACTGCCTCAGGATCAAGTTTTGTAGAGGGTAAAAAGATTCTTCCGATTGGCGTAACCAGTCTTCAACGCTATAAAAAATGGCCACACGTGCCTGCTATTGCAGAAACTTATCCTGGCTTTGAATTAACTGCATACCTCGCACTTAGCGCACCAGCGAAAACCCCACCCGATATCGTGAATGCCTTAAATCAATGGGCCAATAAATCATTAAGTGACCCGATAGTTAAAACCAAATTCGACAATCTTGGAATCTATTCTCAAACCATGACTCTTGAAGAGATGAAGAAGTACGTCCAGTCAGAAATAGATCGCTGGATGACTTACACGAAGAACGCAGGCATAGAGCCCCAATAAGCACTTATAGCCGATAAAACTTCACGGCATTTTCATAGAAAATATTTTTTTGCTCATGTTCATGGTATTCAGACATCACTTTTTTGTAGCCCGCAAATAAGTCAGCATAGCTCGAGTGAAGTTTCTCTAATGGAAAATTACTCCCATAAATTGTTCGATCAACCCCAAATATTTGAATCGAATCCCGAATAACTTGTCGTAACTGCGGTTGTGAAACACCTAAAGAAAACATCCCTAACCCAGATAATTTAACGTGAACATTCGGATAAATAGCAAGCGACATTAATGCAGCGCGCCACTGATCAATCATGAGTTGGGAACGATCATTCAACATACCACTATGCAACAAAATAAACTGAACATTGGGAAATGCTTTGACCAGCTCTAATGCAAAAGGCATTTGAGCTGAAAAGATTTGCAGCTCAAAATGTAAATGATATTTTTCTAAAAAGGCAAAGCCACGCCGGAACTCGGGGGTATTACAAAGATCTGGTCGACTAACGGTGCGGCGAATAGGATGACTATCCCAATGAAGTTGTTGACGAACCCCGCGCACGTTCGGATACTGAACTTGCGCCTTGATCTTATTTTCGATATCAGAATCCGTTAAATCAGCTTGGAATGTAATACCATGAGGATGCCCATGCTTGTCAGCAATAGCTTGCAACCACTTTGTTTCTTCTAATCCTTTGTCAGCACCCCAATTGGCAGTGACATGGACGGATTTTGTGACTCCCTCTGGAGTAATATCATGCAACCATTCTTCAATAGGGTAATCTCTTCTTAATCCGAAATAATCTCCTGCCATTCTTGGCAAGGCAGGATCTTGTAACCACCCAATATTTTTACGTTCCCAAATATGATAATGTGTATCAATAACTGGTCCTTGGTATGGCATTTTGTCTCCTCATTTTTATATGAGATTATTATTGCATAAATGATTTTAGATAGACTTAAGCACTCCCAGAACAATTGAGCGACTCACCCCCTTCAAGAAAGTAATGACATGAAATTCATCTCCTTTAGCATTAACAATCAATTGTCTTTCGGTGTCGTCGATCAGGAGCGAGTCATTGATTTGGGAGCAAGGTTACCTCAAACTTCATTAATCAGCACACTTACCGACGGCTCTCTGAGGCATCTTCAAGATCAAGCTCTCAAATATGACGCTGACTATGCTTTATCGGATGTTCAATTTCACAAACCTCTTCTCGATGAGGGTAGATTTATTTGTATAGGAAGAAACTATCGAGGTCATCTTGCTGAGGCGAATATGAAAATGCCAGATTTTCCGAGTATGTTTATCCGTCTAGGATCCTCTGTTGTTGCTCATCAGCAAAACATTATTTTGCCAAAAGTCTCAAATCAATTTGATTTCGAAGGTGAACTAGCCGTTGTGATTGGAAAAGTAGGTCGGCATATTTCACGTCAAGATGCACTGAGTCATATTGCTGGATATTCGATTTTTATGGATGGTAGTATTCGTGACTTTCAGTTTGCGCATTCGCTCACCGCTGGAAAGAATTTTTTCGGAACTGGTGGTTTTGGCCCCTACTTTGTGAGTGCCGATGAGGTAGGTGATCCAAGTTCTTTACAGCTTCATACGCGTTTAAATGGTGTAGAAGTCCAACACACCAAAACGGATGATCTGATTTTTGATATCCCCTATTTAATCGAATATATATCAAGCTATACACCTCTTTTACCTGGCGACATTATTGCGACCGGAACGCCAGAAGGTGTTGGTTTTGCCAGAAATCCACCCTTATGGATGAAAGCTGGGGATCAATTAGAAGTAGAAATTTCTCATCTTG
Source organism: uncultured beta proteobacterium (assembly GCA_903875135.1). GTDB lineage: Bacteria > Pseudomonadota > Gammaproteobacteria > Burkholderiales > Burkholderiaceae > Polynucleobacter. The sequence goes on along the minus strand of CAIQUZ010000042.1, from coordinate 6,052 downwards.
GCATACTGAAAAATTCTGTGGTCGCCGAAATCTAAATTACTAAGATGATGAGTGAGGCCTTGCTAGCATTGTCTGATCAATATCTTCCAGTTGAGATACGCCACACAGTTGCATCGTCCTCTTTAATTCATCTTGCAATATCGCTAAAGCATGATGTGCACCTTGGTCACCAGCCGCAATGGCGCCATATAAGGTTGCTCGGCCAATAAGAACGCCATTAGCACCACTAGCAAGTGCCTTCACAATATCTGAGCCTCTGCGAACTCCGCCATCTATATACACCGGAACAGCCTGGTTCACTGCCTGTACAACCTCGGGTAAAGCATCTAGAGTAGCAATAGCACCATCAAGTTGTCGGCCACCATGGTTTGACACCACGATGGCGTCACAACCTAGTTGCACCAAACGCTGAGCATCTTCTGGATTTAGGACGCCTTTAATAATTAATTTCCTAGACCACCGATCTCGAATACGAGCCAGTCTTTCCCAATCAAATGACGGATCATAATTTTTACCAACGGATGAACCTAAATTTTGTATTGATGAGTTGACTGTCTCAAGACCAATCAAATTCTCTAACTTAGGGATCCCTCTAAAAAGCATCGGTAACGCCCAAAGGGGTCTCGAGGAAAAATCCACCAAATTACGCAATGAAAAGTGAAAAGGGATTTTAAAATCGTTCCGAGAATCTCTTTCTCGCTTCCCACCTACAGGTAAATCTACTGTGATCATCAAGGCCTCATAATCTGCATCATGCGCTCGCTGGAGTAATTGATCAAAAAATACCTGATCTTTAAGAACATATGCCTGAAACCAATGCCTTCCAGGAGCCTCTCTAGCAATCTGCTCGATCGAAGCTGTGGCAGTCGTTGATAAACAATAAGGTATATTAAATGCCGCTGCAGCTTTGGCAATGGCAATATCACCTTTAGGCCAACCAAAAGCAACAGCGCCGGTAGGGGCAATCGCACACGGCAAAGAACTCAGCCCCCCAAGCATCATTCCAGAGTGATTAATCGAGGAAACATCATTCAGAATTTTAGGAATCAATCGCTTATCTTGAAATGCCTGTACATTTCGATGAAGAGTTAATTCATCTTCCGCACCGCCATCAAAAAAGTCAAAAATGGCCTTAGGAAGCCTTTTCTTGGCATGCGAACGTAAATCAGCAATCGAATAAAATCGTTTTATAGTGGTGCTCATATGATGATATTAATGCATTACAACATTGCACTCTTAAACCGTTCGACAAAGACCATGGGGTATTCCTAACTTGTTATTTATGCAAATATCTTTTATAAATATGTTCAGTACAACTATTAGTTAATGAATATGCAGGTTATTCCAGAAAATAAAATACTTGGTGCTAAAGTAGTTGGCGCTGATTTATCACAGCCGATTAAACAAGAGCATCGTGATGAAATCATTCAATGGTTAGGTGATTATGGTGTTCTAGCCTTTACGAAGCAAGAACTCAATCCAAAACAAGTTCGAGACTTTAGCGCCAATTTTGGGGATTTAGAAATCAATGTTGCAAAGATTGCTCAAGATCCTGACTTACCGGAAGTAATGACCCTATCGAATATGGTCGAAGATGGTAAGCCTCTTGGTCTATCTGACGCTGGCCAAGACTGGCATACAGATATGTCATATAGCAAAATGATTGCCTTTGCCAATATTCTTTATGGCATCAAAATACCGTACCGAAATGGAAAGTCATTAGGTAATACCGAGTTTTCCAATATGCAAGCGGCTTACGAAGGCTTACCGAAAGATATTCAGAAACTTCTCGAAAACAAAACCATTACGCACGATTTCAATAAATTCTGGGAAAAAATGCGTCAAGAAAAAGGTAGCTCTCGTCCGCCACTAACACCAGAGCAATTGCGTGCCAAGCCTCCAGTAACTCACCCGGCCATTTTGATACACCCGATTTCAAAGAAAAAAGTACTTTATGCAAATCCAGGATACTCGATCCGCATTAATGAACTCCCTGAAGACGAAAGTATTCTACTGCTGGACTTACTCTTTGAGCATCAATTACAAGAAAAATATCGTTACGCCTTTGAGTGGGAAGAAAAAACGGTTTTGATGTGGGATAACATGGGTACGATTCATAACGCTGTTGCCGACTACTTACCTCATGAGCATCGATATATCAAACGCTGCCAAGTTGCTGCAAATTTGTTTTTTTAATTTAACGAAGAGATGACTATCTTATGCGCCACTTTTATCAGTACTTGATGTGTTTTATGGGATTACTATTAAGCTCTTTCGCAATGGCGCAAAACTATCCTGAAAAACCGATTAAGGTCATCATTGGATTTGCCGCAGGCGGTCCAACAGACGTTATTGCTCGAGTATTAGCGCAGGACATGACGGCCACCTTAGGTCAATCCGTGATTGTTGAAAACAAAGCTGGGGCGAATGCCAAAATTGCTACCGAGTTTGTCGCACAAGCAGCCCCCGATGGGTACACTTTGCTGTTTGCTTCTTTATCTCACAACGTCAATGCGATTATGTTTAAAAAACCTGGCTATGATCCAGTTGCTAGCTTTGAACCCATCAGCATGGTAGCTGATCTACCAATGATTTTAGTAACGGCCTATAACTCACCCATTAAAACCTTGCCAGAGTTTGTTAAACAGGCTGGAGAAAAGCCAGGAACGATTAGCTATAGCTCTTCTGGTAATGCTGGATCGTCTCATTTAGCGGGCTCTTTACTCGCCACCGAAGCAAAAATTGATCTGATCCATGTTCCATTTAAAGGGAACGCTCCAGCGCTGACAGAGGTGATGGCTGGCAACGTGAATTTTATTTTCTACCCCGTGATTGGCATTGCTGACCTAGTCGCACAAAAGAGATTATGGCCACTAGCAGTGGGAACATTAAAACGGCACCCTGACTTTCCGAATACACCAACCATGGAAGAACTGGGTTATAAAGGATTTGATTTAACGGCTCCATGGGTAGGTATGCTCGCCCCCGCTGGCACTTCGGCAAGCACTGTTCAAAAAATTGATAATGCGATGCAAGTTGCACTAGCCAAACCTGAAATTCGAAAAAGACTCAATGATCTTGGTGCTGTTATCGTTGGTAGTCGCCCCAATGAGTTCAGGTCTTTTCTCATCAAAGATAAAAACCATTGGAGAAAAGTCATTGAGGCGTCTGGACTTAAGCCTGAGTAAGTAGTCTGTTACTGAATCATCTTTTTAGTTCTTTACCAAAAAAGATGGTCTGTAGTGCCTTATACGTTTTGTTCTGCAAGCAACTTGAAGTCAATAATTCCTGTCTCTCCATGCTCTTTGACTAAATCAGTGACTTGCTTCATGATTTTCTCTTCACTATCATTAAAATCTAAGCCTATTAAAAATCCTTGGCGAGCTTTTAACCCTGTAGGCCAGTACACTTCGCAAATATTTTCATCTGGATCCTTAAAATAACAACTGATCGCATTACCATGGGTAATGGTATAGATGATCTTGACGTCATTCGCCACAAAACGCTTCCAATATTCAATGACATCGGTCAATGTCAAACAGCGAAAGGATATTTGCTGCAATAAGCGAGCATCTACAGAAACATTGCGGCCAGACAATAGCAACAACTCATGATGTTCTTCGTCCGGATGAGACGACATAAAAATGAGACCTGCTTCACGATCTTCGTCACTGACCTTTAATCCTAAGATGTCGCGATAAAAAACAATGGATTTCTCAACATCGTTGACATGAATACCTACATGGGCAAGGCGTTCTATTGATGGGGCTGCCATATCATCTCCTGATTTATTTTTTAATAAAAACTATTATTCGAAACTCTGTTTTATTTTATACATCTTACTCATAAAATTCAAACTCAGAAAGTGTTGATTTTGATGCATCCTTTTTAATGCCAATCTAACCAATTCAAAAGAGCTTGTCCCATGACGAGCTCTTTTTCCTCCTCGCCAATCCAAGCATACTCTTTGGTAAATAATTCAATGCATTGTAACCATGTACATTGCAGTTTAGTAATGTCACTTCCCCAAAAGAAACGATGGGGTCCAAACGCTGTATAAATGGCGTGGATTGACGGCTCAATACTTTGATAGGGGTACACATCCCTTGCATAGGCTGGTACAGCTGTCGCTTTAATGGCTATATTAGGAAATTGAGCTAATTCAATGAGTATTGGTATTTGTAAAAATGCTTGATCACCAGTTGCATCTAATGGCACCCCTAAATGATCAATGATCAGTTTTAATGATGGAAAACGTTTTGCAATCGTGGCGAAAACCTCTAAATGGCTACTGGCGGCAATCGCAATCGGGATGGAATAGTCCTGAGCCGTTGACCACAACCAATCTAATGTTTTGCCTTGCATCCATGTGCAATGGATAGGATCATTCAAAATATAACGCAAACCCAACATGTTCGAAGATTTTTTCCAATGCTGAAGAGTCTCGATACGGTGCGGATCATCTAAGGGAAAATTACCTAAAATCCCCAATCGAGTTGGGTATTTTTTCGCAGCATCTATCGCAATTTGATTCGCTTGAGGATCCCATCCTGGGGGCTGAATAATCGCTGCTTGAACACCCGCAATATCCATATCGTGAAGTACTTCTTCAGCAGAATAAGGGGTTTGACGATGGGCTTTCCTAGGAGTGCCACTTTGCCAAATATGAATATGTGCGTCAACAATTTTCATCATGGCTAAATATGTTGCGGTATGAAAACATGCATGCCAGGCAGACCACCCTGTAATGCTTGGTATATTTTTTTAGCATCAGCGAGAGGATGTTCCACAATCTGTTGTGGCGGGCGCATCAATCCCGCATCAAAATCAAGCGCTAACTGGTTTAATATCACAGCACACTCATGAGCAGAATAAAGCAATGAGTTAACGCCAACGATTGATGCTCCATTACGATATAGATTGCGTACTGAGATGGCAACCTGACCATCCCCAGGAGCAACAATGACAGCTACCTTACCAAAACGTCCAATGGCACCAATCGCCGCAGGTAGCCAGTGTCCCGTGGTATCAAAGATAACGTCTGGGCCACCCGCAAAATAATGATATATAGTTTTTTTAAGACTCTCTGAACCAGACTCGGTATTACACATGTCCGCCTGCACACCGCGCAATCGAAGTTCTTTTAATTGCGATTCATTTCGAACCAATGCTAAGACCTGCGCTTTTTTTCTCAGGGCCAATTCGATGGCGGCATTACCGACTGCACCACTCGCACCAATCACAACAATTTTTGTAGATTCTTGTACCTGACATCCTTCTATCGCATGCCAAGCTGTCATGTAGGGTGTGCCGCAATTGGCTGCCTGTGTAAACGATAGTGACTTGGGTTTGATGGAAACAGCGTCTCGATGAATTTTCATATAAGCAGCGTGACTACCATCTTGAATAAATCCATTCTCTTTCCCAGTTCCCCACACTGCTTGACCAATCAGCTCAGCAGGACCATCTTTTACAACACCCGCATAATCACGCCCTGGGGTTCTGGGAATTGTGGTGTAAGGAAGACGCCCCATGACATTTGATAAATCATTTCGGTTGAGTCGTGCGGCCCGTACTTCAATCAATACTTCATTCTCACGTATCTGGGGAATCGGAAAATCAACCAATTCTAAATAATTTAAATCTCCCGTTTGATTAAAACGTAATGCTTGCATAATGACTCCACATTAGATTACTCAACTTTAATACCTGCTGTTTTTACAATACCCGCCATGCGCTGCGTCTCGTCAACAATAAAATGACTAAAGTCAGCTGGACTATTGGATACAGGCTCTGAACCTTGTCCATAAAACTGCTCTTTTATTTCTGGCAACTTCGATATTTTGACAATCGCCACATTTAATTTATCAATAATAGATTTTGGAGTCCCTGCAGGCGCCAATAATCCATACCAATTACGTAAATCATAGGCAGTGAATCCTGATTCTTTGACAGTGGGGACATCTGGCAAGATGGCTGAACGCACATTCCCACCCACGGCTAAGGCACGCAATTTTCCAGAACGAATCAGTGCAATAGGTCCCTGCATTGG
>CAIQUZ010000041.1 GCA_903875135.1 uncultured beta proteobacterium | reverse complement strand
GCTTCTACCGTGATCGTTTGATTTTGCAAATCAAGATGTCTTATCGCGTTCATGCGTTTGAGGCTAAGAACGATTTGTAAACCACTCGCTTCAGGCGTAGCACTTCCCGTTAAGCTGGTGTTGCCACCTTGAGGAACTATCGCCACTTGATATTGTTGACAAATCTTGACGATGGCAACCACCTGAGCGGTATCTTTTGGCAATACAACAGCAAGAGCAACGCCGGTATAAAGACCACGCCAATCAGTCAGATAAGGCACCTTATCTTGATCGTCGCGCAGGATATATTGACTTCCAAGAGCGACTTCAAGCTCTTTTAGAAAGTCGTCAACATGCATAATTTATTTTGCGCTCATGAGCGCTTTAGCTGCATTGAGCATCTGGACGCTATATGCCCACTCATTGTCATACCATGACAATACCTTGACCAACTTACCATCCTTAGAAACACGGGTTTGCGTGCTATCAAAAATACTGGGTGTTGGGTTATGGTTAAAGTCGACCGAAACTAGCGGTAGTGTATTGAAAGCTAAAACACCTTTTAACGCACCTTCGCTGGCAGTCTTGAGAATCTGATTGACCTCTTCAGCGGTGGTCGTACGTGAAGGCGTAAAAGTCAAATCAACAACTGAAACATTAATGGTCGGTACCCGAATCGCAAAACCATCTAATTTCCCCACCAACTGTGGCAACACGAGACCGATGGCCTTCGCGGCACCCGTTTTCGTCGGAATCAAACTCATCGTGGCAGAACGCGCGCGACGCAGATCTTTATGATAGACATCCGTTAAAACTTGATCATTGGTGTAAGAGTGAATCGTGGTCATTAATCCAGATTCAATACCTAGATTTTCTAAAAGTGGTTTTACTAATGGAGCCAAGCAATTGGTCGTGCAACTTGCATTGGATACAACTTGATCCGTACCCTTGAGAACGTGATGATTGACACCATAAACAATCGTGGCATCGACATCGTCAGCACCTGGCGCCGAAATCAATACTTTTTTTGCACCTTGCGCAATATGAACCATGGCCTTCTCTTTGGAAGTAAATGCCCCAGAACACTCTAATACGACATCTACTTGATGGTCTCCCCACGGCGTCTCTAATGGATTACGCGTGGAATACATCCTGATACGATCACCATTAATGACTAAATAGTCACCATCGACACTTACCTGTGCATTAAATCTGCCATGCGCTGAATCGTATTGCGTCAGGTGAGCGTTGATCTCAATTCCGCCGAGGCCATTAATGGCAACTACCTGAATATCTTCACGTTGCTCCTCATAGATCGCTCGCAATATCATGCGTCCAATACGACCATACCCATTAATTGCAAGTCGAATCGCCATTTTTTCTTCCTTAATCTTTTAGATTCTTTTACCTATTTTATTGCCCAAGAATACCTAAAGCAGTTTTTTCAATATTTTCAGCCGTCAAACCAAAATGTTGATAAAGAACACCCGCTGGCGCAGATTCTCCAAACGTATCAATACCGTGAACAGCTGCGCAACCATATTTCCACCAAAAGTCAGTCACCCCTGCTTCAATGGCGATGCGCGGAATACCGGCTGGTAATACGGAATTTTTATAGCTGATACTTTGCCGATCAAAGCTTGTCGTTGATGGCATGGATACAACCCTCGTGGCAATGCCCTTCTGCGATAGGTTTTTTGCAACCTGCATCGCAAGCCCCACTTCTGAACCGGTGGCCATCAATACTATCTTGGGCTTAGAAGCGTCATGAATCACATAGGCGCCTTTGGCAATATTCGCCATTTGCTGACTATCTTTTGGAAGATATGGACAATTTTGCCGACTAAATATGAGACAACTAGGTCCATGACGACGTTCAATCGCATGTGCCCAGGCCACGGCTGATTCTGTGGTATCCGCTGGACGCCATACATCCATATTGGGGATTAAACGCAAACTCGCCACCTGCTCAACAGCTTGATGCGTTGGGCCATCTTCACCCAAACCAATAGAGTCGTGGGTAAAGACAAAAATACTACGAATCTTCATAAGCGCTGCCATTCTTAAAGCGTTTCGACTATAGTCAGAAAACGTTAAGAAGGTTCCACCAAACGGAATATAACCACCATGCAAGGAGATACCATTCATGATGGCACTCATACCAAATTCACGAACGCCATAATTAATATGGTTACCCCACTGATTTTTACGTAGTGGTATCGATGTGCTCCAATTGGTGAGATTGGATCCCGTTAAATCTGCTGATCCACCCATGAATTCAGGTAATGCTTTAGCAAATCCCTCGATAGCATTTTGACTCGCTTTACGCGTTGCAATAGTCTCGGCTTTTTCCGTTGTGGTCTTCACCACGTCTTTGATCACTTGCTCAAAGTTCGTGGGTAAATCCCCAGACATCCTGCGCAGATATTCTTTCGCTAGATCTGGAAATGCGGTTTGATAAGCCTTAAACTCGAGTGCCCAAATCTGCTCTGTAGCAGAACCCATCTCTTTGGCATCCCACAATTCATAAACGTCTTGTGGAATGGTGAACGGTGGGTAATTCCAGCCTAATGCTTCCCTCGTTGCAGCAATTTCATTGGCGCCTAGTGGTGATCCGTGGACCTTATCACTATCAGCCATATTGGGCGAGCCTTGACCAATTTTGGTCTTACAAGCGATCAAGGTAGGCTTCCCATTATTCATAGATTTTGCATAAGAGATCGCTTTCGAAACCTCTACCGCGTCGTGACCATTGACATCACGGATGACATTCCAACCATAGGCCTCAAAACGCTTTGGCGTGTCATCGTTAAACCATGATACGACTCGACCATCAATCGAAATTCCGTTATCGTCCCACAATGCGATGAGTTTGTTAAGGCCTAAGGTGCCCGCCAAAGAACAAGCTTCATGACTAATGCCTTCCATCAAACAACCATCACCGATAAACACATAGGTGTAGTGGTTCACGATGGCATGATCTGGACGATTAAACTCCTCAGCTAACAATCTCTCAGCTAAAGCCATACCAACTGCGTTGGTAATTCCCTGCCCAAGTGGACCTGTCGTTGTTTCAACCCCTGGTGTGACTCGATATTCTGGATGACCAGCCGTTTTACTATGTAATTGCCGGAAATTTGCAATCTCTGACATCGGTAAATCATATCCCGTCAAATGGAGCAAGGAGTACAACAACATCGATCCATGTCCATTGGACAATACAAATCGATCCCGATCAGCCCACAACGGATTCTTTGGATTATGTTTTAAATGATCAGCCCATAGCGCAACGGCGATGTCAGCCATGCCCATGGGCATGCCTGGATGGCCAGAATTGGCCTTTTGGACCGCATCCATAGATAAAACACGAATGGCACTGGCCATTAAGGTTTGATGTTCAGGGGTAAATTGGGTGGGCATAAATGGTCTTTTAAAGAAATACAGGACGAAAAAGTAAATCTATTTTAACATTCGAGGTATGTCACACTTTTATCTTCCTGTTGATTGGAATAAAAATCCCGTCACCGCCCCAGATGCACTTAGGCACCATCTGCGTGTTCGCAGAATTCGAGCCGATCAATCTTTTCAGGTATTTAATGGTCAAGGCATGATTGCCGATGCACAGATGATTCATGAGCCATCCGATAACCACACCTTGCTAACGCTGTCGAATATTCGTAACGATATCTCCTGTGAGTCACCT
>CAIQUZ010000040.1 GCA_903875135.1 uncultured beta proteobacterium | reverse complement strand
ATATCCAAGTTCAGCCATCGTAGGAATATCTGGTAAGTCTGCAATACGCTCGGTACTTGATACCGCCAAAATACGTACCTTCCCCTGCTTATGGAATTGAAAAACCCCAGCAACGGCGGTACATCCAATCGGTGTCTCACCGCCAACAACCGCAACTGATGCTGGTCCAGCTCCCCGATAAGGAATATGCGTCACATCATTTTTCCAAATAATGTGAAAGAGATTTTCGCAGGTTAAATGCGGAGTAGTTCCACTACCGGGTGATGAAAACGCCATTTTTTCTTTTGCAGCCATGGCTTTTAATTCTGCTAATGTTTTAACAGGCACTTTTTCATTGACCGAGACAACATTGGGTTGAGTGGCAATCACGATGACTGGTAAAAACTCTTTTGGGGCATAGCCCGCTTTATCACCATATAAGGATGGGTTTACAGCATAGGAGGATGAGGTGACTAAAAACGTGTAACCATCTGCTGCTGACTTGGCGACTTGCTGAGTCCCTACATTTCCTGCAGCTCCTGTTTTATTGTCGATAAAAACGGATTGTTTTAAAACATCAGTGAGTCTGGCGGCAACAATTCTTGCGGCGATATCAACCGGACCACCCGGGGGAAATGAGACGATCAATTTGATGGGCTTATCTGGATATGCGGCATGAGCTGGGGAGTAAATCCCCATCACCGCCATCAAAAGACCACATACAAAAATACCACTCTTGATTGAGTTATTTTTTATATTCAATTTGTCTCCTCCTTGAAAAACACAACTTTCTCTTTGGAAAGTTTTTGTCCTCGGAATTTATTTAATAGCTAATGGATTTGTTGGTGATCCTACCGCACCAGTAATCGGAATTGCTGGTGCCACAAACATAAATTCATAAATACCATCTTTAGCACAATCATCCGCCAAATCTTTTAAATAAAAGATTTCGCCCATGGTCATGCCCATAATCGGAATCGTAATCCAGTGCCATGGCTGATTAATACCTTCTACGGATTCGTTAGGGCGTACTTCACATCCCCAAGTATCTGATGCTAATGCTGCTAGCTCTGTTCTTTGTATCCACTCGAGGGTTTCAAAGGCAAATCCTGGTGCGTCTCCTCCTGGATAGCCATCCCAACTACCAGCCCTTAACTTGTCTTCCATCTGACCTGTCCGGACAATGATGAAATCACCACGACGAATTTCGATACCTTGTTTTTTTGCGGTTTCATCTAAATCAGCACAAGTGATACCGTATCCATCAGGCAAAGTGTCTAAGCCTTTGTAACGAGCCACATCTAATAAGATACCTCGTCCAACCATTTTGTTTTTCGTTTTTTCAATACCGCATTTGGCAGCACCAGCAGAAGAAACTTCTCTGCAATCGTAGCCGTTATACATATAATTATCAAAGAACACGTGGCCAAGACCATCCCACTGTGTTCCACATTGCAGTGGCATGACGACCATATCATCTGCCGCGCGAATACCTCTTTTATCTAATACTCCTGAATAAGCGTCCGTTCCGGTTCTTAACATGGTGTGAACTGGGTTGATGCGTCCCATCGATGGATATTTTGATTTTGCGCCTTGCGGACCACTGCTATCGAAATTAAGGGCTAATGAAATCACCTTCCCTTTTTTAACCAGCCCTGCAGCTAAAACGATGTCTTGAGCCTGAGTAAAGTTAAGTGTGCCGATTTCGTCATCAGCACCCCATTTACCCCAATTTTTATATTTTTCAGCTGCAACATCTAAATCAGCTCGTGT
>CAIQUZ010000039.1 GCA_903875135.1 uncultured beta proteobacterium | reverse complement strand
TGATTAAAAATAAACCTACTGTAATGCGTAAGATCCGGTCAAATGTTCCAATATTACTTTTCATATTATCCCCATCATGGTTTTGTTGAACAGCTGATTCACTCTAAACTTTAATCAATAGAGAACTTTGACCTAGATCAATAATAGGTACTTTAAATAAGTTAGGATAGAAACATGATGCCAGCTGCTACTCCCATGATCCCTGTGGCCAACCAACCCAATGCAAGGCTGGCCCTGGACGCCGTATAAGACCCCATAACAGAAGTCCTGGCAGCTAAAATAAGAATAGCGACCATGAGAGGAACAGCCGCCACTCCATTGATCACAGCGCTCCAAAAGAGAGCTTTCATTGGGTTAATGGGTAAGTACTGAATCCCTAAAGCACCTAATACGCTGATAGAGATAATCAAATAAAACTTCTTACCCTGCATGGCTGAGTCCTCTAAACTTGAGCGCCAACCCAATACTTCTGATAAAGCATATGCGGCAGAACCAGCAAGGACCGGTACTGCAATTAAACCCACGGCCAAAATACCTAAAGCAAACAACAGAAAAGCAAATTCACCAGCAAGTGGTCTTAATGCCTCTGCAGCCTGTGCTGCTGTTGTAATATCAGTGACCCCAGTGACATGCAAAGTCACGCCTGTTGCAAGAATAATAAAATAAGCAGCAATATTGGAATAAAACATCCCACTCCAAGTATCCCATTTAATACGCCGCATTTCTGCAGAACTTACATCATTACCCTCCATTAACAAAGGCTTACCTGAATGAATATTCATCTCTTCAACTTCTTGAGATGCTTGCCAAAAAAACAGATAAGGACTAATCGTTGTTCCAAAAATACCGACTACCATTGCAGCAGCTTGCGAATTTAGAATTAGCTTAGGCATGAAGGTACTCAAAAGAACCTCACCCCAAGGGACGTGAACCGTAAAGAGAACTGCCGCATAAGCCAGTAAAGATAAGGTTAACCATTTTAGAAAAAAAACATATCGATGATAAGGAACGAAGATTTGTAAAGATAAGGTTATCAATGCAAAGAAAACCGTCATGACGTGCCAGTTGATCCCAGTGACTAGTTGAGCGACTTCACCCATCGCAGCAATATCAGCCGCTATATTAAGAACATTGGCAATTAATAACAACAGTACTAAAAAGAATACGGCCAGTGGAGAAAAGTTACTTTTAATGTTTGCGGCTAAACCTCGACCAGTAACGCGTCCAATCTGAGCACATAAAAGTTGAATCGTTGCCATTAAAGGGTAGGTAATCGGCATTGTCCACAGCATATTGAGGCCAAACTGCGCTCCAGCCTGAGAGTAGGTAACAATACCGCTTGGATCATCGTCGGCAACCCCAGTAACCCAACCGGGACCAACTTTAGATAATGGATGGTTCTTCACCTTGATCCAAATGGCTCGCAATTTCAAGATAGAGCCATGTCTTTTATATTCATAAGGTCATTGTATGCTGATACTTTTATCGAGAATCCAAATTAGACAAAGCCATAAAACAAGCCCCCTACTCAATGAATGTATAAATTGATGTCTTAGCGCAAAAATTAAGGCATCACTCAACATCGATCTCACAGCTACCGATGCTTTCTATTTATTGTTAAGGTATTAATACAGTTCTAACATCAGATGTTGTAGAACCCCATGCTTGCGCCACATGACTTAAAGGGATCTGTTCTGTATTGATTTTAAATCCTGCTATAGGTGCATTTTTTAAAACCTCTAAAACAGAATTTAGCATTTGCGTAATCGACAGACTCCCCAACCCACTACCCATCAATGTCAAGCAACTTGACCTCAGAGAAGCAGCTGGAAAAGGGATCGTAGCACCACCAATTGATCCAATCTGAATTAATTTAACTGGCATCCCCGGAGGACTATTTTTAGTTATCACTTGGATTAAGGAGAGCGCGCTAGGTCCCCATAAATAATCTAATACGATATTGATTCCCAGCGTTGACTCTGAGGCAAAAGCATCTTCCATCTCAAGAGTGTTTTCTGTCAATTGAATACACCGATCAGCACCAAGCGCATATAGATCTTCAAAGACCTCTGACCTTCTTGTAGTCGCAATGATTTTTTTAGCGCCCAAATATTTTGCAATTTGAATAGCCAAGCGCCCTGATATCCCGCTTGCACCATGAATAAGTATAGTTTCACCAGCGACCATCCGGGCTTGTTCAATACATGCAGCCCATGATGACATGCCAGGAATCGCCATCGCAGCAGCCACCTCTGGACTTAAGGTATTAGGAATCAACAGGCAGTGTTTTTTATCAACCAGACAATATTCAGCCATTGCTCCAAAAGGATTTTTTGGCAATATAAAATAAACACTGGTTCCATCCTCCAAGGTTCCAACACCATCAAAACCAGGTATAAAAGGCACTTCGCTATCAGAGCTGTAGTGCGTAGCTGAAGCTCTTGCTTTTGTTATTTGACTAATCGAAGATGCTTGAACACGGATGACATATTGATCATCATGAGCAATTGGGTCTTTAAAATCGCCGTAAACGGGATTCTGTCCTTTGTGTAAGATCATCGCAGCTTTCAAGAACACTCCTTTTAATACTGTTAGTCACTTTAAGACTGAGTACGCTTCATACAGCGTAGGATTTCTAGTAAATTTTACAATGCATCTAACAAATTTTAAAGGAGATGAGACCTTATCAATTAAACGATATCGAGTACCCTCTTTTTGCGAAGAAGCTGATAAATCACAAAGAAACATCCCCAAATTACAATAGACACATAAGCCCAAACCCAAGCTATAGGCTGTTGCTGCCCACCAGACAAATCCAAGATGAAACCAAAGATGGATGGCCCTAAAAATCCTCCACCAAAACCCAACATTGAATGCAACCCCATTGCAGCACCTTTTAATTGGTCAGACGTACTTGTCACTAAACCTGCGGTTAATGTTGCAGAGTCTGCCATGATAAATATTGAATGAAAAATAGCAAAGGCCATGACGAGCCACCATCCTTGACCAATGGAAAGTGATAAACATATTCCAAAAAAAGTACTCAATAACATGACGATATAAATCCACTTTTTTCTACCCATTCGAATGGCAATTTCATTACCAATGATGGAAGCAGGTACCCCAAAAAAATTAATCAGGCCTGAAGATTCAGTTCCATTGAAAACAAATACCTCGGCGGATTGAGTGCCGCAAATTATAAAAAAAGCCACCAACCAACTTCGGGAGGCAAACAACTCTATTGAATGTGCAACATAACCAAGAATATAGGTTGATGACTCTTGATTTCTCCAAACCAATTTCCAACGATGTAATGGAAAGATATCTTGTAATTTAAAATGGATATTTCCTTGCCATTTTTTATCCACTAATGGCTCTATATAAATATAGACAATAGCTCCTGCAAACAAGGGGCCCATGGCGATGACGCCAAAAACATAATGCCAATTAAAAGCTTTTAATATGACGCCCGAAAAGAGGTATGAAAGGCCAACACCGACACCAAAAAAAGCGGTATAAAAGGAAATGTAACGAGTCAACTCACCAGTTTTCAAACGGTCCGTTAATATCTTTAACCCAGGCATATACGTACCTGCAACGCCAGCCCCAATACAGAACATAAAAAAAAGTGCGCTATAAAAACCATTTGTCAAAATTGCAAAACCAACAAGTCCTATAAACTCAATACTCACACCAACTAAATAAATTCTTCGCGCATCTAATCGATCGGTTAACACTGTCGCTAGAGAAACAAACCCGATATACCCCAAGAAAAAGGTGCTGGCAATTAGTCCCGATTGAAAGTTGGATAAGCTCCATTCATGTTGAAGTGTCGTCAAAGTCACAGCATAGCTCGCAAAGCCAAGCAATGTAAGGACTTGGGCACTAAGCATTCCAATAATGATATTTTTGGCTGTCATTGATTTAGGGATTAGTTAGAAGTTAACATCATTTAATGCAATTTTGCCATCAAATGATAACCATTCACGAAGAGTAAGCACGTTTACTTGACTATCTTTGGATAGACTCGGTTTTATGAGTGACGGCTTATTCAATTAGAGTATCCTTAAAGGGTGGTTTAACATCGATATTATTTAAAGGAATACATATGCTTGCAGGCTTATATTCAACATTTGGACCAGCGAATGAAGTTCTCAAAATAGTCGAAACTGACCTGCCAGAACCTTCAAAAGGACAAGTTCGAGTCAAATTAATGACTTCAGGGGTCAATCCCTCCGATTACAAAATGCGCTTGGGCTCACGGCCTTTGACACACCCCTTTCAAATACCGGGTAGTGATGGAGCTGGCATCATTGATGCTATTGGTGAAGGTGTCACTAAATCCAAAATAGGTGATAGAGTCTGGGTATTTAATGCTGCCTACCACCGGCCATTTGGTACTTCTGCCCAATACACTGTCGTCGATGAGTGGATGGCAGAACCTTTACCAAAGCAGCTTAATTTCGAACAAGGCGCTTGCCTTGGAATTCCTGTAATGACGGCTTATCAATGTCTTTTTGCTGATGGATCTCTTCATGGTCAAACCATTTATGTGGTTGGTGGTGCAGGTGTTGTTGCGAACTACGCTATTCAACTTGCCAAATGGGGCGGCGCTAAGGTGATTACTTCGGTCAGTTCTCAGGAAAAAGCACTAGCAGCTCAATTAGCTGGAGCGGATGAGGTCATTAACTACCGCACTCAAGATGTTGTACAAGAGATTTTGCGTATGACCCAACAACAAGGCGTTGATCGAGTTATCGAGGTTGACTTTGGCAAAAACCTCAGTACCAATACCCAAATTTTAAGACCTGGTGGGACCTGTGTGATGTATGCGTTTACCACTCAACCAGAACTCCCACTGCCAATGATGGGTTTAATGGTTAAGAATATTACATATAAATTTACCTTGGTCTATAGCATTAGCCCAACTGAACGTCAAAAAGTGCTGTCTGGAATCAGTCAGTGGCTAAGTGAATCTAATCCAATATGTAATATTGCTGCTAAGTTTGATTTAGATGACATCATCAAAGCCCATGAACTCGTGGAGTCAGGTAACAAGATTGGCCATGTTATTTTAAAGATTTCTCATCTAATGTAAACAATGATGCAATTCGAATGGAGTTAGAGATACAAAAAGAAGACACATTACTAAAGAATATTTTTGTACATCAAAATCAATCTTGAGATTTCCACTTGTCATAAGAATGAATCAAAATCGCCCAAAAAATACCGACTGTAATGGATATAGTCAGATTAAATATGACGGTGAGAATAAAAACACTCAACATCGATATTTGGTCTGAAACTCGATATTGCTTGTATCCCATCAATCGATGCCAATCTCCCATATTTAAAGCAACATAAACCAAGATAGCGGCAAGGCAAGCTAAAGGTATATCTTTCGCTAAAAACCCTAAAAAGTTAACGATGATTAAAAGAGTCAATGCGTGAACAATACCTGAGATAGGGGATGTCGCGCCACTCTTTATATTAGTAACTGTTCTAGCAATCGTTCCTGTTGCAGGCATACCCCCAAAAAATGGCACAACAAAATTCGCCATCCCTTGCCCCATTAACTCTTGATTGGGATCATGAGTCTCATGAGTCAAACCATCGGCAACCCTTGCACATAGCAATGATTCAATGGCACCTAATAAAGCCAAGGTCAATATTGGTACTAGTAAATGATAAATACCTGCAATATCAAATGATAGGGTAATCCATGGTGGGAAATGATTGGCTATCCCGCCATACTGATGCCCAATCGTTTCAATCGATAAATGCCAGTAAATAACGGCAGAAGTTGACATAATCAATACCACTAAAATTTCTGGCACCCCCCTGAATACGCCTAAGTATTGTTTTAAATGTCGCCATCCATACATCAATATCAAACAACTAACTGACATCAGCAAAGTGAGTGCATCAAACTCATGAATATGTAAATAGACTTGCTGTAATATTCCAAAAAAATCAACAGGTAACTGTACACTTAGCCCAAAAAATTCTTTGAATTGGCTCAATAAAATTAAAACCGCTATCCCACTGGTGAATCCATAAATCACAGTTTGGGGGATTAAAAGGATAAATTTACCTAAACCCATCATACCCATCATAAAAAGGAGAACCCCTGAAAAAGTAGTTGCTATCAGTAAGTTTGAGAGACCATAGGTATGTAATATGCCATAGACAATGACAATAAACGCACCTGCAGGTCCCCCAATTTGAACTTTACAACCGCCAAATACCGCAATGATTACACTTGAAATAATGGCAGTAAAAATACCAACTTCAGGTTTTAAGCCACTCGCAATGGCAAAGGCCATCGACAATGGTAAGGCAATCACGCCAACACTAACGCCTGCCATCACATCATTAAAAAGAAGCTTTTGACTATATAGCTTCCATGAGAATAAAATATTGGGCTTAAATTTCAATATGAACAACTCCTTATAAAGGAATGGTGGTGATATTGATTCTATTCCTTAATATTTTTTTTGTTGAAATTCATCTTTCATAGTTATGCAAAAAATCATCTGGCGGTGGAGAACTTGCCCATTGATATAAATTTTCATGTAAAGATTCACCTTTGGCATTCGCTATCTCTACAGTCCAATCCGAGTCTTTACCAATATAGTCGATGTCCCAAAATAATTCAGATAAGCTTCCCCACGGATCTCTTATGTAGTGAAAGTAGTTAGATCCATAAATGTGTCTACCGACACCCCAGCCATCCTTATAGCCAGCTTGAATGAGACGTTGTGCGCATAATTGCATTTGATCAATATTACCCATTTCCCATGAGCAGTGATGTAGCCCAGGTGCATCACTTAATGCAAGCGCCAAAGTATGATGATCGCTATCTCCAGAACATCTTAAAAATGCCACTTCTTTGTCACCAATTCGGTCGGATAACTTCATCTGTAAAATATTGACATAAAAATTCACTAACCGATTGACATCTGGGGAGAATTTCAACAAATGCCCTAGCTTTCTTGGCCGGGCATCAATCAATCGATTAGGGGCACCTCGAATCGCAACTCTTTTAAAAACCTCACCAGGATGGTTTAACTTGAATGCAGGTCGTGATTGTTGGGCTGGCTCAGCAACAATAATTTGCAGAAGTGTCCCATCAGGGTCACGTAACCAAATTTCCTTTTTACTTTTCTTGAGATACTTAGATTCCATCTCAGGTTCATATAGTTCAATCTGATATTGTTGTATTTTTTCTTCAATAAGAGCCATACCTACAAAATCAGTACTCCAAGTTATCCACGCAATTTCCTTTTTATTTCCCTGAATCAGCCGTAATTGATCCTGATCTCTGCCTTCACATCGAAAAACATAAGCGTTATGTTCAAACTGAGGAATTAATCCCATACAACTATAAAAATCTTTACCGACTTCCAATTTTGGTACATATAGTGAAAGACTATGTAATGACTTAATCATATTGACCCCCATCGGTAATTAATACTTTGTTCAACTCATTACTGAATTCTTACAATTTACTGCTGCTTTGATTTGATCTACATCAACTTAATCTAGTGAATTTAAATTGCGGTTGAATCGGCGATCAATTGGTTGAGTGTCATAGGATTGAAATTCCACCTACAAACCACTTTATTTCTGATGAAATGACAGTGGGAAATTCATGTCTAGTCTTGGCTTACTACTATTTTATCTTCTTCAAATGACTTGACTAAAAAATCATTTCTGCCACTTTCCAGCGCTTATCTCCGTTTTTAGCAAAACCTAATTTTGGGCCAGTTTTGTTCATATTCATCTTATGAGATCAGTAAAATCAAATTATTTCAACAATCATCTACAATACTCATTACGTTTAATTGATATAAATAATGAATAAAATTTTAGTTTTTCTAAAAAAGCAATGGTTTTTAGTAACAATGTTTGCATTAATTATCATTGCTTCAATTAGCCCCAACATTGGCAAAACAGGTGGCTATCTTCATATCGATCAAATCTCTAATTTTGGTATAGCGCTTGTATTTTTTTTATACGGATTAGGCCTCTCCTTTGAAAAACTAAAACAAGGTATGTCATCATGGAAGGTGCATATTTTGGTCCAACTTACAACGTTTGTCGTATTTCCATTGTGCTTTTTTTTGTTTAGTAAATCCTTCGGCAATCACATTCCAAATGATTTATTGCTTGGTTTTTGTTATTTATGCGCTTTACCTTCAACCGTGTCATCCTCGGTCGCGATGACCGGTATCGCTAAAGGCAATGTCCCTGCGGCAATTTTTAACGCCACGATTTCTGGCTTGATTGGAATTATTGCTACTCCATTCATTATTGCAACTTTTATTGGGTTTAATCATGGGGCTCTATCCTTTGAATCAACAGTTTTAAGTATTGCTAAATTATTACTACTTCCTTTGGTAGTTGGTCATTTACTGCGCCCTATCTTATTAAACTTACATCAACGCTATAAGTTCTTTACTAACTCTGCTGATAGATTGGTGATTTTAATGCTCGTCTTTTCTGCTTTTAGTGATTCTGTGGTGTCTGGTCTTTGGAAAAATAATGGTCTCGAAATCATCGGTTTAGTATTCATCTGCGTTACGATATTACTCATCGCCGTTTTGTTCGTTACCACTTGGATCGCTAAAAATTTAGGGTTTAATACAGAAGATGAAATTGCAGCAGTATTTTGTGGATCAAAGAAAACCTTAGCATCAGGTGTCCCAATGGCGAAAATTATTTTTGGCGCTCATCCCGGCCTAGGACTCATTATGCTGCCCATTATTTTGTTTCATCAAATGCAATTGATTATTTGCTCAATCCTTGCAAATCGATATCTCAAACGATTGAATTCTTCTTTATAGGGGAATGTAAAATGTGTGAAACACGCCCCTTTCTGTCTGAAAGCTAACTGGTTTCGTTATAAGGTTTTGGCATCCGCAATCAAATGAGAGCGATTCTTAATTACGTGATAGAATGATAATCATTCTCATTAACAAATTTAAGTTATTTGATATTTTGCTCATTTATGAAGTTAACTAAACCTTTTATTTTTCTACTCAGAATTCTTTTAGGGACTTTGTTGTCTATAAGCTCTTACGCTCAATCTCTAGCAGATAACAACCCAATGATGATGCTAGAAGCTCCCCAGCAATGGAGCATTCATGGTCAATCAACGTATATTGTTCAACAAAAAAATAATTTTAACGCGCCATACTTTAACTCCAACACGAGCCTTCTCAATGCAAACCAAGGTGACACTGATAAAAGCTATACCTTAAGCGCTACTCTTTTTGTTGGAACCAAACTTTGGGAAGGCGCTGAACTGTACTACAACCAAGAAATGTTTCAAGGCGCCCCCTTTAGCGGGCAATTAGTTGGTTTAGGATCTTTTCAGAATGGTGAATTGCAAAAAGGGGCCTTTATTCCCGCCGTCTATTACACGGCACGTGCATTTATTCGTCAAACCATTGGCTTGGGTGGTGGACAGGAGTTTTTAGCCGATGGCTTAAATCAGATTGCCGGTCATGCTGATAAAAACCGACTTGTACTCACTTTCGGTAAAGTTGCCAGCTTAGATTACTTTGACCAAAATACCTATAGTCATGATCCAAGAACACAATTTTTAAATTTTGCTATTTGGTCGATGGGGGCCTATGGCTACGCTGCTGATCCCAAGAGTTATACCTTTGGATTGGTCGGTGAATGGTATCAAAACGATTGGGTATTAAGAGCCGGCCGACTCGCAATACCGGTTGTGCCCAATACCATGGATTTAGACTATACCTTGATGCAAGACTATACCGATCAAGTTGAATTAACCCATCAGCATGAACTGTGGGGTCAACCAGGCGCGATCCGCGCTTTAGTTTTCCAACAAAGAGCGTTCATGGCCTCTTATCAAGATGCCATCACACAATTTAATCAACAACCAAGTACTGGCTCACCAAACATATTAACCGCACGCTTCGGGGAAAAAACGATGTGGGGCTATGGAGTGAATCTGGAACAAACTTTAACTAAAGATATCGGCGTGTTTGCAAGATGGAGTTGGAATTCAGGGAATACGGAAACACAGACACTGGATGTAAGTAGCTCAGTATCTGGAGGAGTATCGATCAAGGGATCATCTTGGGGAAGATCTCAAGATACCGTCGGTCTAGGTTATGCAGTAAGCGGCATCTCGGCCGCTGAGATTAATTATTTGCAATTGGGCGGCTCAACCGTGTTTATTGGCGATGGTGCCATATCTTATCGGCCAGAACAGGTCTTTGAAGCTTACTATTCAGCAAAAATATATAAAGGATTTTATCTAACAGCTGACTATCAATACATCGCCAATCCAGCATATAACGCAAATCGAGGGCCTGTTAATTTTATAGGTCTACGAGCTCACATCGATCTTTAAAACTGATTCAATAGAAGTATTCCTAGAAAGAAACAAAAGCCTGACATGGGGGCTGCATCCTTTCAGAGTTATTCGTTATTTTTATGTTAAAAAAAACCTAACTATAATAAGCATTGTGGGAAACCCCTTCTATTTTCCCTAATCGCTAGTGCTCTACAACTGATAATCTTATACTGATGAATTCTTATATCCTCAATTTATCCTGCTCAGACCGACCAGGCATAGTCCGTGACGTCTCAACGTTCTTATTAGAACAAGATGGAAACATTGAAGAGGCATCCCAGTTCAATGATACGAGTACCGGCTTATTTTTTATGCGTGTTCAATTTGTCAGCCCAAATGATCTAGCCACCATCCAGCTTAAGCTGAGTCAATTTTCGACATCACACCATTTAACATCGACACTTCACGATACAAGCTATCAGATGAAAGCTGTTTTATTTGTAAGTAAAGAAGGTCACTGCTTGAATGATCTCCTTTTCCGATGGAAAAGTGGCTTATTAAAAATTGACATCCGCGCCATTATCAGCAATCACATGGACTTTTATCAACTAGCCGCCAGCTATAACATTCCTTTCCACCACTTCTCCGTAAATGCTTCGAATAAATTAGAAGTTGAGAAAAAACAATTTGAAATTATCAAAAATGAACAAGCTGAATTAGTCGTCTTGGCACGATATATGCAAATATTATCGAATGACTTTTGTCAACAACTCGAAGGAAAAGCAATCAATATTCATCACAGCTTCTTGCCTAGCTTTAAAGGGGCAAAGCCTTATTACCAAGCACATGATCGAGGAGTTAAATTAATTGGAGCGACAGCACACTACGTTACGGCAGATCTTGATGAAGGACCAATCATTGAACAAGATGTTGCTCGAGTTGATCACAGTAAAAATGTCGAAGACTTAACCGCCCAAGGACGTGATACGGAGAGTCAGGTTTTAGCTAGGGCAGTTAAATGGCACAGTGAACATCGTATCTTAATTAATGGTCACAAAACGATTATCTTTAAATAACAAAAGATCGTATTTTAGTAATAATCTACGTTACTCGCCTTACAACTCCACCAACTGCAAAACGAACAAGCCATACAGACTTTAATGTTTAATGATTTATTTTTGAATGATTTTTCATTGATCTGACCTAATTTTTAGTACCACTCCCAAAGAGAGGAATTTTTGATAATCTATCTCTAAAAGGAGTAAAAAATGCCTAAAGGACAACGTATTAAACCGGAACAAATTGTGATGTTGCTGCGTCAAGTCGAAGTTTTG
>CAIQUZ010000038.1 GCA_903875135.1 uncultured beta proteobacterium | reverse complement strand
GGTCGATTTGTAGGCCAGTAGTTCTCTGAAAAGCATCAATTGCTTTGGCGAGAATGAGTTGTTCTTTTGTTTCTAGATTCATCATTTTGTACATTAAATTTAAATGTTCACGTTACGTGAACGAAATATTTAATTGAACGCCCTCTACTTTTGTTCAATATATTTGATTGTACACGTTACGTGTACAGTGGTAAATACTGAACAAAAGAACAATAATATCAATATTCTTAATGGTGATGAAACTCCTTTAAAATGTTTAACAAATAATGATCATTTTTAGTTCATGAAGACTAAAAGTGATCTTCTATAGATCATTATACATCAATTATGATCTATTGCAAGTGTTTTTGTATCTTTTATAATAAATTATGATCTATAGGAGTATATTTTGAGAGTTTATCTAGCCCGAATGCTTGGCGAGCATAAGAAAAAGATTTCCGACGTAGTTAGAGACACCGGAGTGAATAGGGGAACCCTAACGAGGATGTATTACGAAAAAGTGGAGCGGATAGAGTTGGAAGTCTTAGATATATTGTGCGAATACTTCAATTGCACTATTGGGGAATTATTGGAGCCCCAAAAGCCGGGAGTTGTCATTGACACAGAAAAGGGTGTGGGCTAATACTCACGGAAAGTTCTGTGACAAAAAAGTTGTCACAGAATTTGGCACAGATTTGTCACAGAGACAAAAGAGCCTAGAAAATAAAACTCCTTGAATTATAAGAAGGGTAATGAAAACAATAGCTAACAACAAATAATGTTGGTGCGCCCGGCGCGAATCGAACGCGCGACCCTTGGCTTCGGAGGCCAATACTCTATCCACTGAGCTACAGGCGCATAAAAAAATAATTTCATTTAAAACTTTGAAATACGAAAAAAGATAAAATATTACTAGATAAAGCAATATTCATACTGTTAAAGCATGATTCTACTCAGGTTAGAGTATGTGTAAATAGAATGTTATGTTGTGTAGCTATAATTTGTAAATAAGTCACTAATTAAATATGAAGGAACAGCCATGAGCGAACAACACGGTAACATGATTAAATCTCCACAGCAGTTAATTTTAATGGTTTTTGCGGCCTTCTTTGTTCCTTTAATTATTATTTTGTTATTGCTTACTTATGCAGATAGCGGTACAAAAGACTCGGCAAGACCGACTTCAGAACAGTCTTTAGAGCTGATCAAGCCAGTAGCCAAACTGAATTTTGTGGATGCAAGCGCCCCAAAAGTTTACAAGACGGGTGACGTTGTATACCAAAATGTCTGTTCTTCTTGCCACGCCGCTGGCGCTGCGGGGGCTCCAGCATTTGAAAATAAAGCAGCTTGGTCGCCAAGAATTTCTAAGGGCTATGACAGCTTAGTGACATCCGCCATTAAGGGAAAAAATGCAATGCCAGCAAGAGGCGGCGCCTCTCCTGATGACGTCAGCGATTACGAAATAGCAAGAGCAGTTGTTTATATGGCTAATGCGGCAGGTGGCAAATTAAACGAACCCAAGGCACCTGCGCCACAAGCAGAAAAATAAGTTTAAGCCCTCTCTTTTGGGGGCTTATTGCTTTAGTCTTTTTAATTTCAGAGCAAGTTCATAAGCAGCATTTTTAGACATGATTTGCGACTTAGAAAATATCTCAGCGATTTGTTTGCTCCCCAAATGCTCAGTTAGTACTTGAGCAAGCTCTATGGGATTGATATTTACTTCCTGAGAGGTCTCTTCGGCATCAAAACGTTGAATCAGAGAGCCCTCAAGCATCACACAAAATTCACCCCTTGTTTCGGGTGATTTCTCGAGCCAAGCGGGGATTTCATGAATATGCAAGGTCGTAATCGTTTCAAACTTTTTAGTCAGTTCCCGACCAATCATGATGGCGCGGTTTTTGTCCACAATCTTTTCATGAAGCTCCGCTAGGGTTTTATTGATCCTGAGAGGGGATTCATAAAAGATGCTGGGAAGACGTGATAAATTCATCTGTGATAAACATTGAGATCGTTCCTTTCCTTTGAGTGGAAGGAAGCTTAAAAATTGAAAATTTCCCTGAGCAGATAAATTCAATTTCCCAGCAACAGAAAGTAGTGTAGTGAGTGCGCTTGCCCCTGGAATTGGAATGACTAAATAACCAGCAGAAATCAACTCCTTCGTTAATCTTGCGCCAGGATCAGATATTCCTGGAGTACCAGCATCACAGACATAAGCCCAGCGTTCACCATGTTTTAATTTTTGAATTAAGGCATTTGCAGCCTCATTTTCATTGTGTTCATGGATTGCCATTAACGGCTTTTGTATCCCAATTGCATTGAGTAGGTGTGATGTATGTCGGGTATCCTCGCAAGCGATGCCATCAACGGCTTTTAAAACATGTACGGCTCGATAAGTAATATCACCAAGATTCCCAATCGGTGTACTAACAACATAAAGCGAGCCAGCGGGCATATTTTGTTGCTCGAGAAAAAAAGTTTGATCCATAATGTCATTAACGATCTTCATGAATGATTAAATCAGATAGATACAGTTTAAGCGGATATTGACCCATACTTGGAAATAATTATGAATCAACAACTCATTGAAAGAATTCAACAACAATTTCGGGATAGCATTGCAACGAAACAAAATGCAATCTCGGCTTTAAGCCCATTGACAGCGCAAGCAGTTGAACAGATGTTTGAAGCAATTCAATCTGGAGGCAAAATATTGGCGTGTGGAAATGGCGGCTCAGCTGCGGATGCTCAACATTTTGCCGCAGAGCTAGTCGGGCGATTTGAGAGAGAACGGCAAGAGTTAGGAGCTATCGCATTAACGACGGATAGCTCCATATTGACAGCCATTGGAAACGATTATGGCTATGATGAGGTATTTAGTAAGCAAGTGCGCGCCATCGGCAGACCTGAGGATGTTCTTTTAGCAATATCAACATCTGGAAACTCTAAAAATGTCATTTTGGCGATTGAGGCTGCAAAAAAAATCGGTATGAAAATCATCGCACTCACAGGTAAAGGCGGTGGAAAAATGAGGGATATTCTGGGTCAACAAGATGTTCACTTATGCGTTCCTACTGATAGGACGGCCAGAATACAAGAAACACATTTACTTTTATTGCATTGTCTTTGTGACGGTATTGATCATCTACTATTGGATTAACTATGAATATGCTGGGCTTAAGAAATAAAATATTGTTAGTTTGCGTGGGTGGTCTTTTAACCCTGTCATTATCTGGCTGTTTCGCACTTGTGGCGGGTGGGGTTGCAGAAACAGCTTTAGTTCTTGGCGATAGACGACCTGTTTCTGTTGTTACGATGGATCGGGGATTGCAGCTAGAAATAGAATCAACCTTGACGAAAAAGTTTTCAGAGACCGCTCACTTAAATGTGAATGTGTATAACCAAAAAGTGTTGCTGACTGGAGAAGCATCAACACAATCGATCAAGGACCAAATTCAAAGTACCGCCTCCAAGGTGAAGAATGTCCGTGCCTTAATTAATGAGATGCAAGTTGGGCCTTCAAGCTCAGTTGGAAGTCGTTTATCGGACAGCTCTTTATTTACTTTAGTGAAAGCAAAGTTATTGGCGACAAGCGATGTGCCGATTAATTCAATGAAAATTACCGTCGAATCCGGCAGTGTTTATTTGATGGGAATCACTACTGAATTAGAGTCTAAAGCCGCCGCCACCGTGACAAGCAAAAGCAGTAATAGCATTAAGCAAGTCGTCAAATTGTTTGACATTATTACTGAGGAAGAAAAACAAAAATTAATCAATGCGCCAGGCACTGAAAAGGCCTCAACGCTGAAGTCCAGTTAAGGTTTAATTTAAATTCATATGAATACTTTGACATAAAACTAAACTCCCAGAAGTTAGACATTTCGTCCAACTTTTGGGGGTCGGTTCACTTCAGGTGGGGGATAAATTTGCTATGAGATTGAAAGGAATAGATTTACCAATCAGTCTGCAAACAATGGCAGTGAGTTCCACAATAGCTTGCTGTTAACTACCGTACGATTAAAGCCTTGCTTCATGGAGTAATCAATCACTGCCGACTGATCTTGCAGGGCTTCAATCATTAAACTTCCAGGATCACTTGGTGGCAAGGTAAGGTAGGCATCAGCCTCCCCGTATGAGTATTCAACCGACATTCCAGCTTTACGTGCAATATGCATCATTGCAGCATTGCTAGACAAGCAATGAACATAGAGCATACTAATTTTTGTGTTCCGAGCATGTATGGCGGAACGTTTAAAAAGCGCTGTTCCAACACCAAATCCGCGACCATTTTCAGAGACTGAGACGCCAAACTCTGCAACATGTTGATGCGATGGAGATACATTGCCATAGGCCAAATGTGCTAAACCGATAATTTTTAATTGGTGATTAATCACTCCAAAAAAACAGTCACTATCAAACTTAAAAGAGTCAACGTAACTTGAGATGAAATCATCACTAGCATGCATACCAAAGCGCAAGCGCCGGTCGGAATCACCAAGCTCTAAAAGGTGTGAGCGGATCATTTCAAGGTGGGACAGATTCAATTCAAGAACCAAAATCATCTTTGGCTGTACAAGACTACTTTTCAACATGGAGCTCATATAAACCCCTATAAACGGTTTGTGTGGTTCATATTAACCCAAATATGCAATATTAACTAGGGTATACCCTTAAACACCAAATTTTCTAAGTAAAAACTTAATGAAAAAAGCCTAAAGACCGTGTTTTTTTAAAAAAATAGTGAAAATTGAATATTTCTTTGCAGAGATGCTTGACATGCGAAATTTAATCTGTCATAGTCTCACTTCTCCGCTGAATGTTTTTAATTAACAAACAGCCACTCTTTAAAAATTAGTCAACCGATAATTGTGGGTACTACCTGAAAGCATTTAGTCCTTTTGGACAATGAAATAAAGTAGTACTCACTTAAACAGTAAATTGATGAGATAGAAATATCAAAGTCATTTCTTTGAGTGAGCGACATGCCTTAATTGGCATACAGATATTAAACTGAAGAGTTTGATTCTGGCTCAGATTGAACGCTGGCGGCATGCTTTACACATGCAAGTCGAACGGCAGCACGGGAGCAATCCTGGTGGCGAGT
>CAIQUZ010000037.1 GCA_903875135.1 uncultured beta proteobacterium | reverse complement strand
TTCTTTTAGGCTATAAAAGAGTTCACCATCAAGTAAGTTATCTCTGAAGGTTCCGTTAAAGCTTTCACAAAAGCCATTTTCCCAAGGACTACCTGGTTCAATATAGGCGGTCTTGACACCAATACCACTCAGCCACTTACGAAGGTCTTTGGCAATAAATTCTAGGCCATAATCCGATCGAATATATTCAGGGATGCCATGAGTGACCATTGAACTGATGTTGATTTAGTACCACGATTAAAGAGAGTATTCATATCTTATGATTGGATCATGGTCGATAAACTATGTGGAAAACTATTGGGTGGCTAATTCTTTTTGTACCAGGGGGATTTATTTGTCAAAACCGTATCTATTTTCCGATTTTGCGTAAATTAACCCAACAATAATAATCGCTTGTTACGGTAATTTCTCTCTTTGGGGGTGGCACTAAAAATTAGGTCAGATCATTTCTAATGTTTGGCCACTCTTCTCTTGGAAAAGCAATTCCTTGGCCAGTCCAATTCATACGATCAATAATTCGAACGCTTTCTGGGTCTCCATTTAAGATGTGAATTTTAATTGTGTAAGGATCGGCCATAAAATTTAAAAGTAAATTGAACTTTGATTTTATAGCTGTAAAGGGTGGAATAAGATGGTTATCAATTTATATTTGACCTATTAAAAGCATCAAGGTTTTTACTTTGATGCTTTTGTCTCTTTTATAAAACCAAAAAACCTTATAACTCGTTGAATTATAAGGTTTTAATTGGTTGCGGGGATAGGATTTGAACCTATGACCTTCGGGTTATGAGCCCGACGAGCTGCCAGACTGCTCCACCCCGCGTCTGATTGGTATTAAGAGGGCTAATATAGCATGAATCTACTATCAATGCAAGTCTATGCATTGATGCGGGGTATATCCGCAATGACTAAATGCGGGTAGGGAATAGAGATCTTTTCTCGTTCAAAAGCCACTTTAACTCTTCCTTGAAACTCGCGTCGAATAGGGCCTTGATACATCGCCACCACCTTGATTCTTGATCTTAAGGTAATGGAGGAGTCTGCAAATTTTTCAACTCCTGCTATTTCTAAATCATCCAAAATCATATCGCTGTAGGCGGGATCTGCTCTCATTTCCTTTGCAATCTGTTTGAGTACTTCATTGACGTGAGGAATGTTTTCTTTATATGAGACACTAATGTCGATGACAGAGTAGGCAAAACTTCTTGTGCGGTTGGTAACCACAGTAATGACACTATTGGGGACAAAATGCACAACTCCTTCATAGTCACGAAGACGAATATAACGCAGCGTCACCTCTTCCACAGTACCAATTTTTCCTGCAATTTCAACAATATCGCCTTGCCGTATTTGATCTTCAATCAACATCACAAATCCAGTGAAGTAATCTTTTACTAAACTTTGGGCACCAAAGCCAACCGCAATACCGGCCACACCAGCAGTTGCTAAAAATGGCGCTACTGAAACGCCAAAGCCTGATAAGACAGTCATCAAAGTGATCATCACGATAATGACGGTGGCGATATAACGAAGTACTCTAGAGAGAGTTTGTATCCGCTTGACATCATCCCCGTTGGCTCGATCGGTCAGCCTACCTTCTACGCTAGTGATGACGCGCTTGAGCAACCGAGAGATCAGCCAGGAGAAAAAAATAATGATACTGACTTCAAATAGGATAAAGATAACATCCAACCATCCAATCAGTTCTTGAAGAGCATATTTTTCTAATAATTGTGTGATGGAATTTTTCATGATTTAGGCTTAAATTAGTGGCAGTAAAGTATTGCCATGAATGCTGAGTAAAATACAATTTTATCCTGTAATTATCTTGTAAGTGAGTTATGTCTAGATTTTCATTACGTTATGCCAGTGATGTAGGGGACGGTATTTATACTGTCGATACTGGTTATATACGCCCGCAATTTGATGCTTGTTATATCGTGATGCAGCGCGCTCCGTCGAGTGAGCGTATTGCGATTATTGATTGTGGAACAACGCATTCCATATCGCGTATTATCGCAACCTTAACTGATTTGGAGTGCCAGCCCGATCAGGTGGATTATATTATTTTGACCCATATTCATTTAGACCACGCTGGCGGTGCGGGTCATCTAATGCAACTTTGCCCCAATGCTCAATTAGTCGTTCACCCACGTGGGGTAAAACATATGATTGACCCGACGATCTTAAAAGCTGGTGCGAAAGAAGTCTATGGCGAAGAAGTATTTGCTAAGGAGTATGGAGATTTTCAGAGTGTGCAAGCTCACCGTGTAATTGAGGCAAAAGATGAATTGATGGTGAACTTAGCCGGTCGTATTCTCTTATGTATTGATACCCCTGGGCATGCGAAGCACCACATCACCATTTGGGATCAAATGAGTCATGGCGCTTTTACGGGAGATACATTTGGTATTTCCTATCGCGAGTTCGATACTGAAAAAGGGGTGTTTATCTTTCCGTCAACATCGCCGATTCATTTTGATCCTAAAGCCTTAAGAGCCTCTTTAAAGAAGATTATGTCCTTTAAACCTGAGTGGATTTTTCCAACCCACTTTAGCAAAATAGGCCAAGTACAACTTTTGTACCAAAAACTCACAGAGATGTTGAGTCGTGTTGAAGATCTTGGAAAATCGGTCATCAAAGCCGAACATCGTCATGAATTATTAAAAATAGGATTACTAAATCTTTATATTCAAGAACTTAGAGATCAGGGTTGCCAATTATCAGAGAGCAAAATTGATCAAATGTTACAGATGGATATTGATTTAAACGCACAGGGTATGAGTATCTGGTTAGGGTAGGCCACCTGAACTTTATTTTGCTATTTGAAAGGTTTACAATAGTTTACCAATCTTCCCCTAAGGTGACAAATGTCTTTAAGCAATCCTGAGTTTTCCGAATCGAAGATTCTGCGTCCCATCGCATTGCACCATAACACTCAAGATCATCAAGGTAGTCTTCCAGCGCTCACTCTTGCCGCTACTGGCGTTGTTTTTGGTGATATTGGAACAAGTCCCCTGTACGCTTTAAAAGAATGTTTTAGTCCAGATCATGGAATTCCATTTTCTGTAGAAGGTGTCTACGGTATTTTATCGATGGTTTTTTGGGCTTTTTTAATCGTTGTATCTTTAAAGTACGTCTTGTTTGTGATGAAGGCGAATAACAATGGTGAGGGGGGGATCTTAGCTCTTATGGCCTTAGCGTTAAGAACCGTTCCACAAAACTCTAAAAGATCCTTAGCCATTATTATGTTGGGTGTTTTTGGTGCTTGCATGTTTTATGGCGACGCCGTCATTACCCCGGCAATTTCTGTCTTATCTGCTGTTGAGGGATTAGAAATCGTATCACCAGAATTTGCTCGCTTTGTGATTCCGATTACTCTAGCGATTTTGATTTTTCTATTTCTAATTCAGCGCAGTGGAACCCATGTTGTCGGTACCTTGTTTGGTCCCGTCATGTTGATTTGGTTTGTCGTATTGGGCGCAATGGGGGTTTATAACATTGTTGATAATCCTCATGTGCTCGTCGCGATTAGGCCTATTTACGCAATCCAATTTTTATTAGAGCACTCATTGCAGGCCTTTATCGTGTTGGGTGCTGTGTTTTTGGTGCTGACCGGTGCAGAGGCGTTATATGCCGATATGGGACATTTTGGCGCGAAGCCGATTCGGCTGGCTTGGTTTTTTATCACGATGCCCGCATTGCTGTTAAATTATTTTGGTCAAGGAGCAATGTTGATTGCTCATCCAGAAGCGATATCGAACCCATTCTTTTTGATGGTTCCTGAGACCTTCACTTTTACCCTAGTGATACTTGCAACAGTTGCCACGGTGATTGCTTCGCAAGCGGTGATTTCTGGGGCATATTCCATGACTAGCCAAGCGATCCTTTTAGGTTTTGTTCCTAAGATGAAAATTTCCTATACATCAGCGAAGGAAATTGGACAAATCTACATACCAACCATTAACTGGTTTTTATTGATTGTGGTGGTTGCGGTGGTACTAGCGTTTAAAAATTCAGCTAATTTAGCCGCTGCTTATGGTATTGCCGTGACAACCACGATGATTATTACGACGATTCTGGCGGCAATCGTGATGAGCTTTGTTTGGAAATGGAATCCATTCTTTATCTTTTTAGTGATTGGATCATTCTTAATTGTTGATTTTGCTTTCTTGGCGGCCAATTTATTAAAAATTGCAGAGGGTGGTTGGTTTCCCTTATTACTTGGTTCAATTTGCTTCTTGTTATTAATGACGTGGTTTCAGGGTAGAAGGATTTTGCGCAATAAAGCCATTCAGAGCGGTATTCCCCTAGAGAGTTTCGTACAGTCTTTAGCTGCTCATCCACCTCATCGGGTCGAAGGCACTGCGGTGTTTTTAACTGCTCACGTTGATTATGTTCCTGTGGCAATGCTCCATAACCTAAAACATAATCGCATCTTACATGAGCGGGTGATCTTCTTAAAAATCAGTGTTTGGGATGTGCCTTTTGTTGAAGATAGTGAACGCCTTACTTTCAAAGACTTAGGCGCTGGTATGTATTTAGTCAGAGCGATGTATGGCTTTAAAGAAACGCCTGATGTGCTGAGTATTATGGCTTTAATTGGTCAGCAGTTTGATATTCAGTGTGAGCTGATGGAAACTTCGTTTTTCTTGGCTAGAGATACGGTAGTGCCCTCAGCGATTCCAGGTATGGCGATTTGGCGAGAAAAACTTTTTGCTTGGATGTTTCAAAACTCAGCAAAGCCTGCTGACTTTTTCCAAATACCTACGAACCGAGTAGTTGAACTCGGTGCCAAAATCGAGATTTAAGTTTTAGTTTAAGAGATCGGGTTGTTCTTTGACAATGCGATCGTATAGAGGTTGAAAAGAAAACCAACCAGCGTAGGGTGATCCAACGATCGAATAAGCTTGTTCAGCAGATTCTTTTTTAATGGGGATGGGTTGATGACCTGTTGACATCGCTACCATTTGTACTTGACAGCATCGCTCCATGGTGATGTACCACCATACAGCCGCCTCTACAGTTCCCGCCACAGTCAGTAAACCATGATTTTGCAGGATTGCGGCTTTATAGGAGCCTAATGCTTTTGCCACTCGAACGCCTTCATCGATTTCGACGACAACTCCTCCATAATCAGGATAAACGGCATGATCTTGATAAAAAGCACAGGCGTCTTGCGTTAACGTCTCGAGAGGCAGACCTAAGGTAGAAAATGCCCGTCCTTGTGGCGAGTGGGTATGAGCTGCGGCAATGACATCTGGACGAGCAAGATGGATCTGCGAGTGGATTGCAAAAGCTGCAGCGTTGACTGGATGTTTACCTTCAATTATATTGCCATGGTGGTCCACACGGATGAGGTTCGACACATTGACTTGGCTGAAATGAACGCCGAAGGGGTTGACCCAAAAGGTCTCTGGAAATTCAGGGTCTCTTGCCGTAATATGTCCGGCAATACCTTCGTCAAAGCCCATTTTAGAGAACAGCCGAAACCCAGCAGCTAAGCGTTGTTTACGATGGATACGCTCGTCAGCAACCGAGTTAAAAATCTCCGGTGTTGGTAAACTAGGATCAGCTTTCGTACCAATTTTATCTTGGCTTGCTTGCATTCCAGAAACGACGTGGGGGGCATTCATGTAAAAAGTCTCCAAAAAAAGGTATGATTAGCGCTTCAGTTATATCTTCAGTTAATACAATTATGAGCGTTTATTTGCATTATAAATCTTTCCTGCGCCATGCTAAGTCCTGATGATACTCCCCGCGTTTTAGTTTTGGGCTCAGGAGCGATTGGTTGCTTTTATGGCTATGCTCTGTCCAAGGCAAAAGCTCATGTTACTTTAGTGGTTCGCACGGATTATGCGGTAGTTAAAGTCAGCGGTGTTCAAGTTCTGAGTGAAGAGCTCGGCGATCATCTTTTTGTGCCGCACGATACAATCCCCTCCTGTCATGCTTATCAAGGTAAGCACCCTGATTTTTTGATTGTTGCTTTGAAGGTCTTGAAAAATATTGACCGAGTACAAATGATGCATCCGGCAGTTGGTCCCAATACTGTGATTGTTTTGATAGAAAACGGTGTCGAAATTGAAAAAGAAATTTATGACGCCTACCCCAATAATCAAATTATTAGTGCATTAGCTTTTATTCAAGTGAGTCGTATCTCACCAGGTGTGATACGGCATTACGCTTACGGTGAGTTGACGATGGGTAGTTATCCCCTCGAAGTCAGTAATGAGTGTCGAGAATTGGCTAGACTTTTTGAGATTGGTGGAGTGTCCGTTGTGCTTCATGAAAAAATTAGTCAAGGTCGGTGGCAAAAAGTCTTATGGAACGCGCCCTTTAATCCAGTTTCTGTATTGGGTGGAGCGATTGACACTCTTGGGTTACTCAGTGCACCCGGTGGAGAGCAATTGATTCGTTGTTTAATGGCTGAGGTCATGGCGATTGCTAAAGCGACCAATCATGAAATTTCAGCGGATTTACCAGATCAATACATTCAATTAACGTATGATGCTCCGCCTTATAAAACGAGTATGGCGATTGATTGGGAAAGAAAACAAGATATTGAGATTGAGGCTATTTTAGACAATACCATTGCTGCCGCAAAGCGAGAAAGCGTCCCTGCACCCATGCTAGAGACAGTCAAGTCTTTACTCAATATGATGCAAGTTCAGCGCGAAAAGAATCTGATTTAAAATGCAGAAATTCCGGTGATTGCACGACCCAATATCAAGGCATGGATATCGTGCGTACCTTCATAGGTATTGACGACTTCGAGATTGAGTAAGTGACGAATAACGCCGTACTCATCAGAGATACCATTACCGCCATGCATATCACGCGCCATGCGTGCGATATCCAACGCCTTACCACAGGAGTTGCGTTTCATGATGGACGTAATTTCGGGGGATGCGGTACCTTCGTCTTTCATCCGACCTAAACGTAAGCAACTTTGTAAGGCAAGGGTGATTTCCGTTTGCATATCCGCCAATTTTTTCTGGATTAATTGGGTTGAAGCGAGTGGGCGACCGAATTGATGGCGATCTAGGGTGTATTGACGTGCGGCATGCCAACAAAATTCTGCTGCACCCATAGCTCCCCAAGCAATACCATAGCGAGCAGAGTTCAGACAGGTAAAGGGGCCTTTGAGACCGCTGACATTGGGTAATTCATTTTCTGCGGGGACAAAGACATTATCCATCACGATTTCACCCGTTGTAGAAGCTCTTAAACCCATTTTTCCATGGATTTTAGGCGCTGATAAACCCTGCATGCCTTTTTCGAGGATAAAGCCACGAATGATGCCGTCATCATTTTTAGCCCATACTACGAACACATCAGCAAATGGTGAGTTGGAAATCCAAATTTTCGAACCGTTTAACTGAAATCCACCTGGGACAGTTTTAGCGCGGGTTGCCATATTGCCAGGATCTGAGCCAAAGTCCGGTTCGGTGAGTCCAAAACAACCAATCAGCTCACCAGAAGCCAGTCCAGGTAAATATTTCTGTTTTTGTGCCTCGCTACCAAATTCAAAAATCGGTAACATCACCAGAGAGGATTGCACACTCATCATAGAACGATAACCAGAGTCAACTCGTTCGATCTCTCTTGCAACGAGTCCATAACAGACGTAGTTCATGTCCGAACCACCGTACTCGCTGGGGAGTGTCAGACCTAGGAGGCCCAAAGAACCCATCTCTTTGAATATTTCAATATCAGTATGCTCTTCCCGGAAGGCTTTAAGGACGCGAGGTGTCAATTTTTCTTGGGCGTATTTGTGGGCGGTATCTTGCACCATCCGTTCTTCAGAGCTTAATTGTGACTGAAGTAATAAGGGATCATCCCATTGGAATTGAATTTTTGAGCTCATAGATTGTCTTTTATTAACTTTATATTTTATTTTTACAAATGGAATTCAAACTAGTTTAGACTAAATTATCGACTTAAGACTATTTTAAATGAAATCTATGAGCAAACCACCAGCAATCCAAAAGTCATATAAATACTATGATTTTTTACTCGTTGGATTTGTTACCGTATTGCTGTGTTCCAATTTGATTGGCGCTGGCAAAGCTGCACTCGTCGATCTACCTATTTTAGGGCCGGTTGTTTTTGGGGCGGGTATTTTGTTTTTCCCCATATCGTATGCATTTGGCGACATTTTTACTGAAGTCTATGGCTACGCGTTTGACCGTCGAGCAGTTTGGTGTGGGTTTGGTGCTTTATTGTTTGCGGCCTTTATGTCACTAATCGTCATTCATCTGCAGCCAGCCCCTGGAGACTATAACGCGCATTTACAAGAAGGATTGGAGTCTGTATTTGGTAATACTTGGCGTATTGTTTTTGGCTCAATCATTGCATTTTGGTGTGGAAGTCTAGTTAATTCCTTTGTACTGGCGAAGTTGAAGATACTCTCTTCAGGGCAGTATCTTTGGCTCAGGCTCATCACTTCAACAGCGGCGGGTGAGCTTGTTGATTCATCACTTTTTTATTTTTTAGCGTTTTATGGAATATGGCCAAGCTCTCAGGTCATTGAAGTCGCTTTTGCGCAATACCTCTTAAAAACAGCTTGGGAAGTTTTAGCGATTCCGCTGACGTATCGTATTGTCAGCTTTTTAAAGAGAGCTGAATCGGTAGACTATTATGACCATAGAACCAACTTTAATCCTTTTAAAATCAAAGTTTAAAAGCTTGAATTTGTCTCGATTAAGTAACTACCTGAGGCATTGATTTGAAGCAGTGTTTGCAAGAGTGGCAGGGAGCTTTCTAAAGACTCTTCTAACTGCCAAGGTGGATTGATGATCCACATACCGCTAGCAGAAAGCCCATCTTCAATGACAGGTTTGATACGTAGTTCTGCTTTTAACCAGGATAAATTGAGTTCTTGACAGAGTTTTTTTAGGCGGTTAGGAAACTCTTTTGCATCAAGGCGGGTAAGGACTGGATACCAAATACAATAAATGCCTGTTGCAAATCGCGCAATAGCTGCTTCAAGAGTATTCAGTACCGCACGGTAATCGCCCTTATCTTCATAGGATGGGTCGATTAAAACAAGTCCACGCCGAGAAGGTGGGGGTAAATAGGCTTTGAGCATGGCGAAGCCATCGACCATCTCTAATTTGATATCTTGACGCTTGGTTTTAAGTTGCTCCATATTCTCTTTTAAGACCGGAAAATCGCTAGGGTGAAGTTCCATTAAGCGCAACTTATCTAGTGCTCTCATGCTGCGCCAAAGAAGGTAGGGTGAGCCAGGGTAGATGTGGATTGCTGGAGAGGATTGAAGTCCAAGAATGAGTTCAAAGTAATCGTTGATATCAGAGTTTGCGCTAAATAGGGAAGGGTTTTTAGTTAATTGCAAAATACCTTCATTGGCTTCGAGACTAGTTTGTGCAAAGCGATCTTGGAGATCGTACAAGCCTGCACCCGCATGGGTATCAACCAGCATCAGCGGCGTCTCTTTTTTGTGTAAAAGTTTGAGACATGAAAGTAATGTGATGTGTTTTAAAACATCCGCATGATTACCCGCATGAAATCCGTGACGATAACTAAACATGATTATTCTTTTGAAGACTTAAAGGCATCAGAAACTAGTTTTGCCCAAGTGAAAAAAATCATGGCTGCTAGAAAAAACTGTATCAATTTATTCATCTGAAAATCTAGTGTATCGGCAACTAATAAATAGAGGCTGATCGTACTGAAGAGACAAACGATTTTGAATGGCCAGGCGGTTAGTAAAAAAAGGCGTTCTGGTATTTTTTCGACAAGCACCGCACCAATGAGTCCAGCAATGATTCCCAGCGCGCAGCCCACCAACACATCTTGCGGCCAATGGGCACCGACGGCAATCCGAGAGATGCCCGCTCCAATAGCAAATAGGAAAATAAATAACCATCGATGGCGACGCTGTTGAGGTAAGCTAAAAAAAATTGCTGTGGCAACACTAAATGCCGTCATCGTATGGCCTGAAGGCATTGCTGAATAGAGAAGTGGGGCGTCAATAATATGGAATGTGCTTGGGTCAATTACACCAGCAGGACGACTCGTGTTGGCAATACTTTTCGCCACGTGAGAAAAGACGCCAGCAAATATTCCTGAAATAATCGCCGCATAAAACGGTTTGCGGGTGAGTAGCATCATCGGAAAGACGAGAGCGAAGACTGACCAGCCATTACCAAGAAGAGATAAGCTGGTCCACAGCAGATCTGGCAAGTGGCTGGCAAGGTGATTAATGGTTAAAAACCAATATGGATCGGTAAGACTGACATACTCCATCCCGAAGATGCTAAGAGGTAAGAGTGGGATGAACCAGACCCATAGCGCGATCGTTGGGTGTTTAGGCGTGTTGCTGGTCATGCGGTTCATTCATGAGCCACTGTTGCATCGCCTGAAGCACTTGAGGGACCTCAATGGCTTGCATACACAGGTTGTTTTGGCAGGGAGTTTTGCGATGATTTGCTGCTGAGACGCAAGGAGAGCAAGCAAGCCCAGCAAAGATGGGGATTGATTTTCCGAGAGATCCATAAAGAGCCGGAGTTTCTGGGCCGAATAAAACGACCGTTGGCAATGGTGTTACAGAGGAAAAGTGGCCGGGTCCTGAATCATTGGTGACCATCACACTGGCAAGATGATACAAAGCAGGTAGCTCAGAAAATTTGACCATCCCTGCGAAATTAAATGCCTGTGGTGTTTTCGACAGTTCTAAAACCCGTTGCGCATAGGATTTTTCTTGTGCAGATCCGGTAATTAAGAAGCTTGCGTCAGGCCACTTCTGCGCCGCCGCACGAATTAATTCGGCAAAGCGCTCTGGAGCCCATCGTCGTTGCGGTAATAGATCGCTAGCATTAGGGTTGATCAGAATGATTTGAGAAGCTCCATTCGGGAATTGATCGTTGATGACATCCTGAATGCGTTGTGCAATATTGTTTTTTTGATCGACAGTTACTTGAGCCTGAGCAATATGTAACTCTTGATGTGCGACCGCAATTTTACTGAAAGGTATTTCTTGTTCTAAAGCAAAAGCGGCGTGCACAAGTGATAAGAAATTTTTAGCGATATGAATATGTGGGTTGTAATGGACGCGATGCGTTAGAAGATCACCACGCCACAATCCCTCGCCGTGAAAGATGTGGTATCCAACGCGGCGCGAAGCTCCTGAGCAACCCGTGAGTAAAGCGGTGAATCGTGAAAAAAGCTCCAAGTCAATGACTGTATCAATCTTCAGACGGTGTATCTGAATCAAGGTAAGAAGAGTTGTTTTGATGAGGGGGAATAGGCCGCTTGCATCGATGGTCAAGATGTTATTTTTGGGAACGGTTTGCAACAGATCTAAACTTGCTTGATTACTTTTAAAGATTAGGAAGTAGATTTGTGCACCACGTTCAATAGTTTCGCGCATGGCGGGATCCACAAGTATTGCACTACCCATTTCTGATAGCTCAATAAATAATACTTTTTTGGGTGTGCTCGGTGCTTGACTCAATAATCTGCAAATGAAGTCATATAGATAAATAATAGGGGTCAAAATGGCACACAAAGGCACCCCGGCAAGGTGGTCGATGCGGCGCATCGTGTCTACACGAATAGTCATGAATGATATTATGACAGGTGTCAGTTAACCCTTATGGATTAAACGTGGTAAACCTGGTAAAAATGAGATTAAAATCGCAAGTCCATAGAGGATTGAGCTCAAAATAACGAGTGAAGGATCCAAGCCCCATAATCCCAAAATACTGGCTAAAGAGGTTTCACGAAGCCCCCAGCCTGAGATACTGATGGGTAATAACATCAGAAGACCTAAAGCTGGAATACCAATCAAGAGCGCTTCTATTGGAGCATCGACATGGCAAGCTTTAAGACATGTCCAAAAAGCAGCTAAGGCAAAACAGTGAATCAAAACGGCGAATATCAATTGCCACCAAATGGCTTTAAAGCCCCAGGTGGCTAGGGTCGCAGGAAGTGGATGATGTATTTTTAAGCGCTGCATTAATTGAAGATAGATTTTTTGGCTGGGTTCCCATTGGAGGAGGACAGCAAGACCAATAGCGCCAAGCAGCATGATGAACAGCAGTAGTAATCCGACATTGGGAACCCATGCACCGAGTACAGATCCGCTCACGCTAATTCCTACAGCTCCTAAGAGGCAAAGACCAGCAAGTCCCATTGAGCGATCTAATAAAACCCCTAAAAAACTCTGTTGTAAAGAAATGGTATGAGACTGATTTTTTTGCATTTGACGGTGCGCGGCAATTGCTCGGTAACTGTCACCGCCGAGGGTGGTTGGCAAGCCCTGGTTAATCAGGCCACCAGCAAAATATAAACTGAGATAATCACGCGCTGATTTTTTAAATCCGGTGGCTTGCATAATATGTGACCAACGTGCACTACACATGGAATAACTAATCCCTAGGATGACTAAGCAGAGGATGAGCCATTTCCAATCGATGCTGGGTATCGCTTCTTCAACACGCACCCAATCAATCGCGCGGATAGCCCTACCTAAAAGAATCACGGAGATCAAGATACGAATGATCGAGCCGTAGCGTTTCCAAAAGCTCGGTTTAGTTTCTTCTATAGAAAATGGGGGTGTTGTCATAAAAAATCAAGGTGTTCGAGTTGGAAGGGAGTTGCCTTGCCAATTTTTACAAACTAAAAAGTCAAATTTAGAAATATCACGTCCAAGACGGTGGACAGTGAGAGAATCAACGATTTCACAAGATTCAAAGGCGGTTTCTGAAACTGGCGGGTCAAAAGCCATGTTAGACCAATTGAGTAGAATGACATCGCCACCCATGGCTAACGGGCCAGACCAAAGGTCGAATTGATCGATTCGTTGATCTAAAACATAGGTGCGTAAAGGTTTTGCATACCATGCTAGTCGGCTAGCCAGAGTCCAGTTTTGCACTGCAACGGATTTGATGTCGTATTGGATGGCAAGAGTTTTTATTTTTTCGCCCGCATCATGCCAGCCGTATAAATCAGCGATGGGATTTTTTTGACCCAAAGGATCATTCATACTCATTCCGGGGATTCCACCGAAGAACAATAGCGTAAATCCAAGAATACAAATTGCAGTTTGCACAAAAAGGACGAGTGAGATCCAAAAACGTCGGCCAGCTTCCCAAGCCTGTGCGAGTCCGACCCCTGCGATGGGAGCAAGTACCATCCAAGCGGGAGCTGTCCAGTGAGGCAAGCTAGATCCGCCACCTGAGAAATAAGCAAAAATGATCAATGGTATGAAGAAAAAATAAAGAAGTATGGAAGGGCTTGCGATATGGCGACGATAGGTCCAGACAATGCCCAACACAATGAGAAGGCCATAGCAAGCGAATTGATTGAGTAAAAAGACCAATACGCGACTCAATTTCCAGGAGCCGCCTGTGCCATGTCCAAATTGGTAGGCAAAAGATATCCATTGGTGTTCATGATTCCAGTAGATAACAGGGCTAATCATGATGCTGGCAATTAACAGACATAACCATAAGCCTGACCTGGAAAATATTTTTCCTCCATGCCAGTGGACTAAGCAGATCGGAATAGCAAGGGCGAAAAACAGTGCCGTATATTTCGCAAGGCCAGCTAAACCAAGTACGATACCTAATGCAATCCACCACCCAAAATCTGAGGGATAGCGATCATAGAGCGATTGTGAAATTTGTAAAGTAAGAAACATCATAGATGGAACTAAAAACAGCAACAGCGTATCGGGTAAAAGTCCAACGGCTAACACATGGAATAAAGGTCCTGCAACGACAATGATGGTGGTCCACCAGACAACGGATTTGATATTTAAATATTGAAGAGATGATTGATAGCGATGGATTAGGATTTTGGCATTTTCAATGGACATGAGTAAGCCAAGCAACCAGAGAAGTTCTGGCACCAGCCGAATAAAGCCGTCTGACCAACCGAGGTGGACTGGCAAACTTTGAACCCATCCGACTAATGGTGGGTGATCAAAATAGCTCCAGTCAAGATACAGGCCATACAAAGCGTAATGTGCTTCATCGACGGAAAAGCCTAGGATAAAACCAAAGACGAAGTGGACCACCATTGCCAAAAAAATGACCAAAATCGTGTACCGATAACCTGGGGCAGAGTGGTTATACGACATGGTCAATCAGTGGTCTGTAAAAAGCCATCTTGACGATAGGTTAATACGAAAGTATCCCGCCAAGAGTCTTGTGGTTGCAAGCGGTTAGCGGGTTGAATGGGGGTTGTCTCGTGCAGAACTTTCGTGTCGTCTAGCAGAAGTAGGGTCCAGGGTGTTTCGAGAGTGAAGCGTTCACCATGGGGTCCCATGGCATCAAAAACTCTGGATTCTCCACCATTCACTAAATGTCGATCTACTAGCAAAATAGCGACGAAATTGACGCCGTCTCGATGAGCGCCTTCTGGGGTAGGGCGACCGATGCCTTGGGCGGTATCGATTCTAAATTGATGGGCTTCCACATACCATGGACTGAGTTCAACTCTGGACTTCATTAGTGCTTGAGAAAATAAGTCGCTCAGTTGTAAGAGGAAATCATACATTGCAGGGTGTTTGATGAAAGTTTCATCACACGCAGAGAAAATACGATTCATGCCGCCGTGTAAGGCGTTGTAGGATAAGGGCTGGAAATGCGGTCGGTAGGGTTTGATGTCGATAGATTGTTCAGTGACAACAAGGCTTGCATGTTTTCGTTTGCGGTACTTTCCACCATCTTTTAAATATTGATCTTCATCTAAATAATGCCAAGATTGTGCCAGGATTTCCCAGTCACTTCGCGAGTGTTCGCTTAAGGAAAAAAAGTCATCACTACTCAGTAAAGCAAAACCTTTTTCTTGGAGGGCTTGTACGCTTTTAGCAAGGGTTGTGTACGGGGGAGAAAATGTAATCGTCATGAATGATAAGTATTTTAATACCTAATCTGCAAGAGCCTAAAAATATGCTCCTAGTCAAATTATTCTTGACTTAACGGGCCATTTTTCTCATGATCCAGCGTCTTAGACGCCAAGCTAAAAGAGCTCCGAGGATAAAGACATAGATCAGAACGTCACCAAAGTTGTTTTTAGCTATTTTATGGACGTAATAGTGAAGGGGTACCAAAATAGCGATAACATAAATCAGTTCATGGAGTTTTGACCAATTTCGCCCAAGCCTTTTTTGCATGCTTTTGGTTGAGGTGATGGCGAGTGGAATTAAGCAAATAAAAGCAGCCAGACCAAGAGTAATAAAGGTTCTCTTATAAAAATCTTGGTAAATAGCACCCATGTCTAACTGGTTATCGATGACGGCCCACGTCAAAAAATGCAAAGTTGCGTAAAAGAAACAAAATAGACCAAGCATTCGCCGGTATTGTTGCAGGATATTCCAACCAGTGATGACTCTTAAGGGGGTAATTGCAAGGGTGCAGCATAGCATCACAATTCCCCAGGTTCCCGTAAAGCGAGTAATGAATTCTATGGGATTTGCGCCTAAATTACCATGAAAACCGTACCAAATAAGGCGTATGAAAGGAGACAGAGCTAGAAGGAAAACAATGGCTTTACCATTGTTCTTAATAAAACTTGGTAAGGTCCATGCCGGCATAGAGCGAGGCGACTTGATCGCCATAACCATTAAATTTCAAAGTTTTAATTTTGGGGGCAAAGAATCCTTTTTCATCACCAATCCGTCGTTCCGAAGCTTGTGACCACCTCGGGTGGTCGACTTCGGGGTTGACGTTGGAGTAAAAGCCGTATTCAGAGGCGTTAGCAATATTCCAACTTGTCGCAGGTTGTTTTTCAACAAGCCGAATTTTAACGATAGATTTGCCACTTTTAAAGCCGTACTTCCAAGGTACTACTACTCGAACGGGTGCGCCATTTTGATTTGGTAAAACATCACCGTACAGGCCTAGGGTTAAAAGTGTCAGTGGGTGGTTCGCTTCATCCAAACGAAGTCCTTCAACATAAGGCCATTGAAGTA
The DNA here is from genome assembly GCA_903875135.1 of uncultured beta proteobacterium. GTDB lineage: Bacteria > Pseudomonadota > Gammaproteobacteria > Burkholderiales > Burkholderiaceae > Polynucleobacter. The sequence continues at coordinate 97,935 of CAIQUZ010000037.1, read as the reverse complement.
CGCTACTACTGATACCACGCATTTGTTTTTTATCAGCCAACGAAACAAATTCAACATATTTAGCTGAGCCTAAGGGTTCAACCAACTTTAATAAATGACTTAGTGAATAGCCTACCCATGGGATGACCATTGACCAACCTTCAACACAACGCATCCGATAGACGCGTTCCTCGAGGGGGACTAATTTACGGAGATCATCAATATCAAAAACTTTAGGTTTGCCAGCGAGGCCCTCAATACTGATTTTCCAAGGGCTTGTCACCAAAGATGAGGCGTAGGCGATCGGATCTGCTTTATCGGTTCCAAATTCATAAAAATTGTTGTAACTCGTAACATCCTTTAGTGCCGTACTTTTTTCCATCAGGGTATACGATGGATTGGGTTTGACTTGTAAGGTATTGGCCGCGAAAGCATCACGTCCAAACCAAGAGCTTAATTCTATGCCAAGAGCTCCACCAGCCGCTATTTTGATTAAATCACGACGTCGTTCAAAAACATCCTGAGGTGTTATTTCAGAAGGGGCTATTTTTAGAAGATTTAATTTCATCTTTTAATTCTAATTGTTTTGAGATTTAATTGCATTAGACTTTTATAACAAAGTAATACAATAAGTTTTTAATTCACATTTTTAGATCGATATGAGCCATTTATTTTCTGAATTTCAATTACCAGCCCCAAATGGTGGGATTACGTTAGCAAATCGCATGGTTGTGGCTCCAATGTGCCAATATTCTGCCATCGATGGAGTTGCTAATGATTGGCATTTGATGCATTGGGCCAATTTGCTCAATAGTGGAGCGGCCGCATTGATTATTGAAGCAACTGCTGTGACAGATACAGGGCGTATTACTTCTGGTTGTTTAGGTATTTGGAATGATGATTGTGAAGCAGCAATTACAGATAACTTAAAAAGGGCGCGGGCTATTGCTCCGAAGTCAATTGTTGGGATTCAATTAGCGCATGCTGGTCGTAAGGCTTCTAGTCATATCCCTTCAAATGGTGGTGCCTCAATTCCGCCGGGTGAGGTGGGTGGATGGCAGACTGTTGGGGCATCGAATGTGCCTCACTTGCCCCACGAGCATCCTCCCATCGCTTTAGATAAGGCTGGTCTTGAACACATTAAGGCCGCATTTGCGACAAGTGCGCAAAGAGCGCAAAGAGCTGGTGTGGATTTTATTGAGCTTCATGGTGCACATGGTTATTTATTACATCAATTTTTATCACCCGTTGCGAACCATCGTACGGATGAATATGGTGGGTCTTTAGAAAACCGGATGCGTTTTCCTCTTGAGGTGATTGCAGCTGTGCGGGCTGTTTATGACGGTGTTTTGGGGATTAGAGTATCTGCTTCGGACTGGGTGGAGGGTGGATTTACTCCGGCAGAGACAGTGATATTTGCCAATCGTTTAAAAGAACATCAGATTTCATTTATTCACGTCTCTAGTGGTGGTGTTGCTTCTACTCAAAAAATTGCCATTGGACCAGGTTATCAAGTTCCATTTGCAAAAATCGTCAAAGAACAAACCGGTATTGCGACGATTGCTGTGGGTATGATTACGGATCCGCATCAAGCGGAAGCTATTTTGGAAAATCAGGAAGCCGACTTAATTGCCTTTGCTAGAGCCTTTTTATATAAACCACGCTGGGGTTGGGAAGCTGCGGCAGCCTTAAATGGTCAAGTAGAGGCAGTTGCTCAATATTGGCGTTGCTTACCTAGGGAGCATCAACACGTCTTTAAGGATTTGAAAATTGGTGGTCGATAAGGGTTTTATCGCCACACTTTAAATTCTTTTATGCAATGTCATCAATTATTGATTAATATAGAAAGTGTAGTAATTCATTCGTTGTGAATTGAAACTGAGGAAAACGTGCTCCATATATTGAAGCTAGACGTTGGTGGTATCCCTCAAAGTTGGATCAATGCTGAGGAAGCCACTAAGCACTACGCAGAAGGAAGTATTGCTTGGACATTAGGTAAACCAATTGCGGTTATGCGGGGAGGAATTTCCCGTCAGACTGGCAAACAATCCATCATCGAATTACATTCCATCATCGCCACTAGAGGTTCTTCTAGAATTAATCTCTTTGATGTCGTTCCAGCCATTACTAAAAGTAAGTTATATCGCCGTGATCAAGGTATTTGTGCGTATTGCTCTGATAAGATCTCTGAAACTGAGGCAGAAGCTGAGCATATCAATCCAGCTAGTCGTGGTGGGGACTATTCTTGGATGAATTTAGTGATTTCCTGCCGTGAGTGTAATCAAAAAAAGGGCAATCGATCTCCTGAAAATGCGGGCATGTCCTTGATTTATGCCCCTTACATTCCAAGTTTGTATGAGGATATGATTCTGAAAGGTCGTAATATTCTTGCTGATCAAATGGAATTTTTAGCTGCGAATCTACCTAAAAATAGCCGTTTGTATAATAAGCTGAAATAAAACAATGACTTAATAGTTCTTCTTGCACACTTCAGCGTGTGATGAAGACTTGTTCTGCAAGTTTTTGCGATATGGGTGATAATACTTAGGTATAAACCCTAATAGGAGTATGTCATGAGCAAATTTATTAATATAATCTCAAACGTTTTTGACCAATTTGGAAGTAAAAGCCAATGTGAAGCCTTTGTAAAAAGTCAAAACCCTTCATCCTTATATGAAGTAGAGAAGTTAATTTTTGATTACTTAGCCCAAAACGGGCACAAAGATTAAGTTTAAGCTTCTTTGATGGGGCGATGTTCTTCCAGTTCATTAATGTACTGAGTCATCGATTGCCCCTCTCTTTTTAAGTATTGGTTAACAGCTTCATTGAAACGCTCATCCAGTAAGTAGTGCATCGAGTAGAGGTTGACGGGAAGTAGTCCGCGATGAATCTTGTGTTCGCCTTGCGCGCCACCTTCAAATAGATGAATTTTTTGATCAATACAAAATTCAATATTTTGGTAATACGCCGTTTCAAAGTGAAGGTTTTGGACATATTCTGTACTTCCCCAGTATCTTCCATAGGCGCGTTCGTTACTGTCGAGACTTCGGTTTCTAAAGATGAGTGAAGTAGCGATTCTTTCACCCAAACCGTTTGCAAAAATAATATGCAGATAAGTTCCCATGCTTTGCCCAATCATGGAGAAAAATTCTCTTTGTAAGTAGGGCGCATTACCATGATTAAAGTAATTGGCTGCGTAGCATTTATAAAAACAATCCCAATCTGTCTCGGTCATCATCTCACCAGGGATATGTTCGAAGCTGATGCCGGCATTTTTAACAGATGATCTTTCACGAATGATGTTGTTACGACGTTTTTTATTGAGCGTATACAAGAACTCCTCGAAGGAGTTTAAAAACTCTCCAGGACGTTCTAGAGATTGGTTCTGCCAATGAAACTGCACTGATTCACGGCGCATAAAGCCCAGCTCTTTAAAAAGGCTTTCATCCTCTGCCATCGGGAACAGAACATGGATACTAGAAAATTGTTGATCAGCAGCAAATTTCTTGACAGCCATCAGAAGAATTTCCATGGCCTGCGAATCATTTCCTAATAATCGAGTTCCACCCACTGGTGTAAAGGGTATGGCACATAACATTTTGGGGTAGTACGACAAACCATGTTCTTTATAGGCATTTGCCCATGCCCAATCAAACACATATTCACCATAAGAGTGGGTTTTAATGTAATAGGGCATGGCAGCAATGAGATGTTCCTGAGGTTCATCCCAAACTGTAAAGTGACAGGGAGTCCAGCCTGTTTTCGGAGAGGCACTATCACTTTGCTCCATTGCTAGAAGATATTCATATCGAACAAATGGCGAGGAATCAGCGTGTGTGAGCAACTGATTCCAAGCCTGACTTGGAATATCTTGAATTGCAGAGTAAATCCGAACTTTATACAAGGAGATTTTTAATGGTTCGTATTTTCTGGTTGGATACCTGTTGCAATTAAAAACCTTGAAACCATGTTGTAAGCGGCAATGACGGCGACTATTTCGACGGTAGCTTGATTACCAATACTTTTTACCAGTCGCTCCATGATTTCTGATGGTACTTCAATATCTCTGGTCATCGCTAATGTCAAACCCACCACATCTTTTTCAATATCACTAAAAACAGTGGCATTAAAGGCATCTGTACCAATTTTTCTTAATTCATCAACTTGCGCTTGAGTTCCACCTGCCTTAAGTAACTCTGGAGCATGGTGAAAAAATTCGTATTCAGCGTGGTTCAGAATCGCTACGCCACACATCCCAATTTCTTTATAGCGGGCATCGAGTGATAAATTTTCACGCACCTCTTTTAAGAGAGCATTCCAACCACGTGTTAGATTGGGACTATTCAGTAGCATACGGTCGAGGTTGAGCAAGGTACCTCCGCGACGTTTTCTGACGGCATCTACAATTTCTTTAGGTTCTTCAAGGTCGATTGGCAGATAGGGGATAATTTGTTTTGTCATAGTTATCTTTAGTTGTTAGTGGATAAATTCATTTACTATTTTAATGGCAATTCGTGAGCACTTGTTTACCCTCCTCTGATCCTAGTATTCGTAAGGGACAAATCATTTGTCCGACTTCTGCATTACAACATGGTGGCAAGGCCTTTCGTTTTTTTGTTTTATGTGAAGAAATTGTGGCGTTTCCTGGTATGAATGCAGATCCTGATGATGAATTACCTGCCTTTCTGATTCAATTTGAGGATCAATATTTTGCTTATTTGAATCGTTGTGCCCATGTATCGATGGAGCTAGATTGGAATCCTGGCGAAGTTTTTGATGAGGAGCAACAGTATTTGGTCTGCGCCACACATTACGCTGTATATGAGCCCAAGACCGGGCGCTGTATCCAAGGCCCTTGTCCTGATGGAGCAAAGCTGAGAGCTCTACCCATAACGATCAGGAATGATCTAATCTATTTTGGCGACTTATAGGTCAAGCGTCTTCAGTAATTGAAAGATTTCACGATACGATTTTGGTGGTTTATTGAGTTCTTTTTCGCGCCTTGCATTGCGAATGAGGGTTCGGAGTTCTTGCACTTCGATACCTGGGTGTTCAGCAATAAATTGAGTGAGTCTTGCGTCGTGAGCGACAAGGTCGTCACGTAGCCGCTCTAAAAAATGTAACTTGGCAATTTCTGCTTTATTAACACCTTGTAGTGCATCAAGACGTTCTTGGATAGCGGCGATTTCATCATCGTCATACTTTCTCATGAGCTTGCCGAGATACAGAGTATGCCTTTTGATAGCGCCAAAGGTTTTTATTTTTTCAGTCTCAAGCAGCTTCTCTTTCAGGGTGTCATCGACGGGTAAAGATTTAATCGCATCACTACTTAATTCAGAGAGTGTTTTAGCTAAGTCCTGACGGGCGAGCATTTGACGTTTAACTTCCGATTTACTCGGCCCGTAATCTTCCTCGAATTCATCGTTACCATTTTGGGTCATCATTTATGAGGAGCAAGAAACTTCAAGGTGATTGGCCCATTCGGGAGGTAGTGTGGCATATTCTTCAAACTCAGGTTGCTCTTCAAATGGATGGGATAGACATTGCTGCAGATTTTGGACCATCGTATGGTCCCCTAATTGCGATTGAGTAATAGCCATTTGCGCTAAATGTTGGCGCAAAATATATTTAGGATTCACTTGGTTCATCTTTGGGATAACTAAATCGGGATCTATACCAATGATTCTTAGTTGATCGATATAGGAACTCATCCATCTATCGTATCCCACTGTATCTATAAAATGATCTTTTAATAATGATCGTTGAGGATCTTGGATCAGGCGGCTTAAGTTTCTGAAAAAATACGTGTAGTCAATCGCGTTTTTATCTAAAAGTTGAATCAGCTCCTGAATTATGTGCAAGCTTTGCTCGCTGGTATCCCCATCAAAGCCTAATTTCCTCGACATTAACACTTGATATTCTTTTAGATAGAGATTCGTAAAGCTAGTCAAAATGGGTTTGATTTGTTCAATGGTTTGCTCCATCGCTTCGTCACTATCGTCGCTGGTCATGATCGGTAAGAGGGCTTGAGCAAGACACAATAAGTTCCAATAAAAGACCTGTGGTTGATTAGCAAAGGAATAACGACCTTGAGAATCCGTATGATTACAGATGTGATTGAGGGCAAATTTATCTAGAAAACCGAACGGGCCATAATCGAGAGTAAGTCCTAAGATGGACATGTTATCGGTATTTAAAACGCCATGACAAAAGCCAACAGATTGCCACTGCGCAACGAGTTTGGCCGATCGTTTTAAAACGAGCTCAAAAAAATAAAGGTAAGGTTTCTCATGCTGGAGTGCTTCTGGATAAAAACGCGCTATCACAAAATCCGTTAATTCTTTTAATTGATCATGCATCCCATTGGAGGCGAAATGTTCAAATTGACCAAAACGAATAAAGCTCGGGGCGACACGAGTAACTACAGCCGCATTTTCGATTGACTCACGAATAACCTGCGCAGGAGATTGTGTAATTGCTAAAGCTCTTGTGGTGGGAATGCCAAGACCATGCATCGCTTCGGAACATAAAAACTCACGGATCGAGGATCGTAAGACGGCACGACCATCTCCCATGCGTGAGTAGGGGGTAGGTCCGGCTCCTTTAAGTTGTAATTCCCATGATTGATCTTGAGCGTTGATTTGTCCAAGGGTGATGGCACGACCATCGCCGAGCTGACCAGCCCACACACCAAATTGATGACCAGAGTAGACTGCTGCATAAGGTTTCATTGAGGAGGGAACTTCAATACCAGTGAGTATTTTTAGTGCCACCTCATCTGTTTTGAATGCGCTATTTAGACCTAGGGTATTGGCTAACTCCGGAGATATAGCGACCCATGAAGCATGGGGCAACGGTGTAGGTTGTAAAGACGTGTAAAAGTCTTTACCTAAGGATAAAAATGCGGAATGTTGAAGCAGCGACTCTAAAGGGGTTGGCATCTAACTTATTCGACCTTACCAATTTTCTTCACAATTTCTTCCATCTTTTTGGCATCATTATTCCAATAGGTTTGAAATGCTGGAGCGTCTAAATATTGAATTGGAGATCCGGCACCTTCTAATACTGTCCTAACTTTTTCATCATTAGCAGCAGCTTTAGAGGCTTCCCTTAATTTTTCAATAATGTCGGTTGGTACAGCATTTTGCACAAATAGTCCTGACCACTGGGCAAATTCAATTTTCTTACCCATTTCTTTAAAACTTTGGATCTCTGGCATGCTGGCTAAACGGGCATCACCCCAATGTGCCAGAGCGCGCACTTTGCCAGCTTTGATTTGTTGCACGATCGATGCTGGCCCAGTGGCAATCGCATCTACTTGATTACCCAGTAGGCCAATAATTGCAGGACCTGCTCCGGTATAGGGAATATGCTTCATCTCAAACTGATCTTGAAGCTTAATCATTTCCATGGGAATATGCATCGTTCCATAATTACCAGATGAGCCAAAATTATATTTACCCGGATTTTTTTTGGTATCCGCTAAAAACTGATCGTAGGTTTTCCAGGGACTATCGGCTCGGACGATGAGCACGGTCGGATCTGCTGTAAAACGTGCAATTGGTTTAAATTGATTGATTTGATAGGAGACTTCTTTACCCAAGATCTTATCCGCTTCTGGAATAATTGAAATTGATGAAAGCGTCATTAATATCGTATAGCCATCAGGTTTGGCCTTTGCGGCGTAAGCCATGCCAACACCACCTCCCGCACCAGCTCGATTCTCAATAATAACGGCCTGACCGAGTTGACGACTAAGGGCTTCCGCAATCGGTCTTCCTACAGTATCGGCAACGCCACCTGGGGGGAAGGGGACTATCATTGTTATCGGGTGATTCGGCCATTTTTCTTGAGCAAAACTGAAAACACCTAAAAAAGTGAGTGCTATAGATAGCGTTATTTTTCTAAACGTGTTATTTTTTTTAAAATAGTTAAGATTCATCAGTTTTCCTTGCGCAAATTTTGCGATTCCCTCATTGTAAAGCTATCAGGCTTCAACAACCCCTAGTTAGGATCATATGCCTCAAAGAATTCCACATATTCTCTCGATTGCTGGCTCAGATAGTGGCGGTGGCGCGGGTATTCAGGCAGATTTAAAGACATTTGCTGCCTTTGGTTGTTATGGGATGACAGCGATTACTGCCGTAACTTCACAAAACTCTTTAGGGGTTCACTGGGTGGAGCAACTTAGTCCAAAATCCGTTGATACTCAAATCCATGCGGTGGTGGCTGACTTTGGTGTTCATTCGGTAAAAGTGGGGATGTTGGGAAGTGAAGGTATGGTCCAGTGCGTTGCCCAAGCGATTGATCAATATGAACTCCAACAAATCGTGATTGATCCAGTACTGGTAGCCACTTCGGGAGCAACTCTTGGTGATAAAGGGACGGCAAATGCGATTGCAAAATATCTGTTTCCATTAGCCACGCTGATTACCCCTAATTTATATGAAGCTGGTGTGTTTTTAGGTAAAGAGGTTAAAACACCTACTCAAATGAAAGAGGCGGTAACCGATTTATTAAAGATGGGGCCATCAGCCGTTTTATTAAAAGGTGGTCATTTGGAAGATCGTGATGAGCTTCTTGATCTGTTGGCATATCAAGAACATGGTCAGATAGTTTTAAAAGAGTTCAAGCACCCTAAAATACTTACTAAAAATTCTCATGGCACGGGCTGTACCTTGTCATCGGCAATTGCTTGTGGTTTAGGATCTGGTTTGTCTTTAAGTGATGCTGTTCATGTTGGCATCGATTTTGTTCAGCAAGCACTCTTGCATGGCAGTCATATGGATATTGCTCAAGGAGCTGGACCTTTATGGCATGCCTATGAACAGTATTCTCAGATAGCTCCATAGTAGGATTTGAGAGTTGTTATCGCATCGATATAGTTGTCCGCTTGTGTAACGGCACGGACTACCGCAGCAGAACCGACGCCAGTGGCTAAAACGTCTTTAATAGAATCTACATCGATGCCACCAATACCGACTGTCGAATAATCACCTAGAAGCTCCGCATACTTATGCAAACGCCCTAATCCTTGAGGAGCTGTTTCCATCGTTTTTAAGGTCGTTGGAAAGATCGCCCCCAGTGCTATGTAGCTAGGTTGATAGGACAAGGCCCTGAGTATTTCCGCATAGCCATGCGAACTAATTCCGAGGCGAAGTCCCGCCTCTTGGATCGCTTGAATATTGGCGTCCGCCAAATCTTCTTGGCCAAGATGGACTCCATAAGCTTGATGTTTGATAGCATATTCCCAATGATCGTTAATGAATAAACGACAGGAATCATAGTTGGCATATTCGATTGCGGCAATGACTTCTTGTTCAATGCGATATGGATCATTTGATTTAAACCGCAGTTGTAGTGTATCGACAGCAGTGGGCGCTAATTTTTGGATCCAATGGGCATCCGGCGCAACGACATAAAGACCTAGTTGCTTGGGGCAGCTCAAAAAGGGTGAGTGATTGAGAATCTTGATGGGAAATTCAAGTATCTGACTCGGCCAAGCCTGAGGGTCAAAGAGGCGTAAGTCGGGTGATTTTTTAGACCAAGTTTGGGCAATCAGTTCAGCATCTTGATTGATAAAACCTAAATACCAACAGGCAATTTTGACGACTTTATAAACTGCATCGTCTTGCAATATCTTAAAATTCAATACTGTATCCCGTTGCTCCACTTGGAGTTCTGCATAGATCTGACGTAACTCATGGATGAGTAAACGTTCCTGATCGGTTAAGTTGAGTTCTAAGAATGATGCCAAAATGGCGTTCCAAGAGTTGGAGTACTTGATTGAGCTTGATGATTGGCCGGCATTGCACCCGCTAAATAAGCTAGTCGTCCTGCTTGAACGCTATAGGCAAAAGCTTCTGCCATTTGGCTAGGGTATTGTGCTAAAGCAACTGCTGTGTTTAACAAAACGCCGTCATACCCCCATTCCATGACTTGACTAGCATGTGAAGGAAGTCCTAGTCCAGCATCAACGATCATCGGTACTTTGATTCTCTCTCTGAGTATTTGAAGTGCATAGGGATTACTAGGACCTTTTCCAGTTCCGATCGGTGCAGCCCATGGCATGATTGCTTGGCAGCCTACATCGACTAATCTTTGGCATACAACGAGATCTTCAGTACAGTAAGGTAAAACTTTAAAACCATCTTTGATCAGTTGTTGGGCAGTATTCACTAAATTTAATGTATCTGGCTGCAATGTGTAATCATCGCCAATCAGTTCTAGTTTGATCCAATCGGTTTCAAAAACTTCACGAGCCATTTGCGCAATTTGAAACACCTCTTCGGGGCGATGACATCCCGCGGTGTTCGGTAGAACAGGAACATGGAGTTGCTTGAGTAAGTCCCAAAAGCCACTCGAAATCTCTGACGGGTTAGCACCTTGCCTGCGAAGTGAAGCAGTTACCATTGCGGGTTGTGCAATTTTGACAGCACTTTCTAAAATCTGTGGTGAGGGGTAACGTGCCGTACCTAAAAGAAGTCGACTTTGAAAGCGTTCGCCATAAAGTATCAATTCGTCAGGGAGTAATGTTGTCATCTTTATCCTCCCGTCACCGGCGAAATAATTTCGACCTGATCAAGTTCTTTTAGTAAGACATTTTCATATTCTGTTTTTGGAATAAAGGCCGAGTTCAATGAAATCGCAAAGGGCTTCTTAGGCGATAGCGAATGTAAAAAATCATTTAAACGCATTTCAGGAGCCAATTCTTGCTCGATCTGGTTAACAAATATTTTCATGAGCCATATCCATTAAAGGAATTTGAAATTGATTTGCTAAGGAAGGATCATCTTGGGTTAGTAATGAGATGACACTATCCACAATGGCTGGCGCAATTAAAAACCCATGTCGATAAAGACCGTTGATATGTAAAACTTTCGCCGAGCTGCGCCATATTTTTGGTAAATTATTTTTAAAGCTAGGGCGACATTGCGCGTTTGCTTCAATAATTCTTGCCTCTGCAAAGCCAGAGTGAACGGTATATGCAGCGCTGAGTAATTCTAAGGTGGAACGCACGCTGATTGCTGAGTCATCTTCCGATTCTATTTCTGTTGCACCAATCACGTAAACATGATCACGTTTAGGAGCGATATAAATAGGGTACTTTGGATGAATCAGTCTTGTTGGACGACGTAAATTAACCTCGGGAGCATAGACTCGCAAGACTTCACCTCTGACACCACGTAATTCTGGGTAATCTATTTTCGAGCCGATGCCGCGACAATCGATGACATTATCAAATGCGTCATTACAAAATGACCCTAAATCAATTGAGGTATTCCAATGATATGCAACACCGAGATGTTCCGTTTCAACAAGAAGTGCGCCTAACAGTTCACGATTATCGAGTTGTCCTTCTTCCGGTAAATAGATACCTTCTAAAAACTGTTGAGCGAGTTGGGGTTCTAATGCTGACAATTGTGTTTGATTCACATATTCCGGTTTTGGTAGATGAGGAAGTTGTGCCCCAATCTGTTGTAACTGAGTCGAGAAATGTTTGGCACTTGAATGGTCTTGTTGATGCCAAACTAAAAGAGAGCCCTCTTGCTGAAAAAAAACTTCTCGGCTTAAACTTTCAGTGAGTTTTTTCCATCGGTTCAGACTGTAATAGCCCATTTCAACGATATTGGCTTCGGTTGCCACAGACTCAGCCAAAGGAGCCAGCATTGAAGCAGCAACGTAGGCTGCTGACTCTTTGACGGATGGCTCTTGACGATCAAAAACCTTGATGCAGTGACCAAGCTTCACCAATTCGAGAGCGAGCAGACGTCCTAAGAGGCCTGCTCCTAAAATCGCAATGTTTTTAGATGTCATAGCTTGAACTGATCAAGATCATTGATAGATTTGTGCGCCTTTTTTTCTAAACTCGATGGATTTTTCTTGCATGCCATCTTGCGGATTTGCTTGATGTGTAGCCGCGTAATCACGTACTTCTTGAGTGATTTTCATCGAACAGAACTTTGGGCCACACATTGAGCAAAAGTGGGCTATTTTTGCACCATCTGCAGGAAGCGTGGCATCGTGATATTCACGTGCTCTTTCAGGGTCAAGTCCCAGGTTGAATTGATCTTCCCAGCGAAACTCGAATCGTGCTTTTGATAAAGCGTTATCGCGTATTTGTGCGCCAGGAAGTCCTTTTGCTAGGTCAGCACCGTGCGCAGCAATTTTATAGGTAATGATCCCAACCCGGACATCTTCCTTGTCAGGAAGGCCTAAGTGCTCTTTGGGAGTCACGTAACATAACATCGCCGTGCCATACCAACCAATTTGAGCTGCGCCAACACCACTCGTGATGTGATCGTAGCCAGGAGCGATATCGGTGATCAGTGGTCCTAGGGTATAGAACGGCGCTTCGAAGCAATGTTTGAGTTCTTCAGTCATGTTTTCTTCAATACGCTGCATCGGTACATGACCAGGCCCTTCAATCATCACTTGTACATCATGTTGCCAAGCAATTTGTGTGAGTTCACCTAATGTGCGTAATTCGCCAAATTGCGCAGCGTCGTTAGAATCAGCAATACAGCCAGGACGCAGACCATCACCAAGACTAAATGAAACGTCATAAGCCTTCATGATTTCGCAAATTTCATTGAAGTGGGTATATAAGAAGTTTTCTTGATGATGTGCCAAGCACCATTTCGCCATGATGGATCCGCCACGAGAAACAATACCGGTGATACGATCAGCCGTCAGTGGCACATAGCGTAAAAGAACACCCGCATGAATCGTGAAGTAATCAACACCTTGCTCCGCTTGTTCAATGAGGGTATCTTTAAAGATTTCCCAAGTCAGATCTTCGGCTTTGCCACCAACTTTATCCAGTGCTTGGTAGATTGGAACTGTACCAATAGGAACTGGTGAGTTGCGGATAATCCATTCGCGAGTTTCATGAATATTGTCCCCGGTAGAGAGGTCCATAATGGTGTCTGCTCCCCAGCGAATCGACCAGATCATTTTTTCAACCTCTTCGTTGATGGATGAAGTGACCGCGGAATTCCCTAAATTACCATTAATCTTGACTCTAAAGTTACGTCCAATAATCATGGGTTCGACTTCGGGGTGGTTGATATTCGCTGGAATGATTGCTCGTCCAGCCGCAATTTCTTGACGCACAAATTCAGCTGTAACTTCCTCGGGTAAATTGGCGCCATAAGAATGCCCCGGGTGTTGCTTGAGGATTTGTTGATAACGTGAATCTTGACGAAGTTGGGCAAGGCCTAAAGATTCTCTGAGTGCAACATACTCCATTTCAGGGGTAATAATGCCCTGCTTAGCGTAATGCATTTGGCTAACGTTTTTACCTTCCTTAGCGACTCTAGGACGTGCAATATGAGCAAATCTTAAGTGTTTGGTTTTTTCTTCTGCGGCACGAGCGATTCCATACACGGATGTAGGACCATCTAGTTCTTCAGTATCTTGACGATCCAAGATCCATGGTAAACGAGGTTTAGTCAGCCCTTTTTCTAAGTGGATACCAATATCCGGATCACTGTAGGGTCCGGACGTATCGTAAATATGAATCGGAGGGTTACTGATGACTTCCCCGGTGGAGGTAGTTGTCGATGTTTGTTCAATGACACGGTATGGAGCTTGAATATCTGGGCGAGATCCAAGAAAGTATTTTTTCGTTGACGCTGGGTAGGCAAATTTTAGACCGAGATCTTTCTCTAAGCTATCAATGGTAATGGGTAGGGGTTTGTTCATTATTATCTCCAAGGCAATAGCACAGGATGAACAGAGACTATATTTTTGAAACTCCTCACGCCAGTATTATCTGGTTCGAGTGAAGGGTATTTCTCAGCCAATAGACATCTATTAGCACCCCTGTTTCATCCAATGCTTAATTTAACATAGATTGAAGGTTTATTTTGTTTTTACTGGGGGGCTAGCACGGAATGTTCCTTGAAACTGCAGCATCCAACCGGGGTACTCTTTGGGAAGGGCGCTGATGGCATCGAGTTGCTTTAATTCATCCTCAGTAAGAACTAGATCAGAGGCTTCAATGTTATCCATCAGTTGCGCGGGTGTTTTTGCACCAATAATAACGGTTGAGACCTCTTTTTTTGCTAGGATCCAGGCTAAAGCAACTCTTGCAACGGAGACTTGGTGTGCTTTAGCAATAGGCTCCATGGCCTCAATACAGGTATAAGCTCGATCTTTATCCAGTGGCGGAAAATCAAAAGCTCCCGCTCGTCTTGCGCCGTCAGGAGAAGTTGCGTTACGTTGATATTTACCTGATAAGAAACCGCCCGCTAAGGGACTCCAAACCATGAGGCCTAGGTTCTGGTCACGTAATAGAGGAAATACTTCACGCTCTAGATCTCGTCCAGCAATTGTGTAATAGGCTTGTACGCTAATAAATTCGCTGTAGTTTTTGGCTCGTGAAATACCTAAGGCTTTCATGATTTGCCAAGCTGCCATATTACAAAGTCCTATGTATCGGATCTTACCGCTGCGTACGAGGTCATTTAATGCAGCTAAAGATTCTTCTAATCGGGTGAGCGGATCAAAGCCATGAAATTGATAGAGGTCGATATAGTCGAGTTGAAGTCTTTTTAAACTCGCGTCGACTTCATTAAAAATATGGTGGCGTGATTGGCCACGACCGTTCGGTGTTTCATTCATAATGCCCGTCGACTTAGTGGCAATAATGATCTGATCTCTTGGCAATTGACAGTCTTTTAAGGCTTGTCCTAAATAAGACTCTGACTCGCCGAAGGAGTACACATTGGCAGTATCAATAAAATTAATACCTTGATCAAAAGCAGTATGTACGAGTGTATTAACTTCTTTTTGTTGCAAGCCGCCCATAACGGACCAATGACCTTGGTTACCAAATGTCATTGTTCCTAGACATAGTTCGGAGACATATAAACCGGTGGGGCCAAGTAAGCGATATTTCATAATAATCTTCTTTCAAATAGGTGGTAATAGTTCAATAACGATAGCGTGAGCCGCCATCAACTGTGATGACATCTCCACTAATATAAGAGGCTTGTTTTGACGCCAGAAAAACCGCAAGGCTAGCAATTTCTGAAGCTTCGCCCATTCTTCCGTAGGGTAAGTTCTTCATGAGGTTTTCATACGCTTTACGATCTGCATCCGAGGTTGGATTGATTAGTACTTCTGTTCTTGGTGTCCTGATTAAACCTGGATTGATACCATTAATCCGTATATTGTCATTCGTACTCTCTGAGCCCATTGCTTTAGTAAAAGCAACAAGGGCGGCGTTCGCTGTTGTTGTTCCGATGGATTTAAAGTTCAAGCGATCTGCGGCAATACCAATAATGTTAACAATAGCGCCACCATCGGGACGTTGCTTCATCAATGGATAAATTCTTCGCGTTAAGAAGATGGTGGACATCACCTTACCTTCCCAAGCATCCCGAAACTTTTCTGGATTAATTTCTTGAAGGTTGCCACGACCCATCGCACCTGCTGAGTTGATCAAGATATCTATCTCAGGAAAAAAAGGCGCTAATTGATCAATATTTGCGTCATTCGATAAATTCACCGCCATTGACTTCACTTCGACACCATATTCTTTTGTTATTTTTTGATGTGCTTGCTCTAATGAAACGGAATCTCTAGCGACTAAACGAAGCGCACAGCCCTGCGCTGCAAATGCACTGGCAATAGCAAAGCCGATTCCCTTAGAACCACCGGTAACGAGGACAACTTTATTTTTTAAGTCAGGGTAAATGGGGGTCATAGATATATTTTATTCAGGTTTGATGTTTAGGGATTTGATGAGTTTGCCCCAAAATTGATCTTCTTTGGCAATAAATTTAGCAAATTGTTCTGGATTGTCGGTAAATGTTTCCGCGCCAATATCAGTGAGTCGTTTTTGCATGATGGGACCATTCATAATTTTTACAATTTCTGCATTCAGTTGATTTACGATTGGTGTGGGGGTTTTTGCTGGAAGAAACAAAGCGTACCATTCGTTCGTGACAACATTGGGGTAACCCGATTCAGCGATCGTTGGAATATCTGATAAAGCAACTGGGCGCATGGATCCTGTTGTTGCAATCGCTCGAATGTTGCCAGATTTTACATACGGAAGGGTGGCAGTTGGGCTATTGATAAAGACTTGGAATCGTCCGGCAAGAAGATCGGTTAAAGCAGGCCCACCACCCTTATAGGGAACACTTAAAAGATCGATACCGGCTTCTTTTTTTAAAAACTCCATCGTAAGATGTCCAGAAGATAATCCACCCGGCTGTCCATAAGCAAGCTCTCCTGGGTGTGCTTTTGCGTAAGCAACGAGTTCGGTGATGTTTTTTACAGGAATACTTGGATGCACAGTGACTAGGCCTGGCATAACGCCTAACATCGCTAGTGGGATGAGGTCTTTCATGGCATCGTAGGGGATGTTTTTTGCCACGTAAGGATTGATCATTAATGATGTAATCGCCAGTCCCATGGTGTAACCATCGGGATTGGATTTGGCCAGTTCATTGGTTCCGATGATTTGATTGCCACCAGGTTTGTTTTCGACAATGACCGTTTGACCAAGCGACTTACTTAATTCAACGGAGAGTGATCTTGCTAGGTAATCTGCGGTTGCGCCTGGAGCTAAAGGAACAATGATTCGAAGAGGCTTATTTGGGAAAGGATCTGCAGCAAAGATCGGAGTTAAAAAAAATGATTGAACAGCCAATGTAATACTAAAGATCCATTTCATAAAAGGCCTTTAAGGTTGTCAGATGCTATATAACATCTCATCAGCACTTGAGGAAGTGTTGATTGAATGTCTCCATATGTATTTATTATTAAATTCTTTACAATTATATTAAATAATCCAATCAGCATCTTATTGCGAAGATTGTCCTTGAGGGAGGTGTTAATATTCTAGGATTCGATAGGAGGTCGGGATGAGTAAGCCATTAGGCATTGGAGTGATCGGTTCAGGTCGTATAGGGACATTACGGGCTCGCTTAGCCTCACAACATCCTTGCGTCGATTTTTTGGCGATTTCTGATCAAGATATCAGTCAGGCTAAAAAGTTAGCGGAACTATCTGAAGCCGATTATTACTCGACCAATAATGAAGAGATTATTGGGCATCCTCAAGTGAATGCAGTGTTTGTTTCTACGCCAGAAAATCATCATGTAGCACCGATTATCAAGGCCTTAGAGTTGGGTAAACCCGTGCTCGTAGAAAAACCTCTTGCGATGAATTTACAAGACGCAGATCGAATCTTAAAAGTTTTGCAAGAAACTAATGGCAGCTTACATATTGGCTATAGCCGCAGGTTTAAAGAGTGCTATTTGCGTGCTAAAGAACAAATGCTCCATCAGCGGTTGGGAAAGATTGTGGGTGGAACTGCACGAGTTTATAACTCTCGATCACAAGCATTTTCGATCTTAAAAAGAGATCCTCATGCTACCCCAGTCGTTGATGTGTTGACGTATTACGTTGATTTAATGTGCTGGTTACTCGAGGATCAATGTTATCCAGTTGAGATTGTTGCACGCGGTCAATCAGGTATTTTTAAAGCCGCAGGCTTTGGTGCGGATGACGTCACTTGGGCCATTATTACCTTTTCGGATGGGGCGGTGATTAATTTAGGTATTAGTTATGCCTTACCTGCGACATATCCAACCTTAGGGCAATCGGATCGACTGGAGTTGTTAGGGCTTGAAGGAACCATGATCATTGATGATGATCATATGGATCACATTTTGTTTTCGGATCGAGGGATACCTCATGCTTATGTGCCTGATCATGCCGTCAATATGGCTTTCTTAGGGAGTAACACTGCAGGTGACTGGGCATGTGGTGATTTTTGGGGATCTCTTGGGAATGAGACAAGGTCCTGGCTTGATCAATTGGTGACTGGGAAAAAGACTGTTCACTGCACACCTATACAGGCGCGAAAAAACCTGGAAACGACCTTAGCCATCGAAAAAGCAGTTGCGACTGGTCAATCTGTTCGCTTACCACTTTAGTCGACAAGCTCGCCCATTATTTTTAACCCCGAGGCATCATCTCAAGGATTTTTCCGTAACCTGAAATTTTTTCTGTACCACCCAAAGCTTGTATGGAGCCCCAGATAGCGGCTTGGTTGGTTGAGACGATGTTGCATCCAAATTTCTTTTCCCAAGTGTCAATCTGGTCCATGATTTGATACGCACCGCCAGCTAAAATAATGGCATCAGGTTTTGTTAGGGCTAATTTTTCGATTGCAATTGCAGCTGGTTCAGGCCCTAATTCGATAATTTTTTTGACATCTGTCATATTAAAAAATTCAGCATTCACAATGTCAAGATGGTGGATGCGTCGATAGTATTCTTGGGCACGACTCACGAGATTTCCGTTGTAGGGGGAGAGCATGGCGATTTTTTTGGCACCTAAAGCATTCAGAGCTCTGCCAATTGCATGAGCGGTAGTGATGGCAGGTATCTTGGCGATTGCAGAAATTCTTTTGACGACATCAGCATCGTAGTTACCATCGCCATAGAAGCTGGCGGCAGTTTGAAGCATCACAATCACTTCTGGCTTGATGGTTGCAATTAACTCGGTTTGGTAGTCCATGTCAGCATCGTGCTCTTTCCAGCCATTTTCATCGACTGAACTGACTTTGAGTCTTGAAATAAAGAGTTGATAATTTTTTGGTAAAACACGATTTAGTTCAATTTCAACAGCAATGTTTGTTGCTGGTAATAACATGCCAATTCGATGCATTTTGACTCATCCTTATTAATTAATTTTAATATTTGCTGCTTTAACAACTTTTTGCCACGTATTTAATTCCTTGTTGATGAAAGCTTTTAAGTCCTCAGGAGATCCGCCAATCGGGCGTGTGCCAGCTTTAGATAAATTGGCACGATTTTCAGGTTTAAGAAGCGCTTTAGTAAAGGCTTCATTGAGTCTTTTAACGATTGGATCTGGGGTCCCGTTAGGCACTACGATACCAATCCAGTCGGCCATATCAAAATCCTTTACCCCAGATTGATCTACGGTTGGTACTTCAGGTAGGCTTTCATCGCGATCGAGAGTGGTTACTGCAAGGGGGATTAAACGGTTAGACCGGATTTGTTGAATAGCGGAAGGAACTGCAGCAAATTGTAATTGCGTGACATTGCCGAGTAACGCTGCAGTAGCCTCGCCACCGCTTTTATAAGGGATGTGGGTCATCTTGGCGCCAGTTACATATTCAAATAAAGCACCAGCCAAGTGTGGCGCACTGGCATTTCCCGCAGATCCGTAATTAATGGCGTCAGGATTTTTTTTGGCGAAGTCGATTAATTCTTTGATATTTTTAACCGGTAGCGCTGGGTTAACAACAACGACGAGCGGTACTTTGCCGACAAGACAAACAGGAGTAAAGTCCTTTAAGGTGTCAAAGGGCATTTTGCCCATTACAAATGGATTTGCACCAAATGAGGTATTGGCAACACCTAAGGTATAGCCATCAGGTTTTGATTTGGCGACAACATCCATGCCGATGGTCGCACCTCCACCAGGACGATTTTCTACAACGACAGCTTGACCAAGCTCCTCAGAGAGTGAAGGCGCAAGTAATCGCATCACCACATCATTAGAACCACCTGGAGCAAATGGAACAATAATACGAATTGTTTTATTGGGAAATTCTTGAGCATTTCCCCAAAATGAAAGTAGCAATAACAATAGCAAAAAAGCGAACTTTCTTATCCAATGACCTTGCATTGATGTCTCCTCATTTTTTCTTTCAGATTAGCACATCTTGAAAAAGAAAAGCGTAGATATTTCTCCTGGTAAATCTTTAACAACAAGAAGAATCAGTTATTCTATTGAAAAGAAAACATAGATAGATGGAGATGGTATGGCTAAGATGAAAGGTGGGGAGGTCATTGCTGAGTATTTAGTTAAGCAAAAGGTCCCCTTTATTTTTGGAATTTGTGGACACGGTAATGTTGGTATCTTAGACGCCTTATATCAACTAAAAGACAAAATTACCTTGATCTCACCAAGGCATGAACAAGCGGCAGGACACATGGCAGATGCTTATTTCCGAGTGAAGCATCAACCTGTCGCAACCTTAACCTCAACCGGCCCCGGGTCGGCAAATATTGTGATGTCTTTAGCCACTGCGCTTTCGGATTCTTCTGCGTTTTTGGCCATCACAGCGAACGTCCCCACGTCACAAGCCAATCGTGCGCCATTTCAAGAACTATATACCCATAATCAAGCTGATTTTGCTCAAGTCTTACGACCTGTTGTGAAAAGAACTTTTCAGCCATCACGGGTTGATATGTTGCCTTTAGCACTGCGTCAGTCATTTGATACGATGTTGACAGGACGTCCTGGACCTGTCAATTTAGATATTCCTTATAATGTTTTTCAAGAGTCGGATGATGTGGAAGTGCCAGAACTTTCACATCGCTTAGGAGAATATCGACCAGGGGCAAACCAGCAGGATATCGCCAAGGTGATTGAACTTATTCAGAGTTCCCAACGGCCGGTTTTTTTTATTGGCCAAGGGGTTAGTCTTTCTGAAGCTGGGCCAGAAATTTCTCAGTTATCAAAAGAGTATGGGATTCCAGTAATTACTTCTCCGAATGGCATGGGGTGTGTACCTGCGGATGATGATTTAACCCTCGGCTTCATTGGTCGTAACGGCGCATATCCAGCCAATCAGGCAGGTCGTCATGCCGATTTGGTAATTTGTGTTGGTACGCGATTTGATGATCGATCTTCCTCTTCGTGGTATCCTGGTTACTCTTGGAATTTTCCGATCACTAAATTAATTCAGGTAGACATTGACCCCACGGAACTTGGCAGAAACTATTTACCCACCATTGGCTTGATTGCTGATGCAAAAATCTTTGCACAACAATTACTTCAGGGTCTAGCACAGCAAAAGAAAATTCAACAACAAACGTATCAACAGTGGCATACAGACATTAAAGTTTGGCAAGATGAGTGGGGACAATTTATCAACCCTCAATTTTCGAAGATTGAAACTCCGATTCGACCTGAGTATATCGTTCGTGGCATCCAAGATGTTGCTCCAGATGATTTGATCCTATTATTAGATTCTGGCGTACATCATAATTGGTTTATGCAATTTTGGAAGCCAAAGAGACCGCAAAGCATGCTCAATAGTTGGGGATATTCTTCGATGGGATTCGGAGTTTGTGGGGTCCTTGGTGCTCAGCTTGCAGCTCCAGAAAGAACCTGTATTGCGGTGGTGGGTGATGGTGGTTTTATGATGGCTCCCCATGTAGTGGCAACGGCTGTTGAATACAACTTACCTTGTATCTGGGTAGTTTGGAATAATTTTGCTTGGTCAGCAATTCGAGATATTCAAATTGGTATGTTTGAGGGTCGAGAGATTGGCACTGCATTTTATAAGGGCACTCAGGGCCCTGGTGGTGAACGTTATAACCCTGATTTTGCAATGTGGGCTAAAGCTTGTGGAGCTGATGGCTTTACTGTAACCCGTAGTGAAGATTTCCGGGGAGTCTTGGCTCAAGCGATTCAGAATCGTCGCCCTACAGTGATTGATGTTCACGTCAGTGCCGAGATTAGACCGCCTTCAACAGGTACTTGGCAACTGCCACCAATCCCTTATAAAGAACCTATCTTTGGTCAACCTTGGCAACCCTAGTCAGAAAAACTCTATGAAAAAAAATCAAAAAAAACGTCAAGCTGTCATCCGTAATATTGCAGAGTTGCCATGGATTCAATATCCGGGGCATTATGACCGGGCGCTATCGAAAGAGATTGTTTCTCCGAACACTACAGATAGCAAAATCTTCGATTACCGAATCTCTACTTATCAACCTGGCGCGTTTGTAGAAAGTCATGTTCATCAAGTTCAAGAACAGATTTATCATTTCTTGAGTGGTGAAGGATTACTCATCGTGGATGATCAAAAATACATCATGCATGAGCATGATGTAGCCTATATTCCTCCTGGAGTGGTTCACGAATTACATAATACGGGTCTAGAAAGTCTGGTTTTTTTAGTCATTACCAGTCCGTTTAAAGATCAGTCATGAGCGTCTGGTTCAATGTCATAAAAAGAAGATCAGCTTAAGTTTTCTGTAACTTGAATAAGTTCGGAATCAAAATGGATCGCGTTTCTTACATCCGCTGTAGTTACAGTGCCATAAGTTATATCTTGTTCATTTACATAAGTTAAATAAAATCATAGGGTTAATAATGTTTTTTTTAGATGGAATTCAAGAAGAGACCTTATATTAGGGTTGTAGTCTATATGCAATATCTGTGAATTTCATTAAATTGAAACCTTGATCAGTTACAGGAGCTAATCCATGTTTGACTTCTTAAGTAAAGAACGCACGATCGCTGGAAAAGGATTTAATCGTTGGTTAGTACCGCCAGCAGCGCTTGCGATCCATCTTTGCATTGGTATGGCTTATGGATTTTCTGTCTTTTGGATACCCCTATCGAAATCATTAGCAGTGTCACAAGGTCTAACAGAGGCGATTAAATGTAGTGCAGATGTTGGTTTCTTTCAGGAGTTATTTACGACGAGTTGTGATTGGAAAATATCTACTCTCGGTTGGATGTACACCTTATTTTTTGTCTTTTTAGGTGTTTCTGCTGCAATTTGGGGTGGTTGGTTAGAGCGTGCGGGTCCTCGTAAAGCGGGTGTTGTAGCTGCTTTTTGTTGGGGTGGCGGTATGTTGATATCCGCTTTTGGTGTTTATACCCATCAGTTTTGGATCATGATTTTAGGTTCAGGTGTCATTGGTGGGATAGGCTTAGGTCTTGGGTATATTTCACCCGTTTCGACATTGATTAAATGGTTTCCAGATCGCCGTGGTATGGCAACGGGCATGGCTATTATGGGTTTTGGTGGTGGCGCGATGATTGGATCTCCATTAGCGGCTACTTTGATGAAAAGTTTTGCCACAGAGACGAGTGTTGGCGTTGCCCAAACATTTGTCGTGATGGGTTTGATTTACATTGTTTATATGTTGGTCGGTGCAATGAGTTATCGCATTCCAAGTAGTGATTGGAAGCCAGAAGGATGGACTCCTTCACCTACTTTGCAAACGAACGCCATGATTACGAAAAAGAGTGTACATGTCAAAAAGATTTGGGGCATTCCACAATTTTGGTTAGTGTGGATGGTTTTAACGATGAATGTATCGGCAGGTATTGGTGTGATTGGTATGGCGTCACCGATGCTACAAGAAGTCTTTGCAGGAAGCTTAATTGGCTTAGATCTTAAATATAATGAATTAGACAAAGCCCAGTTGACTTCGATTGCGGCAGTTGCCGCTGGGTTTACTGCATTGCTCAGTTTATTTAATATTGGTGGTCGTTTCTTTTGGGCAAGCTTATCTGACAAATTTGGCCGTAAGCTAACCTACACAGTGTTCTTTGTGCTTGGCGGTCTCCTATACTTTAGTGTTCCATCTAGTTCAAACTCTGGTAATTTGATCTTTTTCGTCCTGGCGTTTTGTATTATCTTAAGTATGTATGGCGGTGGTTTTGCTACGGTTCCGGCATATTTAGCGGATCTTTTTGGGACACAAATGGTTGGCGCGATCCATGGTCGATTACTTACTGCGTGGTCTACTGCCGGAATATTAGGGCCAGTGGTCGTGAACTATATGCGTGACTATCAACTAAGTCTTGGATTGCCGAAGAGTCAAGTGTATAACCAGACTATGTATATTTTGGTAGGCATGTTAGTCATTGGATTGATTTGTAATTGGTTGATTAAACCTGTTGCTGATCATTGGTTTATGACGGATGCAGAACTTGCTGAAGAAAAGCGTCTGGCGCATGAAAAAGCCATAGGAAGTGAAGTAAATGTCTTGTCTTCTTCGCAAAGCTCCAATACAAGTGCCCTGCAAGTTTACTTATCTTGGGGATTTGTTGGTGTACCGTTAGCTTGGGGAGTTTATCGAACCGCCTTGAGTGCATTGAAGTTGTTTAGCTAACTTTATTATTCTATATTCGACCTCATGTCTTGAGGTCGAAACTTGGTATTTATGAGTAAAAATACATCATCAACTATACCGCCCGTGACACTCGCAACATCTACCCAGATGCAGGAGTTGCTGAGGAAAAAAAGTAAGCTCAAGGGTCGACAAGTTGACGTTATTTCATCTGGTGAAGTTGAAAATTTAATACCTTCTCATTACTTAGCTAGAGAGTATTTAATTGAAAATCTGCATCGATTAAATGATGTTTATTTGTGTTTATACCAGCGACATCTTGCCGCACTTGGTAAATTAATGAAAATTTCGATGGCAGAGGTGTATGAAGTCGCCACTTTTTACCATCATTTTAAAGTCCTTGAGGACGATCAGTTAGCGCCAACCATCACGATCCGGGTTTGCAATAGTGTTTCTTGTGAATTGGAAGGTTCTAAAAAATTGCTACAGCAAGTGTCGGCAGCTTTTCCACAAAAAGAAATCCATGTAGAGGCAGTGCCTTGTATCGGACGATGTGAGCAGGCACCATCTGTGGTGATCCATCAACATCCGATTGCTTTCGCTAATTTAGATCAAGTTCAATCTATCGTTCATCAAGAGTTGATGAAACACCCGTTACCTAATCATCAAAGTCATTTTGATCCCAAGGAACATATTGAGTCGAGTATTTCCCCAAAGCATGATAACAATATCAGCCCATCTTATTGTGGTTATGAAACCTACAAACAACATGGTGGTTATCAATTACTCGGTCAACTTCAATCAGGTGCTCAATCTGTTGAGTCGGTTTTAGATGAGATGGAAAAGTCAGGTTTACGTGGTTTGGGCGGTGCAGGTTTTCCAGCAGGGAAAAAATGGCGTATTGTTCGTGGTTTTGATGCACCAAGGCTCATGGCGGTCAATATTGATGAGGGTGAGCCCGGAACATTTAAAGACCGAACATATTTAGAGCGAGATCCACATCGTTTTATTGAAGGCGTTTTAATTGCGGCACATGTGGTTGGTATTGATGCGTGTTATATCTATTTACGTGATGAATATCATGGTTGTCGTGAGTTATTAGAAAAGGAACTTGAAGTTCTAAAATTGCATCATCCCCAACCTTTGCCTTTCATTGAGTTGCGCCGTGGAGCAGGGGCGTATATTTGTGGTGAAGAGTCGGCCATGATTGAAAGTATTGAAGGCAAGCGCGGTGAGCCAAGAATGCGACCGCCATATATTGCTGAGGTGGGTTTATTTGGTAAGCCCACTTTAGAACATAATTTCGAAACACTGTATTGGGTCAGAGATGTACTGGAGCAGGGGGCAGATTGGTTCTCTTCTTTTGGACGAAATGGTCGTAAGGGGTTGAGGAGTTTTAGCGTCAGTGGTCGTGTCAACTATCCTGGTGTCAAACTTGCCCCTGCGGGTATTACGGTACAAGAACTCATTGATGAGTTTTGTGGGGGAATGATAGAAGGTCACAAGTTCTATGCGTATTTGCCGGGTGGGGCCTCTGGTGGAATATTGCCCGCATCGCTCAATCAAGTTCCTCTCGATTTTGATACCCTTCAGCCCTACGGATGTTTTATTGGTTCAGCAGCTGTGATGATCCTCAGTCAGCATGACAAAGCCAAAGATGCGGCTCTGAATGTCATGAAATTCTTTGAGCACGAAAGTTGTGGTCAATGTACGCCTTGTCGAGTAGGAACTGCAAAAGCAAGTCGACTCATGGAAGAGCGTCATTGGGATCATGGCGTATTAAATGATTTATCGATGGTCATGAAAGACTCATCCATTTGTGGTTTAGGACAAGCGGCGCCTAATTCGATTGAATGTATTCAGAAATATTTTGCCCATGAGTTAATGTCATGAACGCACCTAAACATCTAAAAAATGAGCTTCGTCAAACGCTTGAATTTTCACTAAACGACAAATTGATTCAGGCATATGTCGGCGAAACTATTTTGTCAGCTGCAAAACGTGAAGGGGTAGAGATACCTCATTTGTGTTTTAAAGAGGGCTATCGTCCTGATGGTAATTGTCGGGCGTGTGTGATTGAGATTGATGGAGAAAGAACGCTTGCCCCGAGTTGTTGTCGAACCGTTAAAGAAGGGATGAGGGTTCACTCCAATAGTCAAAAAGCAATCAATAATCAAAACATGGTATTGGAGTTATTACTGTCCGATATGCCCAAAGAAGGCTTGAAGTGGGTTGATGGAAATGAAGATTTAGGACATGGGGAGCTTTCTTATTGGGCAAATGAATGCGGTGTGCAAGTTCGACCGGCTCTTGAAGCGTTAAAGCGTGAGCCCGTTCCGTCGGATGATACTCATCCGGCGATGGCTGTTAACTTGGATGCTTGTATTCAATGCAATCGCTGCGTAAGAGCCTGCCGTGAAGAACAGGTCAATGATGTAATTGGATATGCGATGCGTGGTCATCATAGTCAAATTGTTTTTGATATGAATGATTCCATGGGAGACAGTTCCTGTGTGGCTTGTGGCGAATGTGTACAAGCTTGTCCTACCGGTGCATTAATGCCTAAATTACATATTGGGAATCAAGTAGTCGATCGTAAAGTTGATTCTGTCTGCCCATTTTGTGGGGTCGGTTGTTTGATTACCTACAACATTAAGGATGAAAAAATTCTGAGTGTGGATGGGCGGGATGGCCCAGCTAATTCAAGTCGCTTATGTGTTAAGGGTCGATTTGGTTTTGATTATGTGCATCATTCCCAGCGCCTTACTAAACCATTAATCCGTAAAGAGGGAGTAGCAAAGGTATTGGATAGTGATACTGTTCATCAACAGATTTCGGATGTTTTTAGAGAAGCCTCTTGGGAAGAAGCACTCGATTTGGTTGGTGGAAAGTTGAATCATTTAAAAAAGACTTATGGTCATAAAGTATTGGCTGGGTTTGGGTCTGCCAAAGGCAGTAACGAAGAGGCATACTTATTTCAGAAATTAGTTAGAACGGGTTTTGGTAGTAATAATGTGGATCACTGTACTCGTTTGTGCCATGCCTCTAGTGTTGCTGCTTTGTTAGAAGGGGTTGGATCAGGAGCGGTGAGTAATCAGGTCAATGATGTTGAGCATTCAGAGTTGATCTTTTTGATTGGATCCAATCCAACTTCAAATCATCCGGTAGCCGCTACATGGTTAAAAAATGCCGCTAAGAACGGCGCAAAAATTGTTCTAGCAGATCCAAGAATGACAGAGATTAGTAAGCAAGCTTGGCGAACTATGCAGTTTCATCCAGATACGGATGTGGCTCTTTTGAATGCCATGATTTATACGATTATTGAGGAGGACTTGATCGATAAAGAATTTATTGATTTGCGATCAATCAACTTTACGGCTCTGAAAAATAATGTTCAAAAATATAGTCCTGAACTCATGGCGCCAATTTGTGGTGTTGAGGCTGTATTAATTCGTGAAGTTGCTCGTGCTTATTCACAAGCAAAATCTGCTATGATTTTGTGGGGCATGGGAATTAGTCAGCATATTCACGGCACGGACAATGCAAGATGCTTGATTGCATTGGCGACGATTACTGGACAAATTGGCAAGCCTGGGTCTGGACTCCATCCTCTTAGAGGACAAAATAATGTCCAAGGTGCGAGTGATGCGGGTTTGATTCCCATGATGTTTCCAAATTATCAGCGGGTAGATAATGAAGCTGTCCATCTGTGGTTTGAAAATTTTTGGCAGACCCCATTAGATAGAGTACCTGGTTATACGGTGGTAGAAATTATGGGCAAGATATTGGCGCCAGATACCGATCCTCATAAGATACGTGGAATGTATATTATGGGTGAAAACCCAGCCATGAGTGACCCCAACTTAAACCACGCACGACATGCTTTAGCCTCTTTAGAGCATTTAGTTGTGCAAGATATCTTTATGACAGAGACTGCTTGGTTAGCTGACGTGGTACTTCCGTCAAGTGCGTGGCCAGAAAAAATGGGAACAGTGAGTAACACGGATCGCATGATACAACTTGGAAAAAAAGCATTGTCTCCGCCGGGTGAGGCGCGTGGCGATTTATGGATCATTCAGCAGTTGGCTCAGCGGATGGGGCTGACGTGGGATTATCAAGGGCCAGAATTTGGAGTCGCACAGGTTTATGAAGAAATGCGCCAAACGATGCATGAGGTCATCCATGGAATTAGTTGGGGTCGTATAGAAAAAGAATCTAGCGTCACCTATCCTTGTCTCAGTGACGATGACCCTGGTCAACCGATCGTCTTTACAGATCATTTTCCAACCAGCGATGGTCGGGTGCATTTAGTTCCAGTAGACATTATTCCCGCCAATGAAATGCCTGATCAAGAGTATCCCTTTGTCCTGATTACTGGTCGACAATTAGAGCATTGGCACACAGGAAGTATGACGAGAAGGGCTACGATCCTCGATGCCCTTGAGCCGATGGCAACAGTCGCAATCAACTCTTGCGATATGAACAAATTGAACTTAGTTGCTGGTGATGTTGTGACGATTGCTTCAAGGCGAGGAGAAGTTGCCATCCATGTTCGGGTAGATGATGGCACGCCCAATGGGTCAATTTTTATTCCATTTGCCTATTTTGAAGCAGCTGCAAATTTGATGACCAATCCAGCACTAGATCCTTTTGGCAAGATACCAGAATTTAAATTTTGTGCTGTTTCAGTGAAAAAAGGTGGGGTTCCCTATGCCAACATTGGATATAGTCACTAAAACACGTAAAGTCTTTCAATGACTTGAGCTTTATAAGCTAATCACATACGCCGTGTAGATAGTAAATGCAAGGTCCAATATGATAGCAAATCTTAATAAATTTTTATCAATTTTTGCTGAGAGTTCTAGCTGGTTATTTTTATAATATCTGACGGATAAGACCGTAAAGATGACCAACAGTAGACATTGAAGTAATCCAAAGGAAATTAATTTTTCAGCGAAGGAATAACCAATGGAGGGTGGTAAAAGATTATTCAGAATAAATTGTGAGGAGATTAATAAAAAAGCAGCGGTGGTTGGTATACCGATTCTTGCGCCTTCTGACGGCGGTAATAAAAGCCCAAGCGCTAATAGCAAAATAGCCACAATTGGGCAGATTAATAGCTTAAATCCAATGAGTTCGGATTTCTTTTCAATTTCAATGAAGTGATTAAATTGTGTTGAACAGGCATCTTCTATATTCGTGGCAGGGTTGCCGTAATTGGAATGAAATTGATTGCAAGTGACATAACTTTTTTCATCACGAATTTTCCAACTCGCAATTTCTACATCTGTACTAGGCCGAATGTTTTGGTCATCACTAACATAGAGCACCTCAATGTTAGGGTCATCTTCATCTTCTTCGATTTGAATTTTAAGTATTTGGTTATCAAATGGAAAATGTGTAATATCCCATTTTGTAAAGAAGGTTGCTGAAATATCAATAATTTCTAAATGATCTTCACCTTGATTAATCATTCCACTAAAAACCACTTTTTGAGAATTAATTTTGGCATGTTTTAATTTAAATGTTTTACTGGGTTGAATATCGTTATCTTTCCATCGAAACCATACTGTTAAATCACCGGTAAAATTTTCTTGATTGTAAGAAAGTGACCGAATGCCTTCGACATAGAGTCCCACATAGACCTTTGATGGTTCTTGTTTTTTAGCAAAGGAATCTAGGGGCAGGAAAATTGAAAGGAAAGATAACAGAAGGATGAGAGACTTTTTTAGCATGAGGTAACCTAACTTATTTTGTAATGTTATCGGCACTGATACTATCTTATTACAGTTCTTTTAATTAACATTCATTGAGACTATTCGTTTTATACTCTTCACTAAATAACTTCAGATGATCGATGATTTTATTTTAATGAATAGTTATCCACAATTGTTCAATTTTTCAACAATTGACCTAGTATAGAGGAGTCACATCGTGTCGCAAAGTCAGTCTAATATTCCCTTTCAAGTTGAAGAAGCAACAATTTCAGATCTGCATCTTGCAATTCAAGAGGGGAGAACCAGTTGTGTGGCAGTAGTTCAGCAATATCTGGCTCGTATACGGCAGTTTAATGGACCCTCAAGCTTGCTGGTGACAAGGGATGGTAGCCAAATTCCTGCTCACACAGGTGTTTTACGTGGTGGTCAGCCGATACGGTTTGATCAAGAGACCTTAAATGCTTCTAAGTTATTGCCAAACTTAGATCGATATATTGGTCCAGACATTGAGTTTGGCAGAATGGAGTCAACCGCCTCAGACCCTAGTATTTACCAACAGTTCGGAATGATTGTAGGCAAACCCAATGCTGGTCAACTCAATGCTTTATCAACGATTAATCTACGTGGAGAACGATCAGTTACTTGTCGTGGTGATTATGATTTGCATCCTTCAAAAGGGCCCTTGCCTAAAGGTGCTCCTCCGATGTGTGAATTATTTCGGCAATATCCGGACGCTCTTGAGCAAGCAGCGGCTTTAGATGCGCAGTATGGCCAACAACCCGATCTTGAAAAGTTACCTTTATATGGCGTGACATTTTCCTTCAAAGATGCTTTTGATACGAAAGACATGCGTTCTACGGGAGGTGGTGATGCTGCTTACGATATCGACTTTCCGGCCAGAGATCATCTTTTAGTCGACCAGCTTCGTCAAAAAGGGGCGATTATTTTCGCCAAAGCGGTCATGACAGAATATAACGGTCGTGCAGGTGATCCAGGAGGTAAAAACCAACCTCACCAGATCTTGCCATCCGTACATGGTTATCAACGCTCTACTTGGGGTGGTAATCCATCGAATCCCTATGACACAACGCGCTCAGCATCCTTAGGTTCTAGTTCGGGATCAGGCGTATCGGTTAGTGCTAATTTGGTGATGGCTAGTTTAGGTGAAGAAACACGGATGTCGACAAGAGGTCCTGCCAACCATAATGCATTAGCATTGATTTTGCCCCATAAGGCAATGCTAGGTTTTGATGGTGGGGCTATTGGTGCGGATATCTATTGTGATCGAACGGGAATCTTAAGTCGCACTTTGGAAGACTGCACACGTATTTTGGATGCGCTTAAAGATGATGACAATGGGTATTACGATCCTAGAGACCCCTACACAACTGTCCCGCGATCCTCTGTCTTACAAACACGCTATCTCGATCATGTGATTAAAGGGAATACCGTGGGCCTTTTAAAAGGAACCCGTATTGGGGTGATCCGTGAATCCATGATAAACCCCGGAATTAAATCAGTAGAACCGATCATTACTAAGGCAAGCCTAGAGATTAAAGAGATACTTGGTAATCATCTTGGTGCGACTTTAGTGGAGTCATCGCATACTCTTTGGCAAAGAGATAACACAATAGAACAAATGGGAATTGATTTTACGAAAGCCCTAGCAAGGTTAGTCCCAGTCTTTATGCCAGATATTTTATTTCGATTAAATGAAGCCAGGCAGCCGGTATTTCCTGAGTTTGCTGAGCAAATTATGCCGACTGAATTTGCCCCAGGAAAAATCTTTGGCTCCGGAAAAATGACGGCGATTGATTATTGTGTGGAGTTGGCTGATCTCAATATCCAGCCACCCCAAAATTTAACGATTGCTACAGTTCAACATCAAATATTAGCCAACTCTTTTCGCTATCACATCAAGCAATATTTGAGTCGCCGAGCGCAGGATTGGAATGTTCTTGGATTTAAAGAGTCGCTCATCGATTGGCCGACATTAAATCAACGCTCCAAATTTTGGGGTGATGATCAGCGATCAGCTTTTAAAAATTGGGAAGAGACGACGGATCCCAGGAATCCTTTAGGTGGCAGACAAGGGATTAATGAGCGCATTATGCTCAGAGAGCTACTGCGAAGAGTCGATATGATGGTGATTCTTGAAAACAAACTTGATGTTTTGGTAAGGCTCCATACGCCTTTGCCACCTGCGAAGATTGGATGGCCTGATGAGCCTGGTGAAATTACTGACCTTCGTAACGAATTACTGTACGGACCCAATGCTGGACTTACGGAAGTTTTAGTGCCTGCGGGATTTGTTGATATAGCCTACGATGCAGTTTTTGAGTTATCTGAAGATCGAAAAAAATATCTCGGAAAAACGAGCCAAACCCCGACAAAATTAGAAGGTGCTGGCTTACCATTTTCTTTGGTATTTCGGGTGGAGCCGGGAATGGAAGACCGTTTAATCAGAGTGGCTTCTGCTTATGAAGCAGCTTCTAAAAGACGAGTTCCTCCCCCACAGTTTGGTCCAGTCAAGGCGTAGTTATGAAGGAAGATTCATTTAATATGGTAAGTAATGGCGAATGACTCTGATTCACGACTACAATTTGATACAGAATGTCCACAGAAAGAAAACTATGAAAATAAGACGATCTTTATCCTGCCTGCTTTTAAGTGCCATGATGATGTGTGGCGTAATTGCCGCTGAGCCTTGGCCAAATCATACGATTAAATTTGTAGTTGGTTTTGGTCCTGGCGGAGCGAATGATTTAGTGGCAAGAGTTGCTGCTGAAGCCGCCTCCAAACAATTAGGTCAAACAATTATTGTAGAGAACAAGCCAGGTGCTGGATCTGTTTTGGGTGCTGATTATGTTGCTAAAAGTGCCAATGATGGATATACCTTTTTTGTTGGGGCAAGTGGAACTCTTACTAATGCACTCATCAAATCCTCGATGCCTTATAAAGAAGGGGACTTAGTTCCAGTAGGATTTTTGGCAGTTAGCCCTTCCATCATTGTGGTGGCAGCCAACTCTAAAATGAATCAGTTAAAAGATTTAGTGGCTTTGTCAAAAGAGTCAAAGGGGCTTAACTTCTCAACCGCAGGAACAGGCAGCACACCGCATTTTGTGGTAGAAATGCTGAAATTAAATACTGGTGGTAAATATGAAGTAATTCCCTATAAGAGTGGATCTGAAGGGATGCTTGCCGTAATTTCTAGTCAAGTTGATGCTACTTCTGAGGCAAGTCCGGTTGTGATTCCACAAATTCAGGGCGGTAAACTAAAAGCCATTGCATCGACTTGGAACAAAAGAATTTCTGCGCTACCAAATGTCCCAACAGCAAAAGAATTAGGTTATCCAGAGGTTTTTATTGGTCACTGGGCAGGTTTATATGCCCCAAAGGGAACACCAGACGATGTTTTAGAGAAAATGAATCAAGCAATTAATGCTGGTCTTAAAACGGAAGCGGTAACGAATCGATTAGTACCTCAAGGTATCGAACCAATCCCAGGGTCGATTACAGATTTTGTGAAATTTTTGGCTGAAGAAAAAGGAAGGCTTGCTCCAATTATCAAAAAGTCGAATATGAAAGATGATTAATTGATCAGGCAAAAATAAGGTGTAAATATGAGTCGAGTATCTCCGGGTAGTTTGTTTCGTCAAGCAATTTTGAATGAATCACCACTTCAAGTCATTGGTGCAGTGAATGGTAACCATGCGTTACTGGCTCAGCGAGCTGGTTACAAAGCTATTTATTTATCTGGCGGGGGAGTGTCTGCGGGATCTTTAGGCTTGCCTGATCTTGGAATTTCTAACTTAGAAGATGTGCTGATTGATGCCAGAAGAATCACCGATATTTGTACTTTACCTTTGCTAGTTGATGTGGATACAGGATTTGGGTCATCGGCATTTAATGTGGCTAGGACGGTTCGTTCATTAGAAAAAGCTGGGGTGGCAGCGATTCATATTGAAGATCAAGTTGGTGCTAAACGTTGTGGTCATCGACCCAATAAACAAATTGTGAGTTGTGCAGAAATGGTCGATCGTATCAAAGCAGCTATTGATGCTAAGTCGAGTGAGGATTTTGTGGTGATGGCAAGAACCGACTCTTTAGCAGCAGAAGGTATCAATGCTTGCATAGATAGAGTGCTTGCTTATGTTGAGGCGGGTGCAGATATGTTGTTTCCAGAAGCAGTTACTGAACTAGGTCAATATCAACAATTTGTCGAAAAGACCAAAGTTCCAGTTTTAGCCAATATTACTGAGTTTGGATCAACGCCATTGTTCACTATCGATGAATTGAGGTCAGTTGGAGTCAGCATGGCACTTTACCCATTATCAGCTTTTAGAGCGATGAATAAAGCAGCAGAGCATGTTTATCAAACCATTCGGTCTGAGGGAACACAAAAAAATTTGATTGGGCAAATGCAAACGAGAAATGAGTTATACGAAAGTATCAATTATTACGATTACGAGAAACACCTTGATGAGTTATTTAAATAACTCATCAAGGTGCATTCGATAGATCGAATCATCAGTCTTTAAAACCTTTTTTCTTTAGCCATTCTTCGATGATGCCGGCAATTTGCAGATTGTTACGATCCATCATCATCATGTGTGAGTTACCTTTAATGCCTATTTCTGGTAGGTTAATCACATCGACACTAGCTCCTGCTGTAATATATTTTTGATTCAAATCTAGTTGTGTTTGTCGGATTTTTGGCCAGCGAGAATCAAGATCAATATTGTCGCCATACACGGTAAGTATCGGTATATTTTTCATTGCACTCGCCTTTGCTGGGTCACCAAATCCCGCAGGTTCAACCAAAATTAATGCTTTCACTTTATCAGGACGGGCTTGGGCAACTTTTTGACCAAACTGACCTCCTTGGCTATGAACTAAAACAACGCAGGGGCAGACTTTGTCAACTAATTCCGTATAGGCGGCTATACTGGCCTCATCTGTGGTTGTCCAGCGTGGAACGACTTGACGCATAAAATTGACATAACCTTCAGCAGGAAACTGACTGCCTGGGTGTTGAGCTCTTTTAACTGGGTCATCACTCCATGGATTTGCGCCAATTCTAAATCGTTGCCATGGGTTATCAATCGTTAAGAATTGTGGATCTGAAGGCCAAATATCTGGCGACGCCCAACCTGAACGCCCTCGTTCAACAGCATCTGAAACGTAAGTTTTCCAACCCTGACTAATAAAGTATTGTTGCCAACCAGGTCTACCATCCGGAGTTGTTTCATACGTGACCCCCGTGAGGCCACCACCATGCCAGAGGAGGATGGGTAATTGATGCTTGACATCTTTTGGAATAAAGTACTGAACGTACATTTGTTCAACGAGGTATTTTCCGTTAGGATCAATCTTTGCTGGGGCACTGCCTGGGCTAAAGACAACTTCTTTAATCGGTTTGCCTGAGATTTCAACTAATCGCCCACCAATATGGAAGGAGTCAACTTGAGCGATGTTCATCTCAAGTGGTTTGATTTGGGCTAACACGTTTCCAATAATGACTACACTCAAGCCAAGAATAATTTTTATTATTTGTTGTTGCATTGATGTTCCCCATTCATTATTTAAGTCATTGAAGAGATTTGATTGATCAGATGAACTAGGTGATCAAGGCTTTGTCCATTTCTATCTGAATATCTCACTCAAGATGAGCTTAGTGCCTTTTGTGGAGAAAATCAATGGAGGTTTATTCGTAGGGGAGCTATCGTATTTCTATTCGGCTTATACTAGAATCAACTATTAATACCTAATGAATTTGAGAATATCCCATGCAAATTAACATCCCTAATATCCACGCAGAAGTTCAAGCTCTTTTTGATCAATATGAGGACGCCTTGATTCACAATAAGATTGATGTTTTAGATAACTCATTTTGGAATAATCCATTAGTTATCCGTTATGGCATGAATGAAAACTTATATGGTTTTGACGAAATAGCAGCTTTTCGAGCCGCAAGACCGTCGAAAGGTTTATTAAGAAGTATCAGTAAAACAGTAATTACTACTTTTGGAAATGACTTGGCAACAGCGAATACCTTATTTGAAAGAGATACTGTTCCAGGAAAATTGGGGCGTCAATCGCAAACTTGGGTAAGGACACCTGAAGGTTGGAGAATTGTTTCAGCCCATGTTAGTTTGATCGATAAAATTTAAACAGGAATAGTTCATGATTACGAATGGTTTGTTTCATATTGCAGTTAAAACGAATAATTTAGAGGCAACTAAAGATTTTTATACTAAGGTATTAGGTTTGATTGATATTTATCGTCCGGACTTTGGTTTTCCGGGAGCGTGGCTTGCTGCTCCGATTCCTGGTGGGCAAGCGATATTACATTGTTACGCTGGTGGACCAGCGCTTGGTGAAGATGGTAAGACAGTATTAGGGACTGCAGCGATTGATCATATCTCATTTTCTTGCTCGGGTTACCATGAGTACCGTCAAAAATTTATTGACATGAAATTACCTTTTCGTGAATTTTTAGTGCCGAACACGACGATTTGGCAACTATTTATTTATGATCCAAGCGGTGTCCAACTCGAATTAACCTTTGAAGGAAAAATCGAGAAGGGACCACTCCCGGACATGTCTGATGGTAGCCGCTATATTGCAGGTATGAGTTTCTTTGATCAGAAAATCTATCAATAAGAAAACTGTTTAAGTCCCCAAATCAACAATCGCGATAACGGGACCGCCACCGTGCGGACCTTGGTGCATAGCATCAACAGATACGAAGACAGCGGGATCACCAATCGCGGCAGCAGCTACTCCACCAACGGCAGCTTTAGAGTGTCGATGATGATGCACATCGGAGTCATCTAACATAATTTGTCGACGACCACGAAGCTTACCAGTTTGATCCGCCTCACATTTAATGAAGCAGTTAACTAGTTTGCCGTTTAAGTCGCTTGCTCTGGGGCGCTCAGGTAAGGTTAAGCCAGCGGACCGAATCGCATCATAGATACCATCGATATCAATAGCATCTCTCATAATGCCGTGACCGATCCTAAATTTTCCTCCTGCGCCAGTTTTATTGCCGAGTAAAACAATTTGTGCGAAATCTAATTCAACGCCAGAAGAGCAGGATGCTACTGAAGAAAACAAGGCGTGATTCTCGCAGATATCTTCTTCTGTTGGCATTGAGATTTCGCCTAGTGCAACCGCAATTCCTAGGGCCGTAGTGCCATTGGAAACACCCATGGAGTCGTGAACTTCGCAGGCTAGAGTCTTTCCACGTGATTTGGCATCAAGGACAGATTCAATGGTCAGCAGTGGTGTTTTTGTCTGCACGTAATGCACATCTTTTGGATCATCAATCCCTGCATTTTTCATTGCTAACAGCACACCTTGACGCACTTTTTCTACCATTGACAAACGACCAATATCTTCTGGATAAATACGCGGGCTAAGTGCTGTACCAATTACTAGACGACTTTCTTTTGAACTTGAAGTATCGTTAACTTGAGTAAAAATAGTGGCATGTGGTGTGATGACGCCATCACAACCACCTGACCAAACCATCGGGATTTCCCGAATCTGCTCTGTAGTCCGCGTGCCGTGTTTCAATAAAACGTCTCGAAAAGCATGATCTGATA
Organism: uncultured beta proteobacterium; assembly: GCA_903875135.1. Lineage (GTDB taxonomy): Bacteria > Pseudomonadota > Gammaproteobacteria > Burkholderiales > Burkholderiaceae > Polynucleobacter. The sequence continues at coordinate 60,750 of CAIQUZ010000037.1, read as the reverse complement.
AGATTCTTGTGAAATCATTTACTCCACCATTACCCTCAGTTTTTCCAATAATAGCGATGACGTCATCAGCCTTAAATCTTCCAGATTCTATATGTTGTAATAGCCCTGAGGCATCCGATACACTTTTAATTTCAACTTTAACGACATCAATTGACATAGCAATTCCTAAGAGAGTTATTGTGCTTGGTTAACTGCTTGTATTGCCATTAATTTGATTAAATGGGCTCGGTATTCTGAATCTGCAAAAAAGTCTGAGTTAAGCCCATCAGCAGAAATATGTATTGGATCTAATGCACTGGCAGAGAAGTTGTTAGAAAGAGCTTTTTCAACTTCTGTGAGTCGGAAAACTGATGCGCCGGCTCCTGTGACAGCCACTCTGACTTCGCCCGGAAATTGAGCGACAAAAACACCGACGACGGCGTATCTAGAGGCGGGGTGTTTGAATTTAGCATAGGCAGATTGAATCGGTGCTGTAAAACGAATCGATTGGATCAATTCACTTGGCTCTAGAGCGGTTTCAAACATCCCGAGAAAAAAATCATCCGCTTTGATTTCACGTTGATTGGTAATGATGGTGGCATTTAATCCCAACAAGCCAGCAGGATAATCCGCAGAAGGATCATTGTTAGCGACAGAGCCGCCGATTGTCCCCATATTGCGCACCATTCTATCGGCAATGAGGCCCGCGAGTTGGGATAGACCAGGGATGCAATTTTTCACATCAGCAGATGCGGCAACTTCGGCATGTCTCGCCATTGCTCCGATTGTTAAGGTCTTCCCATCTACACAAATGCCGGTAAGTTCAGGAATGGATCCTAGGTTAATTAATTCGGACGGTTTATCAAGTCTTAGCTTCATTACCCCAATTAAACTTTGACCACCAGCGATATATTTTCCCTCTGGAGATTCTTTTTTTAAAGAGACAGTGTCAGTAATTTTTTGAGTGTGATGAAATGAAAATGGATACATAAATCGCTCCGAGAAATTTAGTTAGAAGGGCTCATAACTTTGGCCGCCTCTTGAATGGCAATTACGATATTGTGATAACCAGTGCAACGGCATAAGTTGCCATCGAGTTGTTCCCGGATGAGTTCCTTACTGGGATTAGGAAATTGATTGACAAGGTCAATCGCACTCATAATCATTCCGGGAGTGCAATAGCCACACTGTAGCCCATGATGTGTTTTAAAGGCTTCTTGCATTGGATGTAATTGATCATCCGATGAAACTCCTTCAATTGTTGTAATAGTTGCACCTTCTGCTTGCATCGCTAGAATGCTGCAACTTTTGATGGCTCGACCATTTAAATGGATTGTGCACGCACCGCATTGTGCTGTATCGCAGCCAACATGAGTGCCTGTTAAGCGACAATAATCGCGGATAAAATTTACCAAGAGTGTTCGCTCTTCCACTTCATGTTGAACAGATTGGCCATTAATGATCATCGATACTTGGATGCTCATAGATCATCTCCTTTTTTAAAATATGAATTAATTCTAATCGATTATTTTGATTTCTTTTTGGAAGATTTCAAGACATTGACCTTTTACTTGATTAAATAGTTCTGATGTGAGAGTGAGGGGTTGACGGGGTCTTGGCGCATTAAATTCAATTTCACGCGCGATTTGAGTAGGCCTTCGAGTCAACATCAGAATGTGGTCTGATAAATACACTGCTTCATCGAGATCATGAGAGACAAGAATCATGGTGGTTTTAGTCGCTTCAAAAATCGCCTGTAGTTTATCCCGCATAAACAGGGTCATTTCATAATCGAGTGCAGAAAATGGCTCATCCAAAAAAAGTACTTCTGGATTTGGAGCTAGAGCTCTCATAATGGAAATTAATTGTTGCTGTCCACCTGATAATTCGTAGGGATATCGGTTGAGATCAAAGCGGACATCAAACGACTGAATTAATTCTTGGGTTCTAGCTTCAATCTCACCGATAGACTGTTTTGCAATTTGGAGAGGATATTTGATATTGTCGATGGCTTTTTTCCATGGGAAAAGAGCGTCTCGGTAGTTTTGAAAGACGTAGCCGATAACCGTTTGAGCTAGGGTTTTACCATCAAACAGAACTTCTCCAGCATCCATTGGGGTTAGTCCAGAAATCATATTAATCAACGTCGATTTTCCGCAACCATTCGGACCAAAGATCGATGTGATTTTCCCATGAGAAAAATCGAGATTAAAATTTGAATATAGCGTTTGCCCAGCAAAAGTTTTACTCAACCCACGAATTTGGATATGTGCTGTCATAATCAATTAATTAAATTTGGAAATACACGTTTATTTTCCACCCCAATGGACGAAGTGTCTTTCCGCGAGAATGAAGAGAAGATTTAATCCGTAACCTAATGCTCCGGCACTAAAAATCGTAGCGTACATTTCCGGCATATTAAAAATCATTTGAGCATTAATCACACGTTGGCCTAAGCCATCTGTAGAGCCGATAAACATCTCTGCAACAATCACAATCACTAGTGAAAAGGAAATTCCGGAACGCATTCCTACAAATGTTTGAGGGAGTGATTCAAGTAGAGTTACACCATATAGAATCTTCAGGCTTGAGGCCCCCATGACCCTTGCTGCAGCTTGCCGTACTTTTCTGGCGTTCATGACTCCGTATGCGGTATTGAACAAAATCAAAAGTCCGGCGCCAAAAGCGGCTACTGCAATTTTGGTATTTTCTCCAACACCTAATATGACTAAAAAGAGGGGGAATAAAGCTGAAGCAGGCGTTGAGCGAAAGAAATCAATCACAAATTCGCAGGATCGATAGAGACGCTCAGAACTACCTAAAATAAGTCCAAGTGGAACGCAGATCACCACAGCAATTAAAAAGGCATAAATCGTTCGACGGATCGTGATGATCATATCGAGAGATAAGGTCCCACTGGTTATGCCGGTCCACATTGCTTTTCCTGCGGCGAGTGGAGAGGGCAATAAGAAAGGATCTACCAATTTTAACGTGGTGCTAAGCCACCAGATTAAGACAAAAACTAGAGCCCCAATTAAGGGAACTAGAGGCTCCAGATATTTTTTATACGGCATCAAACTCATCGGATATTAATAGACTTTTAAAAATGATTTAGCATCAATTTTTTCTTTGACCAACCCATAAGCTGTTGCCTGATCAATTAAGTTCTGAAAGTCAGCAAGATCTTGAGGTTTTAAATCACGGATCATGTTGTAGTGAGATAGCGGTACAGTTTGAGCAATGCTTGCTGATGTATTCATATACTTCACTAGGAGATCGCGAGCCTTAGGATCGTTATTACCGTCATTTAATGCCTTGGCCCATGCTCTAGCAAATCGTTCTGCCGCTTGTGGATATTCTTTGATAAATTTAGAACTGAGAACGCCACCACCAAGTACCGCACAGGCATCGGGTCTGCCAAGCATGTATTTTGCAATTACACCACTTTCGAGTTTACGACCAACTCCTTGAGAAACCATCATGCTCACGATCGGTTCAAGAGTATATGCGGCATCAAATTGACCAGACTGAAGACCACCAATGTGAACGCTCATTTGTTGTTCTTGCATCTGATAATCTTTTTCATCAAGACCAACTGCTTTAAGCACGCCTTTTGCCACAAAAAGGTTACCCGGGCCTGGGGCAGACATAATGCGTTTGCCCTTCAACTCAGCTAAGGTTTTAATAGTGCTATTGACTGGAACGACGTAAGCTTCGAGTTGATATTTTACATTTTGACAATTTAAAGAGATGTACTTCAATGTATCTGGTCTCAAGGCGTTGATATTTGCACCTTCTAGTGAGAGCAGGTTAGAGCCAGCATCTAAATCACCAGTAACAATTCCTTGAACAACCAAAGGTTGTGTTGCTAAGGGTATTCCCTCAACGTCAAGACCCTCTGCAGCAAAGTAACCTCTTTCTTTAGCAATAAAATATGGGAGAGCTGAAGATGCAATAAAAAGCCCCATTTTCATTTTTTGTTGGGCCATACTTAAAGACGAAAAACTAGCTAGCAACAATATGATTAAAGAGATTAAACAGTTTTTCTTGAAGTTCATAAAAGCTCCGATTTATAAATTTTGGAATTCCTTGTGAGGAAATAAAAACTAAGATAACATTATTTTGAATCTTTAGGTTATTAAGCTAACATATTTTTAGGTCCCATTATTAATTGAGAGAATTACATGCATCCACAAGGAATTGGTAAAACGGTTTTAAGAAGAGAAGATAATCGTCTATTAAAAGGACGTGGTCAATTTGTCGCCGATATTCTTCCTGAAAACACATATTACTGTGCTTTTTTAAGATCGCCTCACGCGCATGCACTTATTAAGAGCATTGATGTTTCTGCGGCGCAAATGTCTCTAGGCGTAATTGCTGTGTTAACTGGGGAAGACTTATTTAATGATGGTGTCGGTAAGATGACGCCACTATGGATGATTCCTGGGGCAAATGGCACGCAAATGAATGAACCTCCACGATATTCCATGACGGTGGATCGCGTGCGTCACGTTGGTGAAATAGTGGCGATGGTCATCGCCAAGACTGTTCATCAAGCTATTGATGCTACTGAATTGATAGAAGTAGATTTTGAAGTATTAGATGCAGTAGTCAATGTTGAGAAAGCAGCACTTGCAACTGCCCCACAGCTTCATTCACAAGCGCCAAATAATCTTTGTGTAAGATTTCACCGTGGCTCTAAAGAGCCTGTTGATGCTGCCTTTGCAAAGGCGGCGCACCAGATTCGTGTAGAAATTAAAAATCATCGGATTGTTTGTGCTGCCATCGAACCAAGAGCTGTTGTTGCACAGGTATCTCCCTCTCTTGGAGATGATGGTCATGAGCTCACAATTTGGTCCGCCACACAAGTTCCGCACCATATTCGCAAGCTCACATCGGAGCAATTAAATCTACCGGAAAACTCAATACGTGTAATTGCACCTGATGTTGGTGGTGGTTTTGGTACGAAGGGTAAGTTATATCCTGAAGAAACACTTTTAGCCTGGGCTTGTAAGAAACTAAAGATCACCGTAAAGTGGACTTCAACGAGAAGTGAAGCATTTATTAGTGACTATCAAGCTCGTGATCATATGACCACCGCGGAAATGGCTCTTGATGACAAGGGTTATATTTTAGGTGTTCGAGTGAAGACCTATGCTGCTGTTGGGGCATACATATCTACTGTTGGGGCGGCAGTTCCAACAACGGTTTACACTGCGGTTTTATCTGGTCCTTATAAGATTCCTGCAGTTTTCGCAGAGGTTGATGCGATGTTCACCAATACGGTTCCAACGGATGCGTATCGTGGCGCAGGGCGTCCTGAAGCATGTTTTGTATTAGAGCGATTAATCGAAGAAGCTGCGGTGCAAACGGGTATGGACCGCATGGAACTGCGTCGTAAAAATTTCATCAAATCGAGTGAAATGCCTTACTCTACACCGTTAGGTCCAATTTACGATAGTGGAGATTTTCAACGGCTATTTGACAGAGCGCTTGTTGTTTCTGATTTTGCTGGTTTTGAAAAACGTCGTGCACTTTCAAAAGTAAATGGCATGATACGCGGTTTTGGTATTTGTTATTTTCTAGAAAGTTCTGGAGTCGCACCTTCTAAATATGCCGGAATGTTTGGCGCTCGGGCAGGTTTTTTTGATTCGGCCGATATCCGAGTATCTGCCGATGGAAGTATTCTTTTAATGTGTGGTACGCACAGTCATGGTCAAGCACATGCGACGACATTTCCGCAAGTCATTGCTTCACATATAGGGCTACCTTTATCTATGATTGAGTTAGTTGAAGGGGATACAGGCAGAGTTCCATATGGAACTGGAACTTTTGGATCAAGATCAATGGTGATTGCTGGTGGAGCGATTACGATGTCTTGCACGAAAATTTTGAATAAATCAAAATTACTTGCGGCTCACCTTCTTGCTTGTGATGTTGCCGATGTGGAACATCAGATTATTGATAACCTAGGTCATTTCGTTTGCAAAACAACGCAAGAAAAATTAGATTGGTATCAGGTTTCACGCGCTGCTACCTATGCTCATAATTTGCCGATTGGAATGGAGCCGGTTCTCCACGAAAATGCTTTTTTTGATCCACCTAATTTAACATGGTCCAATGGAGCACAAGCTTGTGAAATAGAAATTGATCCACAAACTGGTGTGACGAAATTGTTATCTTACATAGCCATCGATGATGTAGGAACAGTGATTAATCCAATGATTGTTGAAGGGCAAGTGCATGGCGCAATAGCTCAGGGTATTGGCCAAGCTCTATTTGAAAGTGCCGTTTATGAGCCGGACTCTGGTCAAATCATGACGGGTTCTTTTATGGATTATGCGATGCCTAGGGCCGACATATTGCCAGATTTTATTTCTGAGGCAGATGAATCTCAGCCATGTACACACAACCCTTTAGGGGTTAAGGGTTGTGGCGAATCGGGAACTATTGGCGCCCCTGCGGCAATCACCAGCGCCATGATCGATGCTCTGGGCTCGATTGGTGTGAAGGGTGTAGAAATGCCATTTACCTCGAATAAAATTTGGCATGCACTCAGAAAAGTTACAGTATGAATGTAGTTAATCAGCTCGATATTAAAAATAGTGTTGCAGAAAATTTATTAAAGTTATCAGATTGGGCAACGAGTCTTCGCTATGAGGATATTCCAAATCAGGTGATACAACACGCTGTTTTGATTTTGGGTGACAACATTGCTGCTACCTTATCTGCATCTAATGAACCTGAAGTAAATACTTATCACAGCCAATTATTGGGTCAAAAAAGTGATGAGACAGCAACAGTTTTTCGTAAGGGTGGGCCAAAGACTTCTTTAATGAATGCGGCGCTTGCTAATGGATTAGCGATTACTTGGAACGAGTTAGATGATGGATACACTAGAACTGCAGTCCATCCAGGGGCGCTCAGTCAACCCCTTATTTTAGCTGCTGCTCAAGCGAATGATATATCTGTACAAGAGATGTTAAGGGCAGTAGTTGTTGCTTATGAAATTGGAACGCGCTTTGCAAGGTCTTGGCCTGAGACTTTACCAAGGTTGCACCCTCATGGGGTATTTAATACAGTTTGTGCGGCTGCTGGATATGCTGCTCTAATGAAATTTGATAAAACACTTTTCATGAATGCATTGACTGGTGCTTGCACAATGGTTTCACCTGGGCCTTATAGTCATCCGATTCAAGGGGCCTTAATTCGAAATGCTTGGCCTGCAGCTGGCGCTTGGTTAGGACACTTTGCTTGCGAGATGGCTCAAGCTAATATTTACGGAACACCCACTGGCCCATATGATGTTTATCAGATGGGTTTTGGAGCAACTTCGAAGCCAGATCAGCTTTGTATGGACTTGGGTACAGAATGGACGATTACTGCTGGCTATCATAAATTGTATGGTTCTTGTCATCATGCGCATGCATCCATGGAAGCCATAGAAACCATCTTTAAAGCACATCCCAATCTTCGCGGAGGAGATACGATTCACTCTGTACTCATAGAAGTTTCTAAAATGGGAATGAACTTTAATAATGTCAATCCTGTCACAACCCTGGCGGCGAAGTTTTCGATCCCTCATGCTGTAGCTGCCACTATTATTAACGGTGCAAGCGCTACAGAAAATTTTTTACATGAAAGTATGTCGAATTCTCTCATTGCCAATGTCAGAAATAAAGTGGTGATGCAAGAAATGAAAGATGTACGTCCTTGGCCTTATGATCGCCCTGCTAAAGTTACCATTGAATTAAAGAATGGAGACAAGATTTCTGAGTTTTGTGAGGCAGCTCTAGGGAGTTCTGCAAGACCATTAGAACGTCATACAGTCTTAGAAAAGATCTCCTTATTATCTAAAGATTTAGCACCCAACCTACAAAAATCTGTTGTGTCTTTGGGCGAGCAGTTAGAAAAGAATCCACACTTACCGCTAAAAACGAACGAGTGGATACTTTCTTTTTTTAATGAGTAACTCAACATTAATTACAAAACTACATGGACGTTTTTGTGTTGTGAGTAGCTAAATAATTCATCAAAGCCTTCTTCACGACCGATGCCAGATTGTTTGTAGCCTCCAAAAGATGCTCCAATAAAATGACTACTAGAGTGATTAACCCAGATATACCCGGCTTGAACACGACTAGCCGCACGATGTGCTTTTGATAGATTTGTGGTCCAAATAGAGGCTGTTAAACCATATTCAACAGCATTTACTTGATCGAACATTTGGTCCTCATCATCCCACTGTATGACAGACAATATAGGGCCGAAAACTTCTTCATTAGCAATTCGCATATTCTGAGTAACCCCAGTAAAAATAGTGGGTTCAATAAACCAACCATTTGCTAGTGAGGGTGTGCTTGGTACATTTCCACCATAAATGAGTTGTGCACCGTCTTGTTTTGCGATCTCGATATAGTTCATAATTTTCCCCCATTGGGCTTTAGAAACTATAGACCCCATTGTGGTGGCCATATCAGTCGGTATGCCCGGTTTGTAATGTTTTACAGCTTGAAGAAGACCGTCTATGACTTGTTTATAGATTGAGGAGTGAACAAATAGGCGTGATGTAGAACCACAGCTTTGACCACACCATGTAAAGTTCATCCCATTAATGGCGCCTGTAATTGCTTTACTGAGATCAGCATCAGGATAAATAATGCAGGCATTTTTACCACCCAATTCAAGAGTGACGTGTTTGAGCTGATCGGCCGCTGCTTTTGCTATAGCGCGTCCAGTAGGAACGCTACCAATCAGCGATAAACGCGGGACTAATGGATGAGTGACGAGTGCTTGTCCGCCTATAGCACCTGAGCTAATGATGTTAAGAACACCTGGTGGGAGAATTCCGTCAATCAGTTCCATCATACGATAGCTTGATAAAGGAGCCTGATAAGGAGGCTTCATAATGACTGTATTGCCCGCAATTAATGGCGGCGCCATTTTTGCGGCTGTAAACATAATCGGGTGGTTATACGCAACAATACGTGCACAAACACCATAAGGCTCCCGTACCGAATAATTCAGAATATCATCTCCCATTGGTAAGGTTTCGCCTTTGATTTCTGTGGCTAAGCCAGCATAAAAATCGATTTGAGCTGCAGCGATGAGTGCATCTCGTTGCATTTCACTAATCGGGTTACCACAATTAGCTGCGTCGATCATAGCTAGTTCAAAAGCATTTTCACGAAGTACTACCGCCACCTTTTTTAATAGAGCAGCACGTTCTAGGGGTTTGAATTTTTTCCATACAGAAAAACCTGCGTGTGCAGCTTGAACTGCTGCATCTACATCTTGTGCATTTGCTTCAGCGCATAAGCCTAAAGATTCGCCAGTCGCTGGGTTCATGGTTTCTAGATAACCACCCATCGGTTGATGCCAAGATCCTCCATAATAAAGGTCACGATGTTTAGGAAGAAGTTGTAAGTAGTTATTGGTATCTGACATGTGGAGTTACTCAATTATAGAAAAAATTAACGTTTATGGACTGCTGAGTTGTTGCTGGCGTTTCCACTCATATTGGCATCGTATCCTGGGGCAACGCAAGCATCAATGACGCAGACTTTTCCCATTTGTACGAGTCGTAATCCTTCTGTTATTGCGGCTTGAAGATCTTGAGCTCGACGAACTGGACCGATACCTTCGGCTCCCATAGAGCGTGTCATTTGTGCAATGTCAATTTCAGGTTCACTCATACGTTGACCAATCCATTTATTTTCTGTGGGACGCAGACGCTCTTTTGCGACACGTTCTTGATGGAGCTCATCATTAAAGTATGAATGGTTATTACAGACAATGATTAATAAGGGTATTCCGTAGTGGACTGCTGTCCATATGGCAGTATTGCTCATTAAAAAATCGCCATCTCCAAGAAGTGCTACTGGAACTCGGGTAGATTGAATATCTCTTAATGCAAGAGCTACACCTACCGTATTTCCTGGGCCAGCACCAACACCTCCGCCGCCATCTGCGCCTAGATAATCCATTGGATGTCGAAAATGCCGATAAGCACCATTCCAACCTAGAGGAAGTCGAGCTAAACAAATATCGAGATCTTTAGTACATTCTTGAAGCACATCAGACAGTGCGCGAAGGCTAACAACATCATCATCGGGCATTATCGGAAGAGTATTTTTAACGGGCCAAGATTTTTGAGATTGAGCTGAGATCACTTTATTTAAAGCACCAATGGCATCATCAGGTTCGCAAAGCATGTAGATATCAACCGCAGGCAAACTACCACCATCCATACTCCATCCACGATGACTATGCATGTCCAAAGAGACATTAATAATTTGAGCTTGGCATGGTTTATTTTGAAGAGCCTGTTTAAAAGCACCTCCTGGATCGACCCAGTCCAACATTAAAATCACATCCGCTTCACGAACTGCTGCACAAGCTTCTGCAGACATAAAGTAAGATGGTGATCCGACATGTTGTGGGTGGTCTGTCGGAAAACTGGCTGCATTTTTAAGGTCGGTAATTACCGCGGCTTGAAGTTTTTCAGATAACTGTACTCGCGTATCCCAATCCGATAAATTACGAGACATTCGTCCCATCAAGATAACGGGATTTTTTGCATGAGAAAGTAATTGAGCTGCTCGCTCAACATCATTTGTAGAGGGTGGTGAGGATTTTGGCGCTGCAAAGCGAGTTGCATCTGGGATGGCCATTAAACCTTCCATTTTGCTTTCTTGCAATGCTGCATCAAGATTGATATATACCGGACCACGAGGCGCGGTTTGTGCTATTTGACTCCCTCGCAGAAGTGCTTCTATAGCTGCAGGTATTGAACCTGGCTGGTTATCCCACTTGGTGAAGTCTCTCACTAAAGCACCTTGATCGCTAGAAGTATGAATCCAATCTATCCAGGGACGACGACGTGCAGCATCCCAAGGACCGGTAGCACCTAACATTAAGATTGGCATCCGATCACACCAAGCATTGAAGACAGCCATCGTTGCATGCATCAAACCAACGTTTGAGTGCACCAAAGCTCCCATCATCTTGCCTGAGGCTTTGGCAAATCCTTGAGCAATGGCGATAGCCACTTCTTCGTGTAAGCACAATAGCATTTGCGGAGCTTGGTTACCTAAGTGGTTCACGAGGCTATCATGTAAACCCCGATAACTTGCACCAGGATTGAGGGCGATATAGGGTACCTGCATTTCATGCAGGCAATCCGCAATAGAGTCGCTACCCCAATAAGTTGAGGGCTGAGTGTTTGGAGTTGGGGTATCGTGATTAATCATCTTTATTCTGCTTTAATGTTGGCTTCTTTAATGACTTTACCCCAGCGGGCATAGTCCTCTTTGATGGTATTGGTGAGTGCCTCTGGAGTGCTTGGCGCTGCTTCAATACCTTGCCCATTCAAGTTTGATTTCACCTCGGGCAGTTGAAGAACTCGAACGATATCACCATTCACTTTATTGATGATATCTTTCGGTACTCCAGCTGGCATGAATACACCAAGCCAAACATCTAACTCTACACCAGGGATTGTTTCGGCAATAGTTGGTAAATCTGGAAAAGATGAGATCCGTTTCCCACCAGCGCTGGCAATTAAACGCAGCTTACCATCTTTAATATGAGGAAGTAGAGAATTCACGGCTCCAATAAAGACTTGAAGTCGACCGCCGATTAAATCAGTAATAACTGGCAAAGCACCCTTATAGGGAACATGCTGCATTTGAATACCTGCAGCGTGATTTAACATTTCTGTTGCGAGTTGCTGAGGGGATCCATTTCCAGATGAACCAAAATTGAGTTTATCTGGGTTCGCCTTTGCATAAGCTACTAATTCAGTAACGGTTTTGGCTGGGACTGAAGGATGAACAACTAAAACGAAAGGTACTAAAGCGACTTGACTGATTGGCGTAAAGTCTTTGAATACATCAAAAGGCATTTTTCCCATATGAGGGTTGGTGACGAAAATATTATTTGCCCCAAGTAGCCAGGTATATCCATCAGCGGGGCTCTTTGCAACAATATCCGCACCTAAATTCATACCAGCACCAGGGCGGTTATCTACTGTCACGGGTTGTCCCCATTGCTCACTCAATTTTTGAGCGATTACTCGGGCTACGACATCATTACTCCCCCCAGGCGTGATTGGAACGATAAATTTGACAGCGCGAGCTGGGTAAGACGTATTTTGCGCTTGCGAAGATATTGCAAAGACTAGAGCGAAGCACATTCCGATTATTGACAGATAGCGAGACATCTTTTTCTCCTGGAGATATTTTCAATTTCAAAGAACTTAGTCTTTTTGTTGATAGATTCTCTTAAATACCCTTTTGAGGGCGTTTTATTTAATTTAAATATGATGTTTTTAATAAAAAAGATTTTATGGAAATAATTTACTAGATTAAAGGAATTAGTCTAACTTGAGAGTTGAAATTGTTAAGTTTTAGGGAAAACCCTAACCTTCTTGAAATAAGAAAATAGTAGAATCTTATCAATAACCTTTTTATTGCTAGGGACTTTACATGCAGAAATCACTTCATATTAATGCGGATAAATGTACTGGTTGTTTACAGTGCGAGATGGCTTGTAGTTTTGAGAATTACGGAGTATTTAATCCTGCCAAATCCAGAATCAAGGTATTTGATTTTCATGAAACAGGTAAAAAAGTTCCCTATACGTGCACACAATGTGATGAGGCTTGGTGCTTAAAAGCTTGTCCTGTTGATGCGATCCGAATTGATGCTGCTACTGGAGCAAAAGTGGTTATAGAGGACGTTTGTGTAGGATGTAAAGTCTGCACTATTTCTTGCCCATTTGGTACAGTCAATTATGTTCAGGAAACTGGCAAAGTACAAAAATGTGATTTATGTGGAGGAGACCCTGCTTGTGCTGATGCATGCCCAACTGGCGCCATCACCTATGTGGATGCTGATTGGACAGGTTTAGACAAAATGCGTACCTGGGCTGCAAAACTAGGTAATCAAACGAACGCTTAATATAACTTAACGAATTCATCGAGGAAACACACTATGTCATGGGCCGGAAAATTACTACGCGTTAACCTTACTCAAGGTACTTGCCAATCTGAAGCGACCAATATGCAATGGGCAAAAGATTATTTAGGTTCAAGGGGCTTAGGTACTAAATATTTAGTTGAAGAGATGGATGCTAATGTTGATCCTCTTTCACCAGAAAATAAGATGATTTGGGCAACTGGTCCATTAACAGGAACGATGGCTTCTACCGGTGGTCGTTACACAGTTATAACAAAGGGACCGCTCACTGGCGCAATAGCCTGTTCTAACTCTGGCGGTTACTGGGGAGCAGAGCTAAAAATGGCTGGTTGGGATATGGTTATTTTTGAAGGCAAGTCACCAAAGCCGGTATATCTATTGATCGAGGACGATGACGTTCGTTTGATCGACGCAACGGATTTATGGGGTAAGTCTGTTTGGGAAACAGAACCAGCCATTAAAGCTAAGCACCAGGATCCACAAATTCGTGTTTCGTGTATTGGTCGTGCTGGCGAAAACCAAGTTTTATTTGCTGCTGTGGTTAATGATTTACACCGTGCAGCTGGTCGATCTGGTGTAGGTGCTGTAATGGGTAGCAAAAATCTTAAAGCCATTGCCGTCAGAGGAACCAAAGGAGTAGGTAACTTTAAGAATCCTAAAGCTTTTATGGCTGCAACAAAAGCCGCTAAAGCGGTGCTTGCAGGCAATGCTGTGACTGGTCAAGGATTGCCAACTTTTGGTACTCAGGTACTGATGAATGTGATTAATGAAGTTGGCGCATTACCAACTCGTAATCATCGTGATGTTCAATTCGAAGGTGCTAAAGATATTTCTGCGGAAGCCATGGCAGCGCCTAGAGCGAGTGATGGCAAAGCGCAGTTGGTAACGAATCAGGCTTGTTTTGGTTGTACTATTGCCTGCGGTCGAATTTCTAAAATTGATGAGTCGCATTTTTCCATTCAAAATAAACCTCAGTATTTTGGCGCATCTGGTGGGCTTGAATATGAAGCGGCCTGGGCGCTTGGTGCTGCCAATGGTGTGAATGATTTAGAGGCATTGCAATACGCTAATATGATTTGTAATGAAGATGGCTTTGATCCAATTACGTTTGGCGCAACGGTTGGCGCTGTTATGGAGCTCTACGAAATGGGCCTTCTCACTAAAGAACAGCTTGGTATTGATGCAAAGTTTGGTTCTGCACAAGCACTCTGTCATTTTGTCGAGATTACTGCTAAAGGCGAAGGCTTTGGTAAAGAAATTGCATTAGGCTCAGCCAGACTCACCGCTAAATATGGGCAGCCAGATTTATCAATGAGTGTAAAGGGGCAAGAATTCCCAGCTTATGATGGTCGAGTGATTCAAGGCATTGGCTTAGCTTATGCCACATCAAATCGTGGCGCATGCCATTTACGTGGCTATACGATTGCTTCAGAAGTTTTAGGTATTCCTGTTAAAACTGAACCTGCGGATACTGTTGGTAAGCCCGGCTTAGTCAAAGCCTTCCAAGATGCAACTGCCGCGTTTGACTCTGCGGGTATTTGTATTTTCACTAGCTTTGCTTGGACGTTAGCTGATGTTGCTCCACAACTGCAGGCCGCATGTGGTGATGAATTTACGGTAGAGAATCTCACTACAATTGGCGAGCGTATTTGGAATATGGAACGCGACTTTAATAATCGTGCCGGTTTCACGAGTAAAGATGATAAGTTGCCAAAGCGACTCATGACTGAGGCGGCAAAAACAGGTCCTGGCAAAGGATCTGTAAGTGGTTTAGAGAAGATGTTGCCTGAATATTATGAGTTACGTGGATGGGATCATGATGGAATGCTGAAGACGGATACTCGAACTCGTCTAGGTTTGTAAATTCATGAAACATGTCATTATCGGTAATGGTCCAGCAGGTGTTGTGGCTGCGGAGACAATTCGTAAACGCTCACCCCATGATCAAATCATTTTGATTGGAGCAGAGTCAGAGCCTCCTTATTCAAGGATGGCCATTCCTTATTTATTGATTGGCAACATTCAAGAGTCAGGAACCTATTTACGTAAAGATCAAGACCACTTTAAAAAACTGAACATTGAGTTACTTCAGGCTAAAGTTATTTCGGTTTTGCCCGAGTTAAAAAAAATCACCATTGACCTTCATGGTCAAACGCAAGAACTTGCATATGATAAATTGCTGATTGCGACGGGTTCTACACCGATTCGTCCACCGATTCAAGGAATGGACTTACCTGGTATTTACTCTTGCTGGACGTTGGAAGATGCAAGAAATATTCATGAAAAAACAGACTCAGGCACAAGAGTTTTACAAATGGGTGCGGGCTTTATTGGTTGTATTATTTTAGAAGCGCTTGCGAGTAAAGATATTCAGCTGACGGTTGTCGAAATGGAAAATCGGATGGTGCCTCGCATGATGACCCAAACGGCCGGTCAAATGATCAAAAAATGGGTGGAGTCAAAAGGCGTCAAAGTCTTTACGCAAACCAAAGTAGAAAAAATTGTTAAAGAGGGTGACGCTTTAAAAGTCAGTCTTTCCAATGGAGAGACATTGATTGTTGATACGATTATTTCTGCTACAGGTATAAAAGCGAATATTGAATTTTTAAAAGGCTCTGGAATCCATTGCGAAAAAGGTATTTTCGTCAATGAATATATGCAGACTTCGATTCCTGACATCTATGCCGCAGGTGACGTTACCGAAAGTATTGATTTCTCAACAGGGCAGCGAATGATTAACGCGATACAGCCCAATGCTGCGGATCAGGCGACGATCGCTGCGGTGAATATGAGTGGTGGAGTATCGAATAGCACTGGAAGTTTCCAAGTGAATGTGTTGGACACCTTAGGTTTGATTTCCTCTTCTTTTGGTCTTTGGGCTGGTATCGATGGTGGTGAGCACGCAGAGTTGGTTGATGAGTTAAATTATAAGTATCTTCATTTAGAATTTTCAGATGATATTTTAATTGGAGCCACAAGCCTTGGCATGACTGATCATATTGGTGCAATGCGGGGTTTAATACAAACTAAAGTGAAATTAGGTCATTGGAAAGATAAGCTTCTTGGGGATCCAACCAAGGTGATGCAAGCTTATTTAGAAAAAGGCCAGGAACAAGCCTCTTGGAAGACGTAAAATAGGTCAATGCAAGTTACCTTAAAACTGTTCGCCAGCCTGAATCAATATTTACCAGCTTCTAAAATTAGTAATGTTGAGTCTTTAATTGAGGTTCCTGAAGGGACCAATATTGGAACGGTGATCCATCTTTATAAAATTCCTGAGAAGTCAGCGCATTTAGTTTTAGTGAATGGTAAATATATTGAGCCAGCCCTAAGAATGGGGTACATTTTGCAAGAAGATGATGCTTTAGCTATTTGTCCCCCGGTAGCAGGCGGATAAATCGCGTGTTATCTGACGATATTGCCATTACCCGTAACATGGGTTGTACTAAACAAGAGTTGTTGAGATGGTTGCCTAATGCCTTAGGTGATCTCTACGTACTAACTGATATCGAGATTGATCAAAAGAAGTTTCAAGAAATTACAGAAGCAATGATCAAAGTTTGTGCAACAACTCAAAAGCCGCGTCAGATCGCTTTATTGTCAATACCAACTTTAAAAGTACAGCTTTTGTTTTCCAAAAATAAGATCGGTATATCTAAAATCAATGTAGTGATGGATCGATTTGATTTGTATACAAGAAGAGGTGGTGGTTAAATGTTCGAAACAAAGCACCCATCTTTACTATGATCAGAAAAATTAGCTTACGTCATCTGCGTTCATTTTTAGCTGTTGCAAAAACAGGTTCATTTACTTTAGCCTCTGCCCAATTATTTCAAACTCAATCGACATTAACTGCGACGATTCAGCAATTTGAGGAAGAGATTGGACTGAAACTCTTTGAGCGATCAACTCGAAGGGTTGAATTGACTGAGGATGCGATTAAGTTCCAGCCTGTAGCTGAAAAAATAATTCGTGATTTTGATAATGCACTGAATGATTTGCAAGCAATTTCCAAAAGTCAGCAAGGCTTAATTCGGATTGCTGCTGCCCCATCTATGGCCGTCCATATACTTTCTCCTGCGTTACTTACATTTCGTCAACAGTATCCTGACGTTAATATTTCAATCCAAGATGCGGGTTCAGCAAAAATTGAGCGTGCAGTTCTAGATGGAGAAGTTGATTTTGGATTAACGAGTCGTCTGCATAACTATCCTGAGCTAGACTATCGTCCAGTTCTTCATGATGTCTTCGGGGTTGTCATGCCTCATGATCATGTCTTGTCGAAAATGAATCGACCTTTAAAGTGGTCTGATTTAGCGAATCATCCATATATAGGGCTTACTTCAGATACAGGGATTGGAGCCTTATTGGAAACTTACCCTGAAATTTCTTTTGGACAAAACTCAGATCCTCATGATCATGCTTCAAGTACTACCTCCTTATATGCCATGCTGAGGTTAAGTGGCAAGATCTCTGTACTACCTTCTTTGGCAGCCAAAGCAGGCCCTATGCAGGAATTTTTATTTGCGGAGTTAACTGAGCCAGTGATTCATCGTGAAATCTGCCTGATCACTAGACATCTGAGATCATTTTCACCAAACACTAAGCGAATTCTTGATGTTTTGATGGAAACAATTGGCAATTTGAATTAATCATTTCTCGAATTTGATATTTATAAGTTGAATCTGTTGCTCAATGCCTTCAGTAAGATTCTATTTATTAAAAAAAACGAACAATAAGCGTAATTAATTGATTTGCACTGATTAAACCAAAATATTAGACTAGATCATAGTGAATGTTCTATGTATCAATATTTAAGGGTTAGCATGATAGATCAGATGAGAGTGGTTGCGATTCAGCAACATGGTGGTGTAGAGCAGATGAAGTTCGATCATTGGCCTAAACCAGAGGTTAAAGCAAACTTTGCCATTGTTGAGGTCAAAGCCTGCGGACTGAACTATATGGATGTATTTGTCCTTCATGGCATGCCAGATATGCCAACGAAGATGCCGCGTATTCCGGGTGGGGATGTTGTTGGTATCGTGCGTGAGGTTGGTGAAGGTGTTTCTAAGGATTGGCTTGGAAAGAGAGTCGTCTTATTCCCACGCTTTCCTGAGGGAGGTGTCCTAGGAGAGAACGGAAACGGTGGCCTTTGTGAATTTATTTGTGTCGATCAACGTCAATTAATTGAAATTCCAGATGGCGTCAATGATATTGAAGCGGCGGCTTTACCGATTGCCTATGGTACTTCGCATCGTATGTTATTTACTCGAGGGCGGTTAAAGGCCGGAGAAAAAGTTCTTATTCTCGGTGCAAGTGGCGGTGTTGGGGTGTCTTGCTTACAGTTTGCCAAGATGGCGGGGTGTGAAGTTTACGCTTGTACAAGTAGTGAAGAAAAAAGTCAAAAATTAAAAGCTCTTGGCGCTGATCATGTTATCAACTATGCTGATGAGCCTGATTTTTCTAAAGCGGTATGGGTTGCGACTGGTAAAAAAGGTGTCGATGTTGCCATCAATTTTACGGGCGGTGATACTTGGATACCTACACAACGTAGCATGGCCGTCAATGGTCGAATTCTTACGTGTGGATCGACTGTAGATCATCTGTGTACCGTTGATGTTCGTTTTTTATGGTTCAGAGAGATGGAAATCATTGGTTCTAGGGCTTATGTGCCCGATGATATTCGAGCATGCCTTCAATTTGTGGCAGATAAACAAATACATCCCGTTATTGATCAAGTATTTCCCCTAGATCAAGCAGCTGAGGGGTTACGTCTATTAGAAGAGCGACGTGTTTTTGGCAAAGTGATTATTGAGATATGAATATGTTGATACAAAATTTAGGCTGTATATCTTCAGAGTTTCGCGATAAAACGTATCCGGTAATTATTGATTTAACCAATCCGGAAAATAAACGGGAAATTACATATCAGCAATACCATGCTTCCTGTGATGCAGTAGCAAAAGGGTTATTGAAATTAGGGCTCAAAGAGGGGGCTCGGATTGGTATTTTGTCAGGAAATCGTGCAGAATTTTTAGAGATTTTCTTTGGCTCTATGCGTGCAGGAATTGTGCCTGTTCTTTTAAATATTCTACAAACACAAGATAATATTGAATGGATGGTTAAAAATTCTGATGTGCAACTAATATTTTGCGAATCAGTAACAAGGGATAAATGTCCTGCTCATATCAAACTGATTGAAATCGATAATAGCGGTCCAACTGGATATGAAGCATTTAAAGACTATGGTGCATTTACGGCTTTAACTCCAACATATAACCAAGAAGCTTTTCAGGCATACACATCTGGATCAACTGGTCGCCCTAAAGGAGTTAGCCTATCTCATCGTGCTCATGTTTTTGTCGCAGAAACTATTTCACGTGATCGCAACTTTTGTCCTGATGATCGTATGATTGTGGCTGCGCCTTTGTACCATAAGCATGCCATGAATTCAATCAAGTGCGTTCTCGTTGGTGGTTCAACGGTCATTTTAATGCGTAAATTTGATGCAAAAAAATATGTTGAGTACATTACACAATATCGTTCAACCGTAGTTTCAGGTGTGCCGACGATGTTTGCCATGATGATGCAGCAACAAGAGTTATTGGAAGGTAATGATTATAGTTTTGTAAGACTTGCAACTTTAGGTGGGGCACCAGCATCTGATGTACTAATCGATCAGGTAGCAATCAAATTTCCAAAAGCGGAAATTGTCAAAATTTATGGCATTACTGAAGCAAGCTCCGCCTTATTTGGATCTAATCACAAAAGCAATTTGATTCGTCCTCGCCATTCCATCGGATGGCCAATTGCTGATAATGAATTTAAATTTGTGGGAGGGGAGAATGACATGCAGGGCGTTTTATATGTAAAAAGTCCTGGCATGATGAATGGTTATGTTAACAATCCAGCGGAAACTCAAAAAAAATTACAAGATGGTTGGTATAACACTGGAGATATTCTTCGAAAGGATGATGCTGGTTGGTATTTTTTCGTGGGGCGCTCTGACGATATGTTTGTTTCTAGTGGACACAATATTTATCCATTAGAGGTTGAATTAATGCTTGAGCGTCATCCTGAAATTGCTCAAGCGGTCGTTGTGCCAGTTCCTGATGAAATTAAATATCGCTTACCTGTTACTTTTATTGTTCTAAATAAAGGTTCTTCTCTCACAGAAGAAGATATTAAAGCGCATGCCTTGAAAAGTGCGCCACCGTATCAATATCCTCGCAGAGTATTTTTTGTTGACGCTCTTCCACTAAACACTATTGGTAAGATTGATCGCAAGACTCTTGAGGTAAAAGGGATTGAGATGTATCTAGCAGGTCAAGAAAACTCTTCAGAATCACCATCAAATAAAAAATCATAGAAGGTAAAGATGAGTATTGAGCAAGTTCAAGAAGTGATTGATCGAGGTCCCTACCTAAGTTGGTTAGGTTTAAAAGTCTTGAGTATTGATAAAGAGACGATCCAAGTTCGTGCTACCTGGCGTGAAGAATGGGTAGCTAATCTGAAATTCATGCAGACTCAGGGTGGGATATTAGCTGCCTTAATTGATTTTGCTGCAGATTTTGTGTTATTCGAAACGATAGGAAAGCCCGTTCCTACAATCGATTTAAGGATTGATTATCACCGTATGGCAAAACCTGGAGATTTAATTGTGAAAGGGAAAGCCATTAAGTTGGGTAAACAGTTCTCCGTTTGTGAAGCTTATATTTATGATTTAGATGACAAACTAATTGCTAGTGGTCGAGGAACCTTTTTAATGCCTGTCCCTGAAGTTAATGCTAAGTCCTCTTGATCCACACTATAAAAAAATGAAATAATTTAAATAACTCATGACTACTGATAAATCCTCTAATACTCTACAAGAAACCTGGTATGACATCGTACTGCGAGTTCTGAAGAGTAACGACGTATCTCTGATTACGTATGTTCCAGATAAAGTATTAGCCCCATTAATAAAAGTATTACATGCTGATCCATACTTTACGGTGATTGCCCCAGCGCGCGAAGAGGAAGCAATTGGTATTATCGCTGGGAGTTATATGGCTGGTTTACGAGGCATTACCCTGATGCAAACTAGTGGGTTTGCTACTTTAGCTAATGTTCTTGCTTCTTTGGCGGTGCCATTTCAGATTCCTGTGTTGATGATGATTTCAGAGCGTGGAACTTTAGGCGAGTTTCAGGTTGGTCAAGCCATTGTTTGTAGAACCATGCGTCCTGTTTTGAATACGTTAGGAATTGAAAATTATGCGATTGAAAGACTTAATGATGTTGAATTTATTATTGACAATATGATTAAGCAAGCATTTGCAACACAAGCACCAGCGGCAATGATTTTGTCGCCTCTATTGACTAAACGATCGGCTTGAAATTGACTATGACTAATTTAACTCAACCATCTAGTACACGTGAAAACGTACAGGTTATGAATCGATTTGATTTAACGAAGAGGCTAGTATCAAAATTGCATACCAAAGAAGCAGTGATAGGTGGTATTGGTAATAATAATTTTGATCTTTGGGCGAACGGTCAACGTCCTGAAAATTTTTACATGCTAGGTAGCATGGGTTTGACGATTCCGATTGCCTTTGGTGTTGCCTTGGCTCAACCTAAACGAAGAGTCTTTGCTTTAGAAGGGGACGGTTCTCTTTTAATGCAGTTAGGAGCACTTGGGACTGTCGCAAGAACGCCTTTAAAAAACCTAACGATGATTGTTTTTGATAATGGAATGTATCAAATTACTGGAAAGCAACCTACCTTGACTGACTCTTGTGTTGATTTAGTGAGTGTTGCCCGCAGTTCAGGAATCACTCAAAGTTGGTGGGCAAGAGATGAGGCACACTTCGAACAATTAATTGATGAAGCTTTGACGAATGATGGCCCTCATTTTATTGCAACACGAATTGACGATAAAACCCCAACTGTTTCGACCGATCGTGATCCTGTAAAAATTCGACTAGGCTTCATGCAAGCCTTATCTTTAAAACAATAAGAGGCACATATATGTCTAAACTTCTCATCAATGGACACTGGGTAGATGGTGAGTCAGTACAAGTATTAAAAGATAAATATCATGAAAAAGAATATGGGCAGATGGCAGTTGCATCTGTTCAACAGGTCATAGAAGCAGTTGATGGAGCGTTAAAGGGGTTTGAATCCAATCAGTTAAGTCCTTATGATCGTTATCAGATCCTCATGCAAGCATCACGATTAACAAAAGAACGCATTCATATTTTGTCTGAATTGATGAAAAATGAGGCAGGGTTTACTATGCCAGACGCTGAGAATGAAGTGCGTCGCTGTGTACAAACCTTGGAATTATCTGCAGAGGCAGCAAAGCACCTGAATGGGGAGTTAATTCCAATGGAAGTTGCATCTGGAATGAAAAACCGTATTGGATACACCATCAGAATGCCGCGGGGTGTTATTTGTGCAATAACTCCTTTTAATTCGCCACTCAATACCGTTGCCCATAAAGTAGGTCCCGCGTTAGCTGGTGGAAATGCCGTTATCTTAAAACCCTCTGAAATTACACCATTAACTTCCGTAGAGCTATTTAAAATACTCATCGAGGCAGGTTTACCCTCTTCATTATTGGCCTTAGTCAATGGATCTGGAGAAACGATTGGTCGACAGTTGTTACTTGATCAAAGAATTGCTTATTATGCCTTCACTGGAAGCACACGAGTCGGGCTTGAGATTCAGAAAGCAGCGGGTTTAAGAGGTCTCCAACTAGAGCTTGGAAGTATCGCCAGTACGATTGTTTGTCATGACGCTGATATCGATATGGCGATTCCTAAAATCATTAATGCTGGATTCCGTAAGGCGGGGCAGGTTTGTACGTCAGTACAAAAATTATTAGTTGATCGTCGAATTTCAGCAACATTGATACCGAAACTTATTGCTGCAGCTAAAGCTGCGAAAGCTGGAGATCCGTCTGATCGGGCAACGATCATTGGACCAATAATCAGTCATGCGCATGCGATGCGCGCCATGTCCTTTGTTAAAGAGGCGATTGAATCAGGCGCCCAATTATTGTCAGGTGGGACTTGTGTTGGTAATGTGATGGAGCCAACAATTCTTATCAATGTAAAAGATGATATGCGTGTTTATTGTGAGGAGATATTTGCGCCGGTGATTAGCATTTTAGAGTTTGATCATATTGATGAAGCAGTGATGCGCGCAAATGATAGTCCGTTTGGTTTAGCTGTAGGCCTATTTACAAGTAACCTTTCCACAGCTTTTCAGACTGCTAGAAGATTAAGGTTTGGTGGTATTCATATTAATGAAGCATCTAGTGCACGTGCTGACGTCATGCCATTTGGTGGGGTAAAAAATAGTGGTTTTGGTCGAGAAGGGCCTGCCTATGCGACTCGTGAAATGACAGAAGAGCGTTTAATTACGATTGCATATTGATATCTAGTACATACATTAAAAAATAACATTCATCTTATGAACAAATCTTCTAGTATTCTTCATCAATTACGTATAGCAGTCGATATTGGCGGGACATTTACTGATGGAGTTGCCACTTTATCCTCAAATGGTCTCATATGGGTTGGAAAAACTCCGACAACACCTACTGATCCTGGAGAAGCTGTCTCAAAGCTCATCATTAACTTATTGGAGCAAGTAAGTCACTCATTAAATTCTGATCCGCCTCAGTTATCCGAAATTGTGCATGGAACTACATTAATTACAAATACATTAATTGAGCGTAAAGGAACCAAAACAGCATTAGTTACCACATCAGGTATGGGCGACATTCTGGAAATTGGACGGGAATGGCGTTACGATATTTACGATTTAGATATTGAGTTACCTCAAGCGTTAGTTGATTCAAATTGTCATATTGAAGTAAAAGAGCGATTGAACTCTCAGGGAGAAGTTATTGAGGTTTTAACCCAAGAAGAAATTGAAAGAGTTGTGGCAGAGTTAAGAAAGATGCATGTGGAATCTATCGCAGTATCTTTTGTGCATTCGTATATGAACGATAGTCATGAACAACGAATGGGACAATTCCTACAGAAAGCTCTTCCGAATATTGCTATTTCCTTATCCTCAGAAGTGGCATCGGAAATCAAAGAATATGAGCGGACCTCAACCGTTGTTGCTAGTGCCTATGTCAAACCCATCGTAGCTTCTTATCTTGAAGAGCTTGAAGATCGAATTCAGCAAATACAAAAAGATGTTCCTTTAAGAGTCATGGTTTCTAGTGGAGGTTTTACTTCAGCGAAAGCTGCAGCTCAGACACCTATTTTATTATTAGAATCTGGCCCAGCTGCTGGAGTCCTTTCTGCTCTTAATACGGCTCGTCAAAATGGGGTACAACATGTATTAGCGTTTGATATGGGTGGAACAACCGCAAAAGCCTGTGTTGCAGTGGATGGGCAAGCACCTGTAGCGCATTTTTTTGAATGTGCACGAGTACAGCGATTTAAACGTGGTTCAGGTTTGCCGATTCTTATTCCAAGTATAGAACTGATAGAAATTGGTGCTGGGGGTGGATCGATTGCTTATATCAATCGATTAGGACTTCTGAATGTAGGTCCAGAATCTTCTGGGTCAGTTCCTGGACCTGTATGTTATGACCAAGGTGGAAAAAATATAACAGTGACTGATGCTGATTTAATTTTAGGTTATCTCAGTGCAGATAATTTTTTAGGTGGTGAGATGAAACTCAATACTCATCAAGCTAAAGTTGAAATGACGCATTTAGCTGATCAGTTAGAAGTATCTCAAACAGATGCTGCTTGGGGTATTTACAACATGGTGAATGAGAATATGGCCAGTGCCGCCCGCATCCATATTGCAGAAAATGGTTATGATCCCAGAGATTTTGCGATGGTTGCTACTGGAGGCGCTGGTCCCGTGCATGCTGTTGAGGTAGCGAGAAATCTTCGGATCCCCAGGGTATTGATTCCAATTGCCGCAGGTGCTGGATCATGTTTAGGTATGTTAGCTGCACCAGCTCGCGCTGACCGAGCATGGTCTAATCCACAATTACTCGCCAATTGTGACTGGCAAACCATAGAAAAATCTTTAACTATTCTCAAAATTGATGCTGAGAAGGAGTTAGAAATGGCCAATGCTAAAGATATTCATTGGCAAATTAGACTTGAAATGCGCTATTACGGTCAAGGCGCTGATATATCCATTGCCATTGATTGGCAAGCTTTAAGTCCTGAGACCGGAAACCTTATCCTCAATTTATTTGAAGAACAATATCAAAAATTGTATGGTCGATTGGTTCCAAATGCCAATCCACAGATCATCACCTGGAGATTAACGGGAAGTGAAAAAGTTGAAGGTCATCATTTTGAGTGGGGTGACAATCGTACGCATGCTGCAGATCTAGAGTTAAAAACAAGAAGTATTTATCTCCCCCTTAAAAAAGCGTATGGATTGGCATCAGTCTATGATCGTTATTCATTAAAAGCAGGGCAAACCATTAATGGTCCGTTAATTTTAGAAGAACGTGAATCGACAATTGTGGTCCCCGTTGCATCAGAGGTCACTATTCTTTCGGACTTAACAGTCTCGATTGTTATTAAGGAGTTTGAATAAATGAACCGATTACCTCAAACCAACTTTAATCAAGAAATCCTTCCAGAAAACAACTTAAGTTCTATAGAACTTGAAATATTGTGGAAGAGACTCATTAGCGTCGTTGATGAGGCCTCAGCAGCTTTCGTTCGGACCTGTTTTTCTACCTTGGTTCGAGATGGTAACGATTTTGCGATTGTTTTAACGGATGTAGAGGGTCGATCTTTGGCCCAATCGACGATGAGTTTGCCTGGATTCATTGGTTGTTTACCGGCGACTGTCCGACATTTTTTGAATAAGTATCCGCCAGAAACCATGGTTTCTGGCGACGTGTATATAACGAATGACCCATGGAAGGGTTCCGGCCATATTCACGATGTGACTACGGTTAGGCCTATTTTCTATCACGATAAGTTAGTGGCTTTTGCCGCAGTTGTTTCTCACCTCCCGGATATTGGCGGAAAGCTAAGAAGTAATAGTTCTCGGGAGATTTATGAAGAGGGGCTTCAGATTCCAATGATGAAGTTACTTGACGCGGGTGAGCCTAATCAGGTGCTGATAGAAATGATTACTCAAAATATTCGTGTCCCAGATCAAGGGATGGGGGATATATGGGCACAAGTATCCGCTTGTAAAATGATGTCACAACGTTTACAAGATTTGCTACAGGTTATTGATTTAAAAATTCTTGGAGCAGAATTACGTAAGCGCTCTGAAAAAGCAATGCGAGATGCGATTCGTAAAATACCTGATGGTATATATCGTTCCACGGTTCAACATGATGGTTTTGAAGAGCCCCTCATTATTCAATGCCAATTAAATGTTCAAGGTGACAGTATTCATATCGACTTCACTGGATCAAGTCCTCAGATTGCTCGGGCAGTGAACGTTGTCCCAATTTATACCTTTGCCTATACGGTTTATGGATTAAAGGCTTTGTTGTGTGCAGATATACCCAACAACGAAGGTTGCTTTATGCCATTTACATCTTCTGCGCCTTTAGGCTCTTTATTTAATCCTACATATCCTGCCGCATCTGGCGGTCGCAGCGCTATCGGACATTTACTCCCAGCCGCTGTTTTTAAGGCACTTGCTGAGGTATTACCAGAAAAGGTTTGGGCAGGTGGTTCGCCAAACTCTTCGATGACTATGTCTGGAGAATGGAATGGCAAGAGATTTGCTGTCGTTAATTTTTTAAATGCTGGGCAAGGAGCAACTGCTCGCAGAGCTGGTTTTTCTGCTATGTCATTTCCTGGCAATTTAGGCAATACGCCAGTAGAGGTTATGGAAAGTTCTGCACCAATTAGGGTGTTGCGGCGCGAAATACGTCGCGATAGCGGCGGTCGAGGAATACATAATGGTGGTGATGGAATTAGTTTTGAATTTGAACTATTAAAAGAGGCGAAAAGTGTGACGGCTTCATTTTTAATGACTCAGCTCAAATCTGTCCCGTCGGGACTTGCTGGTGGAGGTGGCGGATTACAGGGGCGGTTGTTAATTAATGGCGTTGCTGTGGATCCTACTGAACCTAAAGCTCTCGAACCTGGAGATGTGGTTTTAATGGAAACCGCAGGTGGTGGAGCGTATGGAATTTAAGCATTACTTAATGCGTTTTACTTTATTGATGAACTAGAAATGTTATTGAACAGAGAATTTTTTAAATAATTGAACGTTAAGGGACTTAAAAGATGAGTGATTTTATTCGTATTGATCAAAATGCAAGGCGTAGTAGAGCATTAATTCACAATGGTATTGTTTATATTTCTGGTCAAGTTCCTGATGATAGAACTACAACTATTGAAGATCAAACCCGCCAAGTTTTGGAAAAGATTCAACTTTTACTTGAGCAGGCGGGAACTACAAAGTCACGTTTAATTTCTGCACAGATTTGGTTAAAGTCCATGGATGATTTTGCGGCAATGAATCGTGTTTGGGATGCATGGGTCATACCGAATGAAACTCCAACAAGGTGTTGTGGCAAGGTAGAGCTTAATGATCCTAAATGTTTAATTGAAATAACCGCGATGGCAGCTATCTAGTTAATCATGTATTAAAAAATTGGAGAAATAAATGTTGAATTTACAGAGGTTTATAAAGTGTCCTGCAATTGCTTTTTGTATGATTTTTAGTGCCTTTTTGTTCTCGAGTTTTAATGTGCTTGCACAAAGCGAATATCCATCAAAGCCCATTAAATTAGTGGTGCCTTATGCGACTGGTGGGGTATCCGATACGATCGGCAGAGTACTTGCTCAAAGTTTGGGAAATGTTTTGAAACAAGCTGTTGTTGTTGAAAATAAAGGTGGTGCGGGAGGAACTATAGGTGCTGCGGCAGTTGCTAAAGCACCTGCCGACGGTTACACCCTCTTGTTAACAAGTCCTCCTATGATTTCTGTAGCGCCAGTATTGTTAAAGGACTTAACGTATCACAATGAAGATGACTTTACGCCAATTGGGACAATCATCGTTACACCAAATGTATTAGTCGTGAATAATAATTTATCTGTTAAGACTTTTGATGATTTGGTAGCTTATGGTAAAGGAGCTGGAAGAAATAACTTAAGTTTTGCATCTGCAGGTCCCGGAAGCACCGGACATTTATCTGGCCAAATATTAATGAATGCCACGGGACTAAATATGGTCCACGTTCCCTATAAGTCATCCGGCCAGGCTTTTCCCGATGTTATTTCTGGACAAGTATCTATGGTATTTGATTCCTTACCTTCTGCCATTGGATTTATTCGTGGCGGACTGGTTCGACCATTACTCGTGATGTCTGAGAAGAGATCTCCCTCATTGCCAGGCGTGCAAACAGCAAAGGAAGCTGGATTTCCTTCAGCAACTATGAATTTCTGGATGGGTATTGAAGCACCAGCCAAATTGCCCAAAGAAATTGTATACAGGCTGAATTTGGCTTTAAAAGAAGCGATGAATACCCCTGAAATGCGTCAACATATTCAACCTCTTGGTGCAGAGGTTTATTTGACAACACCCGATGAATTTAAGGCTTTACGTCATAGTGATATTGAAAAATATGGAAAATTAGTAAAAGAAATGGGATTAAAGCCTTTGTAAAGAGCCCATGTAATATCTACGATTGTTATAAAGTAAAGAAAAATTCCTGTGTGCAACAGATGTCATTGAATAATCTTTTGAAGGATAGTGAAATTGGATAAACCAGGTAAAGGTGTTGGGGCAAGAATATTAAGGAAAGAAGATGCTCGTCATCTTCATGGCAAGGGTCAATTTGTTTCTGATATTCAGATTCCAGGGATTATTGATGTTGCTTTTGTAAGAAGTTCTTATGCTCACGGCATTATTAAGAGTTTACAAATACCTGAGGAGTTTAAAGATCAAGTTTTTCAGGCAAGTGACTTTCCCAATGTAAAGCCAATTATTGCAGTTCCAAAGGTTGAAGGTTTCAAATACTCTGAGCACCCCGCATTAGCTACTGACCGGGTAAGATTCGCCGGAGAGCCTATTGCAATGGCAATTGGAGAAAATCGATCTATCGCTGAAGATATAGCTGATTCTGTTTTAGTAGATATAGAAGAATTACCAGCGGTTGTCGATTTATTAGAGGCAACTCGGACTGATTCGCCCTTAATTCGTGATGAATGGGGTGACAATATTTATGTTTCTAAACACAATCAGTATGGAGATATAGAGACAGCAAAGCAAATGGCAACTGTCACGATTGAAAGAAGTTTTAAAATGAATCGACAGTCAGCTGCCCCTTTGGAGGGACGTGCTATTTTGGCAATGTGGGATCACCGTTTAAATGAGTTAGTTGTTTACATTGGATCTCAATCCCCACACCAAACTCGAGTGGGAATGGCTCAAGCTTTGGGTATTGATGAAAACCAATTACACTTAATTACACCGGATATGGGTGGTGCCTTTGGTGCTAAACGAGTGCTCTATCCTGAGGAGTTAATGGTTGTTGCATTAGCATTAAAACTGAAAAAGCCCGTACGGTGGATTGATGATAAGCGAGAGCATTTAATGACGGCGATTCATTGCCGGGAACATCATCATAAAGTGACCGCGTACGCCGATTCTCAAGGAAAAATTCTAGGGCTAGATGTCGATATTCATGTGGATGCTGGCGCCTATTCGCATTGGCCGAATGGACCTTTTATGGAGACTGGCATGGCTTCTAGGAATATTCCAGGACCATATGTCGTTCCAAACTATCGCGTTAAAACATTTACAGTAGCTACTAATAAATCACCAATTGGAGCCTATCGCGGTGTTGCAAGACCGGCAGCGTGTTTTACAATCGAAAGAATTATTGATGAAATTGCTCATGCTGTTGGCCGTGAACCTTACGAAGTTCGTATGGAAAATATGGTACCAGAAGAAGCGATGCCGTATCGCAACATCACCAATCTATTATTTGATAGTGGTAACTATGCAGAATCAGTTCGTCGCGCTGCAGAATTGATTGAATTCAAGCAGATTCGATTGCGTCAGCAAAAAGGCGAATCTGATGGTCGATTGATTGGTGTCGGGTTTGCTTCTTTTACAGAGCAGACGGCGCATGGTTGTGGCGAATGGGTTTCTCGCGGAGTTCCTGTGATTCCAGGCTATGAGACGGCATCAGCTCGGATGATGACAGATGGCTCATTGATTATTTCAGTAGGGATTGTTTCTCATGGTCAAGGTATGGAAACTTCTCTCGCTCAGGTTGCCTGTGAGGAGCTAGGAATTGATCCAATTCATGTGAGTATTCGACATGGAGATACTCAGACTAGTGCGTTTGGGATGGGAACCTTTGCCTCAAGAAGTATGGTCATGGCTGGTGGTGCAGTTGCCAAAGCCTGCCGACTTCTCAAAAGTAAAATTGGCATCATTGCCGCGCATTTACTCGGTTGTTCATTAGTAGATTTACGTTTTGAAGATGACTTGATTCATGGTCCCACAAGTTCCATTGCATTAAAAGAAGTGGCTCGAATAGCTCATTTAAGGCAGGAGGCTTTGCCAAAAGGTCTAGATCCTTTACTTGAAGTTCTTGTGACTTATGAACCCAAGATTGATACTGGAGTATTTACCTATGCAACACAAGTCGCAGTTGTGGCTGTTGATGTTGATACTGGAAAAGTGGATATATTAGATTACGCAATTGTTGAAGATTGTGGCACGGTGGTAAATCCTTTAATTGTCGATGGTCAAATTGTTGGTGGTATTGCTCAAGGGATAGGTACTGCTCTCTATGAAGAGATTCCATATAATGCAACTGGCCAACCCTTAGCAACTACCTTAGCTGATTATTTAATTCCGGGAGCAACTGAAATACCGGCAATAAAAATAGGCCATATGGTTACACCATCAGAGCATACGGAATATGGCATGAAGGGAATGGGAGAAGGTGGAGCTATTGCTCCACCAGCGGCTATAGCCAATGCCATTCGTGATGCACTTAAATCGATAGGTGCAGAATTGAATGAAACGCCAATGACTCCACCGAGGGTTTACGCTGCAATTATGCAGGCTAGAGAAAAATTGACTAAAAAGTCTGAGGTGATGTCATGAAATTAGGTAAGGTACATTATCACATCGTGAATGGCATCGATGAGGCTATCTCACTCAATCAAACTCATGAAGGTAATGCTAAGTATATGGCTGGGGGTCAATCCTTAATGCCGATGATGAGTCTTCGTTTAATTTTTAGTGAAGAGGTCATTGATATATCTCAACTGCCAGATTTGAAAAAATGTTTTGCGACGAAAGAACGTTTTTTTATAGGATCTGGTGTTACGCATGCGATGATTGAGGATGGCAAGATTGAGGATCCGACGCATGGATATCTTCAGCACGTCGCACAAGGTATTGCGTATCGTGGGGTAAGAAATAAAGGAACCATAGGTGGTAGTATCGTCAATGCGGATCCTGCTGCTGATTGGCCCACTGCGCTTCTAGCGCTTGGCGCAAGTGTGATGATTAAGACTCATGCTGAAGAGATAGAAACGCCCATTGGAGATTTTCAGTGCGGGCTCATGCAAACGAGTTTAAAAGAAACTGATTTGGTCAAAGGAGTTTTCGTACCTTTTTTATCAGAAAAAGCTAAGTGGTCTTATGTTAAGTTTTGTCATAAGGTTGGAGAGTTTGCACACTCCATAGCTGCAATTGTTATTGATCCTGAGTTGAGAATTTTTAATGCTATTTTAGGTGCGGCAGGAGATAAGCCGGTTTTATTACCCCACTTATCGAAGTATCTCTCCTCAGCAAACATCAAAAATGCTGATCTCGATAAAGACTTGAATGATCTATTGGACAGTGATCTTCTTGAAAACACATTTCATCTGTCATCATCTTATGAATTTAATTTGCATCGATCTATTGTAAAAAAAGCGGTTATGGAGGCATTAAAAAAATGAGTTCAATTTCTCTTCAAGTCAATCATCAATATTTTCAAACAGAGATAGATGATCGAATGACGCTAGCTGATCTTCTTCGCAATACTTTTCATCTTACCGGTACTCATTTAGCTTGTGAATTAGGTGTCTGTGGTTCTTGTACCGTTTTGGTCAATGATGAACCAATACGCTCCTGTATTACTTTAGCTGCTTCCGTATCTGGTATGTCGGTTCAAACGATTGAAGGTTTTGAAGATGATCATAAGATGAAAGTGATTCGTGAATGTTTTTCTGAAGCGCATGGCTTGCAATGTGGTTTTTGTACGCCCGGAATGCTCATCACCGTTAGAGACATGATAATTCGAGAAAAATGTAATTCAGAGAGTCAAATTCGTAATGAGTTGTCTGGAAATCTCTGTCGTTGCACAGGATATTCCGGAATTGTTAAGGCTACACAGTTAGCTAATGATCGGCTTAAATAGAGCCAAAGCATTAAGTTAGCCTTAGGTAAGTAAAAACTTTTTACAGCTTTATCCTCTGTGTCGGCATTTAATGGATTTAAAAACTACTCAAGGCACTCCAGTCTCTTTCGAGTTCTCCAATTTGGTGAAATTAGCACCATAAAGGTGTTATATGAGTTTCGAAACATTCTATTGCGTTCTAGTATGGGTCATTACTCTCATTTAACTCTAACCCTTAAGGATGCTCGATGAAACGTAGATCAATTTTAAAATTAACCGCCATTAGTGCTGCAATAGCTACGATTGGTTTTTCAAACCTAACCATTGCACAGTCAAAGGCGCCGATTAAGGTAGGTATTTTGCACTCTTTATCCGGCACAATGGCGATTTCTGAGACGGCTTTAAAAGATGTAGCTCTCATGCAGATAGAGGCTATTAATAAGGCTGGTGGAATTATGGGGCGTAAATTAGAGCCTGTGGTGGTTGATCCCGCGTCTAATTGGCCACTATTTGCAGAAAAAGCTCGTCAATTATTAACAAAAGATAAGGTTGATGTAGTATTCGGTTGCTGGACATCGGTATCACGTAAGTCAGTTCTTCCTGTGTTTGAAGAGCTCAATGGTTTACTGTTTTACCCTGTGCAGTATGAGGGTGAAGAAATGTCCAAGAATGTGTTTTATACAGGAGCAGCTCCGAATCAACAGGCGATTCCTGCTGTAGAGTATTTAATGAGTAAAGAGGGTGGTGGTGCAAAGCGTTTCGTACTATTAGGTACTGATTATGTATATCCAAGAACAACCAACAAGATTCTCAGAGCTTTCCTGAAATCAAAAGGTGTTGATGAGAAGGATATTGATGAGAAATACACACCATTTGGTCATTCTGATTATCAAACCATCGTTGCTGATGTCAAAAAATTCTCGCAAGGTGGTAAAACAGCTGTGATTTCCACCATTAATGGTGACTCTAACGTGCCATTTTACAAAGAGCTTGGCAATGCAGGCTTAAAGGCTAAAGATGTTCCAGTAGTAGCTTTCTCAGTGGGTGAAGAAGAACTCCGTGGTGTTGATACAAAGCCACTCGTAGGACACCTTGCTGCATGGAATTATTTTATGTCTGTTAAAAATCCAGCCAATGATGCATTTAAGACTGAGTGGGCGGCTTATGCAAAATCTAAAAATTTACCAACGGCAAGTAAGCCTCTGACGAATGATCCAATGGAAGCTACTGTTGTTGGTATGAAGATGTGGAAGGCTGCAGTTGAAAAAGCTGGAACAACTGAAGTCAATGCGGTTAGAAAAGCGATGTATGGTCAAAAAGTGGCGGCACCAAGTGGGTTTACATTAGAGATGGGTAATAACCATCACTTGTATAAGCCTGTCATGATTGGTGAAGTAAAAGCGGATGGTCAGTTTAATGTTGTTTGGAAAACCCCAACAACAATTCGTGCGAAACCTTGGTCGCCATTCATTGCTGGTAATGAAGGTAAACCAGATGAGGTGAAATAAGCACTGATTATTCAGTGAATATTCTTGTGCTTAAATTATTATCTGGCTTTTTGATTAGTACTATATGTAGTAGTTATGTATTAGCATCCAATCTTTCTCAAGCGGATCTTAAAAATCTGTTTGGGGAAGATTTTTCTCTGAAGCAATCGACCGTCGCAAAGGTTGTCGATGCACCTCCTGAAATTGCTTCCAATATTTTCTTTGCTCTTCAAGATGAAAATGTATTTTTGACTACTGATCAGTTAGTCGTTCTGAAGGTAAAAAACGCTTATGTGGACGCCATTACTAATATAACCGTAACAGTCGATGAGGCTAAACTGGAGTCACCGACATTAAACAATAGTATTCGATCTGACATTGAAGCCGCCGTTAGTCAATATAAATTGTTATCCAAAGATCTTCTGATTCGTACTCAGGCGATGAATACTTTATCCGATGATGTTAGTCAGATTAAGCCTGAGCTGATTAAAAAAGCATATGAGATTGAAACAGATCCTCATCTTAAAAAGCAATTAGCTTCTTTAGATGCAATGGTCAGTTATGCAACTGCAGACGCAACAAAAAAACGAGAGTTACTAAAACTTTTGGGTAACTCCAGTTTATTGGGCGCACAAAATTTTTTGGCGAACTTAATGAAAAAAGACGACTCCGGTAATTTCGTTGAAAAAGATAAAAGTCTTCTCCCAGCCATCGAGTTGGCTCTCAATGAATTTAAATCTCGCCGTTTTCGGGCTGAAGTTGTTTCTAATATTTTTACAGGCTTAAGCTTGGGTAGTATTTTATTGCTAGCCGCACTTGGGTTAGCGATTACCTATGGATTAATTGGAGTCATTAATATGGCTCATGGTGAATTTTTAATGGTGGGAGCATACTCCACCTTTATCGTGCAGACGATTTTTAGATCGTTTTTCATGCAGTATCAGGATTATTATTTAATTTTTGCGATTCCGGCCGCTTTTGTATCGGCTGCAGTTGTTGGTCTGATTTTGGAATTTTTAGTCTTACGCCATCTCTATGGCCGCCCATTGGAAACGCTTCTAGCAACATTTGGGGTGAGCTTGTTAATGATGCAAGCTGTTCGGGTTGTCTTTGGTGCTCAGAATGTGGAGGTCGGTAACCCATCATGGATGAGTGGTTCTTTTTCGCCTTTGCAAGATTTCTTTCCAGGACTGCTAATACCTTATAACCGCTTAATAATCTTTTTCTTTGCTATAGCCATTGTTTTTATGACTTGGTTAGTTCTCAATAAAACTAGAATGGGTCTTTTTGTAAGAGCGGTCACGCAAAATCGATCAATGGCAAGTTGTGTTGGTGTAAAAACCCGCCGAGTAGATAGTTATGCATTTGCCTTTGGAGCAGGGATTGCTGGCTTAGGTGGTTGTGCCTTATCTCAAATTGGTAATGTGGGTCCTGACCTAGGTCAGTCCTATATTATTGACTCATTTATGGCGGTTGTTCTTGGGGGTGTTGGACAACTAGCGGGTACCATTATTGGTTCATTTGGTTTGGGTATTTTGAGTAAATTTAGTGAGCCATTTATGGGGGCTGTACTGACGAAGATTGGTTTACTCGTCATGATTATTTTATTTATCCAAAAACGCCCACAAGGCATGTTTGCCCTCAAGGGTAGAAGTGCAGAAAATTAATATGACAGCTTTTAATATTGATTTACCAGCCCAACAATCGATTCTGTCAAAAACTTGGTGGAAGTGTTTAATTTTGCTTGCCATAGCCTTTTATATTTTGGTTCCGCTCTGTGCTCTCTTTATACCTGAGGGCAATTTCTTTCATTTGTCCGCCTATTCTTTGACACTCTTTGGCAAGATCATGTGCTTTGCTATTGCGGCTTTGGCTCTGGATCTTGTCTGGGGATTTTGTGGGATCTTAAGTCTTGGTCATAGTTTATTTTTTGCGATTGGTGGATACATCATGGGCATGTATTTGATGCGATCGATTGGCACAGAGGGCGTATATCACTCAGAATTACCCGACTTTATGGTTTTCCTTGATTGGAAACAATTACCTTGGTTCTGGGAGGGGACGAATCATTTTCCGTTAGTGCTCTTATTCATTTTATTGATCCCCGGTTTGATTGCATTTGTTTTTGGGTTTTTTGCCTTTAGATCCAGAATTAAAGGCGTTTATCTGTCGATTATTACCCAAGCATTTACCTAT
Organism: uncultured beta proteobacterium; assembly: GCA_903875135.1. Lineage (GTDB taxonomy): Bacteria > Pseudomonadota > Gammaproteobacteria > Burkholderiales > Burkholderiaceae > Polynucleobacter. Next base: position 24,739 of record CAIQUZ010000037.1, on the reverse strand, counting down.
GCAGCGATGTTACTTTTCTTTAGAAACGAAACAGGCTTCGGAGGGAATAATGGGTTTACTGACTTTAAAAGAATTTTAGGTTTTTCTATTACCCAACCCTCAACGCGTGTGGTCCTTTTTTTAGCTAGCTTTACAGCACTCCTCTTATCATTTATCGTTTGTCGATATATTGTTCAGTCTAAATTGGGTAGGGTGTGTATGGCGATTCGTGATGCTGAGAATCGTGTGATGTTTTCTGGTTATGACCCGCTTGGATACAAATTGTTTATTTGGACTTTTTCTGCTTTTCTATGTGGTATTGCTGGTGCTTTGTATGTTCCACAAGTTGGTATTATTAACCCTGGAGAGATGTCTCCTGCCAACTCTATTGAGTTAGCTGTTTGGGTGGCCGTAGGTGGTCGTGCGACCTTAATTGGCCCTATTGTTGGCGCTTTTGTTGTGAATGGTGCTAAAACCATCTTTACCGGCCTAGCACCAGAATATTGGTTGTTTATCTTAGGTGGATTATTTGTTGTAGTCACTTTATATCTGCCTAAAGGTATTGTTGGCATTATCAAAGATCGTTTTATGCAAAAACCATCGAATATCACGGATCAATCTTGATGAGCGAAACATTATCTCTCGAACCAGTAGCTTCAGCAAAGCGTGACTCTGGAAACTTTTATGAAAAAGGGAAAATAGATAGTTCCCATGGCGATATTTTGTACATTGAAAATCTACAGGTTTCCTTTGATGGATTTAAAGCGATTAATGGCTTAAATCTGTATATTCGTACTGGTGAATTACGTTGCATTATTGGCCCTAATGGTGCTGGTAAAACGACGATGATGGATGTGATAACTGGGAAAACAGGTCCACGTAATGCGCATGTGACGGGTAGTGTTTTTTTAGGGCAGACCATTGATTTGTTGAAACTAAATGAGCCAAAAATCGCCCAAATTGGCATTGGTCGAAAATTTCAAAAGCCGACGGTATTTGAACATTTAAAAGTTTGGGAAAACGTCGAGTTAGCAAGAAAATCCGATAAAACTTGGCGTTTCTCACTATCAGCCAAAATTGATGCTGAAACAAAATTTCAAATTTCTGAGACTCTCGTAAAAGTCGGTTTGGAGGCGCAGGCCTTTGATGAAGCCGGGCTGTTGTCACATGGCCAAAAACAACGACTTGAGATTGGTATGCTATTGATGCAAAAACCAGAACTATTGTTGCTCGATGAGCCAGTAGCCGGTATGACGGATGAAGAGACGATGAAATTGGTGGATTTGTTAAATGCGTTAAGGGGTACTTGTTCGATTGTGGTTGTTGAGCATGATATGGAGTTTGTGAGCGCCTTATCTGGCGAACATGGAAAAGTCACTGTGCTCGCTGAGGGAGCTGTATTGGCTGAAGGTACGATGGAACAGATTAAAAGTAACTCCCTCGTTATAGAATCTTATTTGGGTCGGTAATCATGTTAAAAGTCCAACATGTTCATCAATATTACGCGGGTAGTCATATCCTTCGAGATGTTTCTTTTGAGGTTCCGAAAGGAACCTTAACTGTTTTGATGGGAAGAAACGGCGTTGGTAAAACTACGATGGTGAAAGCATTGATGGGGGTTGTACCCATCCGAGAGGGAGAAATCTTTTTTGATGGCAAGTTAATCAATCAATTACCTTCCTATGAGAGAGTAGCTTGTGGGATTGCTTATGTTCCTCAAGGCAGAGAGATTTTTCCGAGGTTAACAGTAGAAGAAAATCTTTTGATAGGCGCAGCTTCTCATAAAGCACCCAAAAAGATTCCTGAATATATCTATGACTTATTACCGATATTAAAAGATATGTCTTCGCGCAACGGAGGGGATTTATCTGGTGGTCAGCAGCAACAATTAGCCATTGGTAGGGCTTTAATGAGTCAACCCAAGATGATTATTTTGGATGAGCCTACCGAGGGTATTCAGCCAAATATCATTCAACAAATTGGTAAAACCTTGGTCCAACTCGTCAGGGAGCAAGGCATGACGATTCTTTTAGTCGAACAATACCTTGATTTTATTAGAGAGGTTGCTGACAAGTATGTGGTGATGAGTCGGGGTGAAATTATTGCCAGTGGTGATGGTGATCTGATGGATCAAGATGGCATTGCTCATTTAGTTTCTGTCTGAAAACCCTTTCATCTGCCATAATTCACGGATGGAAACCGCAACTGTAGAGCCACTTCAAATACCCAAACGCTGGGATGCGAGTCTGCGTTTAGAGTTTACAAAATCAGATCAGTCGTCCAAAACCATTTTATCAAGAAGAGATCATGTTGGTCCTTTACTGATTCAGAAATCCCTTTATCCAGAAGGGGATGAAGTTTGTCATGCCGTTATTTTACATCCTCCGGCAGGTATTGCAGGTGGTGATCACCTAAAGATTGACATCAAAACGTATCCAAATGCTAAAGCGGTGATTACGACTCCTGGGGCTACGAAATGGTACAAATCCAATGGGCATTTATCTTCTCAAGAAACTCGCTTGTCTATCGCTGCGGGAAGTCATCTTGACTTCTTGCCACAAGAAAATATATATTTCAATTCATCCAATGCCTATAATTTCATCCATATTCAGTTAGAGGAGGATTCCACAATGATTGGGTGGGATATTGCTCAATTAGGTAGAACAGCTAGTGGGGAAATTTGGTCAGACGCGCACCTGAGAAATGAATTGCAACTTTCTATGAATCATCGACAATATTGGATTGAGTCTAGCGTTTTAGATTCAGATGATGTATCGATTCGTTCAATGGCGAAACTTGGTTCTTATTCCGTCATGGGCACGATGTGGTTTTGTGGCTATCGGGTGAGTGAAGAATTGCTTGAATCCGTCAGGGATTCCTTGCTATGGTCGGATACTCTCAGAGTTGGTGCGACGAGAATTAATTTACCTCAAAAAAATGGTTTAATGATCATACGTGCAGTATCTTCGGAAGTAGAATATTTAAAAGATTGTTTTATTAATTTGTGGTTGCGGCATCGGTTAGAAGTATCGGGAATTGTGCCCTTACCACTTCGACTTTGGAAGACATAAAAAGGTTATCAGTTATGGAATTAACGCCAAGAGAAAAAGATAAGTTACTGATTTTTACTGCGGCCCTCGTTGCAGAGCGTCGTATGGCTAGAGGTTTAAAACTCAACTACCCAGAGTCGATCGCATTGATTTCTGCGGCGATTATGGAAGGTGCCCGCGATGGGCGAACTGTTGCGGAACTCATGACCTTTGGCACAACGATTCTAAAGTCCTCTGATGTTTTAGAGGGGATACCTGAGATGATTCCTGAAATACAAATTGAGGCTACATTTCCAGATGGTACGAAATTAGTCACTGTCCATCAACCTATTCAATGAGGATTTAATATGAAAAAATGGCTTGTTTTATTCGCTTTATTGGTTTCTAACCAAGTGTTTGCTCATCCCAATCACGACACCTCTATTTTTAGTGCCTTGTTACATCCACTTACTGGATGGGATCATTTACTCACCATGCTCATTATTGGCGTAATGGCGCATCAATTTCCTATTAAAAAAGGAGTCATATTGCCGGCCATTTTTGTTGGTACATTTACGCTTAGTGCTATTTTGTCATCAGGCCTTGGTGTTGGTGAAGAGCAACTTCATCGGCTCAATCAAATGATATTAGTGGCACTCATGGTTTTACCTGTAGTTCACGTTGCATTGACTAAATTATCATTTCCAATGGTTTCTTTATTCATGGGTTTGATTGGCGTTGTGCACGGGGTAACTCACGGTGTTGAGCTGGACGCTTCTTCATCCTCAGTTCTTGCAGGATTAATACTAAGTACTATGTTGATTCACGTTATCGGATTCTTGGCGGCTATGTCGGTAAGTAAAAAACATGAATGGGTCTTAAAGGCTTTGACGATCTGTTCGGGTATTTTTGCGGCGACAGTATTTGCTCAATCGATCTAAGGAACAGAGATGATTCCTGGAGAAATTAGAACATCTGGACCGGATATTGAGATTAATGTTGGTCGTAAGACGCTAGAACTCATTGTCTCAAATATCGGTGATCGACCGATTCAGGTGGGATCGCATTACCATTTTTTTGAGGTTAATACCTCTTTAAGCTTTGATCGGCAACTCAGCCGTGGATTCCGTTTAAATATTGCCTCAGGTACTGCGGTTCGGTTTGAACCGGGTCAAAAAAAGACGATACAACTTGTTGAAGTGGCCGGAGATAAAACTGTTTATGGTTTTAATGGTTTAGTCATGGGTAAATTGTGATTCGCAGAGAATCAATAGCAATCAATAATAAATACTTACAAGGATTTTAATGGCAACTATCTCTCGCAAAGCCTATGCTGAAATGTTTGGCCCAACGACTGGTGACCAGGTTCGATTGGCGGATACTGACCTATGGGTTCAGGTAGAAAAAGACTTCACGACCTATGGTGAAGAAGTTAAATTTGGTGGTGGTAAAGTGATTCGCGATGGTATGGGGCAAAGTCAACGCTTAAGTATTGATTGTGTCGATACCGTGATTACGAATGCACTCATCATCGATCACTGGGGTATTGTCAAGGCGGATATTGGGATTAAAAATGGCATGATTGCTGGTATCGGTAAAGCCGGTAACCCTGACATACAGTCAGCGATTGATATTGTGATTGGCCCAGGAACTGAAGTGATCGCTGCTGAAGGAATGATTATTACTGCGGGAGGGATAGATTCACATATCCACTTTATTTGTCCTCAACAAATCGATGAAGCCCTCATGAGTGGTGTCACAACCATGATTGGCGGAGGTACCGGACCTGCTACTGGAACTTTTGCCACGACCTGCACTCCAGGGCCATGGCATATGTACAGTATGCTCAGCGCGGCAGAGGCGTTTCCGATGAACCTTGGTTTTTTAGGTAAAGGTAACGCAAGTTTGCCTGAACCTTTACGCGAACAGGTTAGAGCTGGAGCAATGGGTTTAAAACTGCATGAGGATTGGGGAACCACTCCAGCAGCTATTGATTGTTGTTTATCGGTTGCAGAGGAAATGGATATTCAAGTCGCTATTCACACAGACACTCTGAATGAGTCAGGGTTTGTGGAAGCTACAATTGGGGCGTTTAAGAATCGAACGATTCATACCTTCCATACAGAAGGGGCCGGAGGAGGGCATGCGCCAGACATTATTCGTGCAGCAGGCCTTCCAAATGTGTTACCTTCTTCCACGAATCCAACAATGCCCTACACCGTTAACACGATTGATGAGCATCTCGATATGCTGATGGTTTGTCATCATTTAGATCCATCTATCGCGGAAGATATTGCCTTTGCCGAAAGCCGGATAAGGCGCGAAACGATTGCCGCAGAAGATATTTTGCATGATTTAGGAGCTTTCTCCATGATGAGCTCTGATAGCCAGGCGATGGGGCGAGTGGGTGAAGTCATTATTCGGACTTGGCAAACGGCTCATAAGATGAAACATCAACGAGGCAGTTTAAAAGGAGATCATCAAACGGACAACTTTAGGGTCAAACGCTATATTGCTAAATATACGATTAATCCTGCCATTACCCATGGTATTTCACATATGGTGGGATCAGTTGAAAAAGGTAAGTTAGCTGATTTGGTAGTTTGGAGACCTGCATTTTTTGGTGTAAAACCTAGCTTGATTATTAAGGGTGGAATGATTGCGGCGGCTGCAATGGGTGATCCTAATGCTTCGATCCCAACACCTCAGCCCGTTCATTATCGACCGATGTTTGGTGCCTTTGCGGGTGGTTTAAAGACATCGATGACCTTTGTATCTCAAGCTGCGATGCATAATGAGACTATCCAATCCTTAGGACTGAAAAAACGTTTGGAACCAGTGAGTAATACCCGAAAAATTCAGAAATCAGACATGATTCATAACGATTGGCAACCGAATATTTCAGTTGATCCAGAAACATATGAAGTGCTTGCTGATGGACTGCAATTGGTTTGTGAACCGGCTTCGGTATTGCCGCTTGCACAACGTTATTTTTTATTTTAAAAATGCGCCAAATTTCAAAAAATGTAGGTCAATTGAAAATATCGAAAGTATTATTAAAAAATGCTCCGATATTAGAGTTACCATTTTTACAGCGGAGTAAAAGTCGTCAAGTAGCAACTCTGCAACATGGTGAAGATGTTCTTTTAGTTCTTCATCGAGGAAGTGTCATGAGAGGTAATGATGTTTTGGTGGATAATCAGGGGCAATTTATTCTGGTCAAAGCTGCTCCTGAAAAAATCATGCGAGTCACTGCTAAAAACTCTTTCCATTTAATGCGTGCTGGATATCATTTAGGTAATCGTCATATACCGATTGAAATTGGCGAGAATTACCTTCAGTTAGAGTTTGATCCTGTTTTATCCGATATGCTGAAACAGTTAGGAGTTGATGTGGAGTTGGTAGACCAACCCTTTGAACCAGAAAATGGCGCCTATGGTGGTGGACATAAGCACGGGCATGATGAGACGTTTGCTGAGGATTATGCTTTAGCGCAGGCAGCTTATCATGTGCATGATCATCACTGTGACCACGATCATGAACACTGAGTTGAATTTCATTCAGGTTGAGTATGAATTCTTCTGAGTTGGGGACGCTCTTACACTTAGCATCACCGACCTTACCTATTGGTGGGTTTAGTTATTCCCAAGGATTAGAGGCTGCGGTGAGTCATGGTTTAGTGACGAATGCTGATGAGGCTCATCATTGGATTGATGAGCACTTGTTTTCGGTTATTGCGCCATCTGAAGCGATGGTTTGGCTCTTTCTATATGAAGCATGGTTATTGCTCGATGAGGAAAAAATCATTCATTGGAATCATTGGTTTTGGGCAACTAGAGAAACGAGTGAGTTCCGTCAGGAGACAGAACAAATGGGGTGGTCTCTACTCAAACTAATTAAAGAACATCGGTGGGGAACCGATCAAGAAAAACAATTCTTGAATACGATTGAGCCGATGACTTTACCTTGTGCGCATGCTTTTATTTGTAGTGCCCAACAAGTTCAAGCGATCAATGGTTTACATATTTATCTTTATTCATGGCTAGAAAATCAAGTGATGGCGGCGGTCAAGTCAATCCCTTTGGGACAAGTTGCTGGTCAGAGGATCTTGATGGCGATTGGTAAAAAGATGTCCTCGCACTTAGGGGTACTTATTGAACAGTCCAAGTCAGAAAAATTGGGATTAAATACCTTTGCTCAGCAACTCAATATTTTGTCGAGTCGTCATGAGCATCAATATTCCCGTTTATTCCGTTCTTAACTTAAAAATAACTTATGCGTACAAAAAAACTTCCTCCTCTTCGAATTGGTGTTGGTGGTCCTGTAGGATCTGGAAAAACCACTTTATTGGAAATGCTTTGTAAAGAAATGAGTCAGAAGTACGACATTGTTGCGATTACTAACGATATTTATACGAAAGAAGATCAGCGTTTATTAACGATCTCTGGAGCGCTTCCCGCTGAGAGGATTATGGGAGTAGAAACCGGTGGCTGTCCACACACAGCAATTCGTGAAGATGCCTCCATTAATCTTGAAGCCGTCGATCGTATGTTAGAAAAATTTCCGCAGGCAGATATTGTCTTTATCGAATCGGGTGGTGATAACTTGGCTGCAACATTTAGTCCGGAATTATCAGATTACACGATTTACGTTATTGATGTTGCCGGCGGTGAAAAAATTCCACGTAAAGGCGGACCAGGGATTACTAAATCGGATTTACTGGTGATTAATAAAATCGATCTTGCGAACTATGTTGGGGCTAATTTAGAGATTATGGAGTCTGACACCAAACGAATGCGGATTGATAAACCTTATGTCATGACAAACTTAAAGAAATTAGAGGGTGTTGCCCAAATTATTCAGATGATTGAAAAATACGGTCAGTTAACCACTAATCTTAATTGATTGGCTAAGTTTGATTTCATTGCAATTGTTACCTGGTCCTTGACGATCGACCACAATAAAATCTTGTAATTGATCTAGACTAATTAATGGGTGGTGCCAAACTCCTTTAGCATAGGTGACTCCGGTAAATCCTTGTACGACAAACGCCCGCAAGTGCTGGGTAATTTCAGCTTCTGTTTCACATGTTGAGGGAGCCACGACGACAAGGTACTGATTATTGTTATCTTTGGTCACTGGGATGAACGATTGGCTACCTAGAGGATGCCTTTCCATTACCCTTAATTCAAATGGTCTAGTAAAGGCCTGTCCTCTAAAAAGACTAATAATTGGCTTACCATTTTGGTCGCTCGTATCAACTGAGGATAACGCATGGAATCTTTCTGTACTGCCTTGATTAATCGGAAAATGGTCGGCACCCTCTAGAGCAAGAACTTCACCAAACGGGGCAAAGTTTTCACGGGTGAGCTTAGTGATGGGAAGTGTGATCATGCCTTTGTGCCCCAGATGCGTAATCTTGAAACGCCACCATCGGGATAAATATTAAAGCGTACGTGCGAGATTGCTCCGATGGAAGTGATTTCAGCTGCATAAAAGTGCTGTTGATCCATTTGTAGCTTTTGTAGAGGAACCAGAGTAGGCCAGAACATACTTTCTGTAATTGCAGATTGATCCGTCCCTGAGGTGACTAGGCTGGCTTGCAGCGAGCACTGGTCAGGAAAGTTCCCTTTAAAGTGGCAGGTATCGACTTCAATTTTTTGAACCAGCACTGGATGCGCTAACTCGATGAGACACCAGTCAAATCCTGGCTCTCTGCGTCTTCTGGTTTCCCAGCCATCGCCCATATTTTTGCCTCGTTGGGGTTTGAGCAGATTCATTGCCACACCAAAATGTTCATTATTGGCAGTCATCGTACGAGCGCCATTTTCAACAGCTGCAAAATTGAGGATCTCTGTCGCTGGAATCTTTGACCAATCGATTGCTGGCTTACCGAATACTCGAAGACGAGCAATTCCACCATCGGGGAATATCGTTATTTTTAAATGGCTTACTTTAGCGGAAGGCTCAATCTCAAAATAATGGTGTTGATTACCATGTAAAGTTTGAGCGGATAAAACATCAAACCATGTTGAGTGATCGTTTGGCGTTTGCTCTTCATAGCAGGCTTGGATTGAAATTGCTGGAGCAAAATTACCTGTGAAATGGCTAGTATCGACATCAAATCCATAAATACAACCAGGTTTAAATAGCTGAATAATCGCCCAGTCGGTGCCTGCTGTGCGTTTTCTTCTAGTTTCCCATCCGTCCATCCATTTGCCATTCAGGTCATATTTTCCGGGAATAAAAACAGCAGGTTCAGGGTTTAACATTCTTTCTAAAGGCGCAAAAAACTCATCGGAGCAGCTAATTGCCTTAGCGCCAAGTTCAGCATCAGCCAAATTAATATGTTGGCGAGTAAACATGGGTGCGTTGAGGTCAATGACAGGAATACTCATCTTGTTAATCTCCTAAGGGTTATGCGCTTTAAACCAAGCTTCTAGAGTGCGTCTTTCATCTTCGGTAATACCCGTTGCATTATTCATGGGCATAATTTTTGTTACAACCGCTTGTTGATAAATCAGTGCCATTTGTGATTGAATCGATTCATCACTATCTAAGCGGATATTTTTATTCGCAATATTGGCATTATGGCAGGCGACACAACGCTGCTCGATGATCGCTTTTACTTGAGCAAAATTTGGCGCAGACATTGGGGTAGTAGATGACGCCGTTGGTCTAGATGGGGCCGTGATAAAAATCGCGGCTATCAATAAAAATGATCCAAGAATGAGTGCTGGATAGTGAGGTTTATTTTTGTGACGTGAAACGAAGAAGAATCGAATCAGTGCTCCACCAAGCATCATCAGCATTAAGACGAGCCAATGGTGAGGCGAGTTGTACACCATACTGTAATGATTCGACAGCATCGCAAAAAGCACTGGAAGGGTAAAAAACGTATTGTGGACACTACGTTGTTTACCACGTTGACCATGAATGATTTCCGGGACTTCGTCCAGTTTCATGGACGCAATGACTTTCTTTTGACCGGGAATAATCCAAAAAAAGACGTTGGCTACCATAATGGTAGCCATCATAGCTCCTGTCATCAGAAAAGCGGCGCGTCCAGAAAAAATTTGGCAAGCGAGGTAAGATGCCAATGCGACATATATCAGAAGACATATAGCCACTTTTTTATCAGCTTGATCGCCCACCCCAAAGACTCGACAGATGACATCGTAGACCACCCATCCAGCAACTAAGTAAGCAAGTGATGCTATGACGGCCATTTGTCCTGACATGTCAAAGATATTTTTATCAACAAGCATGACGCTTGGGTTGATAAGATAAGCCACTATAAACAGTAAAAAACCTGTAATCCAGGCGCTATAAGCTTCCCAATAGAACCAATGCAAATGCCCTGGCAATTGAGGGGGCGCATTGAGGTATTTTTGTGGGTTATAAAAACCACCACCATGAACTGCCCAAAGTTCGCCGCTAACACCATCGTCGATCAATTTTTGGTTCGTTGCGGGAACCAGACTATTGTCGAGCCAAACAAAGTAAAAGGAGGCGCCAATCCAGGCAATACCCACGATCAGATGTAACCAGCGTAAAAGCAGGCTTGACCAGTCGATCAGGAAGGGTAAAAGATATTCCATCGTGCTAACTCCAGCATAAACAAACTTATTCTAAAAATAAGTTATCTTTATCTTCTGCCACGGCGGAACTGCAGAAGCCAATGATCGTGCTCAAATTGAGATACCCGCTACGATTATTTTACTATTCTAAAGCTTTTTATCCAAAAGCGTCACAAAGCCCCTTGCTTTAGCTGGGGAATAAGTGGCGTAACATGATGTAATTGTTGCTACTTTAGTCTAGCACTTTTAAAATATACAGTATATGTATGGCGATGACGAAAACCCTTTCATTACGCGTTAAAGATAAGCACGAAAAATTCCTGCTTTCTCAAAGTAAGGAAGTTAATTTCGTATGGAAATTCGTTAATGACTTGTCCTATACTCACACCAAAAAACAGGCAAATTCTTTTCGGCTTACGATTTAAACCAATACACTACTGGTGCAACAAAAGAGGGCTTGAGTTTGCATAGCCAATCAGTCCAAACGGTTAATGAGGAATTTGTAACACGTAGAAAACAATTCAGAAAAGTAAAATTGCGATGGAGAAAGTCTAAAGGAGCACAACGATCAGTAGAAACTACCGTAAGTTAGAAGATGCCTTGGCAGTTGCTCAACGCACGAATAAGAAACTAGAGGTAAAAAATATTCATGCGAAGATTAAAAATCGCCACAAGGATGAGTTACATCAATTTAGTACCATGCTCACCCAAGAATACGGTGCAATATTTGTCGGGAATGTATCAAGCAGTAAATTAGTAAAAACAAAGATGGTAAAGTCAACGCTAGACGCTGGCTGGTCATCACTCAAAACCATGTTGGAATATAAAAGCCGTCAGGCTGGCGTGATATTTGAGGAAGTAAATGAAGCGTATTCAAGCCAAATTTGTTCGAGTTGCGGAGAAATCTCCGACAATAGTCCGAAAGGTAGAGCTGATTTGAATAAGAGAAGTTGGAAGTGTCATTGATGGATCTGTTCACGACAGGGACATCAATGGCGCTCTCAATATTCTCGCGCTCGGACATGAACGTCTAGCGGTAGGAATCCCCGTCCTTTTCGGTGGGGAGGAGGTCAAGAACCACGGTAGGTTGAATAACTCCATGGGGTAACAACTAGGGGCACATGGTAATTTTCTTGTGCATTAGCTACTTGGAATCGGATGACAACCGTGTTTAAAAAAGCAGGCTCTGGTAAGTTGGGATTTGACTTTGCAAAGTACGTACCGATAGCAAACTCGAGTTGATACTCTCCCACTTTTAATGTTTCACCCTCTAAAAGAGGCTCGTCACAGCGTCCATCCGCATTGGTCACACGTGTTGTGAGTAATTCGTGCTTAGCAGCGGATACGCCATAAAGTTGTATAGAAATTCCTTGTCCGGGTTTGCCGATGCTGGTGTCTAAAACATGTGTTGAGAGTTTACCCATAAGTGCGTGACCAATAATAAGAAGTGAAGAAGTATTTCAACGCAAACAAACTGATATGTAAGCATACATGATGGAAAGTTTGCAGTATATTAATGTTTATGTCTACAAATTCACATTATCCACGCGATCTGATTGGTTATGGAGCACATCCACCGCATCCTCAGTGGCCAGGACAGGCTCGTGTTGCCGTCCAATTCGTCCTTAATTACGAAGAGGGGGGTGAGAACTCCGTTTTGCATGGCGATGCTGGATCCGAGCAGTTCTTATCTGAGATTATTGGGGCAGTGGCCTACGATAGTCGTCATTTATCGATGGAGTCCATTTATGAATATGGTTCAAGGGCGGGTGTTTGGCGTATTTTGAATGAGTTTAAAAGACGCGACTTGCCCATGACGATCTTTGGAATTGGTATGGCCCTAGAGCGTCATCCTGAATTGACAAGGGCATTTATAGAGCATGGCCATGAGATTGCTAGTCATGGATGGCGTTGGATCCATTATCAAAATATGGACGAACAGACTGAGCGCGAACATATGCAATTGGCGACAGAAACAATAACGCAATTAATTGGCTCCCCGCCCTTGGGTTGGTATACCGGACGAGATTCTCCAAATACAAGGCGATTATTGCTGGAACAAGGGGGTTATTTATACGACTCTGATTATTATGGTGATGATTTGCCATTTTGGACTAATGTTAAAACAGCCGATGGTAAAGACCATTCCCATTTGATTGTGCCCTACACATTAGATACCAATGATATGCGTTTTGCTACACCCCAAGGATTTAATACGGGTGAACAGTTTTATCAATATCTCAAAGATAGCTTTGATGTTTTATATGCAGAGGGTGATCCCCAAGGGATGAACCAACCGAAGATGTTATCGATTGGTATGCATTGCCGATTATTGGGTCGGCCTGGTAGATTTAAAGCTTTGCAACGTATTTTGGACTACATTCAATCTCATTCACATGTATGGGTTTGCCGAAGAGTCGATATTGCCAAGCATTGGCATGAAAAACACCCACCACAAGTTAACTCATTGAATCCATGAGTACCACTCGACTTAACTTACAACAAATTAATCAGCTTAATCAAGAGCAATTTGTCGAACTGTTTTCAGGGATCTATGAACATAGTCCGTGGATTCCTCAGGAAGCATTTCAGGTGCGACCATTCCGAGATTTGGAACATTTGGCGTTGAGTATGCAGCAAGTAGTTCTAGCTGCTTCACATGCTTCACAATTACAACTGATTCGAGAACACCCTGAGTTGGCGGGCAAGGCTTCCATTAAAAAGCAGTTAACTGATGATTCTTTGAGAGAGCAAAGTGGTGCAGGACTTGATAGTTGTTCTGAAGAAGAGTTTGCATTGTTAAATCAATTAAACCGTGATTACAACGCCAAATTTGGCTTTCCCTTCATATTGGCCGTAAAGGGCTACCAGCGAACTGGGATTATTGAGAATTTTTCACAAAGGGTAAATAATGATGTATCTCAAGAGTTTGCCGAGTGCATTCACCAAATTGGACTGATCGCGCGCTTTCGTCTTGAAACTTTAGTCGCCTAAATGCCAACATGGTGCAAAATATCCCCAAGAACCGATTAATTTGAACTTGAATCGTTTATATTACACATAATTTAAAATTAATATTCCTTGAAAGGCTGCGCAAATGAAAAAATTGATAAAGAGATTATTAGTTGGAATTTTTGCACTCTCTGCAGTGACGAGTTTTGCACAAACACCTATTAAATTTCAGTTGGACTGGCGTTTTGAGGGGCCTGCTGCATTTTTCCTAGTCCCGGTCGAGAAAGGTTACTTCAAGCAAGCTGGATTGGATGTTACTGTTGATGCCGGTAATGGGTCTGGAAATGCCGTTAATCGTGTTGCATCCGGTGCTTATGATATGGGGTTTGCTGATTTTGCAGCCCTGATGGAATTTTACGGAAACAATCCTGATGCTCCGAATAAGCCAGTTGCTTTAATGGTAGTTTACAGCAACACTCCTGCTGCGGTTATGGCCTTAAAAAGTTCTGGAATTAAATCGCCCGCTGACATGACTGGAAAGAAATTTGGTGCCCCAGGCTTTGATGCAGGTAGAAGATCATTCCCATTATTTCAGGCAGCGAACAAGGTTGGTCCTGTGAATTGGATCAGTATGGAGCCAGCGTTAAGAGAAACGATGTTAGCTAAAGGTGATTTAGATGCCATCACTGGTTTTGGATTTACTTCAATTCTTAACCTTGAGGCTCGTGGTATTAAAGCAGAAGACATCATTTCGTTCCCATACCCACAGTATGGCGTCAAACTCTACGGTAACGTCATTATTGCTTCTCCTAAAATGATCAAGGAAAATCCTGCGGCAGTAAAAGCGTTTTTAGAAGCGTTTACAAAAGGGGCTAAAGACGTGTTGGCGAATCCTGACGCAGCAATCGCTGCTGTTCAACACCGTGACGGTATTATTAATGTCGAGTTAGAAAAGCGTCGTTTGAAGATGGCGATCAAAGATGCGATCGTTACACCTGATGCAAAGGCTGAGGGATTTGGAAGTGCATCATTACCGCGTGTTGCTTTAATGGCATCACAAGTATCTGATGTGTTTAATACAAAGACGCGCGTGAATCCAGACGTTGTTTGGAATCCATCATTTTTACCATCAGCGGCATCACGAAATATTTTCCCAAAATGAGCTCTTCTTTTATCGAGTTTAAAGATGTGTCACATACTTATGACAAAGGGGCCATCAATGGCCCTTTTGCTATAGAAGATATTAATTTTGAAGTGCAAGAAGGTGGCTTTGTCGCTATTGTAGGACCTTCTGGCTGTGGCAAATCGACGTTCATGAAACTTACCACTGGTCTACAGCAGCCGACCCGTGGTCATATCATGATCAATCAAAAACCTGTGACTGGTCCATTAAGTATTAGTGGAATGGCTTTCCAGGCACCAACACTATTACCATGGCGAACTACTTTAGAGAACGTGCTGTTACCTTTGGAAATTGTGGAGCCTTTTCGCTCCCAAATGCGCTCTAAAAAAGAAGAGTTTAGAGATCGTGCGATTCGACTGATCGAAAGTGTCGGTCTTAAAGGGTATGAAGATAAGTTACCGTATCAACTCTCGGGTGGTATGCAGCAAAGAGCCAGCATTTGCAGGGCGCTGATTCATGAGCCCAAAATGTTACTGCTTGATGAACCTTTTGGCGCCTTAGATGCATTTACCCGTGAAGAGTTGTGGAATATTCTGCGTGATCTTTGGGCTGCTCAAAAATTTAATGTTGTCTTGGTGACGCATGACTTAAGAGAAGCTGTCTATCTTGCCGATGAAGTGTATGTGATGTCAAGAAGACCAGGAAAAATTGTGCACCGTCGTGTGATCGATTTGCCAAGACCACGAGATTTAGAAGTGACTTATACAGAACCTTTTACTGCAATTGTGCACGAGCTCAGAACGCACATTGGAAAAGTGAGGGAAGAGTGATGCAAAAGAAATCGATATTAGAAAAATATGCAGCACTCTGGTTACTCTTATTAACAATAGGAATCTGGCAATTTATCTGCGCCGCATTAAATGTAAGTGATTTTATTTTTCCTAGCCCTTATCAAATTGCTTTAAATCTGAATGAGTTTAAGGGTGAGATTCTGCGTCATGCTTGGACGACTTTTTGGACAACGATGGTTGGATTTGGTATCTCCATTATTGTTGGGGTTTTGTTAGGGTTTTTAATTGGCTCGTCACGGATGGCGTACGATGCTTTTTACCCCTTGATGACAGCCTTCAACGCATTACCTAAAGCCGCTTTTGTACCAATTTTAGTGGTGTGGTTTGGGATAGGAGCAGGACCTGCTATTTTGACAGCATTCCTGATTAGTTTTTTTCCGATTATGGTCAATATTGCGACGGGTCTTTCAACTTTAGAGCCTGAGTTAGAGGATGTTTTAAGAGTTCTTGGCGCTAGTCGGATTGATATCTTGAAAAAAGTTGGTGTTCCGAGGTGTTTGCCTTACTTCTTTGCCAGTTTAAAAGTAGCCATTACTTTAGCCTTTGTGGGGACGACAGTATCAGAAATGAATGCATCGAATCAAGGTATTGGTTATCTATTAGTTTCAGCCGGATCTGCAATGCGCATGCCGCTTGCCTTTGCAGGTTTGGTAGTGATTGGTATCATGGCAATGCTCATGTATGAATTCTTTGCTGTGGTGGAGAAAAGAACTACATCTTGGGCTCACCGAGGAAAAAACTAGATCGATTTGTTGCTATTCGAGTTTGCTTATGAAGTAATTAGATTGTGGAAAACCATTCAATTGATTTGAGTGGTTTTTTTACTTTGTGAACTTTGATGTTTTCATACGAATTATGCATGTGCTAGTATCAAATAAATACTAAATATTAGAGACTACATGAAGCGCAATCGTTATCCACATCCTGATTTAAATACCTTACCTGAAGATATAAAGTCTAAAATTCTTGAAGTTCAAGAAAAAGCTGGCTTTATACCGAATGTATTTTTAACTTTGGCAAGGCGCCCTCAAGAGTGGCGCGCTTTTTTTCTATATCACGATGCCTTAATGCTCAAAGAAGACTCTGGTTTAAGCAAAGGTGATCGGGAGATGATTGTGACGGCAACGAGTGCAGCTAATCATTGTTTATATTGCGTCATTGCGCACGGTGCGATATTGCGTATCTATGAGAAAAAACCTCTCGTGGCTGATCAAGTATCGATTCATTACTCTTCTGCCGATATTAGTGATCGACAAAAAGCCATGCTTGATTTTGCGATGAAGTTATGTAAATTAAATGCTGAGATTGAAGATAATGATTTTGATACATTGCATCACCATGGCTTTAGTGATGAAGATATTTGGGATATTGGAGCTATAACGGCATTTTTTGGTTTATCGAATCGAATGGCAATCATGAGTGGTATGCAGCCCAATGATGAGTTTTATTTGATGGGTCGTATACCTAAAACAAAAATATAAGTACTTTCCACAAGGAGGGGTAATGAGACAAGCCCGATTAGTTGTATTCAAGATATTGTCGTTCGTATTGTTGATGTCATTCAGTCCAGCATGGGGACTTTCGATGGATGTCTATCCAGCAAAACCGATTCGTCTCATTGTGCCATTTGCGCCAGGTGCGACAACAGATTTTTTGGGTCGTGTGGTTGCTCAACATATGACAGAAGCTTGGGGTAAGTCAGTGATTGTTGAAAATAAGATTGGTGCAGCAGGTCTCATTGGTGTTGATGCAACAGCAAAGTCGCCGCCGGACGGATATACCGTTTGTGTTTCTACTGGCGCTATCGCGATTTATAGTGCGACCAAGGGTGATGTTCCCTTTGATGCTTTAAAAGATTTTGAATATATTGCGATGATTGGTCGGGTACCACATGTGATTGTGGTCAATAAAGACTTCCCTGCGAATAATTTTCAAGAGTTTCTTGCTTATACCAAGAATGGCCAACCATTTCCGTACGCTTCAACTGGTGCCCGCTCGAATGCTCACTTCACAGGTGAAATGCTGAGATCGAGTACCGGTATTCTTTTACAACATGTATCTTATCGTGGTGGTGCTCCTGCCATGGGCGATCTGGTTGCGGGTCATATACAAATTATGGTGGCCTCTTTGACTACCGCCATGCCATTTATTAAATCTGGAGCGATTAAACCTCTTGCTATTACGACGGGTACACGTTCTGCTGCCTTACCGAATACGCCCACTTTAAAAGAGTTGGGCTATCCTGAAATTGATAATGCTGAGTGGTGGGGCGTGATTGCGCCGAAGAACACGCCAAAGGACATTTTAGAGATATGGCGTAATGAATTAAAAAAAGTGATTACTCCTGCATTGATGGAAAAGAGTCCTGGACTAGAACTTTACCCAATGACCCCAGATGAGATGCGAAAACTCGTTCAAAAAGAATTGGTAACATGGAAAGAAGTAGCAAAAAAATCAAATATTACGGAGTAATAAAATGTCATCAAAAAATATGAAACAGTTCAGGATCGGTTCGCTGATTCCTTCATCGAATACGACTCAAGAAAGTGAATTTTTACAGGTTTTGCCCCCTGGAGTTTCTTTACATACTGCGCGTATGACCTTAACCCATGTGCAAAAAGATACGACGATAAAAATTGTTGAGGCTTTAGATGATGCGGTGCAAAGCTTAATGGACGCTGATGTTGATGTCATTTTATTAGGATTAACTGCGCCATCTTCACGCTTAGGTATTGGATATGATTTGGAATTAAAAAAACGGATTGAAGATAAATCAGGTAAGCCAGCGACAACTGCTGCTACGGCGAGTATTCAAGCATTAAAAATGTTGAATGCTAAACGTATTAGTTTTTTAGCGCCATGGACCGATGAGATTAATGAATTTAGCGTGGCATTTATAGAAAATAATGGTTTTGAAGTGCCTGTCCATAAAGCGCTTGGGTATCCTAAGAATCTCGATATTGGCCGATTGGATTCATCAACCGCCTACAAAATGGCGATTGAAAATGATCGATCGGATATTGACGCGATCATGTTAGCCTGCGGAAATTGGTTGTGTATTGATGTCGTTGACCAAATAGAAAAAGAACTTGGTAAGCCAGTCATTACAACGAATCAAGTGAGCTTTTGGGGTGCATTGAAATTACTCAAATATGACCAAAAGATTGAAGGGTTTGGTTCATTGCTCAGTAAACACTTAATCGGCTAATATTGATTGATAGTGCCTTAATTCGGGATTAAGAACTCGGTCACAAGTTTAACGAGTTCGACAATCCCTAGCATGGTAACTAGGACGAAAAGTCCAAGGCCTATGGCAATGAAAATGCTCAACCAGCCAAGTGGATTAGAAAGTAGAGCGTAGCAGAGTAAAGCACTCAGAAAAGCTAGTACTACAGCAATTGGTTTTCCGTACAAAATCGTTCCCCGTAAGATGGGAAAACGCTCAAGGCCTAAAGATTTTTGCGTAAGGATGTCCTCATTTTCAACGACCTTCAAATTGGGCTCAAGACCTTGTCGATGCTGATTGATGATGGAAACGCTTTTACCTTCCAGTGCGGCGATGCGTTCTGCGGCAATTAAACCAAAACTTCCTGATTTAATGAGTCCTCCAATATAAACGGAATCTTTACCACCTTCGAGGCCGCCGGTAGTGGCTCCTGCTGCGAACAATCCTGGGATAGGTTTTTTATTTACATCCAGAACTTGCGCATGCTCATCAATATTGATGCCCACCATCGTGTAGGTAATTCCAGGGCATATGGGGATCGCCATAAAAGGAGCATTCCTAATCGACATGGGTTTGACTTTATCGGAACGAGGAACATTTAGTGCATGTAATTGATTATTGCTCAGAGCTTGGTTGTAATCATCAATCGTATTTTTCAGTGCGATAAATGGAACGTCCATTTTTTCAGCTAGTTCTTCAGCGGTGTCGGCACGAAGAATTGTTCCACCAGCTTTTTCCAAAAGTGGATTGGCGGGGATTCTGGCTGATGTACCGGGCCCATCCCAGATGGTTTGATCAAAAATAGCAAATAATTTACCTGTTTTTCCACTCGCAGCCAGTTCATTGGCGAGGTGAACTCCAGAGCGCCCTTCATCAACAATACGTTGTCCGCTGGAGTCGATGACAATACCTGCTGTAGCAATGGCATCGACCTCTGGATAAGGCCATACGGCGTCGTTGTGAAGTGCATCGCTACAGAGGACATGCCCATAAAATCGTTTGCCTGGGGTAACCGTACCACCGGCAGCTAAGGCCATTGTTAAGCCATCACCACGACCAGTTCTCGCTCCCCTTTGGAAGACGGAGTCAAAGTCAGCGCCAATATACCTTTCATACAGTTCACGGTTGGCCTGAAATCCGCCATCAGCAATAACGCAATAAGGGGCATTCCAAATTCGCGGATGACCTTGAAGCGTTCCTTGAGCGCCAATGCAGCGGCCATTTTCCATGAGTAAACCAGTTACCCGCGCACCTTGTTGTAAAACACCACCGCGTGCCTTCAGTTCTTCAGCGAGCCCCCGAATCATTAAGTCGGGACCACGGTCTTTCCAATCTAATCCGGCTCGGAGAGCTCTAGGAGGCGCCATACACCAACGATAACCTTCTTGTGGGTTAAAGCGCATGAACTTTCCGCCTTTATCTTGTAACCAAGAGATGAGTCGTGCGCCATTGTTGGCCAAGGCTTTAGTGAGTTCAGGTTTTGCTTCACCACTGGTGAGCTGATGAATAATTTTTTCTAATTCAGGAGCGGGTCGAAAGGGGTCATAAAAACCGATATGAATAATACCCCCAGATTGACGAGAGTTATTTGGATAGTCAAGCCCTTCACCTTGCTCAAGAACAAGAGGTTTGAGCCCGAGCTCAGTAGAGCGAACACCTGCGGTGAGTCCAGCAATGCCACCGCCAATAATCAGCAGGTCGAAATGATCTTTTAATAGAGTTGTCATCGATGAAAAAGCTATCCAGGACTTTTCTCAAATACAGGAATATGGTCTAACTGGTTTAACCAAGTCATCGCTGATCGATGCCAAATTTGCTTTTGAGGAATTAGTTCTGCCCTTTGAGTCAGCGTTCCAACTCTGAGGCCAAAAAATTCTTGGTTAAATTCACTCGTCGCATAAATAGATGCTCCGCAGTCAGGACAAAAAGCTTGAAGGCGACGATTACCACTTTCAGCTATTTTTAGATAAGTTTTAGGTTGGCCTTGTAATAACTTGAAGTGTTCTTTAGCCGCTGGAACAACTACTCTAAATGGAGCCCCGGTCATTTTCTGACAATCCGTGCAGTGACATGCAGTCACTTTTGAGGGGTCAACCTCAGCTTCAAACTGAATCCGACCGCAATGACATGATCCATCAACATGTAACATCTCGTCCCCTTATTTCTTTGATTTAACCAATTTAGCATAAGATATTTATCCTTATTATATAGAGTGCCAAAGAGATGTTTGGGGTTTAACTCAATTGATTAAATTGCATTTCAATTGTATAGTTAATTAAATATAAAAATATAGGTGAGACTTTGAAAAATATTCGATCAACATGGCTATTTAGCGTATTGCTTCTTAGTTTATCATTTATGACCAATCTTGTTCACGCAGAAGATCCTTATCCAAACAAGCCCATTAAAATTATTGTGGGCATCACCCCTGGAGCATCGACTGATTTTTTAGCCAGAGAAATTGGGAGAGGATTAAGTGAGCGCTTAAAGGTTCCGGTCATTGTTGAAAATAAGCCTGGCGCTAATACCATCATTGCCAATAATTTAGTCGCTAAATCCCCCCCAGATGGCTATACCATTTATTTGACAAATATTGTGAGTGCGATTAATCCTTGGATGTACACCAATATGCCTTATGACTTTAAAAAGGATATGAAAAATATTGTCTTGGTTGGCGTTTCTGATAATTTATTTGCGGTTAATAGTAAGTTAGGAATTAATACAGCCCAAGAGATGGTGGCATTTGCCAAGAAGAATCCTGGACAATTTTCATATGGCTCATCAGGTGTTGGTTCGATTCATCATTTAATCATGGAGCTGATTGCTGAGAAGGCTCAAGTTCAGTTAAATCATATTCCTTACAAGGGGGCGGCTGCCGCTATCGTTGACGTGTTGGGCGGCAATATTTATGGCTATTGTGGAACGATTTCTTCACAACAAGAGTTCATTAAAAGAGGAGACATTAAGCCTCTATTTGTCACATCGGCAAAGCGTTCAGTATACCTGCCTGATGTCCCAACATTGGCCGAAGCAGGCTTGCCTCCTGTTGTTGCAGGGTATTGGATGGGTCTATCCGCCCCTGCGGGAACACCTGACGCGATTATTAATCTCATTAATAAAGAAGTGAATACCATTCTTTCAGACCCGACCACTGTTAAAAAGTTTAGTGTCCAGGCTATTGATACATTAGGTGGTTCGCCAAAGGATATGGATAATTTTTATGATGCAGAGATGAAGTTATGGAAAGCAGCTGTATCAGCCGCTAAGATTCCACCTATAGCGTTGAATAAATAAGCCATCGTTCATGATGGTTCATTCAGTAGTATTTACATTGAGTTATTGCTTTATGTTAACGCTATATGAATCTAAGAATAAATTATTAAGTTTTTGATGATCAATAAAAAGCCGCTACAAGGTATTCAGGTATTAGAGTTATCTCCAAGATTGTCAGTTTCAGCTTGTGGGTTTTTACTGAGTGAATTAGGTGCTGAAGTTACTGTCATTGGAGCTCAACAGACTGCGTTTACAGTATCTCAATCGCTATCTCAGGCAGAAGAGAGAATTCGGCATCTGGGAAAAACCTTCGTTGATTTACCACCCACGGATGCTCATGAATTTATGAAGGGATTTAGAGTCATCATTTTTTCAGAAGATGATTTTGGTGATGAAAAAAATACGCAAATTAGTCAATATTTACCGCATCTACTTGGTGACCAAATCCTCTGCTCGATAACTGATCAAGGTTTAGGTACTCAACAATTTTCAGGAAATTCGAGTGATCTATTTATTCAAGCATTGAGTGGCTTGATGGCAGTGAGTGGTTTACCTGCTGGTCGACCAGAATTTTTGAAGATACCGATTTCAGAGATGTGCGCCGCCGTTATTTCTACTTTATCCATCGTTGCTGCAATTTACTCGAATACGAAAAAATTCATTGATTTAAGCCAACTTGAGATCATGGCAGATCAATTGAGAGTACATATTTCATTATTATCTAATGACAGACCAAATGATTTTCGGCAAGGTTGTGGACATCCGCTTTGTAGTCCATGGGATGCTTATCCAGCAATAGATGGATGGGTCATCATTTGTGCTTCTAGTGATGCACATTGGCATTCATTGTTAAAGTTGATGAATGCTGAACATTTACTAACTGATAGTCGTTTTGTCAATGTGACTGTTCGGCGTCAATATAAGGAAGCCGTAGATGCCATCGTTACAACTTGGACGAGTACCTTTACCGTTCAGGAAATTTTTACACTACTTCGTCAAATTGGAATGCCTTGTGGTCCTGCATCGACGCCGCAGAGTGTCCCCCTTGATATTGATTTATTAGAGGCGGGTACGATTCAATTTGACAATGATCTACCCTATGCAAGAACACCGATTCAAATTTTACAAAGAGGTTCTGAGCAGATGAAGTCGTCAAAGAATCTCTTGCGGCAGGGTGAATTACCTCTTGAGGGAGTAAAAGTTGTTGAGTTTACGGCTTATGCCGCTGGGCCAATGGCGGGTTATTTATTAGCAGCTTTAGGAGCTGAGGTCATCAAAATTGAGCCTCCAAAAGGTGAGGAGGGTCGAAAATTTAAACCGCAATATGGTGGGGTTAGCGGCTATTTTATTAATTACAATGCTGGAAAACAATCGATTGAAATTGATTTACAAGATCCCATCAATAAAAGTAAAGTGGATGATCTGATTAAATCTGCAGATATCGTTTTACACAATATGCGTCCAGGAGCCATGGAAAAATTAGGCTTTGGGATTGATCAACTCTTAGAATTGAATCCACATTTAATTTATTGCTCGATTTCTGGCTACGGCTTGAGTGGACCCAAATTAGCTGCCTTGGATACGGTCATTCAGGGTCATCTCGGTTTGACAGGTCTTTTTGGTCATGGCGATTCTCCTATTCGTGTTGGTTATTCTATTGCCGATCAATTGTCAGGGCATTTTGCCGCAGTGGGGATGGTAGCGGCGTTGTTGAACCGTCGTCAAATCAATCATGGGCAAGTTGTCGATATTGCGATGTCTGATTCGATTGGATGGTTGACGCAACTGAGTTGGAATCAGCCATCTGAATCCCTCTCAAGTTTTCAGTTAGAGGCAGCGGATGGCTGGGTAGTGGTACAAAAGAACTACCCAAATTACCCTAAAGAATTGAATCGTAAACAGCTCGTTAATTTTTTATCTACCAAAGGCATTGAAGCGGTTCCAGTGTTAGAGGTGAACGAGGTGATCCAACAAGAGTCTTTAGTTCAGCGAGGCTTTTTGTATCAAATTGCAACTCAAAATGATGAATTCGCTGATTTAATATCTCCTCCCTTGGGCACCGACGTTTATGAGCCCAAGACATTATTTGCCTTAGGAACGCATAACTATTTATTAGATACTTTAATATGATGAAAAACACATTACCTTTAAGCGGCATAAAAATCGTCGACTTTAGTCGTTTGCTACCTGGACCATGGGCTACTCAAATGCTGGCCGAATTAGGCGCCGAGGTTTATAAGGTTGAAGAACCAGAGATTGGTGATCCCAGTCGGCATTCATATCCTAGGTATAAAGAAAATAGCGTCTACTTCCACGCCACCAATGGGAGTAAGAAAAGCATTATTGTTGATCTCCGAGACGATGCAGGTAAAGAAGTCGCAAAACGATTAATTGAACACTGTGATGTCCTTGTTGAGTCCTTTCGGCCAGGGCTGATGAAAAAATTAGGATTAGATTATGCGGTTGCCGCCAAAATTAATCCACAAGTCATCTACTGCTCTATATCTGGGTTTGGTCAAACAGGATCTTTATCCCATATCGCTGGTCATGACCTCGTCATTCAGGCGATGACTGGGCTCATGGGTTGCGCTCCAGATGGTCAAGCAAATGTTCCAGGGATGCAGTCTGCGGATTTTTCAGGTTCTTTATATTGTGTAATTGCGATCCAAGCAGCCATCGCTCAGAGAGCGAAAACCGGTGTAGGTTGTGACATTGATCTTTCGATG